>CAWEWX010000074.1:0-44079 GCA_963812655.1 uncultured delta proteobacterium | reverse complement strand
TTTGGGGAAATAGCGGTCAGCTTTCAGCTTTCCGCGAACCATCGTGACCTAACGGCCGCAACGAAAAATAAACATGTAGAACCGCCGCCCCCGGCGGTTCCCGCGGCTGGCGAGGGCGCCGGCGCTACATGTTCATATAAAGCAGTGTAGGGTGGGCACTGCCCACCCATTCCTTTAGTGGCACAGGCTTCCAGCCTGTGATCGGGCCGCTCGTCATGGTGCGTGAGACGCACCCTACAAGACTACAAGGCTTTTGCAGAATGGTAACCGTAGGGCGCGTCTTACGCGCCATTAGGGAAAGACCAAGGGGCAATAGTGGCCCAGACATGTAGGGTGGCACTGCCCACCATTTCCTAATCAGTGTTTAGCTAAGGAGGGTTGTTCATAAATACAGGAACGGATTTATGAACAGCGGGAGCAAGTGATTAATTCCCCCTCACCCTAACCCTCTCCCCCTCGAGGGGGAGAGGGGATAAGAGCCAACCCTTGGAATGCTCCCTCTCCCCCCGGCGGGGGGAGAGGGCTGGGGTGAGGGGGGGGCGACCAGAAACGTTTACATATTTAAGAAATCAAATGCTAAGGCAGGGAAGTTGCTGGAAATACTCAATCTCCAAGTAGCCTACGGCGCCATCCAGGCCCTGAATGGCGTCAGTCTCAGCGTCCCCCAGGGCGCCCTGGTGGCCCTGCTGGGGGCCAACGGCTCCGGCAAGACCACCACCATCAAGGCCATCACCGGATTGGTGGCGCGCCAGGGAGGCCGCATCCTTCTGGAAGGCCGCGACCTTCAGGGCCTGCCCCCCCATGAGGTGGTCCGCCGGGGGGTGGCGGTGGTCCCCGAAGGCCGCCGGATTTTTGCCAACCTTTCGGTTCACGAGAATCTCCTCCTGGGAGGCTACAGCCGCCGTGAGTTTTCCTCCAAGGAGTCCCGGGGGCGGGACCTGGATGAGATTTATCGAACCTTTCCCCGCCTGGCGGAGCGCCAGAGCCAACCCGCCGGCACCCTGAGCGGCGGCGAGCAGCAGATGCTGGCCCTGGGCCGGGCCCTGATGTCCCGGCCCCGGTTGCTGCTCCTGGATGAGCCTTCCCTGGGCCTGGCCCCGCTGCTGGTCAAGGAGGTCTTCAACATCGTCCGCCGGCTCAACCAGCAGGGGGTCACCATCCTCCTGGTGGAGCAGAACGCCGCCGCCGCCCTGAAGATCGCGGGCTACGGCTACGTCCTGGAGACCGGCCGGGTAGTCCTGGAAGGCCCCGGGGCTGAGCTCCTGGAACACCCCCGCCTGCAAGACGCCTATTTGGGGGACGGGGCCGACGGGCTGGAGGGATAATTTCAATTAAATCATTTAGGATAATAGCGAACTTGACTTTGTGCGGCAGGCCCTTAATTTAGAATCAGGGGATCATCTCATGTTTCCCAAGCAAGGAGGGTAGATGATGCGCACAAAGAGGATGCTTCTCAGTCTGGCGATGGTGGTGCTGCTTTTGCTGGCGGTCACCCCCGGAACCGCTCGGGACCAATACTACCCGGTCGGTACGGTATCTATTGATATGACCAGCGTGGCCCTGGGTATCGGCTTCAGTTCGGGGAGTGGCGTCTTGAGGTACAACGGCCAACGCTATCTCTTCAAGATTGACGGCCTCAGCGTGGGCAACGTCGGCATTGCCTCCATCAGCGCGGTGGGCAACGTCTACCAATTGAGCGATGTTTCCCAGCTTGCCGGCAACTATGCGGCCGTAGGGGCGGGCATTGCCCTGGCCGGAGGCACGGCCGGTCTGACCATGCAGAACCAGCGCGGCGTTATTATCAATCTGTCCGCGGTGCAGCAGGGGGTGCAGTTGAACATCGGGCCCCAGGGTTTCAATATTACCCTGCAATAGAAATTTGCCCAGCGGACCGGGACCGCCGCCGCCCGCGGTCCCACCTGATGAGCCCTGGCGTTTGCAAAAAATCACTCCCAAGGTCATAATCTGAGCCAGGGGATTATGACCCATGTTGCCGATCCTGCCGCTCACCGACGCCTTTAAAGGCTACACCTACGACCAGGACAAGCTCTTGACCCCGGAGGAGACCATCCGCCGGGTACGGGAGCGCCTGGCCGGCC
Source organism: uncultured delta proteobacterium (assembly GCA_963812655.1). GTDB lineage: Bacteria > Desulfobacterota > Desulfobaccia > Desulfobaccales > 0-14-0-80-60-11 > JAPLJC01. The sequence goes on along the minus strand of CAWEWX010000074.1, from coordinate 41,980 downwards.
TGGATCTGGAGATCCTGGCGGAGACCATGCGCATCGATTCCGGGCGCCTGGACATCCCGGTCTTCCTCAGCCTCCTGGGGGCCGACGCCCGGCGGGTGGTGCCCACCCAGAAACAGATGGGCAAAGGCGCCACCCCGGTGCAGGCCGAGGCCAGCGCCCTCATGGAACTGGTGGAGCGCTTCAGCTTCTTCACCTTTATCGAGGCAGGCCCGAAGCGCTATGGCCGGGCCCGGGACCTGGAGGGCCAGGCCCTGCCCTTCTCATACCTGGCCCGCTCCCTGTTCGACGCTTCCCCGGACGTGGAGGCCGCCGCGGCCCTCTACCAGGACTGGCCCCTCCATTTCGTCCCGGCCACCAACCTCTCGACCGGGGCCCCGGTCTATCTGCCCCTGTACTGGTTCTACCTCATCGAGGAGTACAACGGCCCGGCGGCCGGCAACGGTTACGAGGAGGCGGTGCTCCAGGCCCTGTGCGAGGTGGTGGAGCGCCACGTGGGCACGGTCCTCACCCAGGAGAGCCGGCCCACCCCGGCTATCGACCCGGAGTCGGTGACCGACCCCGCGGCCCGGGAGTTGCTGGAGAAATTCTCCAGAAACGGCATCAAGGTTTACCTTAGAGATTTCTCGATGGATACCGGCATCCCCACGGTGGCGGCGCTGGCCTACGATCCCGCCACCTTCCCCGAATCCAGCGAAATCGTCTTTGCTGCCGGCACCACCACCGACCCCACCAAGTCCCTGATCCGGGCCTTAACCGAGGTGGCCCAACTGGCAGGGGATTTTCACCGGCGCACCTCCTACAGCCCTACCCTGCCCAAATACGAGTCCCTGGAGGAGGCCGCCTATCTCATGGCCCCCGGGCCGCTGGTCCCCCTGGACAGCCTGCCCAACCTGGCCCACGACAACCTTAAGGTGGAGATCGGCAACTGCCTGGAGGCCCTGGCCCGGCTGCACCTGGAGGTTCTGGCGGTGGACGTCACCCATCCCCGCATCGGCATCCCCGCGGTCTACGTCCTGATCCCGGGTACCCACTTCCTGGACCGCACCCGCAACACCAACGTCATCTTCCACCTGGCCAAGACCGCGGCCCTCTATGCCGAGCCCATGGATGGCCTGGCGGCCTTGCGGGAGCTAAACCAGACCTTTCCGGAGCGCTTCGAAGTAAACTTCTTCCTGGGCCTGGCCCTGGCCAACCTGGGCATCCCTGCCGAGGCCCTGGACCATTTCCACAAGACCTTAACCCTTAATCCCCCGGCTCACGAAGTTCCCAGCATCCACGTGCACCTGGGCAACTGCCATAAGGACCTGGGCGACTACTTAACCGCGGCCGCCGCCTTCCGGCAGGCCCTGGACCTGGACCCCAATCTGCAGGAGGCCCACCATTTCCTGGGATTCTGCTTCTTCAAGCTGGAGGAATATCAACGGGCGGTGGCCTGCTTCGAGAAGGTCATCGAACTGGACCCCGGCTCCGCCATCGACTACGCCAACCTGGGCATCAATTTGCAGCGCCTGGGCCACCGCCAAGAGGCGGCCTACGTCCTGAAACAGGCCCTGGAACTGGACGCCAGCCTGGAGTTCGCGGCCCGGGCCTTAAAGGAATTGAGCTGAAGATATTGGGGGAGGGGGCCAGGGCCAACGGCCGCTTACAATCCTTACGCCCCCCACCCCCAACCCGTAAATGTAGGGGCGCCCCAGCGGGTGAGCCAGTAGTTTAGGTTGTTGAAACTCACCTCCCTCAAAAAGCAAAGCCCTCAGGCTAATGCGGTCCCGAGGGCTTTGTAATTTTTGATGAAAAGATCTAATTTCTGAAGGTAAGCAATCTGGACCTGAAATCAAATTCTCAGGTCATCCGGGATTGGCGAACATAGCTAAAAAAAATTGTTAAAACTCTTGCTTTTGTCAGAAATATAGCTTATATTATCTGACAAGAGAATAGGAGATTATTCATGGATGATAAGCCTATTGCCTTCATAATTATGCTCCGTATAAAACGGTATGGTCGTGGACAGAAGGTGTTCTGTGCCCAGGACTTCTTCGACCTAGGAAATCGAGCGTCTGTTGACCAAGCTCTGTCTAGGCTGACGAGGAGCGGACAAATTCGCCGCGTAGCTCGTGGCCTCTATGATTGGCCTTATACTATTGTTATTAGGAAATCCTCGGGAGTTCTAAAAAAGGTAGCACCCCCGGATCACTTCTCAGCACTAAAGGCTATCGAGAGAAAGAATGACATCAAAATTTACCCTAATGGCCTTGCCGCGGCAAACAGTTATGGACTGACCACCGCGGTGCCGGTTCAGCCGATTTACACTACAGATGGTAGCAGCCGGACGTTGAAGGTTGGCAACAATACCATCATACTTCGGAAAGCTCCGCAGAAAGTTTTAGCTTGGAGCAAGCGCCCTGCATTCAACGTGGTCCAGGCGCTGTTTTGGCTCGGTAAAACACATATGGGAAACCCGGATGTTGTCAAGGAGCTTCAGAGATTGCCAGATAACATAAAGCAGGACTTGTACATAGGAATACGTATGCTCCCTTCATGGGCAGTACCTGTTGTAACCAATGCAATCAATGCGAGATAACCATTAATGGCTCTGCATCCTTTGTTTCATAAATTCCTTTCACTCTCTGCGCGTGAAAGAATTGTATTTTTCCAGATTTCAGGCGAGCGACTTCAAGCAAACCCACTTGCTATTGAGAAAGACTTCTATGTCTGTCTTGCCCTTGATGCTATCTATCATGGTCGCCCAGTAGGGCATCCGAGAATAATGTTCAAAGGCGGGACATCTCTTGCGAAGCAGGGATTAATCCACAGATTTTCTGAGGATATCGATGCTGTAGTATTTCCGAGTGACCTAAAGGTCCAGGATTTCCAGGAGGCGGGCCTGTCCGGTAAGGAACGTAGAAAACGAATCGATGCTCTGATAAAAGAGGCCGCCCGGTATATAGGCGAAGACCTCCTGGCAAGCCTGAATGCTGCTCTCAATCCAATACTTCCCACCATCGACATAAAGGCAGACCTCACCAATGATAAAGCTCCGACGCTATTTATTAACTATGAGACCATATTTTCTTGGGCAGACTCCTACATTAAGTCCGTTGTTAAGATAGAAGGAGGAGCACGCTCCGCACTGGAACCCTGTCAGGACTTAACAATCACGCCATACATGGCGGAGGACTGGGGTGAGGATGATTTGAAGATAGAAGGGGTCTCAACCATACATCCTCAACGGACTTTCCTAGAAAAAGTTATGGCGATGCATGACTGGATCGCTAAGTGCTCCTTGAATCCCGCCCTTGCGGAAAAAGGTCTTATGTCAAGACACTACTACGATGTAGCACTGATTGCCAACACGACTATTGGCAAAGGAGCCATGAAGGACAAAGTCTTACTTGCAGGTGTCCGAAGCCACTCCATGGAATTGTTTGGGAGTAAACTACTTAGCGCTGTTCCCGGCTCTATAAAAATTGTGCCGACAGGAAACCTACTTGAAGTACTTCACGAGGACTACGGAAAAATGCAGGGAATGATCTTTGGAGCCCCTCCAAAGTTTGATGAGATAATGGAAATTGTCTCTACGGTGCAAAATTTATTAAATGATTTACGATGAGGGTGACCCGCTGGGTCGCCCCTACGCCGGCGGCGGCGGCCCGAAGTTCTCCCGGTAACGCTCCCAGAACTGGGAGATTTCCAGCCGGTGTTCCTGGGTGCCTTGCTGCTCCACACAAAAGCTGGCCAGGACCGCCCCCAGACAGGTGGACTCCTCCCAGGAGAGCCCCAGCACCAGCCCCTTGAGAAGCCCGGCCCGGTAGGCGTCCCCGGCCCCGGTGGGGTCCTGGACCTGGCTGGGGCGCACCGCGGGCACCTGGCGCCGGCCGGCGGCGGTGCAGAGATCTGAGCCTGCCTCGCCCCGGGTGACGATCAGCGTGGGCGTTAATTCCAGAAGCTCCTGCTCCTGAAGGCCGGTCTTTTGCCGAAACATCTCCAACTCGTAGTCGTTGACGATGAGGGCCCGGGCCCCGGCGGCCATCTCCCGGAGCCGGCCACCCTCCCAGGCGGGTATGCTCTGGCCGGGGTCGAAGATATAGGGCAGCCCCGCGGCCTGGTAGGCCCGGGTATAAACCAGCATGTCTTCCAGGCCGCCCGGGGCCACGATGGCGTAAGCCGCGGCCGCGTCCACCCCATCGAACCGGTAATCCGAGAGGTATTTCATGGCCCCGGGATTGAAGCCGGTAATCTGGTTGTCGGAGAGGTCCGTGGTGATGTAAGCCCCGGCGGTGAACTCCCCGGGGATCTCCTTGATCCCGGTCAGGGGCAGGCCCAGCCCGGCCAGCCACTCCCGGTAGGGCGCGAAGTCCTTGCCCGCGGTCGCCAGGATGACCGGCTTCTCCCCCAGCAAGGCCAGATTATAGGCGATGTTGCCCGCGGTGCCGCCGAAGCGCTCTCTGAGGCCATTCACCATGAAACAGACGTTCAGGATATGGATCTTCTCCGGCAGGATATGATCCGCGAAACGGCCGGGGAAATCCATGATCCGGTCGTAGGCCAGGGACCCGGAAACGAAGATTTGCATAAGGACCTTCGAGTTTTGAGTTTCGAGTTTTGAGTTGTAGGGGCGACCCGCTGGGTCGCCCGGTTTCGGGTTTCAAGAAACAGAATTAGAAGCTATTACAAAAGCTTAAATTTGCAGAAAATGTCATTCTGAGTGAACCATCATGAGCTAACGGCCACAACGAAAAATGAGCATGTAGAACCGCCGCCCTCGGCGGTTCTTCTCCGGCAGGAGGTGATCCGCGAAACGGCCGGGGAAATCCATGATCCGGTCATAGGCCAGGGACCCGGAAACGAAGATTTGCATAAGGACCTTTGGGTTTCGAGTTTCGAGTTTTGAGTTGTAGGGGCGACCCGCTGGGTCGCCCGGTTTCGAGTTTCGAAAAAAAGTTAGCTGCAACACGGTTCATTTAAAAAGGGGTTCTAAGGAATCGGTGGGCAGTGGCCACCCTAGATTTTCTCCTCTTCTTGTCATGCTGAGCGCAGCGAAGCATCTCGTATTTAGAGATTCTTCGGTCACCTCCGGCTCCCTCAGAATGACCAGAAATGACCTCGTATCATCTTGATGCTTAAGTGAACCGCATTAAAATTAGCCGTACATGATTGCGATATTTTAACCTTGAACTTTGAACTTAAGACTCCAGACCCTGAAAATACTCCTTCGCCTCCCCCACGGTGAAGAGGGAGCCGGTGATGACGATGCGGTCCCGGGGGCCGGCCAGGGCCTGGGCCCGGCGGATGGCCTCACTCACCCGGGGGACCTGGATCACCTCCAGGGCGTAGGCCTGGGACCGCCGGGCCAGGTCCGCGGTGGCTGCGGCCCGGAAGTACCGGGGTTGGGTGAAGATCACCAAATGGGCCAGAGGTAAAAGGCGGGCCAGGATGGCGTCCACATCCTTGTCGGCCATGATGCCCATCACCAGGAACAGCCGGCCGTTGCCCCGGGAAGGTTTTTGTATCAGTTTCAAGGCCTGGGCCAGGCTTAGGGCGGCGGCGGGGTTGTGGGCCCCGTCCAGAAGGATGCGGCGGTCCTGGGCCACCTGTTCCAGGCGCCCCGGCCAGCGGGTATTCGCCAGGCCTTCCCGGATGGCGGTCTCGCCGATGTCCCAGCCGCGCTGTTCCAAAAGCTCCAAGACCGCCAGGGCCACCGCGGCATTGCGGTACTGGTGGCGTCCCCGCAGGCTCAAGGTGAGACCCGCCAGGACCCGGTTCAGCCCCTGGTAGCCAAAGCGCCCTCCGGAAGCCCCCCGAGTCCGGAAGTCCACCCCCCCCAGATACAGCGGCGCCTCCAGTTCCCGGCAGCGGCGGCGGAAGAGTTCCAGAACCGAGGGTTGCCGGGCATAGGTAATTAAGGGCGTCTTTTCTTTGATGATGCCCGCCTTCTCGGCGGCGATGGCCAACAGGCCCCGTCCCAGGTAGTCCTGATGGTCCCGGGAGATATTGGTGATCACCGCTATGACCGGCTGGACGATGTTGGTGGCGTCCAGCCGCCCCCCCATGCCGGTTTCCAGGATGATGGGGTCCGCCTTTTCCTCCAGGAAATAGAGAAAGGCCAGGGCGGTGGCGAATTCGAAGAAGGTGGGAGGCTCGCCCTGGTCCACCACGGCTCGCACCCGGTTGATCAGGGACAGCAGGCGGTCTGCGCTGATTTCCCGGTCTCCCAGGCGCAGGCGCTCCTGGAAGCTCACCAGATGCGGGGAAGTGAAGAGGCCCGCGGGGTATCCGGCCCGGGTGAGGACGGCGCTGAGGATGGCCGCCACCGAGCCCTTGCCGTTGGTGCCGGCGATGTGAAGATAGCGGCCCTCCTGGTAGGAAAGGCCCAACCGGGCCAGCAGGTCCAGGGTGGAGGACAGGCCGAACTTGACGCCGAATTTCTGTAAATCAAAGACCCAGGACAGCGCCGGGGCCAGGTCGGCGAAGACCGTCATCCGGCCACCCCGTTAAAATTCCTTATATTCGTGGCTCATCACGGTATCGCTGTTGGGTTTGAAGCGGATCTCCAGGGTGCTGCGCAGGATTTTGCCCCCGGTCTTTGGCGCCGGCTTCTTTTTAATCTGCTTGTCCTCAAGTAAATACAAGGAGGTGGACTGATCCTCGGGCACGCGCATCTCAGGTCGATAAGGGCTGGCCTCGGCGTCCTTATAGCTGGAGTACTTGTAAACCACACCCTCGGAGGTGCGTTCGGTCTCCTTGGGGTCGCCAAAATAGAGGAGGACTTCCTGTTTGGTGGTCTTGCCGTCCTGGATCCGCTGTACGAAGTTGGGGTTGATGGTGTCGCCGCTGGCATCCTTCCAGGACCACCCCAGGAGCCAGGGGATGAACAGGACCAGCAGAACCGGCGCCCAGCGATGCCGCACCCGCGCCCTCAGCCCGGAGAGGGCCCCAGTCAAGCGCGATTGCTCATGGCTGGATAGTTGCCCCATAAATTAACCTCCCAAAAATCAAGAAATTTCTTAAGCAAAACTATAATCCACTTTTCCGGATTGGGCCAGTCTGATTCCTTAGCTTAGCAATACCGCGACGATCCCCCCGAAGAAGATGGCGTCGAAGGTGCCGGCGCCGCCGATGGAGGCCACCGGCGCCCCCAGCTTGGGGATCTCCCCCAATCTCAGGAGGTCGGCGCCGATAATAATCCCCAGGGTACTGGCGATGTAGGCGCAGGGCGCCCGGAGGAAGGGAGGGCAAAGGAGATAGGCTCCCAGGGCCGCCAACAGCGGCGGGACCAGTCCGGGCACCGCGATTCCCAATCCCCTGACCGGGCGGGCCAGGCGGTTCACCACCAGGGTCACCAGGACCACCAGGACCGGCAGATACCAGCCGAAGGGTATCCTGAGGAGGAGATAAAGACACAGGCCCAGGGGGATCAAGGCCCCGCCCACGTTGATGGCCAGCACCGTTTGGTGGCTAGACCCCAGGGAGGGCGGCCGGAATTGCATGCCGAAATAGGAGATGATTTGATCTCCCAGCACCTCCTGGCTCTCGAAGCGATAGATGGGAATGTTCACCAGGCTGCCCACCAGGGTGGAGATGAGCAGCCAGAAGATCAGGCCGGGGGGGAGCCCCAGCCGCAAGAAGGCCTCGCCGATCATCCCCAGCAGCAGGAAGGGCAGCAAAATCAGGGCCGTCACGAAGAAGGCCAGCATCATCAGAAGGATCAGGGGTGGAAAGAACATGATAAATTCCTAATATGAGTTTGGTTAATAATTATCCGCTAACTTAAGGCTGTCCCGACGCCTGCGGCAAAGCCTGCCCTATTTGCCCACTCCATAAGAGCGGAGCTTCAGTTCCAACTCCTCCAGGGAAATCCCCAGGATCTCCGCGGCCACCTGCCGCTGGCCGTCCACCTTTTCCAGGGTGCGGCTGATCAACCGCTGCTCATATTCCGTTAACTCCGGTTCCACCAGGCTGTCGGGCGCGGCCCAGCCGGCCTGCTGCAGGTGGTCCGGCAGGTCCCGGAGGGTCAGGGTGTCCCCCACGCAGACGATCACCCCCCTTTCGATGACGTTCTCCAGCTCCCGGATATTTCCCGGCCAGGGATAATCCTGGAAGGCCTGGAGCACCTCCGGGGATATAGCCTTGATTTTCCTACGGTTTTTTGCTCCATAGGTCCGCAGAAAATGATCGGCCAAAAGCGCCAGATCATCCAGCCGCTCCCTTAAGGGGGGCAGGACAATGGGAAAGACGTTGAGACGATAAAAGAGATCGTCCCGGAAACGCCCATCCCGCACCCTGGCTTCCAGGTTGCTGTTGGTGGCCGCGATGATCCTGACATCCACCTTCAGGGTGCGGGTGCTCCCCAGGGGTTCAAACTCCTTGCTCTGGAGAACCCGCAGAATTTTGGCCTGGGTGGTGAGGCTGAGCTCCCCGATCTCATCAAGAAACAGGCTGCCCCGGTGGGCCAGGAGGAAACGGCCCTCCTGGCGGCTGACCGCCCCGGTGAAGGCCCCCCGTTCATGGCCGAAGAGTTCGGACTCCATCAGGGTTTCGGGCAAAGCGGCGCAGTTGACCACCACGAAGGGCATGACGGCCCTGGGGCTGTTGCGATGGATGGCTTGGGCCGCCAGCTCCTTGCCGGTGCCGGTCTCACCCAACAGCAGGACGTTGGCATCCGAGGGCGACACCAGCTCCAGCAGGTGGAAGATCTCCCGCATTCGCGGCGAGGCGCCCAAGACCCCGGATTGATCAAAGCCGCTCATAGTCAACTGATTTCTGTTTTCTGTTTTGGCTGAAAGCTGGAAGCTGTCAGCTATTAACCGCTATTGTGCGGGGCCTTTTAGCCCGTGCACCACCCCGTGGCAGCGGCAGGCGGTGGCGATCAAGGTCCGGCCGCCCTGGCCGGCCACCAGGTCCCGGGCCAGGGCCAGCAAGGCCCGGGGCGGGTAACCACCCACTCCGGGAGCCAGTTGCCGGCTGGCCACCACCTTGATGGCAAAGCCGGGCAGACTCACCGCCGCCAGCTCCGCGGACAGGGACCTCTTCCGAGGTTCCCGGCTCACCGGGCAGAACGAGTCCGGCTCGGCGCAATCATCCGGGCAGCGATGGGCGGCCCGGCTCAAATACCACTGGCCCTCCGGGCCTCGCCAGGCCACCGGCGCCAGACCTCCCAGGCTGGCCGGGGCCGCCGCCGGCTCCCAGCCCCGCAGGGGGCCGGCCAACAGCCAGGCCCAGGCCAGGTGTACCGGCGCCATGGGGATGAGCCAGTCCCAGGGGGAATCTTCTGCCAGGTTGCCGGCCAGAAAGGTGGCGGCCTCCGCGGCCGTCCCGGCCACCCGCGGTATACCCAGGGCCAGGGCCGCGGCCAGGGCCTCCGGCCGGCGATCCACCACCAGAAAAGTGGCCGCGGCATCCTGGCGGGCCAATCTTTCCAGGGCCAGGCAGCCGAATTTTCCCGCCCCAAGGATAAGGTAAGCGGCCATGAAGATCAGTCCTTACGAGGGAATACCCCCACCACGGTGGGCAAAAAGGGGCTCTTCCGCTCTAGCAGGCTGCCGATGGGATTTTCCCACGCGGGCGGGGAAAAAAATTCAAGGTTCTTGGTCTTGATCAACAGTTGGGCTTCGCTGCCGCCATCCAGGTTCATCGCGGAGTCGATCTCGAATTTGCTGGCCTTGAGGAATTGGGCCATCTCCCGCAAAGTGAAATAGCGGTTGGAGGTGTTGAAGACCAGGATATTGCCCACCCGGTCGGTGGCGATCACCGTGCGGTTGGAATTTTTATCGCTGTCCCGCACCCGGATGTTCCCTTTGTAGTCCAATAGCAGGGGAAAGGATTGCACCCCCTGGGTCCAGGGCAGGTTCTTGGGATTGACCGGGGTGGCCAGGAGGTCCAGGATGGTGGCCCGGGGGAGATCCGGGGAAATACCTTTGGGTTCCGCCACGAACATGCCGCGCATCTGGCGGTTATTAGCGGGCCCGATGGCCTTGCCATCGGCGATGATCAGACCCACCGGTTGGTATTCGGGTCCATAGTAGCTGGCGTTGAAGACGATGGGGGCCTGCAGTTCCTGCTGCCAGGCAGTAATGCTCTGGGGGTCATGGTGAAAGACCCGGAAGGCGTTACTGCCCGGGTCGATTTTCACCACCGCCAGGGCGGCCACCACCTCGCGGTCCTCGCCCTCCCGGATAACCTCCACCCGGGTGAAACTGAGGCCCCGGCCCAAGGTCTGCCATTGGGGCGAGGTATGGGTGAGGTCGGCTGCCCCCAGGTTCGCAGGGGCCAACAGCCAAACCCAGCAGATGGTAATCCAAAAAAGACTTGAGAACCAGGTGGACACCGCCGCTCCTTGCAGACCTGGTAAATATCGGATATTTTACCATGGCAGGGAGGATTCGTCCATAAGCTTAAAACATATACCCCTGCGGTTGGCCGACTCTCACGCCCACCTGGACTTGGAAGAGTTGCAGCCCGACCAGACCGCGGTAGTGCGCCGGGCCCGGGAAGCCGGGGTGGCTCTGCTGATCAACGTGGCCACCGGCATGGGGGACGCCCCCCTGGTGCTGCGCACCGCCGGGAAATTTCCCGGGGTGGTGGCAGCCCTGGGGGTCCACCCCCATGGGGCGGGAGCCATGACCGAAAAGGATCTGGAAATCCTGGCCTCCCTGGCGGTCCGGCCCCGGGTGGTGGCCATCGGCGAAATCGGCCTCGATTTCTACCGCCGCCGCTCGCCGGCGGAGGCCCAGGAACGCTGGTTCCGCCGCCAACTGGAACTGGCTCAGACCCTAAAAAAACCGGTGATCATCCACACCCGGGAGGCCACGGAGGCAACTCTGAAGATTCTCCGGGAATACCGGGGCCGTCTCTGGGGCGGGGTCATGCATTGCTTCGGGGGGAGATGGGAGGAGGCCGCGGCCTTCCTGGACCTGGGGCTTAGCCTCTCCTTTTCCGGCACCCTCACCTACCCCAAGGCCGGGCCCCTGCGGGAGGTGGCCAAGATGGCGCCCCTGGACCGGCTCCTGGTGGAGACCGACTGCCCCTATCTGCCTCCGCAACCATGGCGGGGCCAGCGTAATGAGCCCGCTTACCTGATCGCCACGGCCCGGCAGTTGGCGGAAGTTCGGAGCCTCACCCTGGAGGAGGCGGCCCGGGCCACCTGGGAAAATACCCTCCGGGTTTTCGGCCTGGAAGAATTTGATTATTGCTAGGTATAAGACCGGGTAGGCCAAAAATCAAAAAATCAGGGATTTTTTACCCAATTTGCCAAGAGAAGCTGAGCCAGCCGTGAGCCGCATCGCCCAGAACCTGGAGGAGGTGAGAGGCCGCATCGCGGCTGCGGCCCGCGGGGCCGGCCGGGACCCGGCCCTGGTGCGCCTGTTGGCAGTGAGCAAGACGGCGCCCCTGGAGCATATCCGGGCAGCAGTGGCCGCAGGCCAGCTCCTGTTCGGCGAAAATTACCTCCAGGAGGCCCGGCCCAAGATCGCCGCCCTGGGTCCGGCGCTTAGCTGGCATTTTATCGGACACTTACAGAGCAACAAGGCCAAAGCCGCGGTAGCCCTCTTCGAGGTGATCCACGGGGTGGATCGCCTGAAGCTGGCCCAAGCCCTGGATGCCGCCGCCGCCTCCAGGGGAGGCCTACAAAAAATCCTCCTCCAGGTTAATCTGGCGGGTGAAGCCTCCAAATCCGGGGCCGCTCCGGAAACGGTCCCGGGGTTGCTCCGGGAGTTCGGGCGGTTGCCGCATTTGCGGGTGCTGGGCTTGATGGCCCTGCCTCCCTGGCTGGCCGACCCCGAGGCGGTGCGCCCCTATTTCCGGGCCTTGCGGGAGCTGCGCGACCACCTGGAAGCGGACTGCGGGCAACCCTTGCCGGAGCTGTCCATGGGCATGTCCGGAGATTTTGAGGTGGCGGTGGCGGAAGGGGCCACCCTGGTGCGAGTGGGCGCCGCCATCTTCGGCAGCCGGGGGTGATCGCGGTCAGCCTGTAGCGTTTGGCAAAGACCGAAAGCTTGGCAGCTATGATCTTATTACCTGACCGATTAAAAGGAAACCGTCCGCTATCCGCAACCAGCCAAAGGCAAAAGACTGCCGCGGCCACAAACCTGACCTCCATTAAACCGCCTCCTCCCGGCGCCAGGGTGGGCTTCACCACTACCATTCCGGTGGAAGTGGTGCTGGCCGCCGGCCTGACCCCGGTGGACCTGAATAACCTGTTCATCGCCGACCCCGGGGCCCGGGCCCTGGCGGCCGAGGCCGAAGCCGCCGGCTTCCCCCGCACCATCTGTACCTGGATCAAGGGAATCTACGCCGCCTTGCAGCACCACCCGGAGATCGCCGCGGTCATCGTCGCCTGCCAGGGTGATTGCTCTTATACCCAGGCCCTGGGGGAGATCCTGGAGGCTGAAGGCCGCCAGGTGATCCACTTCAAATTTCCCTATCCCCGGAACCGGGAGCAACTGGCCCGGGAGATCGGCAACCTGAGGGGCCGCCTGGGCGCCAGCGAGGCTCGGGTGGCCCAGGTTCAGGAGAGGCTGGCGCCTTTGCGGCGCCAACTGCAGCGCCTGGACCGCCTCACCTGGGAGTCCGGCCGGGTGAGCGGCCAGGAGAATTTTCAGCATCTGATCGCCAGCACCGACTTTGCCTCGGACCTCGCGGCCTTCGAACTCAGGATCAGCGCTTTTCTGCAACAGGCGGAACAACGCCGGCCCCGGGATTACCCGGTGCGTTTGGGCTTTGCCGGCATCCCTCCCATCTTTACCGACCTGTGGGAATACCTGGAGGAATTGGGAGCCGGAGTGGTATTCCACGAATTTCCCCGGCAGTTCAGCATGCCCCATGCCGGCCCGGACCTGGCTAAGCAATACTTTCATTATACCTATCCCTACGAGATCGCCGGACGCCTGGAGGACCTTGCGGCCGCGGTGCGCACCCGGCGCCTGGACGGCCTGGTGCACTATACCCAGAGCTTCTGCTTCCGCCAGATGTTCGACCAAACCATCCGGGAGCGCCTCAACCTGCCCATCCTTACCATTGAGGGGGACCGCCCCGTTTCCCTGGATTCCCGCACCCGGATGCGCCTGGAGGCCTTTGTCGATGTCTTGCGGCCGTAATGAATTGCCGGCGGAGGGGGCCAGGAGGTCAGGGAGCTTGGCTCCCCGGCCCTTCTCCCATGAACCCGGCCTTTCCGCCTGCGGTCTGGACTTCGGCAGCCGGTTTGTGAAGCTGGTTTATCTGGACCCGGGGGGAGTTTGGAGGCGCCGCCGCCTGGACGCCATCATCTTTTACCGGAATTATCTCCTCCGGGGGAGGCGCGGTCTGTCCATCGATTGGCCGCGGCTGGGCCTCCCGGAGCCGGCCGCTCTGGTGGTCACCGGCTACGGCAAGAATCTCCTGCAGCAAATATTCCCGGCCATCACCGAGATTCGGGCCCATTTTCTGGGAGCCCGGCAGCAAACGGGCCTGGACGATTTTATCCTCCTGGAGGTGGGGGGCCAGGACACCAAGGTGCTTTACGTCCGGGACGGCCGGGTGTTCGACTTCCTCTCCAACGACCGCTGTGCCGCGGGCACCGGCCGCTACCTGGAAAACATGGCACGCTTCCTGAAGATGCCCTTAACGCAATTCGCCGCGGCCCGGCGGGACCCGGTGGAGATTTCCCAGACCTGCGCCATCTTCGGGGAAAGCGAATTGGTGGGACACCTGCTGGAGGGGGTGGAGCCGGCCCGCATCGCCGCGGGCGTCAACGCCTCGGTGGCCCGGCGGGCCTTGTCGATGGTGCGCCGCTACCGCTGTCCTACCCTGGTGTGCGTCGGCGGGGTGGCCCGCAACCGGGCGGTAATCAATTTCCTTCAGGAACCAGACTCGTTTCGGGTGCTAGTGCCGCCCTACCCCCAATACATCGGCGCCCTGGGGTGCTGCCTGGAGGCCGCCCGGAAGCCGCCGCCGGGGCGGCCGTGAGCGGACCGCCGCCGGCTGTTTTCGGTTATCTGTTTTCTGTTTACTGCTTGGAAAGGTTCCTGAGTATGCGGGCTACCCATCCTCTGCTAGCCGCTTCCCGCGCCGCCGGGGGCGGCGGCGCTACATTTTCATGATTTACGGGTGAGCAAGGGCTTATGAGCGACTGTCCTGAAAAGTTCAGATTAGCTTATCAATAAACCAGTAATTTGTATGACTTATATTATCAGTTCCTCATCCTTAATTGGCATAATATCTTCCCATGATTTACGGAAGGGCCGTTTGCGGGCAAATGAACATTTTTCTGGTGGCACAGGCGTCCCGCCGGTGCGGCGCAGGCTAAAGCTTGCGATAAAAACGCTTTTAGTGGCACAGGCTTCCAGCCTGTGAATCAGAGCTTTATGACCTCGGATCAGGGAGACTAGCATGAAGACCGTCCTGATTATCGCCGGTTTCGATCCGGGAGGAGGCGCCGGCCTGCAGCAAGATCTGAAGGTGGCCACCCTGTCAGGGGTTTATGGGCTGACGGTGGCCACCGCCCTGACCATCCAGAACAGCCAGGGGGTCCGGGCGGTGCATCCGGTGGCCCCGGAGGTGGTGGCGGCCCAACTGGAGGCGGTCATCAGCGACTTCCCGGTGGACGCGGTGAAGCTGGGCATGATGGCCACCGCGGCCATCGTCGCCACCGTGGCCGCTTCCTTAAAAAAGCTGGGGCCGGCGCCGGTGGTGCTGGACCCGGTACTGGCCGCGGGCGGCGGCTTCCCCCTGTTGGAAGAGGCCGGCATCAGCGCCATGCAGGAAGAGCTCTTCCCCCTGACCTTCCTCCTGACCCCCAATGCCCCGGAGGCCGCCCGCCTCACCGGCCTGGAAATTAAGACCCCCCAGGACCTGGAAGAGGCGGCCCGGCGGCTGCAAGCCCTGGGCCCCCGCTGGGTCCTGGCCAAGGGTGGCCACCTAAAAGGTGCGCCGGTGGACGTCCTCACCGATGGCCATCACAGCTATCACTTGGCCGGCGCCCGGCTGGCCGCCCCCAATCACCACGGCAGCGGCTGCGTGCTGGCCAGCGCTTGCTCCGCCGGCCTGGCCCGGGGCCTCTCCCTCCCGGAGGCGGTGACCGAGGCCCGCACCCTCACCTTCCAGGCGCTGAAGCACGGCCTGCCCCTGGGCCGGGGAGCCGGTCCGGTGAACCCCTACGCCCCCTGGGCCCGGGACCTGGGCCGCTTCCAGGTCCTGCAAGACCTGCAGGCCGCGGCCGCCCGCCTGCAAGCCGAAGACCTCAGCCCCCTGATCCCCGAGGCCATGAGCAACCTGGCGTTCGCCACCCCCTATGCCGAGGGCCCCCGGGATGTGGCCGCCTTCCCGGGCCGCCTGATAAAAAGCGCCGCGGGGGTGCTCATCCCGGCCCCGCCGGCCTTCGGCTCCCCACCCCGGCGCCTGGCCGCCCTCATCCTCACTGCCATGGACAGCCGCGCGGAATGGCGCAGCGCCATGCATATCCGCTACCTAAAGGGGATGACCGAACTGGCCCCCTCCCTGCACCTCCGGATGACCTCCTGCGACGGCCCCAGCCGGGAACCGGAAGCAGATGAGGACTGGACCGGCGGGACCCTGGAAATGCAGGCGGCTCCGGGGTTGCAACCCGGAGAGGCCCCCCCGGACCTCATCTGCGCCCCGGGCGCCTGTGGCCGGGAAGCCCTGGTTTACGTCCTGGGGCCCACCCCCATGGCCGTGGCCGAAAAGGCCCTGGCCCTGAAGTACGCCTTGCAGGCCGGGGGAAGATTATAGATGAGAGAGGGAAGAGAGAAATGACGGGGAAAATACGGAAATTAATCAGGATTACATCCCTCTCT
Source organism: uncultured delta proteobacterium (assembly GCA_963812655.1). Taxonomy (GTDB): domain Bacteria; phylum Desulfobacterota; class Desulfobaccia; order Desulfobaccales; family 0-14-0-80-60-11; genus JAPLJC01. The sequence goes on along the minus strand of CAWEWX010000074.1, from coordinate 26,198 downwards.
TTCTTGACAGGAAGCCGCCCTCTGCTTAGTTTTAAATCATTAATCTTAACCAAGGAGGCCGGACGATATGAAAGGGAAATTGACAGCCCTGGTGATGGCGATGGCGATGGTCTTTCTGGCGGTGACCGCCGGGCTGGCCGCCAAGGTGCTTTTCGAGGACAAGTTCGCCACCCTGGATCCTTCTTGGGGGGTTCCCAGCGCTAATCTAAGCGCCAAGGACGGGAAGCTCATTATCAACGTCGACCAGCAATTGCAGTACTTCCTGAACCAGGCCATTGTCTTGCCCAACGACCTGGAGGCCAACTACACCGTGGCCTTTGTTAAGGCTGGCGTCCCCAACAGTGGCAGCGGTCTGATCTTTTGGGCCAAGGACCAAAACGACTTCTATTGCCTCCTGACTAACGCCCTCGGCCGATTTGCGGTCCAGCGGCTTACCAGCGGCCGCTGGCTGGTGCCTGTGGCCTGGAGCGACGCACCCCCTCTCAAGAAGGGTGAAGGGGCCGAGAACCAGGTCAAGGTGGTCACCAAAGGCAATCAGGCCACGATTTTCATAAATGACAAAGAGGTTGTCAGCTTCGCCGGCCAGCCACCGGAAGGCGGTAGCATGATCGGGTTTTTAGTGGCTGGGGCACCGGGAGGCTCAAATTCTGTGGCCTTTTCCAGTTTTCAGGTGGTGCAACCTTAAAGACCACGCGGGAGCGGTGGCTGAAAATCAGGGCGCCTGGGGCCGGGGAGCCCTGGTTTACGTACTGGGGCCCACGCCCATGGCCGTGGCCGAAAAGGCCCTGGCCCTGAAGTGCGCCTTGCAGGCCGGGAGACGGTTTCCGGATTTTCTCTAATTTTTTGTATTTTTTGCATTTCTTATAAGGGTCCCCGCCCTTTCCGCAAACTCCCCCCAACCCCTGGCCTCAGGCGCCCCCAAAAGGGCCTGGGATCGTCCCCGGCCCCATTAGTCTTCAGACCTACTAAAAAAAATCCAGATCATATCCGCAATTTCCCTCAGCTAACTGATAATGGTTCATTGTGGCAAGTTTTGCGCACCTTCAGCTCCGCGGGACTGGCTGATAAAGCAGCTGATCAAAGTGGGCTAAAAACCCTTGATTTTTATTAAATTATGTGCTGACCTAATCTCGATTAGGTTTTTAATATCCTTATAAGGAGTTCATTCATGGCCGATCTCAAAAATCTCCTGGAAAAAGTGACCTCTCTCCAAACCAGAATTAGGCGGCTCGAATTTTCCGTATTATTCATCCTCGTTATCATGTTCTTACTTTTTATTCTTAGTATTAGTATATATATTCGCGGCCACTAGCGGCAGGCCTCCAGATTGCCCAGGAAGAGTTTCTGCTGCAGCCCCAGCTTAATCTGGGCCACGGCCCTGGTGATCTTACGGGTGACCAAGGTCTCACCTCGGCGGGGCGATTCGTGGTTGCAGAGAATGCCGTTCACCGCAAACAGGCCGTCATCGCCCCTATGGAGAAATGCCTGGAGGACCTGAGATCATCAGCCCATACCAAGCATTCGCTAATCCAGATTTATTGTTGCTTTTTACTTGGAAGGAAGGTATTTTTTTGGAGTCGCTGGCGGGGGACTACGGCAAGATCAGGAGGCACAAAATCATGAAAATTAAAGGGCTTATGTTGATATTGTTAAGCTTCCTTTTGCTGTCATGTGGCAGCAGCCCGAATATTGAAGAGCAAGCAAAGACTCTTTTAAGCTTATTACAAAATAAGCAATTTGATAAATGTGTTGGCCTGGACTACGTATATCAGATAAAGATGTCCCAAATCAATGATGAGCCCCAATTTAAACAAACGAACCTGGCTTTTAAACTCCGTACGGAGATTCAAGATAAGTTCTTCGATGAGAATAACCAGAGCAGCATAGCATACCTATTTCGCTTCCCTTGCACCTGGCAGCTAGTGGAGTCTAAGGATACCACCACCGAAATCGCTGACGTAACATTACCGGTTTATCGGATATATGCAGTGGTGAAATATAAATCCATGGATCAGTCACCTGATGCAGTTCCACTGTTACTTAAAGCCGAGGCAATTAACAATAATAATTATAAAGTGAAGGAAATAACCTTCCATTTTGATCTGGACCAGGATAACGGATTATATCTCGGGTGGGGCACCGACCAACATGTTCCATGGTAGCGCCTGGTTTGCTGCGTGAGATGCAGCCTACGGCCCACTAACAAAAAAGTCTCAGGCAGGGTATCGCAGTTTCAGTTCCAGGGGATGCGGGTGCAGATAGCTCCCTTGCCGGGAGCATTGCCGATATTTATCGGCATAGTGATTGATCAGGGCTAAATATTGAGTCCTACTCCTCCACCAGCTCCCCCCACCTCCACAAATAAACACCCCTTACCAGGCGGCCCCCCACCTGCGTAGATTTTCGGCCCCGAGAGGCGAACTCGGAGAGTCGTTAAGTCCCCCCCAGCCTTAATATGCCGCGCCTAGGTATTTTTTAATATTCTATTTCAATTAAGGCCACTCGGTGGCTTGGGATTGACCCACTCTCACGCTCTTCCATCAAAGCCTTTTCATCCTAAACTTAACACCGACTTTCCAGAGCCTTAATCGGGCTCTCCAATTCCTCAATTCGGCCCACAATGGCATGGGGGACCTCTTCCTGGCCTTTCGGCAGGAGCCACTGCACCAGGAACCGTAAAAGCCAGGGGTCACAGCCTATCAGGGCATTCTTGACGGCCCGGTCCACGGGGCTTCGGCTCCTGGGCTGTCTCACTGGCTGTTTCTCCCAAGCGGCTATCGGGAAGTGTAGAGTTCTGCTATGATTCGAGACTTATCATGGCTCCAAAAACTTCCCATATCCAGGCCATACCTGCAATTTTCTTCACTCCAACGATAGGTCCATTTCGTGGCAAGATAGCTTCCATCGGTTAGCTCATCATGATAAAATGATATCCAGGAATGGAGAGCTAAGTTATCCTGGATTATCTGCAAAGACCGGAGAGGACTTGCGCGTCTCCTCATTGTTCTCGGTTATTTTCCGCTAAATTAACTAAAAGTTACCCTTACCATCCCCCATTACCAAGGCTTGTTTTGCCAAAGCTCAGATACAAGTTGCTCCAGGTGGTCACCTGAGATTAGACCCCTTTGCCATGGTCTATTATTAAGAAACACTCATCCACCGGATCGGATAAGATTCCTGTGTGGATGTAACGTCAGATCGGTATTGCCGCTCAATTTAGCGCCGGCTTAGGTGGGAGACAGGACTATGGGGTGTGTGAGGACCGAGAAGAGGCTCGCCCCTGGTCCCCCAGAGAGAGGCAAGGAGCATGAGACTCAGCAAGATGAATGCCGCAAAAATAGTCCAGGTGACAGCTACCCCCACGGGCTGTAAAACCGTGGCCTGCTCGAAGGCGGAAAGCAGGATTCGGGTTCCATAATAGCGGGGTATTATTACGGCAACCAGGGCATAGATATTCAAGGCTACCATGCCGAGACCCAGGAGCCAAATCCAGGCGGGTCGCAGCCGTGAGGGGATCGGCACCAGCAGCCCTTGTATCGCCCAGGCCATCTGCCCGACGATGCCGGGCAAGAAGTAGCGTCCTTGTATGCCAAAATTCCCTCCCAGGTCTCGGGCCAGCCGGTAATCCAGATAAACGTAAAACATAATTATAGAAAGTGTGGCGCAACCTAGATAAAGAAAGGAGAAAATCTGGCCAGCCGTGGCATCCTTGCCCTGGGGAAAGGTCTGCTTCAAGAACCAATAGCCCATTAAGCAAATGATCAGCCCCGTCAGGTACATCAGGCCACGTAAGAGTGGGGTTGGCATGGGCGTATCCAGCCAACCGAAGACACCCCAATACGTGGGGAGTATTTGCGAAATAGAATCTTCCCAAGGATAATTGGCCAAGAACGAGAAAAGGCCAACGGAGTGTCGTCCGATAGTCCCGTAAGAGCTGACTAAACTATCGCCGCCGCTTAAAATTGCATCTTTATACCACCAGCCGCTTAACAGGATGGGAAGGCAGAAAGTCAAGAGCCAGGGCCCCAGAGCCTTCGCCTTTAATCTGCCGACGGCGACCGATCGCCCCATATCCCAGGCGAGGAGCAAAAATAGTAAGGGTAAGAAGCTGAGGAAGCTTATTTTGGTTAACAGTCCCAGGCCCACGGTCACCCCCAGGATCAGGGAGAGTCTCCAGGTCAGTCCGGATTTTGCCACCCGCAGCGCCATTACCAAGCAGGAGGAAAACAGCAGAATTTCCAGGGCATCATTGCCCACTCGGGCGGCGCAAAAAGTCAGCATGGGCTGAAAGCTCACCAGGATGCCCAGCAATAACGCCAATCTCGGTTTCCCCGGCCATAGCAGCAAACCTGCCCGGTAAGCCAGGAAGACTGTTCCCACCCCCAACAGCACGGTGAACCAACGGCAAGCCAGCACCCGCACCAGGATGGAGGCGCTCTCCAAAGCTCGCTGCACCGGGGCCAGGGCCGCATAGTAAAGAGGCGGATGGTAAGAGGAAAGGGGGTTGAGCCCAAATTGCGGGTAAGTATAAGTGAGATAGGTTTGCTTGATTTTTGGATCGGTCAAACGGACCAGGCGCTGGGCAATGCCTACCCGGTCCGCTAGGTCAAGCCCATGGGATTGCCCCCGTACCGTGTCGCATTGGGTTAACTCCCAGAGTTCACGAGCCTCCAGGGGTACCCCGGGAAGGGGGGGAACGAACCAGGTGTGCTGGCGGGATATCGTCTGGGCATAGAGAAAGTGGAGCTGCTCGTCCGGCGTATGCCAGGGAGGAATGACAATGCTCCAGAGCAATCCTTTGCACAGAGTGGCCAGCAATAGCAAGATTAACCCGCGTCCCGCCAGCCAGGCAGGAGCCGCCCACAAAATAAAGATCAGGCTACTGTATAAAAGGTATAAAGTGTGGAGGAGCGCCGCGCCACCCGCGAATAATAGTCCGCCCCGGCAGGCAAAAAAGCGGTAAAGATCAGCATTGAGTAACCCCAAGATCATGGCAGCCAAGAAAAAGCCAATCCACACCTGCGGGTGCCAGAACCCCAAGAGCGCCGTGGCCACTGCCGTCCACGCCACTATGGCGCTGAAGCGGCTGCGGCTGTTGAGGTTGAGATCATTGGGGAGTTTACCCTGGCAAATAATCAGGCGGGTCCAGGGGATAGCCCGGTCGCGAATATCTGAGGCCAGCAGGCTGGCTAAAGTCCAGTGCTTCAGATGAGTGACCTGGACCTCGGGTAAGAGCCGCAGGCGGTGGCCGGCTTGTTTAAGACGGAGGCCCAGTTCGATGTCCTCCACCGCGGGGCGGGAGTAGGACTCGTCGAACCCGCCGCTGGTTTGGAAGACGGAGCGGCGTATTGCCCCGCAACCGGCCCAAAATGTGGACGCGTCTGCCTGGCTGTGTTGATGCACAAAATGATGAAAAAGATTTTTAAAACGGCTTACTGTCCCGTCACCGGGCGGCTCAGGGTCATAGGAACCGAAGACCGCGTCGGTTTCCGGGTATTCCCTGAGGTATCTCTCCATTCTGGCCAGGGTGTCTGGATGCACCACCACATCCGCATCCAGGAAGACCAGGACCTCTCCCGCAGCCGCCGCAGCGCCGTGATTGCGGGCCCGACCCGGGCCATAGGGGCCGCCGGGCAAGGGGATTAACTTGGCCCCGAAAAGAGCCGCCAGGGAGGCTGAGTCGTCCGTGGAGCCATCGTCTACCACCAGGACTTCCGCGGGCGGCCGGCTGGAGGCAGCCAAGCCCTCGAGGCAGCGGCCCAGGGTCCGGGCGCCGTTGTAAACCGGAATGATAACGGAAATATCCATTTAGGAAGAATCCATTGGGAAAACTATCAGGGTGTTGACAACTCTTTGGGGGGAGGAAGCCGGGGTTTATGGCCACCCCTCCCCTCAAAAATTCACATTTTTCAACAGCCAGCTATGCCTCCATGGAAGGGGCACTTGAATACCCGCCACACCGCAGCGATTTCGGCGCGGGAGATCACTCTCAGGATGAATAGCAGCATCGCATAGATTAACAAAAACCCGACGAATAGCCCCAGGTTCAGCGACCATGACGACCTAAGCCAGACCAGGGGAAGGAGCAGCCCGCCTAGCCCCGCCACCAGGGCATAATCTCTTAGGCGGTAGAAGGTCACCGCCCGCATCCTCCAGGTGATATAGACGGCATGCAAGATCGTGGCCGCCAGAACCGCCAGGCAGCCTCCCATACTCCCCCACCAATGGACGAAGAGGGGCCCCAGGGCCCAAAAAGCCGCAAACTTCAAGCCTGCTGCGCCCAGCGCCGTTCCCGGGCGGCCAAAAGTCAAAGCCAGCATATACCCGGTGCCGCTTAACGCCTGGGCCACCAGAGTCAACATCATTGGCACCAGATTAGCGGCCACCGGCCGGTAGGCGGGACCCAGAATCAACGGTACCAGATCTTCTCCCATGAGTAGAACGGCGAACACCGCAACTACCCCGCACATGCCCAGGCCTTTGATTAAACGTTCAACCCAGACCTTGATGGTCTCCCTTTCCTCCTTGGCCAGCAATGTCCCCAGCAGCGGCACAAACGCTTGGGTAAAGGTCAGGAGAATAACGTAACAGTTGAGGTAGACGGCATAAGCCAGTCCAAAATAGCCGACCTGCACGTAATCTTTTAAGATCGTGCGCACCATCAATTCGCCGCTATGGTCAAAAGCTGAGACAATCAGGTCGCCGGCAAAGAAGACCAGGCCGAAACCAAGAACCGGGCTCATGGCTCTCAGATTCAACCGCAAATTGGGCCAGGAAAAATGGGGCCGGACCCACCACAGGCCCAATACCAGCACCGCCACCTCCGCCAGAAGCATTCCCAGGCAGGCGCCCCGGAGGCCTCCCAGATAGAAACCTGGGACCATAAGGATCAGCCAGAGCCAGCGGCGCACCGTTTCGTCCATACCCCAGCGCCCAGCCTGATTGAGACCCAGGAAAAGAGAAAAGATTAGATGGCTCACGGCCCTGATGAATATGGTGCCCCCCATAATAACCAAGGCTATTCTGTCCAGGTCACGCAGCCATAGAAAGGAGAGCAGCAAATAGAGGCCGGCCCCAAAAGCTCCGCTGGCCAGGCGCAACATCAGAAGATTGCCGAAAAATTTGCCTACATGATCCAGGGTTTCTTGCACGGCCATCTGCGGCACGTAACGGCCAATAATTTGGCTGAAGCCCAGGTTACTGAACAGCAAAAACCAGATAGACAGGGAGGTGATCAGGGCATACTGGCCAAAAATCTCCGCTCCCATCAGGCGTGGCAGCAGGGCGGCGAAGAGGAGACAACCGACAAAGTAAAGCCCCCTCTGCACAAAGAGGCGGGCAAGATTATTGACCGAGGCCTGTACTTCAGTGATCATCTGGGATGAAAGGGAGGCACTCAGATGAGCAGGTTCTGGACTTCTCGATTAAAGGTTCACGCCATGAATTCGGTCTTCCTGGACGCGGTAGTAAATTTCTCGAGATACGAATGGTCAAGATTCATCTCCCAAAGATCGTGATTCTCCTCATCCAGATTCTTGACTGCCATCATTCCGCTGAGCATGGAGTGGTCCATATTGTTATAACGATGCATGCCGTTGCGTCCCACCGTCCGCAGGTTGGAGATGGTGGCCAGGAAATTTTTAATTACTTTCAGATTGTCCTGGTAGCCCAGGTTGTATGCCGGGTAGGCCTTAAGTTGGCGGAAGACCACCCCGCCCTCCACCTCCGAAGCGTCCGCCAGCCCCAGAATGGTCAATTCCTCAATGGCCAGGGCAATGAGGTCCTTATCGGGCAAGGTCCAGAGATCATCGCCTTTATTGCAGAAAAATTCCATCCCCAGGCTAGTCATCTTCTGGTCAGGCACCATTGCCGCGCTCCAGTTCTTAAAATTCTGAATGCGCCCCACCTTGACTTTCTGGCTGTGGACGTAAATCCATTGATCTGGAAAGAGGTGCGGCCGGTTGATGATTAGACCTACGAGAATAAAATCCCGATAGCTCAGGTTCCGAGCTGCCTCTAGCACCTCGGTCGGCGGTGGCGGGTCCAGTCGGGCGATGAGTTCGGACAGGGGCATACTAGAAATGACAAAGGGGTCGGCCAAGGCCCTTTTCTCCTCGCCCTGCTGCACCACGATCTCACGGATCCGGCGGCCTTTCAGGCCCAAACTGATTACTTTGCTGTTAAGCTGTATTTGCCCTCCTAAATTTTGCACGTTTTGTTGCAAGCGCTCCCACATCTGCCCAGACCCGTAAACAGGGTAACGGAATTTTTTTATTAAGGTTTTGCCGCCGTTATCATTCCTCCAGAGGGCATGGGCCAATGCCCTCATCAAGGACAGCCCGCCAATGCGCTGGGCGGCCCATTCCGCCCCGATCTCCTGACAGGAGATGCCCCAGACCTTCTCAGTATAGTGCTGAAAAAAGGTTTCAAAGAGACGCCGGCCAAAACGGTTGCTCACCCATTGCCCAAAGTTTTCCTCCGGGATTGACGGCGAGATCCGGGCTTTAACATAGCTTAAAAGGATCAAGCTGCTTTCCCATAGACCCAGTTTGGTAAGCGTATCAAGGAATTCCAGGGGATAATGGAAGAAGCGGTTTTTATAATAGATGCGGGAAAGACGGGCACCTCCAGGAAGTCCTCCCCCAGGATGGTCTCCCAGAGTTTCTGCACCTTTCTGCTCTTGGTGAAGAAGCGATGCCCGCCGATATCGAAGCGATAGCCCTGGTAGATTTCGGTGCGCGCCAGTCCCCCGACCTTGCCGCTCTTCTCCAGCAGGAGAGGCTTAAGGCCCAGGCTAGCCAGTTCGTAGGCTGCCGTCAGGCCGGCCGGTCCTGCTCCTATGATGACTACCGGGAAATGGTCCATGATGTTAGGGCCGGCCGATCTCTTATTCTCAGCCGGTTTTGAGGATTTTGGTCAGGATGTCACGTATCGGGGAGTCTGTCAAGAGCCGGGGCCGGGGCAAAGCCTAACTTTTCACGGCCCGGGGCCGCGTCCTGATAAGCTCTCCTTTCCGCTGCGGCCGTCTCGCTTAAACCTGGCCCCGGGTGGCTATCATTTTTCGTGTCTTTGCCCGGTGCTCTGAGGCATAATGAGACCTGCGAAAGGAGATTTCCCCATGCGCCACCGGCCTGCAAAGTTAGTGAGCCCCGCCACCGCTAGCGGCCCCGGGGGGAAGGAGGCCAAACTTTACCCTTATGTCCTGGTGGGCATCTCCTGCCTGGCTCTGGGCCTGCGCCTGCTGGGCCTTAACAAGGGGATCTGGCTCGATGAATTTGTTACCCTTGAATGGGTCCTCTCGAAAGACCTCACCTCCATGTTCCAAAAAATTAGAGTAGACATCTGGCCCCCTTTGTATTTTGTGCTCCTGAGAGCCTGGTCGTATTTGGGCCAGGGGGAGGTGACCCTTCGTCTGTTTTCCGTGGTTTTCGGGGTGGGACTGGTGGTCATCGCCATGGTGTGGATGAAAAGGTATTCTTATCTGAGCAGCATCCTCACGGGAATCATCCTGGCCACCCTGCCCGTGGTGCTGCGGTTTTCTCAGGAAATCCGGGGTTATGCTCTGTTGTTAAGCGCCACGGCCCTGGCTTTTTATTTTGCCTCCCGGCTCAAGGCCGAGCCCCAAAAACTCACCGGTTACCTGGGTCTCACCGTCAGTCTGGCTGTCGCGGTCTTAACCCATATGGTGGGAGTAATGCTGATCATTCCGGTCTGGGTATTTATAGTGACCCTGAACCCGGATTGGAAGAGAATCGAGTTAGGCAAAGCGTTCCTGACCATTGCTATCCCTGCGGCGCTGTTCATTTACTTTAAATATTTTTTTCTGTCCCTCAGTCCCCTCCAAGATTGGTGGATGCCTCCGGTTAATCTTGAGATGTTATGGTCCATAGTCGGGCATGTCCAGGATGCCTCAGCCGAGGCTTGGCCCCTGAGCCTCATTAAAGGAGTAAATTCCGCTCTGAGAGTTTATCTGAGCTATTTGGCGATGTTGCTTTGCCTGATTATGGCCTTGATTTTCTTGGTGTGGGGGCAGTGGCGCCGCACCCTGCCCTTTCTTTTAGCGGCCCTTACTTACTGGGGGGAGTTGCTGGTTTACTCCGTAGCGGTCCTGCCCATTGTCTGGGACCGCACCTTGTTGCCGGGAGTGGTGCCCCTGGCGGGATTTGTGGGGCTGCACACCGCCACCCTCAAACGCCCGGCCCTGAAAACCGTCTATACGGTGATCATTGTCTTGCTGAGTTTGGCCCTGGCCACCACCTGGGTCACCCGCACGGCCTGGGAATCCCAGGAGCAATGGGGCGACGTGGCGAAAATCCTGGCCGACCAGTGGCGCCCCCAAGACCTGGCGCTAGTATACCCGAGTTTTTGCCGGGGACTGGTGCAGTATTATTTTCCGGGCCTGCCCCACGAATCCATCATTGAAGCGACCCGGGGAGGAAGTCGAGAACAGGTGGCCGCGGAAATTCGCCGGAAAATCGAAGCCCATAAAACCACGCCCCTTACCAATGTATTTTTGATTATTCGCCAGGATATCCCCATGATGAGAGACCTGACCCCTTACCGCCATTTAATCGTGGACTTAAAGGAACAGATGCCCAAAACCGCCACCCTCCAGTTGCTGCTGCACTTCAGGTCCCATAACAGGATACCTCGGGGATTGCTGGCTACCAGGCAGGAGATCCTTCAATGGGCGGCGGCGAATTTTGGCCCCCCGTTATCTTTTAAGGTTTATGGCGATTTATATTGGCTGAGGTATGGCGGAATATTGCCTACGGACTGAGGCAGCTTTGCTCCCGGAGGTGGTTGGTCATCTTTATAAGTGGGAGGAGATGCCCTGCTTGCAAGCCTGGACAGTTTATTATATTTTGGGAAAAAATTCCGGCTGGGCAGTTTCAACCTTGGCAGCCGGACAAGAAAACCGGCCACAACATGAAAGAATCTCGCCTGAAGCGGTCACTGCAGCGCCTGGCAGTGCGCACTCAATTTTGGCCTTTCACCTCCGTTTACCGAGGGCTCTATAAGCTGGCAATTGACCTGTGTGTGCGCCGCTTACAGAGGATCAGGGGGGTACGCGCCATCTACCTGCGCCGGGGTCTGGCCGGGGGGCAGCCCTTTTACGGTTTGAGCGACCTGGACCTCATGGTCCTGGTGGATGATGAGCAACACCATCTGGTGGCTGAACGGGTCCGCTACCAATATGAGCTTCTGAGGCGGGTCATCCCCATGCTGCCCCCGGGGGAGCTCTGGCTCTATCATCCCAGGCAATTCCGGGAACTCTATGAACATAGCCTCTTTTACCGCAACCGTTTCCTTCAGGGGCGCCTTGAGTGGCGGCGGTTATACGGTGAGGACCTGTTTAAAGACCTGCCCTCCCCGGTTCCCGGGGAAGAGCGTGGGCTGGCCTTGGAAGAGTTGCATCCCGCCTGGTTTTACCTGGCCCAGGAGTTGAACCCCGACGCCTTACCCCCTCCCTACCTCAGGCGTTACGTGTCCTATAAGGCGGTGGCGGACGCCGCCCGGGCCGCCCTGGTGGCCCAGGGGGAAGACCCGGCCCTTTCCCGGGAAGCTGCGTGGGCTCGGGCCTGCCGGGAGTATCCCGAGTTAAGCCAGGACCTCGAAGAAGCGGGCCGCTGCCGCCATGACTTACTTTCCCCTGCGCCCGTGGCCGCGGACCCGCTGCTCCGGGCCTATCTGGGCCTGGCGCGCCGGGCCCTGAGGGCCGGGCCCCCGGGGGGGTCAGCCCGGCTGCGGTTACGTATTCCCCCGTTGTCCCCCGAAACCCTGGAGATCTTCTTGCCCCGGGGCGCGGTGAAGGAAATCAGCCAGGCTTGTGCGGCCCTTAAGGGTGTGGAGCGCGCCGTATTACTGCCCCGACTGAGTTTTGAGGCCGTGGCGGTCTCGGGGCTGGACCCCGGGGCCCTGGCCGGCGCCACCATGGACGCCCTGGACCTGGTTTTGATCGGCCAGTGGCTGCCGCCCGCGGACGAGCTGCGCGCCTTCAACTTGGCCCTGGACCGCTTTCGCCCCCAGCTGAATACCTATTTTTGCGACCTGGAAGTGGCGCTGGCCCTGAGACCCTTCCAGGGCCGGACCATCAAGGCCCCTGGTTATGACCCGGAGTTCTTCGCGGGTTTACACTCCACCACTCGCCTCGAGGGAAGCCTGGAACTGGCGGGGGCCGTGGAGGTGGACCATGTTTTCCCCCGGGCCGACGCCCTCGCGCATCGAACCCGCACCCTACTCCAGCTCTTTCGCCAACCGGAGGCCTTTCGTCTTCCCATTCCGAGTTTTTTCGCCCTGTTCTGGGAGGCGGCCAGAGCCGCAGTGCTGGTGGCCCAGGCGCGTCGACCCGGTCTTGAGGTCACGGAGGTTCCGGTATCTAGCGGGCAGGTACTTGAGTCGCTCAGCGCCCTAACGCCCGAGGTGGCGCCGGCCTTAAAGCAGATCCACCGGGAGTACCTCAGGGGGGTGAAAGGTGAGGCTGCTGAGGCCCTGCGCTATATCTGCTGGGCCGGGCAGTACGCAGTGCACCTGGAGGACCTGCTGTTCCCCTCCGGAGAGGGCGGCCCGCTGCCCCTACCCCCTGTGAGGACGGAGTTGACCATCTCCGTGATGATCGTGACCAGGAACCGGGAGTCTCTGTTGGGCCTGGCCCTCAAGTCCCTGGTGAACCAGGAGCGCCCCCCGGACCAAGTAGTGGTGGTGGACAATGCCTCCAGCGACGGCACCTCCAGGCTGGCCCGCTCCTTCGCCCAGCAGTTGCCTTTGACCCTGGTCAGAGAGGAGACTGTGGGCATTCCCTACGCCCGGAATACTGGCCTCAAACATTGCGCCGGTGACTTGGTGGCGGTAATGGACGATGACTGTGTGGCCGGGGAGCGCTGGCTGAAAGAGTTGGAACTGCCGTTCTTGAAGGACCCCTATATCGGCGCGGTGGGAGGCAGTGTCCTGCCGCTGGAGGGCCAGTCCGGGTTGGTGGCGCGCTTTTACAGTTCCCGGATGGATCAGGCCACGGCCCCAGGAGCGAAGACCACATGATCATCCAGATTTTAAGCGACCTCAAAGAAGAAGGGTATCTGTACAAGGGTCGCCACCCCACCGCGGCCCCCTTTTTCCCCTGTGCCAACGTGGCCTTTCGGCGCCAGGCCCTGGAGGAGATCGGCGGCTTCGACCCCCAATGCCTCACCGGTGAAGATTGTGACATCTGCGCCCGCCTGTCGGGAGCTGGCTGGGAACTGTATACCCGCCGCGACGCCATCGTGTCCCACCGGAACCCTGACGATTTTAGGGGTCTGTTCCGCAAGTGGTACGGCTACGGGCGCTACCACCCTTATGTATTCGCCAAACACAACGACCGGGCCGTGGAGATCTACCTGCGCCTCTTGAGGCCGGTGCTGGGCGAACGCTACCTCTGCCTGCTGTATCGGAAATCCTCCCTGGGGGTAGTGCTCTTTCTCACCAAGTTCTTGCTGCTCCACCTGGCCCTGCTGGGTACGGTGATATCCTGGCTGTTGGGATGGACTACTGTGGCCCAGGTGGGGCTGGGGCTCAGCGCGGCTCTGGCCGTTGCTTACGCCTGGCCGGACCTGAGGCGTTGGGGGCTGTCTCTGGGGGCCGCGTTCACCGGCATCCGCTACGTGGCGGACCTGGCCCTGTTCATCAGCGCCTTTATCGGGGGCCTGACGCAAAAAATGTTGTACTTTAGCGCCACTGTGGATTGAGCCCCGGGATCGCGGGATGATGAACCGAGGACCTGAGTCAAGTGGCGCGCAGACCAGGTGATTAGGGCCCCAAAGTCAACTTTCCTGGCCCGGTTAACTAGAGGAGCTTTAACTTGACGCATCCGGTGTTTAATCTGGATAACTTCAAGAAACTGGCCATGCTGGTCAAGGATCATCATCCAGGGCAAATTTTCAATACCCTGCGTTTCAGCTACCATGCCGCCCGGAGCTTCCCCACCACGCAGCTCCCCTATGACCCCCCGTGGCTGATTTGTCGAGTTACGGCCCGCTGCAACCTCAAATGCCGCCAGTGCAATTTTCTGAAACCTATGAGGCTTCAAGGGCTGGACCCCTTCCGGGACATGACCCTGGAGCTCTTCCGCCGGATATTGGACGCCTTTCCCCGTTCCATGGCCGTGTCCCTCAGCGGGGGGGAGCCACTGGGACACCCCCAGATAGTGGACATGATTAACCTGGCCCATCAACGGCGCCTTAAAGTTCACTTGGTCACTAACGGCACCCTGCTGTCCGGCCAGGTGGACGCCTTGCTGCGAGCCCCAGTTGAGCACCTCAACATCAGCGTTTATGGCACCGATTCCCGGAATTTCTCCCGGATGACCGGGACCGACGGCTCCCTGTTTGAGGAAGTCCTTAGAGGGGTGGAGCAGTTGGCCCGGCGGCGACGCCCGGGTGGCTATCCCCGTCTGCTGCGCACCAGCTTCATTTGCACCAAGGACAACCTGGACCGCGTGCTTGACTTTATACACCTGAGCGAGGAGCTGGGGGTGGACCAGGTGAAGCTAAAGAATCTTTACTTCTACGGCTTACCGGGCTGCAAGCCGGCCCAAGCGCTCTATGCGCATGACCCGGAAGTGCAGGATTTTATAGCCAAACTCAGCCGACAGCGCTTTCGCCTGCCCGTCTTCCTGCCCCGCCTTTACCAGCATGATGACCGGCGGCGATGCTTCATACCCTTTAAGTGGCTCACCATTGATGGCGACGGATTCGTCTCGCCCTGTTGCGTGGTGACCGCCTCCCGCTATGATAACTTCTTCCGGCAACCGGACCTCTGGAACCAGTCCGCCATGACCCGGATCCGCCAGGTCTGGCTGGACCCCGCCCGGCCTTTGCCCCCCCCTTGCCGGTACTGTGAACTCAGGATTTCCGAGCGGCCCCAGGTGGGAGGATGAACCTGGAACCGCCGCGCCAGAAAGCCCGGCGCGCCTTATTACCCGGAGTTGCGGCCTGCAATCTCCTTTCCAACCTCCACTTCCATGACCACTGCCCGGTGATCCGACAACTCCCCGCCCATCACCTCTTTGGAGAGAATCTTCCAGCCCGCGGGGACTAAAATCCAGTCGATGACCCGGCTGGGCTGGATGGACCAATAGGTCATATCGTCCCGGCCCGGCATTGCGGTGGGCAAAGTCTGATAAGCTCCCCGGGCCAGCAACCATGATAGTGCCGTCCGTCCTTGGTCATCGGGGGTGGCCCGGGGAAAGGTCGTGGGGGTGGAATTGAAATCACCCGCGGCGATGAGCGGCACAGCCGAGGCTAAGCGGACTGCCTCCATCATTTGTGCGCTCCGAAGCCGCCGGGCCTCCTGCCGATGTTCCAGGTGCACCGCCAGCACCCGGAGGCGGTGCGCTGCGGAGAGCTCAAGGGTGCAAAGCAGGCCCTGTTTTTTCCCCAAGAAGATGGTCTCCAGGACATGATGGCCGGCAAAAGGCAGCCGCCGCGCCGTTAGGATGGGATAGCGGCTGAGAATGACGTTGCCGTAACGAATTCGGGCAAAAGGCAGGGCCAGGTCAATATTGCGCTGTTCGGCCCAAAAGAAAAACCCGGCCTCCCGGGCGATGAGCTCGGCCTGATTTATGTGGCCGCACCACACTGAATCAAAATCCACTTCATTCAGAACCACGAGGTCCAGGTTGGTGTCGCGTAGCAATTGCGCGATCTTTTTTACTTGCTCCAGGATAGTCTCTTTCCTGAGAGATCTCCAGCGGCTGCTGAACGCACCACGCCCGTGGGCGATATTGTAAGCCCCGATCCTGAGACGCCCCGCAAAATCCCGGCGAGGCCCTTCCGGGAGCGCGGTCTTTTGCAGGCGCAGGGCCCGCCAGGGACTGAGAGCGCGATTCAGGAGGAACCACCCCAGGGGTAGGCAGAGCAAGCTGAGCAATCCCCAGAAAATAAAGGGCAAAGTGTTCTCCCGTGGGCTGGCCGTCTTGACGGGACGGCAGCGCCTGGCACTCCGGCCCGTCCCGGCCTGGCATCCGGCTGCGGCAGGGCCAGGCTCAGCCCTCCCGGAATCTCAAGGACTTGAGGTGCAGCAGGTTATAGACGTTAGCGTTGTATTTGCTCATCAGGCAGGCCCGACATTGACATCCGGTAACCGGCTCGTCTCTCGCAGGCAGGCTGCGGCTTTCCCGGCGGAAAGACCAGTAGCGGGGCGAATGCCACATATCCAGGAGCCGCGTCTCCCCGGCCTTGCCCATGGCGATTTCTGAATTGATGCAGGGCCTCATGGTTCCGTCCCGGTCGAACTCGGCGTAAAGCCAGCCGAGGTAGCAGGGCATTTTCCGGTAAAGGGACCAGGTCTGGAGTATGCCGGCGCGGATGTGCAGGTTATTGGCCAGGTACTCTTCCAGGTTGGTGCGAATGCCGTATCTGGCGCTCAGCTTGAGGCCGCGCTGCATCTCCAGGCGTAGCTGGACTTCTTCTGCCGCGTTTAGAACCAACTGGGCCAGCTCACCCTCGGCCCTAACCGGCCGGAAAAGGACCTGCTTCACTCCCAGGAAGCGGGCTTGTTCCACCATCGCCTGCAAGTTGCGGAAGTTGGCCCGGTGGAGAACGTGCATAGTGGAGACCCCCGGCCTGCCTGCGGCACAGAGGGTCCGGATGACTCCCATGAGACGATCGTACTGTCCTGCTGTAGAGGTGGGATGGACCCGAAGCCAGGTGTCAGGGTCGCCGGCGTGCAGGCTAAAGCGGAAATGGGCCCGGGTGGCCGCCCAGACCCGGGCCCGGGATTCGTCCACGCTAAGGCCATTGGTGAGCACGTAAGGCTCCATATCTAGATTCTCCAGGAGCTGGAGAATCCGGTCAAAGTGGGGATGGAGCCCAGGGTCGCCGTGGCCGCAGAGTACGATCCGGAAGGTCCCCATCTCGCGACTTTCCCGGATAATGGTTTCGAAAACCGCTAAATCCATATACACCGGAGGACCCGGCCCGTTTCTGCTCTTCTCGGTATTCCGCGGCTCCTGGGAGCTGCGCACCAGGGGGGAGTGGGTCCAGCACATGAGGCAATGGGTATTGCAGACGTCGGAAATGGCCAAGGCTACGGACCGTGGGCCGGAAAACATCCGCCTGGAGCTGAGGATGCCCAGAAGGGCCCGGGCCCCGCTGGTAAGGTCCCTGAGACGTGGAGTCATGGCCGTTGCCGCTCTCGTTCCGAAAACTCTTGCAAGAATTGCCGCAGCACGCTGAAGGTTTCTTCGGAGTCCGGCCCCATGGCGAAACGGTAGACCTGGGAGCGCCTCATGACTTGGAGGCTATTGCGTAACCGGGACCAGGCCAGTCCCGCCTTGCCCAGAAGTTCCCATGGGCTGCTGGCCAACAGGAACTCCACCCCCTGGTAGAGACCCAGCCCTACTACGCTGTTATGGATAAACCCTTTAAGGGCCCGGCCACGGGGTTCCGGGCAGATGCTTGAGGGGCCGGACAGCCAGCGCTCCCCCAGAAGGATGGCTCCCGCCGGGCATGGGCGGGCAATCTTATCCCGGAAGTAGTCGATGTCGATAAGCGTCTTGGGTCCGAATTCCATGCGCCTCACGGTGCGCAAAAACCTGGCGGGAATCCCCGGAGGCTCGCCGCCGACGCGCACGCCGATACGCAGGGGAAACGGGAAGACCTCACCCCGGCGAGAGATTACGGGCGAATCCTCGGAAAGGAGCTTTACCCCCTCAGAGCTGAGCAGCTTAAGGGCGAGGGTAGTTTTCCCCCCGCCCATGGGAAGCAGGATAAGAACCGCTTGCCCCCCCACCTCCACCCCCAGGGCATGCACCCGGTGCAACCCCGCCGCGTCCAGATGCCGGCCTACTCGGGAGAGAATGGTGAGAAACGCGATTTCGTGGGCCAGATCCCGGTCTTCGCAGTAGACCTGCAACTTCCCTTCATGGGGGCGGTGGATGGCCAGGCCGCGACCGAAATAATCCAGATAGGACTCCTCCCTGCCCCGGAAGACCAGGTTGCGGGGCGTCTGGAGGGTGGCTTTCAGGGGGGGCAGCTCTGGGCCCGGAAACCGGTGTGGGAACAACTCCACCAGCAACTGGGACCGCCCGGAAGGGGCCCGAAAGTAAGAGAAATCCCGGTAGAGATCCTCAAGGACCGCTTCATCTTTGGCCTTGACTGCTACTTGAAAACCAAAAAACCTGAAAAAAACCATACCGTTCATCCGTTATTCAGGCTGCCACCAGGCGGGTCTAATTACTGCTGGCCCCTTTCCTGGCTGCGGGGGCTAGGGAAGTCGAAGGCCACCTCGAAATCTCTAGGGGATTATTGGCGATTATTACCCAGCTTAGCTAGAAAGACAAGCCTGCGACTAGGGCTGCAAATGACTGCTATGATCTTATACTTTTCAACTTATTGAAAATTCAACCTATCTGCTATGATTCTGGACTTATCAGGGAATTAAAAACTTCCCCTATCCATTCCATATCTGGAACTTCTACCTCTGGGCCGATAATTTTCGCTCCTGGCAAGATATCATCCATGCACTTACGCCCCCGGGAAAAGGCGCCATGAGCTGCGTTGGACTAAATATTCAGGTTAAACCTTGTTACTCCTTTTGCGATGATTATCTCCTAAACGTAGAACAAAATTTCAAGTATAACGCGGACGAGATTTCGGCCAACGTTTCAAGATCCGCTTCACCTTCAAACCGGTGCTGCCCAACCTGGTCAAAAGGCCGATCTTCGAGTAGCCGGGGCTGCGCACGGAAGAGTTCTATATCCCAAGGTTAGATAGACCTCTCCGGCATCGGCATTGAGCAATGCCAGCATTCCAGCAGACATAGACGTCCAGAAAGAAAAAAATGGCCTTCTTGAAGAACAGAAGCTTACGAATCCACATTCTTACAGCATTCGGCAGCGTACTCATTATCGCGCTTACCATCACCATTATTTACTATTACCATACCACTTCTCAGATCGTCTTGGAGTCATCCCAAGATTTGATGGATCTGGCAACCGCTCAGGTTATGATGGAAACTAATAATTTCCTCATGCAGGCCAGCATTATGGAAAAGATGAGCGCCCGCCTGGCGTCGCCAGAGACGCTTCGTTCCTTGCTGAACAACGACAGACTGGAACGATATACCCTAGAACCTCTCATTTCCAATCACCATATAGAGATGGTGTACATCGCTGACGACCAGGGGAATTTTATCTTCTCTAAAAGGGAGCCGGGCGGCACCTTTTCCACAAAGATTCTTGAGCGTACGGGGGCGCCGCCCAAGACTCGGTGGATATATCGGGATCACTCCTTGAGGGCCATTAAAACTGAAACAATGAAGTTGGAATCATTTGACCCCCGCCGCCGCCCCTGGTATCTCGGAGCCAAAGATTCCAAAAAAACTTTTTGGACCGACATCTACATTTTTCATACCGGGCAGAAGCCGGGCATTACCTGTGCCACCCCGATAGTGGATCAAGACGGCAAATTCCTGGGCGTTTTGGGAATGGATATCGGGATAGACGCCTTGTCCGCCTTCTTGAAAACCCTGAAAATCGGCAAACAAGGCGTCGCTTTCATCTTTGACGACAAAGGGGAGGTCGTGGCCTACCCCGAGGCGGGCCGCACGGTGGACCGGACCGGGGATGACGGAATCCTGCGTACAGTGTTCGTGGAAGACTTGGCCGTGGCCAGTGTCACCGCCGCCTACAAGAAATACCAAAAGACCGGAGAGCGCAGATTTTCCCTGGAGAGCGGCGGCCAACGCTATGTGGCCTCCTTCACCCCTTTCCCCCCTGCCTTCGAAAAACCCTGGAAGGTGGGGATGCTTGCACCGAAGGATGATTTTACCGGGGACCTCAAGCAGGCGAATAAGGTGGCCCTGGTGGTCAGCCTGGCCATTCTGGGCCTGGCCATTCTCCTCGCTTCCAGGGTGTCCCGAAGCATTTCCCGCCCGATCCTCCTGTTGACGCAAGAAACGGAGAAGATCAAGGATTTCCGTCTGGATGAGGCCCGGAAGACCAGCTCTCACATCAAGGAAATCCAACTCCTCCAGGAAGCGGTAGGCCGGATGCGGGTAAGCCTTCAAGTCCTTCACCCGTTTTGCTCCCCAGGAGATCGTTCGGGAAGTGGTGGTCAGGGGCCAAGAGGCTATGCTCGGGGGCGAGCGGCGGGAGGTGACCCTCCTTTTTGGTGATCTCAGAAGCTTCACAGGGTTTTCTGAAAAGACTAGCCCGGAAACAGTAGTGCACCTCCTCAATGCCCATTTCGATGCTATGGTGGGAATTATCAACACCCACGACGGCTTTGTGGTGGACTTCCTGGGAGACAGTCTCTTTGCGGTCTTTGGCGCCCTCCTGGCCGACGCCGGGCATGCCCGGAAAGCCGTAAGTTGCGCGGTGGAAATGCAACTCGCCCGGCAGCGCTTAAATGGGCAAAACGAGGCCCAGGGACTCCTGTCCCTGGAGATGGGCATCGGCATCAATACTGGTACCTGCGTGGTCGGCAACATGGGGTCGATGCAGCGGATCAAGTATGGCGTAGTGGGGCACGCCGTTAACCTGGCATCCCGCTTGGAATCGTTCACCGTGGGGGGACAAGTGCTCATCTCCGAGTCCACCTATCAGGCCGTCGCTCCCCAGTTTGAACTCGCCGGACCGCTGTCAGCTTATGCCAAGGGAGTGGAAGGCGCCATCCGCCTCTGGGAGGTGCGGGGCGTTGCCCAGGAAAAGGATAAGTCCCTACCGCCCACGGTCCCGGGCCTCATCCGGCTTGCCGCCCCGTTGCCGGTTTTGGTCCGTCTCATAACCGGCAAACAAATCAGCCCGGCGTCATATGAGGGGAGACTGGTCCAGTTGTCGTCTATCGGTGCAGAACTGGAGACTGATCTGCCTCTGGAGACCTTTGCCGCCTTGCAAATAGAGATCCCTGGTCCGGCGGGGCCAGGTCTCCTGATTGACGCCAAGGTGGTAAGTGGGGGAGAGTCAGAAGATTCCTATATCATAAAATTTTCCGGGCTGTCTGAAGCCGCCGCGGCCATAGCAAATCTTTGGTTAGCAGATAAAAGTTGAAGGGCACTAATTTGCCAAACTCATTGCTTATAGAAGAATTGTGGATATGATCCACTGAGACGAAGCGTATCCAACTCCAGGATCAGAAAGTGTGAGACCGCGGTCGACAAGGCGCAGACGAGCAAAACGGTAATTACCATGGCGTTGCGGAGGGAGAATAGGCCTTGGCTGGTAAAGATGATGGTGAGCCAGAAGACCACCATCACAAAGAACGGCATCGGCAGCGCGAATGCTCAAAGAAGGAAAACGCTATAACTGCTATGACAGGTAAAGGTCAATTGCCTTGGCCACTTTCATGCTCCACCTCCTGATTTAATTGCATCGTACCGATGCGGATATGCAAAGTATATCAAAATTTTCCCAAGCAATCCGATAAGTTTCTGACCTGGCAAGTTATCCGTTATTCCGGCTAAGCTATCCTTAATGCATAATCAACCCGCCAAAGCCAAGGATTTCTTATAATGCCCGCAGGTGGTATGTGCTTGCGCCCTCGGCTTTTCACCTGGCGCACTATTATCGGGCGGTGCTGGTCTGGGGGCCTTGAGCCCCACTGTAGTGAAGATCCTGCTTTTTGAGGGTGCGGCATTCCCAAAGTTCTGGGTATATTAGTTTTGCTTTTGGACTTGTGCTATCCTGCCTCCCACAAGATAATTTGGCTAAAGGCGGCCGCATAATCTCGGGTGAAAATGGAGAAGGCTGGTATGGTGCATCCGTTAATTAATTTAACTAATTTCAAAAAGGCGGCTATCCTGTGCCGCGATCACCGCATGGGGCAGATCGCCAATACCCTGCGCTTCGCCTACCATGCCCTGCGGGGCTTTCCTGCGACCCGTCTGCCATATGACCCCAACTGGCTGGTGCTGCTAATTACGGCTCGGTGCAATCTTCACTGTTACATGTGTTGCTTTCGCAATCCCCAATGCCCTATTCCGAGTTCGAGAAGCTTCCGGGATATGACCCTGGAATTATTCGGTCAAATCCTGGATACTTACCTCCGGGCCATCGTAGTGGTGCTGAGCGGGGGCGAGCCCCTGGCTCACCCCCGGATTTTCGAGATGATTCACCTGGCGCACGCCCGGCGCCTGAAGGTCCAAATTTCCACCAACGGCACCCTGTTGCCCGGGAAGATGGAAGCCATGCTCAAGGCCCCGGTGGAGATCCTCAACGTCAGCTTTTACGGGACGGACGCGGCAAGTTTTGCCCAGGTGACCGGCGCCGACTGTGCGCTGTTTGATGCCACTGTCCAGGGGGTCGCCGAACTGGCGCGGCGGCGCCGTACGGGGGGGCATCCGCGCCGCCTCCGCACCAGCTTCGTCTGCTCCAAGGACAACCTGCACCAAGTTCCAGACTTCATCCGGTTGAGTGAGAAGATGGGGGTGGACGAAGTGAAGCTGAGAAACCTGCGATTCCATGACATTCCGGGCATCCCGGAGTCAAAATCTCTCAGGGCCGATGATCCGGAAGTGCAGGAGTTCCTGGAGGGCTTGCGGCGGCAGCGCTTTCAGATTCCCGTCTTTTTGCCCCGTCTCCCCCTGCAGAATGACCGGCGGCAATGTGACCATCCCTTTCGGCTGGTGGCCATAGACGGCGACGGGTTCATCGGGCCCTGTTTCGTCAAGTCGGACAAACGCTGCTGGGGTAACCTCTTGAAGCAGCCGGACCTTTGGAACAAGCCCCCCATGATCCAGGCGCGCCTCAACCAGAAGGACCCGGCCGTGCCGGTGTCCCTCTTGTGCCGGTATTGTGAAGAAAGGATCCCGGAGCGTCCGAGATTGGGAGGCTGAAATCAGGACCAGCGCTTTTCTTTCCCGGGATCAAACCTTTCCTTAACTGCCTCCTAGTTAACCACAAACTCCGACTTCCATAACCACCGCCTGAGGATCGGACAGCGGCCGCGGTAGCGCCCGTAGGGCGGGAAAGCGAAGCGCATCCCGCCATTTAGTATTATTCTATCTCCAGACTTCGAACGTTCTCATCTGCCGCCAATTCCCGCCCATTCAAGGTTATAAATGGCCTCGTTCCACAAAGGCGCCAACATATGGCGGCATAAGTTAGGCCTAACCCAATTGCCCAAGGCGGGATGTGTCTCACTTTCCGGCCCTACGACTACTGAAGGCGGGATGCGCTTCGCTTTCCCGCCCTACGACAAAAGATAGGCGCCATTAAGCTCTCATAATATCTATGCAACAAAAATCACCCGCCGCCGCAAACTCACTGCTAGATCTCCGCACTTCGCCACCCGGCTTCTTGGGTGATGTTATGCTCATTATAGCAGGGAAAATTCAATCCTTACCCCCTACCCTTCCTAAAGTTTTTCATGGCGGCCTCCAGTGCCGCGTTCACTCGTACGGGTAAACATCCGGGCAGCGGCCAAGTCCTTTATGCTTGGACTTTGTTGCCGCATAATCCCTAGGATGGCAGCGCTTTCCCATTTAAACCAGGGCACTCGAGATGACATTTTTGTTTCTACCCTGATGGACCTTAAGGAACGATAACCAATGGTCTTTTTGACCATAATAAAATGGTCTTTTCGTGTACCCCAAATTAAGGGATTCCCTAATATGAATTCTCATTTTGGATCATTAATTAAATATCAAATTAATTTAACTGAGGATGCATCGATCGTCCTGGAAGTCGCCGGCCCCGAGACCCGGCGACGGAGGAGATCATTTGCGGAGAATTCTCTACGAATGGCGCGGGATTAAGCTTTATGCGTATCCCGTTATGCTCTACCTCGGCATCTTCGCAGGCGTGATTGCCGGAACCTACAGTGCCACTCTGCATGATCTGAATCCTGCCCAGGTATACGTGGCGATGCTGCTGCTGTTTCCCTTGGCGCTGGTGGGCGCCAGGCTGCTTTTCATCTTGTCCCACTGGCGCTTTTTCCTCCGCGAGCCTCTCCGGATCTGGCGGCGCGCCGACGGTGGGGCTTCCTTGTATGGGGGCCTGGTGCTGTCTTTTCTGGTTTCTTTGCCCTTACTCAGGGTCATGAGGCTCCCGCTGGGAGCCTTCTGGGATGCGGCCAGCGTCACCATGCTGACGGGGATGATCTTCACCAAGGTGGGCTGTCTCTTGAATGGCTGCTGTGCCGGGCGGCCGGCCACTGGACCCCTGGCTATGTATCTTCCCGATTTCAGGGGAATCTGGCGCCGCCGTGTGCCGGCCCAGCTTCTGGAGGCCGGTTTGGCCGCCATGATCTTGCTTGGCTGGGTAGGGCTCCGGAACCGGCTCCCGTTCGCTGGGGCGCGGTTCCTTTATACCCTGGCGGCCTACTCCCTGGGGCGATGGTGGCTGGAGTCGGCCCGGGAGGAGATCGACACCGTTGGACCTCTAAAACTGCACCGAATCATCTCGGTTGCCGTGTTGGCCGCGTCTATAACGAGTTTTTTGCTCATGTGGCCCCGCCAGCTTTAAGCCGGTGGGCCATCGCGTGACTGCGCTGGGGGGCAGCCAGGCGAGTCCGCATGAGTGCAACCAGAAGGAGGCCTCGAATGATTGTCGTATTTTTGTTCCTCGGTGCTCTGGCCTTGCTGGTCACCTTGCTATTGTTCGGTTTTGTCGGCTGCGGGCTGGATGAAATGGGGTTACTCTCCACTCCAGACTACCCGACCGCGATCAAGTCGACACCTGGTCTCCTCGCCTACTGGCGGCTCGAGGAACCGTCCTCGACGCCGGTGCCCAGCCATGGAGGCGCGGCCATCGACCAGGTTGGAGGGCATAACGGTGACTACTCGGTTTTACCTGCCACCGCGACGCCGGACAACAATCGCTACTCGCCCCCAACCACCGGGGTGATCACCCTCGGAGTAACACCCGGGCTTCTCTCAAACTATCCAACCAGTCCGTGCATCAAAACTGATGGGGGCTTCGTGCAGGTGCCGTTTGACCCCATACTCAACCCTCCGCAGTTCTCTTTCGAAGCATGGGTTTCTCCCGATCCCTCCATACAAAACGACGGGTTTTTTTACTGTTTAGCGGAATCCACCGGACCACCAGGGTTGGGACCGAAGCTAACCGGCTGGGGCCTCTATCTGGGACCGACCACCCCGGGCCCCTTTCCTGATGGCCCTTACTGGCAAGTCTGGATGGGCGCCGGCCCCCAACTCGTTGGCTCCCCATTCAATAGAGTAGCGATCGCTAATGGAAGTACTAATCCAACCCAACTCAGATTGACTTATCTCGCGCTCACGTTCGACGGAAGCAACTTGCAGTTATGGCTCTACTACCCCGATACCAACCAAACCCTCGACGTCCAACACCTGCGGGGCGCGCAAAACCCCACCGCTTCCTTTCACGTGAACGACGCCTCGAGTATCGGGCAGGGCGATTTTTTCATCGGTACGGGCAGCAACCTGTTTCCGAATGCAGGACCTCCCGCCAACCGTCTTTATCCCTTTAAGGGGGAAATCCAGGAGGTGGCCCTCTACAATGGTTCTTTGGTCGGGCCCCCGCCGAATTTCAATGGGTTGGCATCAATACTTGGGGTACATGAGTTAACCGGTGGAAGCTTTTAGAGACTAACTACAAGGAGGAGATACCCATGCCATCCGCACAAGACATCCTGGACGCCATCAATAACAACACCTCCGCCATTGGTGGTAAGCTGGATGACGTCAAGGGCAAGCTGGACACGGTCAATACCAATCTGACCACCATCGAGGGCAAGCTGGACACCCTCAATGCCTCGGTCCAGGCAGTGGACGCCGACGTCCAAAAGGTGCAGCAATTGCTCCTCTGGGGATTTCAGCAGCTCATCACTCTGGGGCAATACACCAACCAGGCCTTGTTCCAGAACGACCAGCAGAACGACACCATGATTTGCCTCCTGCAGCAAATCTCCGTGAATACCTGCGGCATCTGGAACGAAGCGCATACCCAGACGGAGTTGCAGGAAGCTATCAAGGCGGCCAACCGTAAGCTCGCCTGCTTGTATGCGGCCACCCATGGGGACGCGGCGGTCACCCTGGAGCGGGAGGAAAAGTTGCGCCGGCAGATCGAGGAGTGCTGCCCGCCCCCACCGCCCGCGCCGATTTGCGTTGAGCCTCCGTGCCCGGCGCCGCCGCCGTTCGACAAGGGGCCACCGAAAACTCAACCGCCGCCGCAAGTTGGCCCCCAGCCAACCAAGTAGCGGCGGAGGGGCGCGTTCGCTTCGGTTATTGCTGCGGCACGCCCA
>CAWEWX010000073.1:0-11571 GCA_963812655.1 uncultured delta proteobacterium | reverse complement strand
GAATCAAAGGTGCCGCGGATGCGATCCAGGGCGCGCTGATTTGATTCGGTGAGTTCCCCCAAATGCTTGGTCATGCCTTCCAACTGGGCGTGCTGGAGCTTGCTCATGCCCTCCAAGGTCTTGGACAGGACCTCGTTGGTCGATTTCAGGCCGCCGGATACTTCTTCACGCAGCTCCCTACCTGCGTTCCGGGCTTCTTCCCGGCTGGCTCGCAACTCGTCGCGTACATCCCTCCCGGCGGTCTCGGAAGCCTTTGACCCCCGGACCAGTACAATGACGATCAGGACCAGGTTCACGACCGCGGCAGCCAGGATTAGCCAAGGGAGAGCTTCATTCATGTGCACTCCAACACCTCACCTTAACCTTCACCCCAGGTCGATGACTTGGTCGAAGGCCTTATAAGACTGAAAACTGAAAACTGAATTTCACCTCTCCAGCAAGATCCCGGCGTAGCCCACGAAACTGTCCCCGGGCATGATCTCGTAGCTGGTATAGTAGTCCCGGAGGACGGCCTTTTGGGCCCCCAGTTTTTTGGCGGCGGCCACCGCGGCGGCAGCCGCCCCGGCGCTGCAGGCGCTCCGGTCTTCCTGCGCCGCCCGCAGCAGGCCGTCCCCATCCAGCTTCAAAACCTCACTGAGGAAGCGCTGATCGTTGACCTCTCTGACCCATTTCACCGCCTCGGGACCGATCCCCCGGGGAGCCCAACCGTAGTTGGGGCCGTAGTGGGTCAGGTCGGTGGAGCCGACGGCCCACAGGGAGAGGTTCAGCTCCCGGGCCACCGCCACCACCGCCTCCCCCAGTTCCAGGGCCTGGGGGGAAGCGGGGGACCGCACGGCCAGGACCTTGGCGTTGGGGAAAAAGTATTTCACCATGGGGAGCAGCACCTCAATGGTGTTGTCCCCGGGGTATTCTCCGGCCAGGGTGAGGCGCTGCCTTAAAGGCTGGTAGAATTCGGTGGCCAGGGGGATGGTCCCCAGGGGGGTCTCCCAGGCCTCGTCGCTCACCAGCAGGGGAGGGGAGTCGCCGCCCAGGTGGCCTCCGAACACCACCACCACCTGGGGCTGGCTCGCCCGCGCGCTGAGGTAGAACACCCGGGCCGCGGCTTTGCCGGAGAAATACCAGCCGGCGTGGGGCACAATGCCGCCCAAGACCTGAGCGCCTGCAGGGAGCGGCGCCACCCCCGCCACAAATTGCTCGATTTCCGCCCGGCAGCCGCTGGCGCTGCTGGGATACCAGCCCGCCGGCAGCATCCGTTCCCGGATTCCCATGATCGCCTCCTGAAATGCGGTTATCGGTTATCCGTTTTCTGTGAAAGGCAAAATCAAAGTCAAAGGCCCCTTAGCAGAGGCGGAAAACAGCATTGTAGGGTGGACGCCGCCCCCCGTGTAGGGGGCGCACTGCGCACCATTTAGTGCGTCTCTCGCACGCTCCCGCAGGGGGCGGACCTCCCGCCCCCCGACTAGCCTCCCGCCTGCGCCGAGGCCCTCAGGGGTCGGCGGCGGCGGCCGGCGACCCACCCGGAAACCCTCAAAAATTCAAGGTCTTGCCGCTCTAGTTAATCCGAGGCGCCCCCCTTTGTCAAGGTGCTCGCCGGCCAGTTTCTCGGGCCGGGTGGGCCCTCTCCGCCCGGGTAGGGTGGGCGCTGCCCACCAAAATAGCGACAGTGGCACAGGCTTCCAGCCTGTGACTTGGCTGGAGCCAGGGTCCATTTCTCCCCGCCGCCCGCTCCCGGAAGCCCTCAGAAGAACTTGAATGTTTGCCGCTGATATAATAAATTGGACGGAGGATGCCTGGGTGGCGGAATGGGTAGACGCAAGGGACTTAAAATCCCTCGGAGTTCGCTCTGTGCCGGTTCGAGTCCGGCCCCAGGCACTCAATCAGTCTAATCACCGATAATTTGCTGGCAATGCCCACCATCGCCCTACAAATTTAGGGAAGCCAGGGGATACCCCGGTCGATTATGTCTGGTACTGCTGGCTAATTTTTCTAGCCTTCCCCCGCCATCTCCCTCTCTCCCCGCCCTCTGGTTCCTGCCCCGCATTTTTCTCTGGTTGGCCTCACTAAAAATTTATCCGGATTGGATCTGGGAAAGATTTTCCGGATCAGGATAGGGAAGAATTGATTGTCGCCAGGAGACCCGTGCGGCTGATTTGGGGATCTCCTCTGAGTCCGGGCAGGGTAAACCATTGGCCGGCTGCCAATCGTTTAACCTTGGCCTTTATATGCAGCCGGTTTTTGGCAGGCTTGGGACAGTTGGAGCGGTTGGTGAGATTTTGGTTTTTGGCATCCCGATTATTCTTCTTCGTGATCACCCCATCTTCTAAAATCCCCTGCATTCCCCTGATTCAAATTCATGATTATCGAAGGCAAATATCAGGTAAACCCTGATTTATCTTTTTCCACCGATGACCCATATTATCCTCAAAGCCCCAGGAGCCTCGGCAAATCCAGCAGATAGAGAGGGCCTTATCCAACAATCCGCTAACGGCAGCCGGGAATAGAGAGCGGCACTGCAATTCGCCCTGCCGGCCTGCGGCAACTGGGAAGCACTAAAATGGAGAGACCCATGGGAAAGCACCGACCTTTCTTCAAGAACGAGTCCGGGATGGAAAAGAATTTTATGCCTATAAATATATTTGGAAACAACTCCAACCAAATTAAGCGCAATAGAGTCCTGCAGTTTATTTCGATATCATTATTTACCTTGAGTGTTATCTTGTCTTTTAGCTTATTAATCCATCTCTTATTTCCCAGCATATCCCCGGGGTATTACGAGATGACTATAATGATTTCATCTTGTTTAGCGGTTAACTTAGCTGCATCATTAATATTATATAAATACCAAGCGCTTCTGGAAAATACAGAGTACCGCCTCGGAATAAAAGCGGATAATCTCAATAATGTCATCAAGCAGTTTAAGCTGGAGAGAGAGGAACGCCGGCATTATGCCAATGATTTACGGGTAGCTGAAGGGAAATATCGAAGTCTGGTGGAGAACGTCAGTGATGGCATTCTGCTCTTGGATACCGAGGGGAATTTCTTGGAAGCCAACAAGAAGATGGAGGGACTGTTAGGCTTTTCCGAAGCGGAACTTTTAACTATGAACCTTACCCAAGTTTTCCCCCAGGAAGAGCTCGAGAGGAGCCGGTCCGCCTTGGAAAAAGTAGTCCAAACCGGCGAGAGCGATCTGGTTAATGGCTGGATCATCAGGAAGGACGACCAAAGGGTGCCGGTCAATTTTGTCGCCAGTAAAGTGGAATACGGCGACAAAACCATTATCCAGGGAATCTTCAGAGAGTTAACGGAGCGCCGCAACCTATCCACTGGATATAGTCATTAATAAATTGCTTCCGGCGTAAGAATGAAAAGTATGCCTATAGTTATGGTGGCAATGCAGGTCATAGCCTCGCTTTACCAACAACTGATGGAAATGGGACAAATGCAATGAATGGCACACTACTGCGCCCCCAAAAGGGTAAGCTTATCTCCTTGGAAAGCGCCGCCCGGGCCAAATATCTGGCTGGCATCTCCTGGGAGGATGAGGGCTTTCTCTCCAGCATCTTTGCCAGCATCCAGGATGGCATGAGTATCATGGACTTAAGCCTGAGTATTCTCCAGGTTAACCCCTCCATGGAAAAATGGTATCCGCATGCCATGCCGTTGGTAGGGAAAAAATGCTATCAAGCTTATCATGGGCAAGACTACCCCTGCCGGCCTTGTCCCGCGCACCGTGCGATTCTTACCGGGAAACCCCACTCCGGGACCATGGCTCTAAAAGGGATCAATGGTAAAATTTTGGGGTGGCTGGAAGTCTATTCCTTCCCTTGGCGAAATAACGGGAAAGTGCAAGGAGTGATTAACAATATCCGTGACATAACCTACCGCTTGCAGGTCGAGGATGAAATAGAAGATACTTTAAAGAAGCTGCAAAAGACTTTGAATGGCACGGTAATGGCCTTATCCTCTATAATAGAGACGAGAGACCCTTATACTGCTGGCCATCAGCGGCGAGTTGTCCAACTTGCTTGTGCTATTGCTCAGGAGTTGGAGTTCTCTCCAAGTAGAATAGAAGGGTTGCGAGTCATGGGTTTTCTTCATGATATAGGCAAAACGGTGGTCCCTGCAGAAATATTATGTAAGCCCGGTAAATTAAGCGAATATGAATTTAATATCATTAAAACCCATCCCCAAATAGCTTATGATATATTAAAGGAGATAGAATTTCCGTGGCCGGTGGCGCAGGTTGTACTCCAGCATCATGAACGGCTCGACGGGTCAGGATATCCTGCAGGCCTTTCAGGGAAAGATATTATTATCGAGGCCGCGGTTCTATCAGTGGCTGATGTAACGGAGGCGATTACCTCTCACCGACCTTATCGGCCAGCCTTGGGGTTAGATAAAGCCCTGGATGAAATCTCGCAGAACAATGGGATACTTTACAATCAGAGAGTGGTAAATGCCTGCTTAACTCTTTTCGAGGAAAGGAATTTTGAATTTACTGATTAAGATCATATGTTCAGAATCAGACTTGATTTGACCGTATCCCGCAGGTTGGTTTTAGTATCCTGGTTCCGTGAAGATTCTAGTCTGAGGTTATTTGCCAAGGGCCGCAGCGGTCCTGGCTTCCTTCACTCAATCAAGACCAGGGCAAAGTAGTTCCAGCGGCCAAAGGTCTCTTTGCGGGTGTCGATGTCAAAGCCGTTGTGTCGGGCAGTCTTGAATACATCGATGCCGCAGGCCTCCATCATGGGCCTGATCCTGAGTTTGGTTAGCTCTCCCCTCTGAGGCCCAGCCTGAGCCTCTGCTGCTGTTGCGGGTCAGGCGCCGCCAGGGCTGGGAGTTGGTTCAACCTCATCGGCTTTCAAAGGCTCACCCGGAACCTCTGTCCGCCCGGAGGGTCAGCCACCGCCGGGGCTTGGATCTGCCGGTTTGACTGCCGCTGCCTTCGCAGGCTCCGCCGGAGCCTGGGTCTCCCCGGTGGGTCAGGTGGCTCCCGGAGCGGGACCCGGGCCTGATGGCGCACAGGCAGCCCCGCCGCCGGGCGCCAGGGCCGTTAGGGCAAACGCCTTATAGTAACCCCGGTGGTAGGCTTCCCCTTCCAGTCTGACCGCGGCTTCCGTGAGGGTCTGGCCGTTGGGGCCATTGAGAAGGATGGCCTTGGTATATTCCCCGAGGACCTTTTTGGTGCTTGCCGCATCCGGAGCCCAAGGAGGATGGAAGGGGTCTTTCTCGAAAAGAGGGCAACCATACTGGCACTTCCATCGCACCCAGTCCGCCACTACCACCGTTTCCGTGTCGATGACCTTGGCTTTCTCCGCCCCTAGCTCCAAGGCCCGCTGCAGAAGGTACTCCATCTTATCCTCCCGCCTTTCTGCTACCGCAGTCGGCTTTATCCTCTCCCGAAGGGCTGCCGCCGCAGGCTTGACGGCCCGGAACAACACCCCCCTGGTTACCGGAGAGCTGTTGCAGCCGGTTTCCCTTACCAGTTCCGGCTCTGCAAAACCCGCCCGTTCCAATAGCGCCAGGAAAACCTTTCCCGGTATGGCTCCGCCTTCTCACCTGGCCCAATTCTCCACGCGAGCTTTGATTTCCTTGGGCAATTCCCCGGCCAGCACCTGGTCGGCCAACATGAACCGCCCCCCCGGTTTCAGGACCCGGAAGACTTCGCCCAGGGCTTTGACTTTATCCACCACCAGGTTGAAGGCGCCGTTGGAGGTCACCACGTCAAAGCGGTTATCAGGGAAGGGCAACTGTTCCGCGGAGGATTCCTGGAAAGTGACGTTATCGAGGCCCGCCAGGCGAGCATTATCGCTCGCCCGGGCCAGCATCTCGGGAACCAGGTCGATCCCGGTCACTGCCCCGGAAGGCCCTACCAGCCTGGCGACCATGATGGCATCGACCCCGGCGCCGCAACCGATGTCCAGGGTCGCCTCGCCTGCGTGAACCGGACCCAAGAGGAAAGGGTTGCCCACCCCGCAGTAGGAAGCGGCCACCGCCTCCGGAAGGTCACGGACCATATCCGGAGCATAGTCCAGCGCCTCCAGCCCGGCCCGGCCGGTGGGGTACCGAAAGAGTCCTTCCGGGCTGGCGGCGGCCTTGAGGTATTTCCCCCGGATGCCCTCCTCGATCCGTTGCTTGTCCTGGCAGGTTAGCTCGTTTTCCACCTTGCGCCCCTTTTAACTTTGGATGTCCCTATTTTATCATGTGAACCAATAACCCGATAATTGCCCCGCCCAGCACCAGCCATAAAGAATTTACGCGCCAGCGCATGAGCAGAATGGCGCTGGCTATGGCCGCCAGCGCGGTGGGAAGATCAATGACCGCGTCCCGCCCCAGGCGCCAGGTAACCACCGCCATGAGTGCCAGAGAAGCGACAATAACGCCGTCCAGGAAGGCTCCGGCCACGGCTGACTTGCGTAATCGCGGGATCAGAGGGCTGCTGACTGCCACCAGGACAAACGACGGGAGAAAGATTCCGGCGGTGGCGATCAGGGCGCCAGGGAATCCGGCCAACAAATAACCGATAAAGGTTGCGGTGGTAAAGACCGGACCGGGGGTCACCTGCCCCACCGCAATGGCGTCCAAAAGCTGGGCCGTCGTCAGCCAATGCCAATGTGCCACGAGATCGGCCTGCAAAAAAGCCAGGAGCACATAGCCGCTCCCGAAGACGATGGAACCGACTTTGACGAAGAAGAGAAAGAGCGGTAGTAAACCGAACTCTACCTTGCCCGTGGAGTATAACCCCGAAGCGAAATAGGCTGCGCCCAGAAAAGCTCCGGCTGCCAGCAGCATAATCAGCAGCGCTCGCCGGTCTTGCCAACGCTCCTGGATAATTCCCCGCTGCAACCCCGAGAGCAAGCCGGCGCCGAAAAGCACTGCCAGTATGTTGATCCCCAGAAAATCCAAGACCACGGCAATCATGGCCAGCGCCCCGAGGAACTTGCCCTTTACCGCGGTGCGCCCCAACTGCCACAGCGCCCGCAAGATGATGGCGATTACCACCGGTTTGACCCCGTAAAGCAGCCAGGTGACCTGGGGAAGATTCCCGAAGCGCACGTAGGCCCAGGCAAATCCCAGGACGATCACCATGGCCGGAGCGATAAAGCAGACGCCGGCTAGCAAAAGCCCGGCCCACCCTTTGCACAGGTAGCCGATGTAGATCGCCATCTCCGTCGAACTCGGGCCGGGGATCAGGTTGGCGGCCCCCAATAAATCAAGGAATTTCTCCCGGGGGACCCACTGCCGGCGCCGG
Organism: uncultured delta proteobacterium; assembly: GCA_963812655.1. Classification (GTDB taxonomy): domain Bacteria; phylum Desulfobacterota; class Desulfobaccia; order Desulfobaccales; family 0-14-0-80-60-11; genus JAPLJC01. The sequence continues at coordinate 4,319 of CAWEWX010000073.1, read as the reverse complement.
ACCACCTCGTCCTCCATCATGGCGATGTGGGCCGCAGGTCCGCCAAACGCGGTGGTTCCAAGACGCAAGAAAAACCAGGCTAATTCTCTCAAGCTGGTTTTTGCAGCGATTTCGGTTCGACCCCGATATGAATTACCCGCCTTATCCATTTGGCTGTGTCCTTTTTATGTCCGTGAGCGCCTACGCTCCTCGCAGAGGAGCACTAACCATCAGGACGCTCAACGCCAGCGCAGCCGGATACTTACGGCCAGCCAGCTTGCAACCGCGGAAGTCTCTTACCTGAATAACACTCATTGGCCTATAATAATCAGCCATTACGCCACCTGGCAGTAACTGCCCGGGCCGCGGCATTGCTACCTGCCCCTCTTCCTCAAGTGAAGCGCAGGAGAAGCGAGGCCCAAAGGAGCCCAATCAGGTAAGACAGCGCCACGTCACTGGGCCAGTGCGCCCCCAGGGCGACCCGAGCCGCAAAGCCCAGCAGGAGAAGCGCCCCGCATACGGTCCACAGGACGGTGCGCAACGCGCCGGAACTCTTCCTGGCGCCCAGAACTGCCAGAAAGCCGATAGTGGCGGCATACCTCAGGGCAAAGAGTGAAGGGAAGCCAGAGCCCGTAAGTGGTCGAAAGACGCGCACCAGTTCCGGGGAAGGCCGCGGCCGGGCAATGACCGGGCCGAGCCAGGCGCCCAGGACCCACATCCCCACCAAGCTGAGGATGGCGAGAAGTGCGGCGCGCCAGCCGGCCAGGACCCAGGAAAGGGCCAAGACCAGGGCCAGGATCAGCAGGACCCCAGGGAATTCGGCCGTCCGCGAGACTCCTGCGGCCCAATTCAGGTTTGTGGGCGCCAGGGATTGCACCCACCTTTCCACCGCCACGTCCCCGGGGAAATAAGGATAGTATTTCGTGGCCAGGGTGACCAGGGCGGCGATAATGAACCACGTGATCCAGGCTGCGTAGTTAGTCCGCATGGTCCTTGCCTCCTTGGGAGGTTGCCTTATGCTGCGCGGTTCGGCCGCCTATTTTTAAAGATAACGTTCGTTATGGCCGATTCAACATGGCGAAAATAATGTTACGATTTGGTAAGGGCCTCGGGGGGCGATCAGTCAATGAAAATTGATTTTGTTGTCCGAAGTAGACCCCCCTTCCTGGAAATGCGCCTTTGCTTGGTGAGTTCCTTCGATTCGCCATTCGTCCAAAGAAAATTGCCGTCATCGAAATTGAAACTACCCTATTTAAGCCTAGTTAAGGGATTGATGATCCGCCTCCGCTTCGATAATTACTTCTTGGTACAATTCTTTTAGCTGCTGGCGGATGAGATTAAGGACCCTATTGCCTTCTTCGGTCAGGACATAGGGTTGGCGCAGGTTCTTCCCACCCTGCGGGTCTCTTTCACACCTTAGCCAGCCATACCGCTCCATTCTTCTGAGTAGCGGATAAAGAGTACCGGGGCTGATGTCGTAGCCATGGCGTCGTAATTCCCCGATGGCCCATTGGCCGTATATCGGTCCTTCAGCCGCGTGATGCATCAGGTGAATTTTCCAAAAGCTGAGCAATATCTCCCTGATAATCGTCTTCATTTAGTCCCCAATTTACGTTAATCGTTTACGATTATCGTAAATATATGCAGACATCCATTCCCTGTCAAGGGAGAATTTCGATGGACTAGAACACTGAAGTTATAAGCGGTCCCAAGATTGGCTTATCGGCAAGGAAGCTGAACTTGCGAAGCTGGCTGAATGAAGACCGGCTGCCGCGGCATAAAAAAGGCGGCCCGGAGGCCGCCTTAGAGTGGTTTTAGCGGTAACGGCCGCCGCCCCCGCCAAAGGAGCCTTTCTGCTGCGGCCTGGCTTCATTGACGGCCAGGGGCCGCCCCTCCACCTCGCGGCCGTTGAGCATGGAAATGGCCTTCTGACCTTCCAATTTGGTTTCCATCTCTACAAAAGCGAAGCCCCGGGGCTGGCCCGTCTGCCTATCGGTAATGATCTTGGCCGAGGCCACATGGCCGGCTTCTGAAAAAAGAGTGTTCAGTTGTTCTTCGGTCATCTGGTGGGGCAGGTTGCCCACGTATAATTTCATTGCCATTTCTTCTCCCTTATGAACCTGGCTGGAGGCTTGCTCCGGCAGGGTCGGTCTCGTGCAGACTTTTTTTAAGGATCGACCATCACCTCCGGCAGGTCCTCCGCCGGCGGGGTAATGGTTTTGCTCTGGCGACGTTTCATTTTATCGTCGTTCTTCTCTTTGCGGGCCATCTCTTTAGCGCGCTTCTGCCAGCCGTAACGATTTTTAGCCAAGTTCTACCTCTCTAAGGTCGAGGCGCCGACCCTCCACGATCCGGAGACCAGCGGAGGGAAAGGCAAAAGTACAAAGTAAAAAGGCAAAACGCAACCAAAAACTCTTGTTTTTTAACCTCTTGCCTTTTGCCTGCCACTTTCGCCTTCCCCGTCAGGCGGTTCTGTCTAAATTTTTACCACGTTTTGGGCCTGGGGCCCCTTGGGACCTTGGGTCACTTCAAATTCCACTTCCTGTTCTTCCGACAGGGAGTGGAAGCCTTCGCCCTGGATGGCGGTGTGATGCACAAACACATCCGGACCGTTTTCCCGAGTGATAAAGCCGAAACCCTTGGAGTCGTTAAACCATTTTACCTTACCAGTTTCCTTCATGGTGAATCCTCTTTCTTTGATACTGCAAGATATACCCGCCAAAAAAGCAGGGCGCACAGCAGTCAGCAAAAAAAAATCGGCGGGAATTAGCACCCCCGTCCGATTCTTGCCCAGGACTGGTGGCCCTGGTTTCAGTCTGACATGCTAAACTTAATAAAAGTTACAGGAAAATTCCTCTCATGTCAACCTATTAATGGATTCCCGGGGGAATAATCCAGGATTATCTCCCTCTCTTTCTTGACAGGAAGCCACCCTCTGCTTAGTTTTGAACCATTAACCTTAACCAAGGAGGCCGGACGATATGAAAGCTAAATTGATAGCTCTGGTGATGGCGATGGCGATGGTCTTTCTGGCGGTGACCGCCGGGCTGGCCGCCAAGGTGCTTTTCGAGGACAAGTTCACCGCCCTGGATCCCTCCTGGGGGGTTCCCAGCGCTAATATAAGCGCCAAGGACGGGAAGCTCACCATCGCCCCCGACAAGGGCATGACCAATACCTACCTGAACCAGGCCAATATCTTGCCCAACGACATGGAGGCCAGCTACACCGAGGCCTTTGTTAAGGGCGGTGACCCCACCTATGGCAGTGGCCTGGTCTTTTGGGCCAAGGACTCCGACAGCTGGTATTGCCTCCAGATTAACGCCAACGGCTGGTTTGCGGTCCAACGCTATACCAGCGGCCGCTACCTGCTGCCCGTGGCCTGGCGCGAGGACGCCTCTCTCAAGAAGGGTGAAGGGGCCGAGAACCAGGTCAAGTTGGCCACCAAAGGCAATCAGGCCACGATTTCCATAAATGGCAAAGAGGTTGTCAGCTTCGCCGGCCAACCGCCGGAAGGCGGCAGCCTGATCGGATTTAGAGCGTCTTCAGGACCGGCGGGGCAAAATTCCGTGGCCTTCTCCAATTTGCAGGTGGTGCAACCTTAAAGACCACGCGGGACCTGCGGCTGACCATCAGGGCAGATGAGGCGGAGCCCTGCAAGGGAGAGAAATTATGGGAAAAATGCGGAAATTAATCAGTTGCCGGCTGGGAGCCTGGATGGGAGTAGCCGCCGGGCTGCTGTTCCTGGCTATGGTGACTGTGGGCCAGGCGGCCACCGAACCGCCAAAAACGGGCCAGGTGGAGCAGAAGGCCACTCAGGGCCAGCAAATGTGCCCGACCCCGGGGGCCCAAGGGCAATGCCAGGTGCGGATCGACTGCCCGGCGATCAAAGCCCCGGGGAAGACGGTCTGCCAGGCAACCATTGATTGCCCGGCAGTCCCGAAGCAAAAGGAAAAGTGAAGCTCGCCGCGCCGCGGGGCTGACCTGCGGTCCAGGTTTGCGTCCGAAAAGGCAGGGAATCTCCTCGAAAGCAGCAAGACGAGGTGAAAACCCTGCCTTTTCTTTTCAGGAGACGCGGGTGGGAAAATCTCGACCGCAAACTTGATTTTGATTTTTATGATTATATCTTCAAAGGACTAGTGGGCGGCGCCTACCTTCCAGTCGCTCTCCCCTGGCAGGAGAGCAGGGATTTATTGAGTGTCTGCATAATATGTTGATATCCTTGAAATTATAATGGTTCAGATTAGGCACATCCGGGTGAATCTGAGCCTCTACTTAAGAATGAGATAGGCCTTGGGGGGAAAGGAATGTCTGGAGGAGTAGAAGATGGCAAAAACCCTGCT
>CAWEWX010000072.1:0-7056 GCA_963812655.1 uncultured delta proteobacterium | reverse complement strand
ACCATGTATCCCATTCACCGTCCGGCCCCGGCCTTCGTGGATCAGGACACCACCGTCAAGGTCTTGGAAACCGGGGTCAAGGTTATCGACCTGCTGGTGCCCTTCCCCCGGGGCGGCAAGATGGGGATGTTCGGCGGCGCCGGGGTGGGAAAGACCGTGGTAATGATGGAGATGATCCACAACATCGCCATGCACCACGGCGGCATCTCGGTGTTCGCCGGCGTGGGGGAGCGGACCCGGGAAGGCAACGACCTCTACCTGGAGATGAAGCACTCCGGGGTATTGCCCAAGGCCGCCTTGATCTACGGGCAGATGACCGAGCCCCCTGGGGCCCGGGCCCGGGTGGCCCTGACGGCCCTGGCCGCCGCGGAATATTTCCGGGACGTGGAAGGCCAGGACACCCTGCTGTTCATAGATAACATCTTCCGTTTCACCCAGGCGGGCTCGGAAGTTTCCGCCCTCCTGGGCCGGATGCCCTCCGCCGTGGGTTACCAACCCACCCTGGGCACCGACCTGGGGGAACTGCAGGAGCGCATCACCTCCACCAAGAAGGGCTCGGTCACTTCGGTGCAGTGCATCTACGTGCCCGCCGACGACCTGACCGACCCGGCCCCGGCCACCACCTTCGCCCACCTGGACGGCACCGTGGTGCTTAGCCGGCAGATCGCCGAATTGGGCATCTACCCGGCGGTGGACCCCCTGGACTCCACCTCCCGGATCCTGGACCCCCAGGTGCTGGGGGAGGAGCACTACACGGTGGCCCGGCAGGTACAGCAGATTCTCCAGAAATATAAGGACCTGCAGGACATCATCGCCATTCTGGGCATCGACGAACTCTCCGACGAAGACAAGATCACGGTGGCCCGGGCCCGGAAAATCCAGCGCTTCCTGAGCCAGCCCTTCTTTGTGGCGGCCCAGTTCACCGGCATGGAAGGAAAGTTCGTCAAGGTGGGCGACACCGTCCGGAGCTTCAGGGAGATTATCGACGGCAAATACGACGATCTTCCGGAACAGGCCTTCTACATGGTGGGAAGCATCGAAGAGGCAGTGGCCAAGGCCGAACGGCTGGCAGCCGCCTAAGGCAGGAGGCTGGGACCCATGGCAGAAAAAAAACTCCGTTTGGAGGTAGTCACTCCCGATCGCCTGGTGCTGTCCACCGACGCCGATGTGGTGGTCTGTCCGGGCGTGGAGGGCCAGTTCGGCGTCTTGGTGGGGCACATCCCCTTCCTGAGCGCCCTGGTCATAGGTGAGATGTACTACCGGCTGGGCGGTATGACGGAACATCTTTGCATCAGCGGAGGCTTTGCCGAGGTTACCGGCGAAAAGGTGACCATCGTGGCCGAAGCTGCTGAGCGGAGTTGTGATATCGACCTGGAACGGGCCCGGCGGGCCAAAGAACGGGCGGAACGCCGCATGGCCGTGGCCAAGACCGAACAGGTCGATTATGTCCGGGCCGAGGTCGCCCTGCGCCGCGCCATAGTGCGCGAAAAGGTGGGCAGCCGCTAAGGCCTCGTCAAAATTGACCACCAAGCTAAAGGCAAGCCCGGATATCCTGGCTTGCCTTTTCATTTTTACAAAATCAGCGGTTTTTTATATGTTATCCTTATCACCATGAGAATCTTCTGGAGCATCTCATGAAGGTAACCTACGACCCCGAGGCTGATGTGCTGCGGATTCATTTCAGGAATGCCCCCATTGAAGAAAGCGATGAGGATAAACCGGGAGTAATAATTGACTACGACAAGGACGGCAATGTCGTAGGCCTGGAAATTCTCGATGCCTCTAAGCGCATGGATAATCCCCGTGCGGTGGATTATGCGGTGATGGGTTGATATATCCTTTCTGAAAGAGAATATTTAATGTCCTACGATATTCCAAGCATTAATGATTTACTAGATATTTATGATGAATTTAAAGCTTCTTGAGCAAGCAATTTTTGGCATAAAGGGTGCATAAAAAGGTAAAGGATGGAGAAGCTGACCGATAAGATCACCGCCATCGTCCTGGCCGCGGGGCAGGGGACCCGCATGAAGTCGGCCCGGCCCAAGGTGCTCCATGAAATCCTGGGCCGCCCCATGATCGCCTACCTGCTGGATACCCTGAAGGCCGTCGGGATGGAGGACATCGTGATGGTGGTGGGCTACCGGGCGGAAGAGGTCCGGGAGGCCATACCAGATTCCGGGGTGCGCTTTGTGGTCCAGGAGCCCCAGAACGGCACCGGCCACGCGGTGCAGGTGGCCCTGGCCGCGGATCTACCGGCGGCGGCCCGGACGGTCCTGGTGCTCTGCGGCGATGCCCCGCTGATTGCCGGGGAGAGCATCCTGGCGCTCCACCGGCTGCACCAGGCAACCGGGGCGGCGGTCACCGTGCAGACCATCGAACTGGACGACGGGGTCCATTATGGCCGGGTGGTGCGGGACCAGGAGGGGCGGGTCATGGCGGTGGTGCAGGCCAAGGACGCCCGGGAGCACCCGGAAATCCTGGCGATCCGGGAAATTAACACCGGCGCCTATTTTTTTGACGCCGCCTTCCTGGGAGCAGCCCTGCAAGGCCTGCGGCCCAGCCCGGTGACCGGCGAAATCTATCTCACCGACCTGATCCAGATCGCCCGGGAGCAGGGCCGGTTCGTGGCGGCCCTGGTGGACCCGGACCGGGAAAGCCTCCTGGGCATCAACAGCCGGGCCGATCTGGCCGCGGCCATCCAGACCGTGAAACGCAGCATCAACGCCAGGCACCTGGACCAGGGGGTCACCCTCATCGACCCCGAGTCCGCCTATATCGAGCCCGGGGTAAGCATCGGCCGGGACACGGTCATCTACCCCAACGTCTATCTCCAGGGAGCCACTGTCATCGGCGAGGATTGCGTCATTGAGCCTTCAGTCAAGATCGTCGATTCCCTCCTGGAAAATAACGTCCATATTAAAATGGGCTGCGTCATTACCAAGAGCCACATCGGGGCCGGCGCGGACATCGGACCCTTTGCCCATCTTCGCCCCGGCGCCGACCTGCGGCAAAGGGTGCACGTCGGCAATTTCGTGGAGGTGAAGAAATCGGTGCTCCATGAAGGGGTCAAGGCCGGGCACCTCACCTACCTGGGGGACGCCGACGTAGGCCCCGGGGCCAACGTGGGCGCCGGCACCATCACCTGCAACTATGACGGGGCTAAAAAACACCCCACCATCATCGGGGAGGGGGCCTTCATCGGCAGCAACACCGCTTTGGTGGCGCCGGTGACCGTGGGCGCCGGGGCCTACGTCGGGGCCGGCTCCACCATCACTGAAGACGTGCCGCCGGGCAAGCTGGCCATCTCCCGGGCCCGGCAGGTAAACCTGGAGCGTCGGCCCGTCGCCAATAAAAAGAAAAAGTAGCGGTTAGCAAGTGGCGGTTATTATTATCCTGCTCTTACCTCATGAGGTGTGCAAACAGATCTTGGGAAAAAGATGCGTTCCAAAGCAAGAAAGGAATATTCAGTTTTATAAGGCTGTTAGAAAAAATATGAAATAGAATAATGAGTAATAAACTTGAATTAGCCGGTGGAGTTGTCTTTGTTGCTTTATTTCTATGGTATATTTGGCATTCGTGGATTTTTGTTATCTGTGTCACCATTCTTGTATTTGGTTTACCCACATTTCTTATTTATCTTGAAAAAGCAAAAAAAGATGCTTATTACAAAGGACTTGAAGAAGGTCTTGAGGAAAATAAAAAAAATGGTAAACGAAGATAGAGAAAATGACTAAAGAAAAACTATACGATATTGATGAAAAGCATTTTTTGGGAACGAGAAGAAGGGGCAAGGACCGGTTAAGTGATGATATAGTGGGTTTTTTACTGGCAACTGACTACTGACTACTGGCTACTTCAAAGAGGTAATTATGTGCGGCATCATCGGTTATCTGGGGCCCCGGGAGGCCATGCCCATCATCCTGGACGGCCTCAAGCGCCTGGAGTATCGAGGCTACGATTCCGCCGGGATGGCGGTGATCAGCGATCACGCCTTAGACATTCGCCGCAGCCTGGGTAAACTGGTGGAACTGGAAAAATTGTTAAGCCAGCATCCCCTGGCGGGCCAGGTGGGTATCGGCCACACCCGCTGGGCCACCCATGGCCGCCCCTCCAAGGCCAACGCCCATCCTCACCTGGTGGACTCCATCGCCGTGGTTCACAACGGCATCATCGAGAACTATCTGGAACTCAAGGAAGAGCTACTCAAGGAAGGCCACCGCTTCTCCTCGGAAACGGATACGGAGATCGTCTCGCACCTCATCGTCAAGAATTTGCGCCAGGGGGCGGAATATCTGAAGGCGGTGCGCCTCAGTTTAGATACCATCCGGGGATCCTACGCCCTGGTCATAGTCAACGCCAATGAGCCCCGGATGCTGGTGGCGGCCCGCAAGGAGAGCCCCCTGATCCTGGGGCTGGGGGAAGGGGAATATTTCCTGGCCTCCGATATCCCCGCCATCCTGCCATACACCCGGGAGGTGATCTTTCTGGAAGACCACGACCTGGTGGTTCTCAAAGAGGGTGACTTTTCCCTGCTGGGGCGGGACGGGCAGCCGGTTAGCCGCCAGGTGCACCACATCTCCTGGAGCCCGGCCATGGCGGAGAAGGCGGGCTACAAACACTTCATGAAAAAGGAGATCTTCGAGCAGCCCCAGGCCTTGATCGACACCTTTAGGGGCCGGATCAACCCCGACGAAGGGGAAGTGATCCTGGAGGAGATCGCCCTCTCCCAGGGGGATATCCAGAAGCTGGGCAAGATCTTTCTGGTAGCCTGCGGCACCTCCTACCATGCCGCCATGGTGGGCAAGATCCTGATCGAGAGCCTGAGCCGCCTGCCGGTGGAGGTGGACCTGGGCTCCGAGTTTCGTTACCGGCAGCCCCTGGTAGATTCCCGGACCCTGTTGATTCCCATCTCCCAATCCGGGGAGACCGCGGACACCCGGGCCGGACTCCTCGCCGGCAAGGAACTGGGGGCCAAGACCCTGGCCATTGTCAACGCGGTGGGTTCCAGCATCGCCCGGGAGGCCGATGCGGTCCTTTACACCCACGCCGGCCCGGAGATCGGGGTGGCCTCCACCAAGGCCTTCACCACCCAGTTGGTGGCCCTCTACCTCATCGCTCTGTTTCTGGCCAGCCGCACCGGCAGGATCACCCGGGACCAGGTGCGGCTGCGTCTCCAGGAGTTATTGAAGCTGCCCACCTGGATCCAGGAGACCCTGGACCAGGACCAACAGATCCGGGAGACCGCCCGGCGCTACATGGAGGCCCGCAACTTCCTCTACCTGGGGCGGGGCCTCCATTATCCCATCGCCCTGGAGGGGGCCTTGAAACTCAAGGAAATCTCCTATATCCACGCCGAAGGCTACGCCGCCGGGGAGATGAAACACGGCCCCATCGCCCTCATCGACCGGGAGATGCCGGTGGTGGTCCTGGCCACCCGGAGCCCGGTGCTGGAGAAGATCCAGGGTAACATTGAGGAGGTGACGGCCCGGGGCGGGCGCATCATCGCCCTCACGGAAACCGACAATTACCAGGTCCAGGAACGGGTGGAGAGCGTGATTACGGTGCCCCCGGCGCCCCTGGACCTCTCCCCCAGCGTCCTGGTGACCCCTCTGCAACTGCTGGCCTATCACATTGCCGACCTGCGGGGCACCGACGTGGACCAACCCCGCAATCTGGCCAAGAGCGTCACGGTGGAATAATGCAGGGCAGGGATTAGGGGTTAGGGGTTAGGAATTATAACCCGGCCCCTATCCCCTGGATTAGGCGCGCCGCAAAGCGAAGCGCGGCCGGCGGATAGATTCGTGGTGGCAGAGCGGGCAGCGGGAGGGAGTGGTGAGGCGCTCCCGCTTCTTAAAGGCGAAGCCGCAGTGGTTGCAGACCGCCGGGGTGGTGCGGAACCGGCAACCGGCCCCCGGGGCCAGGGCGAGGTGAGCCAGGTGGTCCAGCACCTCCTTCTCCGGCAAGGAGAGGCGCTGGGAGAGCTCCAGGCTGGTGAATTCCCCCTCCAGCAGCAATTCTTTGAGCATTTGACGCTGGGTCTGCATAGAGATTTGGTGCGCCGCAGGCGCAGCTCTTTGACCTGGCGCAGCCTCCGCCGGGTTTTTTAATCGCCGTAAACTCTTCCCTCCCCCCCTGCCGCCAGATCTGGGGCTACTACTGTTTGGTGATCGGGCCGCAAGCGATCCGGGGTCCGGCGTTGCCCGCCGGGTCGGTGACCTCGTCATCGGGGTTGGCGTGGATCATCAGGGAAGTCCCGCCGGGTTGAAACAAGGAATTTATTTCCCCATCCTTCAGGGTGACCAGGTTGGCCACCACCGAGACAGTGGCGCGGCCATCCGGGCCCACCGTGATGTTGGGAAGATCCCCGGCGTGGGGCCCCTGGGGATTTTTTAAGCCGTGCTGCTTGTGGTACGGATTAAAATGACCCCCGGCGCTCATGAAGTCAGGGCTCTCGCAAACGCATTTTATCGTGGATATGAAAGGCGTGCACCCCGGGAGGCAGATTCTCCACGGTGAGGTCGATCTTCACCCCCTGGGGGGTCTCGGTCAAGCTGGCTTCCCCCACCTTCTGCCCCTTGGTGTCCACCAGGGTTGCCTTGGCCGTCAGCGCCTTGGCGGCCGGGGCCTTGGCCGCCGGCGCCTTGGATTCACCGCAGCCCCAGATCAGCACTGCTGCCAAAGCCATTGCCGCTGCTACGACTCTTGATCTCATCTGGCCTCTCCTTTGGATGATTTCTTGCGGGTTCCCCTAAATTTAAGACGCCCCTGACAAGAATCCACCCGGAAGGGCAATTTTCTCAGATGCCTTTCTTCATGGCTGCCACCATCTTGGGGACATTATTCTTAAACATATCGAGGTAAGTGGGCGCCGCTTCATCAGGCTTAGAGAGGGCATCGGAATAAAGCTCGCCCCCCAGGGTCACGCCGCTTTCTTTGGCAACCTGCTGCATCAGGCGGGGATCGGTGATGTTTTCAATGAATACCGCGGTGATTTTTTCCTTACGGATCTGTTGGATAAGCCGGGCGATGTCGCCGGCGGAAGCCTCGCTCTCG
>CAWEWX010000071.1:0-11178 GCA_963812655.1 uncultured delta proteobacterium | reverse complement strand
ACCGTCCGGCCCCGGCCTTCGTGGATCAGGACACCACCGTCAAGGTCTTGGAAACCGGGGTCAAGGTTATCGACCTGCTGGTGCCCTTCCCCCGGGGCGGCAAGATGGGGATGTTCGGCGGCGCCGGGGTGGGAAAGACCGTGGTGATGATGGAGATGATCCACAACATCGCCATGCACCACGGCGGCATCTCGGTGTTCGCCGGCGTGGGGGAGCGGACCCGGGAAGGCAATGACCTCTACCTGGAGATGAAACACTCCGGGGTGCTGCCCAAGGCCGCCTTGATCTACGGGCAGATGACCGAGCCCCCTGGGGCCCGGGCCCGGGTGGCCTTGACGGCCCTGGCCGCCGCGGAATATTTCCGGGACGTGGAAGGCCAGGACACCCTGCTGTTCATCGATAACATCTTCCGTTTCACCCAGGCGGGCTCGGAAGTTTCCGCCCTCCTGGGCCGGATGCCCTCCGCCGTGGGTTACCAACCCACCCTGGGCACCGACCTGGGGGAACTGGAGGAGCGCATCACCTCCACCAAGAAGGGTTCGGTCACTTCGGTGCAGTGCATCTACGTACCCGCCGACGACCTGACCGACCCGGCCCCGGCCACCACCTTCGCCCACCTGGACGGCACCGTGGTGCTTAGCCGGCAGATCGCCGAGCTGGGCATCTACCCGGCGGTAGACCCCCTGGACTCCACCTCCCGGATCCTGGACCCCCAGGTGCTGGGTGAGGAGCACTACATGGTGGCCCGGCAGGTACAGCAGATCCTCCAGAAGTATAAGGACCTGCAGGACATCATCGCCATTCTGGGCATCGACGAACTCTCCGACGAAGACAAGATCACGGTGGCCCGGGCCCGGAAAATGCAGCGCTTCCTGAGCCAGCCCTTCTTTGTGGCGGCCCAATTCACCGGCATGGAAGGAAAGTTCGTCAAGGTGGGCGAAACCGTCCGGAGCTTCAGGGAGATTATCGACGGCAAATACGACGATCTCCCGGAACAGGCCTTCTACATGGTGGGAAGCATCGAAGAGGCAGTGGCCAAGGCCGAACGGCTGGCAGCCGCCTAAGGCAGGAGGCTGGGACCCATGGCAGAAAAAAAACTCCGTTTGGAGGTAGTCACCCCCGATCGCCTGGTGCTGTCCACCGACGCCGACGTGGTGGTCTGTCCGGGAGTGGAGGGCCAGTTCGGCGTCCTGGTGGGCCACATCCCCTTCCTGAGCGCCCTGGATATCGGCGAGATGTATTACCGGCTCGGGGGTCAGACCGAGTGTCTGACGGTATTTGGCGGCTTTGCCGAAGTCACCGGCAGTAAGGTCACCATCGTGGCCGAGGCCGCCGAGCTGCAATGTAATATCGACGTGGAACGGGCCCGGCGGGCCAAAGAACGGGCGGAACGCCGCCTGGCCGCGGCCAAGACCGAACAGGTCGATTATGTCCGGGCCGAGGTCGCCCTGCGCCGCGCCATAGTGCGCGAAAAGGTGGGCAGCCGCTAACCGCACCGATCTATAACCGAAACCCAACGGGCAAGCCTGGGGAACTAAGGCTTGCCTTTTCATTTTTACAAAATCAGCGGTTTTTTATATGTTATCCTTATCACCATGAGAATCTTCTAGAGTATCTCATGAAGGTAACCTACGACCCCGAGGCGGACGTGCTGCGGATTCACTTCAGGAATGCCCCCATCGAAGAAAGCGATGAAGATAAACCTGGGGTAATCATCGACTACGACAAGGACGGCAACATCGTGGGAATGGTGGAAATTCTGGATGCTTCTAAAAGGATGGATAATCCCCGGGCCGTGGATTATGCGGTGATGGGGTGAGCAGGCACATTAAACGTAGGGTGCGTCTTGCGCACCCAAAATTATGCCTGGATACCGGCGAATCAGATTAAAGGGGGCCACCTTTTCTATTTGGCATAAAGGGTGCATAAAAAGGTAAAGGATGGAGAAGCTGAGCGATAAGATCACCACCATCGTCCTGGCCGCGGGGCAGGGCACCCGCATGAAGTCGGCCCGGCCCAAGGTGCTCCATGAAATCCTGGGCCGCCCCATGATCGCCTACCTGCTGGATACCCTGAAGGCCGTCGGGATGGAGGACATCGCGATGGTGGTGGGCTACCGGGCGGAAGAGGTCCGGGGGGCCATACAAGATTCCGGGGTGCGCTTTGTGGTCCAGGAGCCCCAGAATGGCACCGGCCACGCGGTGCAGGCGGCCCTGGCCGCGGATATACCGGCGGCGGCCCGGACGGTCCTGGTGCTCTGCGGCGATGCCCCGCTGATTGCCGGGGAGAGCATCCTGGCGCTCCACCGGCTGCATCAGGCAACCGGGGCGGCGGTCACCGTGCAGACCATCGAACTTGACGACGGGGTCCATTATGGCCGGGTGGTGCGGGACCAGGAGGGGCGGGTCATGGCGGTGGTGCAGGCCAAAGACGCCCGGGAGCACCCGGAAATCCTGGCGATCCGGGAGATTAATACCGGCGCCTATTTTTTTGACGCCGCCTTCCTGGGAGCAGCCCTGCAACGGCTGCGGCCCAGCCCGGTGACCGGCGAAATCTATCTCACCGACCTGATCCAGATCGCCCGGGAGCAGGGCCGGTTCGTTGCGGCCCTGGTGGACCCGGACCGGGAAAGCCTCCTGGGCATCAACAGCCGGGCCGAACTGGCCGCGGCCACCCAGACCGTGAAACGCAGCATCAACGCCAGGCACCTGGACCAGGGGGTCACCCTGGTCGACCCCGAGTCCGCCTTTATCGAACCCGGGGTAAGCATCGGCCGGGACACGGTCATCTACCCCAACGTCTATCTCCAGGGAGCCACCGTCATCGGCGAGGATTGCGTCATTGAGCCTTCAGTCAAGATCGTCGATTCCATCTTGGAAAATAACGTCCATATTAAAATGGGCTGCGTCATTACCAAGAGCCACATCGGGGCCGGTGCGGACACCGGACCCTTTGCCCATCTTCGGCCCGGCGCCGACCTGCGGCAAAGGGTGCACGTCGGCAATTTCGTGGAGGTGAAGAAATCGGTGCTCCATGAAGGGGTCAAGGCCGGGCACCTCACCTACCTGGGGGACGCCGACGTCGGCCCCGGGACCAACGTGGGCGCCGGCACCATCACCTGCAACTATGACGGGGTTAAAAAGCACCCCACCATCATCGGGGAGGGGGTCTTCATCGGCAGCAACACCGCATTGGTGGCGCCGGTGACCGTGGGCGCCGGGGCCTACGTCGGGGCCGGCTCCACCATCACCCAAGACGTGCCGCCGGGCAAGCTGGCCATCTCCCGGGCCCGGCAGGTGAACCTGGAGCGCCGGCCCGTCGCCAATAAAAAGAAAAAGTAGCGGTTAGCAAGTGGCGGTTATTATTATCCTGCTCTTACCTCATGAGGTGTGCAAACAGATCTTGGGAAAAAGATGCGTTCCAAAGCAAGAAAGGAATATTCAGTTTTGTAAGGCTGTTAGAAAAAATAAGAAATAGAATAATGAGTAATAAACTTGAATTAGCCGGTGGAGTTGTCTTTGTTGCTTTATTTCTATGGTATATTTGGCATTCGTGGATTTTTGTTATCTGTGTCACCATTCTTGTATTTGGTTTACCCACATTTATTATATATCTTGAAAAAGCAAAAAAAGATGCTTATTACAAAGGGCTTGAAGAAGGTCTTGATGAAAATAAAAAAATGGTAAACAAAGATAGAGAAAATGACTAAAGAAAAACTATACGATATTGATGAAAAGCATTTCTTGGGAACGAGAAGAAGGAGCAAGGACCGGTTAAGTGATGATATAGTGGTTTTTTTACTGGCAACTGACTACTGACTACTGGCTACTTCAGAGAGGTGAATATGTGCGGCATCATCGGTTATCTGGGGCCCCGGGAGGCCATGCCCATCATCCTGGACGGCCTCAAGCGCCTGGAGTATCGAGGCTACGATTCCGCCGGGATGGCGGTGATCAGCGATCACGCCTTAGAGATTCGCCGCAGCCTGGGTAAACTGGCGGAACTGGAAAAATTGTTAAGCCAGCATCCCCTGGCGGGCCAGGTGGGCATCGGCCACACGCGCTGGGCCACCCATGGCCGCCCCTCCGAGGCCAACGCCCATCCCCACCTGGTGGACTCCATCGCAGTGGTTCACAATGGCATCATCGAGAACTATCTGGAGCTTAAGGAAGAGCTAATCAAGGAAGGCCACCGCTTCTCATCGGAAACGGATACGGAGATCGTCTCGCACCTCATCGTCAAGAATTTGCGCCAGGGGGCGGAATATTTGGAGGCGGTGCGTCTCTCCCTGGAGGCCATCCGGGGATCTTACGCCCTGGTCATAGTCAACGCCAATAAGCCCCGGATGCTGGTGGCGGCCCGCAAGGAGAGCCCCCTGATCCTGGGGCTGGGGGAGGGGGAATATTTTCTAGCCTCCGATATCCCCGCCATCCTGCCGTACACCCGGCGGGTGATCTTTCTGGAAGATTACGACCTGGTGGTTCTCAAAGAGGGTGACTTTTCCCTGCTGGGGCGGGACGGGCAGCCAGTTAGCCGCGAGGTGCACCACATCTCCTGGAGCCCGGCCATGGCGGAGAAGGCGGGCTACAAACACTTCATGAAAAAGGAGATCTTCGAGCAGCCCCAAGCCTTGATCGACACCTTTAGGGGCCGGATCAACCCCGACGTGGGAGAGGTGATCCTGGAGGAGATCGCCCTCTCCCAGGGGGATATCCGGAAGCTGCGCAAGATCTTTCTGGTAGCCTGCGGCACCTCCTACCATGCCGCCATGGTGGGTAAGCTTCTGATCGAGAGCCTGAGCCGCCTGCCGGTGGAGGTGGACCTGGGCTCCGAGTTTCGTTACCGCCAGCCCCTGGTAGATTCCCGGACCCTGTTGATTCCCATCTCCCAATCCGGGGAGACCGCGGACACCCGGGCCGGACTCATCGCCGGCAAGGAACTGGGGGCCAAGACCCTGGCCATTGTCAACGCGGTGGGTTCCAGCATCGCCCGGGAGGCCGATGCGGTCCTTTACACCCACGCCGGCCCGGAGATCGGGGTGGCCTCCACCAAGGCCTTCACCACCCAGTTGGTGGCTCTCTACCTCATCGCCCTGTTTCTGGCCAGCCGCACCGGAAGGATCACCCGAGACCAGGTGCGGCCGCGCCTCCAGGAGTTATTGAAGTTGCCCACCTGGATCCAGGAGACCCTGGACCTGGACCAACAGATCCCGGGAGACCGCCCGGCGCTACATGGAGGCCCGCAACTTCCTCTACCTGGGGCGGGGCCTCCATTATCCCATCGCCCTGGAAGGGGCCTTGAAACTCAAGGAAATCTCCTATATCCACGCCGAGGGTTACGCCGCCGGGGAGATGAAACACGGCCCCATTGCCCTCATCGACCGGGAGATGCCGGTGGTGGTCCTGGCCACCCGGAGCCCGGTGCTGGAAAAGGTTAGGGGAAACATCGAGGAGGTGACGGCCCGGGGCGGGCGCATCATCGCCCTCACGGAAACCGACAATTACCAGGTCCAGGAACGGGTGGAGAGCGTGATTCCGGTGCCCCCGGTGCCCCTGGATCTCTCCCCCAGCGTCTTGGTGACCCCCCTGCAACTGCTGGCCTATCACATTGCCGACCTGCGGGGCACCGACGTGGACCAACCCCGCAATCTGGCCAAGAGCGTCACGGTGGAATAATAAAGGGCAGGGGTTAGGGATTAGGGATGAGGGGTTAGGAATCATAACCTAGCCCCTGTATTATTCGCGCCGCAAAGCGAAGCGCGGCCGGCGGATGGATTCGTGGTGGCAGAGAGGGCAGCGGGAGGGGGTGGTGAGGCGCTCGCGTTTCTTAAAGGCAAAGCCGCAGTGGTTGCAGACCGCCGGGGTGGTGCGGAACCGGCAACCGGGCCCCGGGGCCAGGGCGATGTGAGCCAGGTGGTCCAGCACCTCCTTCTCCGGCAAGGAGAGGCGCTGGGAGAGTTCCAGGCTGGAAAATACGCCCTCCAGCAACAATTCTTTGATCATTTGACGCTGGGTCTGCATTGAGCTTTGGTGCGCCGCAGGTGCGGCCCCCGCCGGGTTTTTTTAAATTGCCGCAAACCCTTCCCTCCCCCCCTGCCGCCAGATCTGGGGCTACTACTGTCTGGTGATCGGGCCGCAAGCGATACGGGGTCCGGCGTTGCCCGCCGGCTCGGTGACCTCGTCATCGGGGTTGGCGTGGATCACCAGGGAAGTCCCGCCGGGTTGAAACAAGGAATTTATTTCCCCATCCTTCAGGGTGACCAGATTGGCCACCACCGAGACAGTGGCGCGGCCATCCGGGCCCACCGTGATGTTGGGAAGATCCCCGGCGTGGGGCCCCAAGGGATTTTTTAAGCCATGCTGCTTGTGGTACGGGTTAAAATGACCCCCGGCGCTCATGAAGTCCATACCCTGGCAGGCCGCTTTATCGTGGATATGAAAGGCGTGCACCCCGGGAGGCAGATTCTCCACGGTGAGGTCGATCTTCACCCCCTGGGGGGTCTCGCTCAACCTGGCTTCCCCCACCTTCTGCCCCTGGGCGCCGACCAGGGTCGCCTTGGCCGCCGGCGCCTTGGATTCACCGCAGCCCCAGATCAGCACTGCTGCCAAAACCATTGCCGCTGCTACGACTCTTGATCTCATCTGACCTCTCCTTTGGATGATTTCTTGCGGGTTCCCCTAAATTTAAGACGTTCCTGACAAGAATCCACCCGGAAGGGTAATTTCCTCAAATGCCTTTCCGCATGGCCGCGGCAATCAGGCTAACATTATTCTTGAACATCTCCAGATAGGTTGCCGCCGGCCCATCCGGCTTGGACAAGGCATCAGAATAGAGCGTTCCCCCCAAGGTTACGCCGCTTTCTTTGGCGATCTGCTCCATCAGGCGCGGATCGGTGACGTTTTCCAAAAAGACCGTGGTGATTTTTTCCCGGCGGGATCTGTTTGATGAGATTGGCGATATCGCCGGCGGAGGCTTCGCTCTCGGTGCTGAAGCCCACGGGTGAGATAATGGTAATGCCGTAGGCCGCGCCGAAATAGCCGAAGGCGTCATGGGTAGTGATCATACGCCGCTTCGGTTGGGGGATGCCGGAAAATTCCTTCCTTACCCATTGGTCGAGTTCGCTAAGCTTCGCGGTATAGGCTTCGGCATTGGCCCGATAGACGGAGGCGCTTGCGGGATCCACCGTTTCCAGCCCCTTGGCGATATTTTGGACATAAAGCCGACCGTTGCCCACATCCTGCCAAGCATGGGGGTCAGTCATTAAAGGCCCGTGCTTGGCGCCCTGCTCGAGTTCCTCTGCTGCCATCTCGCGGGGTTTAACCCCCTGACTGGCCACCACCACCGGGCCCTGGTAGCCGGAAGTCTTAATCAGACGATCCACCCATCCTTCCAGACCGAGGCCATTGACCAGGACCACGTCGGCGTTCCCCACGGCCTTGGCGTCCGCCGCGGAGTCGGCTCGTAGACGTGGACGTCTCCATTGGGACCGACCAGGGTGGTCACCTCGATCCGGTCGCCGCCAACGTTTTTGGTCAGGTCGCCCAGGATGCTGAAGGTGGCGACCACGTTGAGCTTTTTCTCGGCGCCGCCACGGTTCCACCTCCACCAATGAAGAGTGCCAAACCACGGTGAAAACCCTGAGGCTTACTGACATAATTTTCCCTTGTTCAGTTCAACCGGTAAGATGTTGGGCGGCCCGGTAACGGCTGTAGATGCTGCCATGCGCTCCACAAACTACCGAAAAGGCGTAGCAAAGGCCGGCAGTCAGAATGATCGAAGGCCCGGAGGGGACGTTATCGCCGTGGTAGGAAAGGAGCAGGCCGGCATAGCCGGACAACGTGGCGATGACCATCGCGGCCAGGGCCGTGGACCAGACCTGTCTGGCCCAGAAGCGGGCGGAAACCGCCGGCAGCATCATCATCCCCACTGCCATCAAGGTTCCCAAAGCCTGGAATCCGGCCACCAGGTTGAGGACCACCAGGACCAGGAAAATTAGATGCATTAGCACCCCTTTGCCGCTGACGGATCTCAGGTAACCGGGATCGACGCATTCAACGATGAGGGGTCGGTAGATAAACGCCACGATCAGCAGAGTGGCGGTGGTAATGGAGGCCACCATAACCAGGGCGGCGTCATCCACCGCCAGAATGGTGCCAAAAAGCACGTGAATCAGATCCATACTGCTGCCACGCCAGGAAATCAGCAGAACCCCCAAGGCCAGGGAAACCAGGTACAGGGCCGCAAAACTCGGCATCCTCCCGCAGCAGGGTGACGCGGCTGACCGCCCCGGACAACAGGGCCACGGCGAGACCGGCGACGATGCCTCCCAGGGTCATGGAGTAGAGGGATAGGCCGGAAACCAGGAAGCCCAGGGCCACCCCGGGTAGAACCGCATGGGAAAGGGCGTCTCCCACCAGGCTCATGCGCCTTAAGACCAACAGCACTCCGATGGGACCGCATCCCAGGGCGAGGGCCAGGCAGGCCACCAGGGCGTGGCGCATGAAGATGAAATCCTGGAAGGGCGCCAGGAAAATGGCCCAGAGATGGCTCAACATACCTCCCCAGAAGACAGCCTGCCGCGGTTTCGTCCCAGCCTCGGACATCAGCTGGGCGCGTTGCAAATTCTCCGGATTAAGGACCGCCGCGGTGTCTCCCCAGGCGATGGGCTCCCGGGCCAGCAGCAAGGTTCTGGGGAAATAGGAGCGCACCTGCTCGTAATTGTGAAGCACCGCAATAATGGTCCGGTTCTCGGCGTGCCAGCGGTTCACTATCTGGAGGAGATCGGCCGTGGTCCGGTTATCCATGGCGTTGAAGGGCTCATCGAGGAGGATGACGGGAGCGTCCTGGAGCAGCAGGCGGCCGAAAAGACCGCTGGAACTGGCCCACCGAGAGATCGCTGATGGGCCGGCGCTCAAAACCCTCCAGCCCCACGGCGGCTAAAGCCTGCCGGACCTTCCTCCACAGTTCGTCCCTCATGCCGGCGAACATGCCGATGTCCTCCCAGAGGCCCAGGGCCACGAGGTCCAGAACCGTTATGGGGAAACTCCGGTCAATACGCGCCTGTTGCGGCAGGTAGGCGATCCGGAAGATCTTCAGGCCCCCCAGGTCGATCCGACCGGTAAAGGGCCGTAGGGTCCCGGCAATTCCCTTTAACAGGGTGCTTTTCCCCGAGCCGTTGGGCCCCGCCACCGCGGTCATCGACCCCGGCTCGAAGGTTCCGGAAAGATGATGGACCGCGGGATGGCCGTCATAACCCAGGGTGAGATCGTAGATCACAATGGAGGCCATGGCAACTCTCTTTTGTAAAGCCAGCCGACGGCCCAGGCCACCGCCAGCCAGCGGCTGCCCGGCGCAGAGCAGACGGCCCCCGATACTCCAACCCAGGGGAGAAACGGGAGCCGGGACGGCGGCAGGCTCAACGGGTTCCGCAGCCCTCGAGCTGCCGCTGATAACTTTCTCGTCGGGATGGCCCATAGTTGGTAATCCAGCGTTCGGAGTAGATCTCCGATCAGCGCAGGTGCAAGCGGGTTGCTTTAAATTCAGCGATTCCTGGGAAGCAATCATGTTGATTTACCGGCAGATGCCTGGGCTACCGACCGGCTCAGGTGGCCTCCCGGCACTTATGGCAAACCCCGGCCAGCCGGATTTCGATGTGATCAGTCCGGTTCCCCAGCGGCCCTTGCAGCTCGGTCCAGGAGCAGGGTCATCGGCGCCGGGTCCAGGCACTGGATTTCCCGGCAGGTCTGGCACTGGAAATGGGGGTGGGGCGGCCGGTGCTCGCAAGCCAGTTCATAGTGATTCACCCGGCTTTGCAGGGATAGGCGGCGCCCGGCCGCGGCGGCTCGATCGCCAGGATGCGGTAAATCGTCACCTTGTTCACCGGGCGGCGGGCCCGGATGGCCGTCAGGATCTCCTGGGCCCGCAGGGCCCGGGAAGCGTCCCCGAGCGCCTCCAAGACCGCCAGGCGCACTGCGGTGAGCTTTAACCCCTGGGAAGCCAGACACTGGCGGAAATTGCAACTATCACTCATGCCGTGGACTCCAAAAGCGACCTAGTTGCAAATATAATAATGGCTGGCGCCCAAAAAGTCAAGTTGGTAATTTAAACCATCTTTTCCTTTTTATCCGGGCCTGGCGCAGCAACCCCGGCGGCGCCGGGCTTCTCCGGGAGAGGGAATTTTTCCCCCGCCGGAGGCAGTCGTCGCAAAATTGCGGCTCGATTCCCGAGGCCCCGGAAATCGAACAAAAATTTGAATCGCGCCCTAAATATCATTAATTAAAGTAAATCTAAATAGATAATCAATATGGCGTCTTAAATCTGGTCGGCGTGGTAAAAATTATTGAACCAGGGAGTTTGCGGGCTTAGGTTCATATTCTTGATATTATCTTTAAAATTACTTATAGGCTTTTGGCATAGTTACTGCATGTCTATTACGTTCAGTATATCAAACCCAATAAGGTACCCACATCCCCCCCTTAATCAAAGTTCATATACCATTCTATATTTCAATGGCCGGGTACCTCCCCCCCCCGGCCAGTTATTTTTTTGGGTTGGGGTTTAGGAGCGCCTCGGCAAGGAGAAAGCCCCGCCGCGGAAAGCCGGTCCATTGGTTTACCAGGGAGCAGGTTGGGAAATATCTGGGGCGGAACCCTGAGCCTCGGGAAAATCGGCGTTATAGTCTCAGAAGACGGGAGGGCCCCTCATGTCGAAAGAAACCTTTCCTGCGTGGTACAATCTGATAAAAGAGAAACATGGGAAATTCGTCAAGGCCCTGGAGCAGTTGGGAGAGACGGTACGCCAGGAAGGGCCTTTGGACGAAAAGACTATGCAACTGGTGCAATTGGCGGCCGCCGCCGCCATCCGTTCGGAAGGGCGCGGTGCACAGCCACCTGCGCCGGGCCATGCAAGCCGGCGCCACCCCCGAGAGATCTCTCACACCATCATCCTGCTTACCAGCACCATCGGTTTTCCCAATACCTCCACGGCCATGAGTTGGGTCTATACCGCCCTGGAGAAGAAGCGGGTGGTGGGATAAAGGGCCTGCAGGAGGAGGCTATTCCCACGCCTGCCTCTACGGTGTTGACCTCATTTTCGTCCTTACTGGTGCTCTTCAGCACATAATCAAAGAACCTCTGGGTTATGCCGTCGTCAGAGGTCCATTCGGCACGAAGCCTGGTC
>CAWEWX010000070.1:0-13722 GCA_963812655.1 uncultured delta proteobacterium | reverse complement strand
GATCGATTTAGGCGGTAATCAGCCCTTCCCGGTCTCGGGCGGGGGCGCCTAGCAAACCCGCCCGGCAAGGCCCGAAAAGTAATGAGCCAGAGCGGGCGCCCCTATGGGGCGCGGCGACCTGCGGCCACATTTTGCCATTTAAGGCTGCCCCCGCTCCCCGCCCCCCTAACCCTACCACTCAATCCCGCGGCGGGCCGGGACCCCGGCGGCATAGTAGTGCTTCAGGGGCCGCATTTCCGTTACCAGGTCCGCCAGCTCGATGAGTTCCGGCGGGGCCTGGCGGCCGGTGAGGACCACCTCCACCCAGGGGGGCCGCCGGCGCAGGGCCTCCAGTCCCTCCTCCAAGGGAATGAGGTTGAAGGCCAGGGCCAGGTTGATTTCGTCGAGGATCACCAGATCGTGCTCCCCTGCCTGCAGGACCTGCCGGGCCAGGTCCCAGGCCTCCCGGATCAGGGCCAAATCTTCGGGGGCCGGGGCCCGCAGGTTCACCAGGGCCTGGCGCCCGAAATGGCGCAGGGTGAAGTCCGGGGCCAGGCGTTGGGCGGCGATCAAGGCCTCGCCGGTGTCCCGGCCCTTCATGAACTGCACCATGAAGACCCGGAATCCCTGGCCGATGGCCCGCAGGCCCAGGCCCAGGGCGCAGGTGGTCTTGCCCTTGCCGTCCCCGGTGTACACCTGGAGCAGCCCCTGGGTCAGACGTTCTCTGGACATGCTCTCTCCTTAATCAATTTTTATAATGTTGCTTTGCTGCATTTTCTACTTGGGACACTTTGAGGGCGTTGGTCTGGATCGCGTTGTTAGCCCGTACGTCTAGGTATTCTATTTTTTTCATTGATGCCGGCAGATAGTAAGCGTAAGTCGGCGTTTGGAAATGATAATAAATTTTTCCCTATCCCACTTGCCCCTAACTCCCACTCCCTTGAGGGGAGGGGGTTGGGGGGAGGGTGGTAACATTTTAAAATAACAAAAAAATAATCACCCCCACCCGGTGTCGCCCCCTCAAGGGGGAGGGGATAAAAGCGATTTCTGCTTTCAAGGTTTTCTTGAAACACCACCCTTGTTATCTTTTCAAAATTGGCGACCGGGGTCAATGGGAAAGCACGCGTCTGCCCCTTGGCAGGAGGCGGTAATTAAGATAACATTGCCGATTGTACCCGGGAGAAATTATTTATGCCGACCTTACCGGCAAACTTTAAGGTGGCTCTGGTCTTGGGGGGCGCCCGCAGCGGCAAGAGCCGCTACGGCCTTTCCCTGGCTGAGTCTTTCCCCGCCCCCCGCCTCTTCCTGGCCACCGGCGAGGCTCGGGATGGGGAGATGGCGGCCCGCATCGCCGCTCACCAGGAGGAACGGGGTCCCGGCTGGGAAACCCGGGAGACGCCTCTGGAACTGCCGGAGGCGGTCGGCCATGGCCAGGGGCGCTACGGCGCCATCCTGGTGGATTGCCTCACCATGTGGCTGGCCAATCTGATGCTCCGGGAAACAGCCACGGATGACGACTTGCAGGCGGAGAGCCGGCGTCTACTGGCGCTGCTGGAGAAGCTCACCACTCCCACCATCTTCATCAGCAATGAAGTGGGTCTGGGGATTGTCCCGGAGAGCCCGCTGGCCCGCAGGTACCGGGACAGCCTTGGCTGGCTGCACCAGCAGGTGGCTCGGGCCGCGGACCTGGTGGTCCTGGTGGTGGCGGGATTGCCGCTGGTTCTAAAGGGGAGCTAATCACAGTAGTGTCCGGCAAGGTTTTTGCTATGAGGCGGGCAGAAGAGAATTGTTTGAACTAGGCATGCCCACTAGCTAATCAATTCATGGAAATTACAAGCTATTTCCCTCTCCCCCCATTGGGGGGAGAGGGGATTTAGTTGCATCGGTATAATAAGTTGATATCGCTGAAATTACAATGGTCTAGAGTTTAACTGCGAGATGGTGTAATCTTCTTTATGCAATTTTGTTGCCGGACACTACTTAGCTTAATTAGCCTTCGGCGCCCCGGCGTCTGGGCGAGGGAAATTTCTTCCGCAAAGACGCAAAAACGGAAAGACGCAAAGACGGAAGAATCGCTGGTTTATTGATATCCTGAAAATCAGTCGCGAAAGGTAAAAGGTGAATTTTCCATGACGAAGGAATTATCCCAGATAATCGCCCGGATAGAACCGGTGGACCCCGCCTGGCTAGCCCGGGCCCAGGAGCGTCTGGACTCCCTCACCAAGCCCCCGGGCAGCCTGGGTCGCCTGGAGGAGCTGGCAGCCCGCTATGTGGCCATCCGCCAGGACCCCTGGCCGGAGCTGCAGAGAAAATGGGTGGTGGTTTTTGCCGCGGACCATGGGGTGGTGGCCGAAGGAGTGAGCGCCTTCCCCCAGGACGTCACCTTTCAGATGGTCCTCAACTTCCTCCATGGAGGCGCGGGCATCAATGTCCTGGCCCGCCATGCCCAGGCCCGGGTGGAAGTAGTGGACATCGGGGTCAACCACGATTTCGCCGAGGCCCCGGAGCTCATCTCCCGCAAGGTGGCCTATGGCACCCGGAATATGGCCCGGGAGCCGGCCATGACCCGGGAGGAGGCCCTGCGGGCCCTGCTGGTGGGGGTGGAACGGTCTGCGGCGGCCGCCGCCGCCGGGGTGGACCTGATCGCCGCCGGCGATATGGGTATCGGCAATACTACCCCGGCTTCGGCCCTGGCCTCGGTCTTCAGCGGCCGGCCAGTGGGCGCGGTCACCGGCCGGGGCACCGGCATCGAAGATAAGGTTTGGCAACACAAGGTGGCGATCATCAACCGGGCCATCGCTCTGCACCGGCCGGACCCAAGCGACCCTCTGGGAACCCTGGCCGCGGTGGGGGGCCTGGAGATTGCCGGGATCGCCGGGCTGATCCTGGGATGCGCCGCGGCCCGGCGGCCGCTGCTGCTGGACGGCTTCATCGCCAGCGCCGGGGCCCTGGTGGCCGCGGCCCTGGCGCCGGCGGCCACCGATTATCTCATCGCCGCCCATCGCTCGGTGGAGCCGGGACATCAGATGGTATTGGACCACCTGAAGCTGAACCCCTTGCTGCACCTCAATATGCGGCTGGGGGAGGGTACCGGCGCCGCCCTGGGGATGCTGCTGGTGGAGGCCGCCCTCAAGATCTACCGGGAGATGGCCACCTTCGCCGAGGCCGGGGTGTCCGAAAAGGAGGGGTAGCCATTCTCAGGTGTAGGGGTGATAGTGGCACAGGCTTCCAGCCTGTGATGGGGCCGCCCGGGCGGCTCGATTCACCGGCCGGAGGCCGGCGCCACTGCCGGGCCCGCAAGTCAACGTGGAAAATCCGATGAAGTGCACCTTTCCTCTGGCTCTCACCTTTCTTACCAAGGCGCCCTGGCCCCGGGCGCCCATGGCCGCGTCGCCGGACCTGGCCCGCTCCCTGTTCTGGTTTCCCTGGGTGGGGGCCCTGCTGGGTCTGATCTTCCTGGGGGCCTGGCTGGGGTTCTCCCAGGTGCTGCCGTTGCCGGCGGCCGCGGCCCTGCTGCTTTGCCTCAGTGTCTGGATCACCGGCGGCCTCCATCTGGACGGCCTGGCGGATACCATGGACGGCCTGGGCGGCGGCCGCACCCCGGAAGAGCGGCGGCGCCTCATGAAGGACTCCCGGGTGGGCGCCTTCGGGGTAATGAGCCTGATCCTGGGGTTGCTGCTGAAATTCGCCTGTTTTCTGGCCGCCGGGCAGAAAGGCTGGCGCGCCGAGTTCATCCTTTATCCCCTGGTGAGCCGCTGGGGCATGGTGTTCCTCGCCTATCTCTCCCCTTACGCCCGTCCGGAAGGCGGACTGGGGCAGGCTATGACCACCGTGAGCCGCCGCACCGCGGCCGGAGCCGGTCTCTGCGCCCTGGGGTTGGCGGTGCTGTTGCTGAGACTCAAGGGCCTGCTCCTCTGGGCCGGGGCCGGGGTCCTCATCTGGCTGATGAGCCGGTATTTTAAGAAAACCCTGGGCGGGGTCACCGGGGACGTCCTGGGCGCGGCCAACGAGGTGGTGGAGGTTGCGGTATTGTTGGGAGCCCTGCTCTTTAATTAAGTTCAAGGTTCAAAGTTCAAAGTTCAAAGTTGAATCTAGACGTATTTAACCTTGAACTTTGAACTTTTAACTAAAAGTAGGGCCCGGAGCCCACGGATCTTCCCATTTTCCGTGGTTCTGATAAAATTTAACCAGACGATTTCCCAGGCTCTTTTCTACTCCGGGTCGTAGAGGCGGAGGCCGCCCTTTAAAAAAATCCGGGACGCACCGGGGGTGGTGCGCTCCCAGCGTGGCCGATTCACTCCCGCTTTCTCATTTCATCAAAAACCTTAATGGAGATGCTCATGATACCCGACGCCATGGAAATCCGGGTCAAGATAAATGAACTTAAAGACCGGCTGGAACTGCTCCGAGGTCATCTTTGATCTGGCCGGAAAACAGGTGCGATTGCGCCATTTGGAAGAACTGCTGGCCGCTCCGGAACTCTGGGACGACCAGGCCCGGGCCGCGGAGATCCTCAAGGAGCGCGGCGCCTTGCTTCAGGCCCTGGAGGACTGGCAAGGGAAGGAACGCCAGGTAGAGGACCTCGAGGTGCTCCTGGACCTGGCGGTGGAAGAGGAAGACCACCAGGCCCTCAAGGAAGTGGCCGGCGACCTCGCCAAACTGGCGGAACCCTTCCGGGATTGGGAACTCAAGCTGCTGCTGGGGGCCGAGGAAGACCCGCTCAACGCCATCGTTACCATCCACGCCGGCGCCGGCGGCACCGAGGCCCAGGATTGGACCGAAATTCTCTTGCGCATGTACCTGCGCTACGCCGAACGCCACGGCTTCAAGAGCGAAACCATCGACCTCTTGCCGGGGGATGAAGCCGGGGTCAAGAGCGTCACCTTCACCGTCTCGGGCCCTTACGCGCATGGCTATCTGAAGAGCGAATCGGGCATCCACCGGCTGGTGCGCATCTCCCCCTTCGACGCCAGCGGCCGCCGCCACACCTCCTTCGCCGCGGTCCAGGTACTGCCGGACGTGGACGACCGCATCGAGATCGACATCCAGGAGAAAGACCTGCGCATCGACACCTTCCGGGCCAGTGGCCCCGGCGGCCAGCACGTTAACAAGACCTCCTCGGCGGTGCGCCTCACCCACCTGCCCAGCGGCATCGTGGTCTCCTCCCAGACGGAGCGCTCCCAGCACCGCAACCGGGAGTTGGCCATGAAGGTCCTCAGGGCCCGGCTCTATGACCTGGAAAGACGGAAGCGGGAAGAGAAGAAGCACGAGATGCAGGAATCCCAGAAGGACATCGCCTGGGGCAGCCAGATTCGCTCTTACGTTATGCAGCCCTATCGGCTGGTGAAAGACCACCGTACCAAGCGCGAGGCCGGCAACGTCGATGCGGTCCTGGACGGCGATCTGGACGGCTTCATCGAGGCCTATATCCTGGAAGGGGATGGAAAGAAGGAACTCCAACCCCCGGCCCGGGCTAACGGCCGCTGAGCCTCGCCCCACCCCCGCATGCCTTCCTTTACCCGGCCTGGCCCGGGCGGGGAGCTGTTTCCGCTTCGCTCAGAATGACATCTTTGGGCAAAACGGGGTTTTGCAATAGCTGCTAGCGCCCTCCCGTCTGCTTCAGGTTTTTTCCTGCGGCCCAGGCTTTGCCGACCCGTTCGCCCACGGTCCAGTATTGGTTGTCCGGCATGGTGAGCACCAGGGGATTGATCTTCAGGATATCCGGCTGGCCGTCGGTGAGGCAGTCCTCATCGGCATAAGCCGCCACGATCTCGCCGATGAACAGATCGTTGACAGGGAGTTCCACCACTTCATAAAGGCGGCACTCCAGGCCCAGGGGACATTCCTCGATCAGGGGAGCGGCCTCCAGTTCTCCGTAAAAGACCCGGAAGAGACCGGACTTGTCCACCTGGCGCCCCGAAACCAGGCCGCAATAGTCGGTCTTTTCCATCAGGTCGGCCCCGGGGAAATTGACGCTGAAGGCGCGGTGCTGCCGGATGCCCCCGGGGGTGAAGTGGCCCTTATTGAGGGCCACTGCCAGGAGCGGCGGCTTGCGGTTGACCCGCATGACCCAGCCCACGGCCATGAAATTGGCCCGCCCCTCCACGGTGGCCCCCACCAGGGTCACCGGCATGGGATAGATGTAAGCGTTGGCGCCGAGATTGACCTTGGCCATTAAAGGTCCCTGCCGATGGCGAAGGCCTGGCCCAGGTACTTGCCGATGCCGTGGTAGGTGCGGATCTCCGGGCCAAAGATGATGGGCCGCACCTTTTCGATGTCCGGGAAACCCTTGTCCCCCAGGACCGCCTCATCGGCCTTGACGTCCAGGATCTCCCCGATGAACTGGGTGTGCAGGCCAATCTCGATGGTATGGATCAGCTTGCACTCCAGCACCAGGGGGAATTCCCCCACAAAGGGAGCGTCCACCAGGGTGCTGCCCACCGGGGTGAGGTGGGCCCGGTCGAATTTGTTCACCTCCCGCCCGCTGGCGATCCCGAAATAGTCCACCTCCTTGACGTAAGCCTCGGAAGGCACGCTGATGGTGAAGGCGCCCCGGGCTTTGAGATTGCCGTAGGAATAGGTGGCCTGACGCAGGGAAACCGCGATGCAGGGCGGCTTGGAACAGCAAATGGATCCCCAGGCCGCGGTCATGGCGTTGGCCTTGCCGTTGGCGTCGTAAGTCCCCACCACCCAGACCGGGGTGGGAAAGGCCAGGGTCCTGGGGCCGAGTGATTTTTTCATGGCACACCTCCTGGATTAAATTTAAGACTTACAGGATAAAAAACAAGAGAAAAAGGGGACACGCATAGGCGATGGGGGCCACCAAGGGAATTCTCCATTGCCAGGTATTTTCTTCTTGCATTATAGTGAACTAATGTTCATAATTATAGGTGACGATCAGGGCCAGGGCTTGGGGCGCGCCAGCCGATGGCCTTGGGGAATGAAGTGAATCCGCGCCTTTGAGGAGGAAAGGGAAAATGCCAGCAACCCGGACGTTTCAATGTAATGATTGCCAGCACAGATGGAATATTTCCTACGGCACGGGAAGGCCAGGGGAATGTCCTTCGTGCCATGGCAGCAATTTCTGTCGAATCGAGTCAGAGAGTGGCGGAGCCGGGGGGCCAGGCGCAAGCGGCCCTGGCTGCCGGTGCCGTTGCGGACAGAAGTAGAATTAACCCCCCTGAAATCCAAAATTTTCTTTATAGGAGAGGCTTATGAAGATTGCAGTTGCTTCGGATGATGGCACTGGACTCGCCCAGCATTTCGGGCGCAGCCGCTATTTTCTGGTTTTTAATGTCTCGGATGGGCAAATCACGGGCCCGGAGGCGCGTCCCAACGGCTGCACCGCGTCCGCCCAGGGCGAATGCGGCCATGAGCCCCATGATCATCATGATCACCACGCCCATAGTCACGATGCGCTGGTCACAGCCCTGAGAGACTGCCACGTAGTATTAGCCGGGGGTATGGGACGCCGGGCCGCTATGGATTTAGAGGCCCACGGGATCAAGCCGCTGGCGGTGTCTTTCTCCGGGCCGGCACTGGAGGCCGTCAGGGCTTACCTCTCCGGATCTATCCAACCTCTGGGCGCCTGGTGCCAAGGTCATCAATAAATCGCCCGCTTAGAAAAACCCGCCTTCATCATTAAAAAAAACGAGCCTGGCAAATCTTCCGGTTTGCCAGGCTCCCTTGGTTTTGGTTTAAAGGAATATTATTCTTCCTCTTCTAGCTCGACGCCGTCCCGCTCAAACTGGGCGTCCCGGGCGGCGTGGCCCGCCTCGATCTCCGCTGCGCTCCAGGGCTCGAACTCCAGGCAATTGGCCACCAGTTCCCAGAGGTATAAGGTCTCCTTATAGTTGCCCATGTCCATCTTGCCCTTCTTGAATTCGCCGCCCAGGCCCTTCATGATCTGATCCCGGCAGTTGTGGCAGGGGGCGATAACGATCTCCGCGCCGGTATCCTTGATCTGATCCGCCTTCTCCCGGCCGTAGGCCAGGCGCTCTTCGTCATAAGGCATGGCCCAGGCGCCCCCGCCCGCGCCGCAGCACAGGTTGTTCAGGGGGTCGTCCACCATGTCCCGGAAGAGGCTGGGATCGATGCACTGCTGGGAGATCCAGCGGGTCTTCTCACCCATGTGATCGCCAAAGGACATTTGGGACTTGCGCACGTAGTTGCAGGGGTCATGCACTGTGTAGGCTTCATGATATTTATGGGTATTCAGCTTGATCCGGCCTTCTTTGATGTACTCCTCCAGCAGGTCCATGACGCTCACTACCTTGAACTCGTCGTAGACTTCCGGAAACCAATTTTTGAACCCGAACCGGGTTGCAAAGTAGGCGTGCCCTCATTCGGGGTACAAGATGGTTTTACACTTAAGTCGCCGGGCGTTCTCGATGACCCGCTCCACCTGCTTCTTCATGGAGGGATCGTCGCCGCTGAACAGCCCCCAGTTGACCCCTTCCCAGTTGGTGGAAGAGACGGTCCAGTCTTCCTTGGCGGCGTAGAAGATGCGCCACCAGAATTTCATATCGTCCGGCTCTCCGAAGGGCTCCTTGGAGTTGACGGTGACGATGATGTTGGCCCCTTCCTTATCCACCGGCACGTGGAAGCCGGGGCAGGGCTGCTCCTCGTCGTTTTCCATCTCCACCCCCATTTCCGCCAGGAGGAAGAGGAAATCGTCCCGGGGAATTCCCAGGTTGTTGCCCCGCTCGAGATTCATCATGGTGCCCTTGTGGATCGGCCCGGGCACCTTGTCCCGCTCCCGGGCGGTGCGGCAGGCCCGGAAGGTCTTGAGCAACTGGATGCCCATGGGGCACTGGTACTGGCAGCGGCCGCACAGGGTGCAGACCCAGGGCCACTTGGAATCGATGACTTCCTGCTCCATCCCGAAGACGATGGCCCGGATGGCTTTGCGGGCGTCCCAGGTGCCCCCGGCGCCCTCAATGGGAACCAGGCCGGTGGCGGGGCAACCCCCGGAACAGGTGCCGCAGGTATAGCAGCGATCCGCCAGTTCTGGGGCGATGTTCCCGATTTTGCGGTGCTTTCGGTCTATCCTCACTTCTTTTGGGGCCTCTTCTGCCATGTTTCCTCCAGAGAAACTTGATAAACCTGAAATTTGCCTGGGTTGCAGTTTACCGAGGGCGGCTGCAAGCCGGCCCCAGACCTAAGTCAGGAAATTCTATGAATAATCCCATTAATTAGGGGGTCTATTCATATTATTTATATATAAAATTTTCCCTAAAAAATAAAGTCTTTTTGCCGGACCACTATGATTATATGGCGGGGCCGGGTGGCGTCAAGGAGAAAATGCTAAATTTCACAAAGTCCCCCGGCCAGTCCCCTAAGCCCAGCTCCGGCCGCATCGGCAAGCTTAACCAATTCCCCTGCCGTTTAGGAGATTTTGTGATATTTAATGGATGGGAGGATCAGCCGCAGCCGGCGAAGGCAGGGGATGGCATACCGCCGGGCGGGGTGGGCAGATCAAGGAAGGTATTATCCAAGAAAGATTAAGGCGTCCGGGGGCGCGCCGCGCCCCCAGGAGATCTGCTCATCGAAGTGCTCCTCCGTAATCTTCCCAGAAACGAGGACAACGACTAGATATGATAGCCGAAATCACCAGGCGTTTGGAATCACTGGCCGAATTGGGCGAGGCCCTGGCCCGGCGCCGGGATGACCTGATGGCGGCGGAGGGCGAGGACATGGGGGCGCCCTGCATCATCGCCGGCCAGGAGGTGGACCTGGCGGTGGCGCACCTCAAGACCCTGGCCGAGGAGGCGCCTTACGTGGAAGGCAAATCCCCCTACGGCACGGTGGCCGCCATCTTCCCCTATGACGCCCCGCCCATCATGTTGGCCCGGGTGGGGGGCGCGGCGCTGCTGGGCGGCAACCGCTTCCGCTTCAGTTGCTCCTCCCAGACCCCCAGCGTTGCCCGGCTGTTGCAAGAGGTGGTGGCGCCTTTCCCGGGGATCGAAGCCGTCACCGGCCTGGACAACCGGGAATTCGGCCGGCGCTGCGTGCAAGACCCGGAAGTGCGGGTGCTGTTCATTTCCGGCGGCGGCGCCGTGGGCGACATTTACGCCCAGGAGGCGCGGCATTTCGATAAGCTCTTCTTTGCCGGCCCCAGCGGCCTGCCGCCGGTGATCTTCTTTAAAGACGCCGATCTCGAAAAGGCCGTGCAATTCACGGTGCGCCGGGCCTTCCTCAACGGCGGCCAGTACTGCACCACCCTGAAGCGGGCTTACATCCATCAAGACATCTTCGAGCCGGTGAAGCAGCGGGTCATCGAAAAGATGGCCGACATCCGGGTGGGCGACCCCCGGGACCCTAGGCCTGGATCGGTCCCATCAAAGTGGCGCGCACCCGCCAGCTCCTGGACCGGGCCCTGGCCGCCCTGCAAGAGCCCCATTTCCTGGCGCCGTTCCAACGGGAAGGGGAGTGGCAGGGTCCCTTCCTGATGGAGACCGCCGCGGCGCCGGACCTGGAGTTGTTCGGCCCCTTCCTGGCCCTGGTCCCCGCGGAGAGCGGCCGCGCCGCGGTGGCCACGGTGCTCCAGAGCCGCTACCCCTTTCAGATGACCTGGTTCGGTTCCCCACCCCCGGGCGCTAAAGAGGCCTTTACTAAAAAATTCGGCATGGTTTACGACAACCCGGACTTCCTCTTCGCCCCCATGCGCCTGCCCTTCGGCGGCAAGGGCGAGAGCGGCTGGATCCTGGAAAACCGGGACGGCCGGGTGAGCAAACGGGACGGGGCGTTTATTTACAGCGCCGAGCTGGTGCGGGGATAGCGTAGCGTCGGCAGATATGTGGTGCGGACCGTAGGGGTTCCTAGATGCGCCGCACTCTTAACCCAGAATTAATTTGTGCGGCCGCGCGGTTCAGTTCCGGCAGAAAGGTCTTGATCGCCCTTGATTTGGAAGATCTGCCGGTATTGGTAACGATGTTCATGGCGGCCATGATGTTATGGTTTGCATCCAACAACGGCACGGCGATGCCGCAAATGCCTTCCTCCAATTCGCCATTGACCCAAGCCCAACCCTTCTTTCTATCCTCAGCAATGATTTTTCTGAGACGAGCCGGTTCGATCACCGTTCTCCGGGTAAATGGTTTTAGTTCTACGGTGGCGAAGTAGTGATCCAGTTCCGCTTCGGTGAGCCCGCCCAGCAGCACGCGCCCCATGGATTGCGAATACGCGGGGAGCCGGCTGCCAATGCTGAGGTTAGTCGTTAAGATCCTGCGAGTCGGCACCCGCATCACATAGACAATGTCCGGGCCATCGAGTACCGCGATGGAGCTGGTTTCATGCAGCTTGGCGACCATGTTCTCCAGGATGGGCTGGGCGAAATTCCAAAAGGGCAAGGAGGATAGATACGAATACCCCAGGTCGAGGATGCGCGCGGTCAACGCAAAGCGCCGCCCCTGGGCGCGCACGTAGCCCAGGTTCTGCAGGGTGCACAGGATTCTGCGGGCTCCCGCCCGGCTCAGGCTGGTGCGGGCGGCGATTTCCGTGATGGTCATTTCGGTGAAATTCGGACCGAAACTGCGGATGACCGAGAGGCCGCGGGCGAAAGACTGAACAAATTGGTCGCTGCTTTTTTCCATGGAAATATGTTCGCATAGCGAACCGGAGAATGCAAGCCATGCCGATTAGAAAAAATTTCAGGTTAAAAAAATTTATTGACAGGCGCTGCGGTTTGCAGTATTGGGTTCGTATAGCGAATAAATGTTCTTAAGGCGGACAAAATGCCCCCTAAAGCGCGCCTGCCTCTGGAATCTCTTGTGGTTTTGGATTTGTCCCGGGTACTCTCGGGTCCCTACTGCACGATGATGCTGGGAGACATGGGCGCGGAAATTTGGAAGGTGGAGCCCCCCAGCGGAGACGATAGCCGTGGACTCGTGCCCCCCTCCATTGGCGGCGAATCCGCCTACTTTCTCAGCGTCAATCGAAATAAGCGGGACATTTGTCTGGATCTCACCCGGCCCGAGGGGCGGGAGGTGATCCTGCGCCTGGCCGCGAGAGCCGACGTGGTCATCGAAAACTTTCGGCCGGACCTGAAAAAACGGCTGGGCATTGGCTACGACGAGGTCACCCGGCGGAACCCCGCGGTCATTTATTGCTCCATATCCGGGTTCGGCCAGGACGGGCCATATAAGGACCTTCCGGGCCTGGACAATATTTTCCAGGGAATGGCGGGGTTGATGGAGGTGACCGGTGCAGAAGGCGGACCCCCATTGAAGGTCGGGGAACGCATTGCCGATGTCATTGCCGGGATAAACGCCGCCTTCGGCATCATGGTCGCCCTGTTCCATCGGCAGCGGACCGGAGAAGGGCAGTTCCTGGATCTGGCGCTGGTGGACTGCCTGGTTGCCGCCCAAGCCCCGCTGGTGTCCTATTATTTCGCCACGGGACAACAACCGCCCAGACTTGGCAATGGCTCCTTGTTCTCCGCGCCTACCAATACTTTCCAAACCGCGGATCGACCCCTCAACCTGTGCATTTTTAATGACAAGCATTGGGGCAAGCTCTGCCAGGCGCTGGGCAGGAAGGACCTGATGGAGGACCACCGGTTTAAAACAAATCGGTTGCGGGTGGAAAACGCCGCCGCGATCACCCACACCGTGGCGCTGCTGCTGCAGGAACGACCTGCGGCGGAGTGGCTGGAGCGCCTGCACGAGGCCGGGGTTCCCTGCGGACTGGTGTACACCTATGCAGAAACCTTCAATGATCCACAGATCCGGCACAATCACATGCTCCAGAATATTCCCCATCCGACGCTGGGACTCCAAAAGACTATCGGTTTGCCGGTTCGCCTGCACCAGACCCCGGGCGAAATTCGCCGGGCGGCGCCGCTGCTGGGGCAGCACAGCCGGGAAATATTGCAGGCGGCAGGATACGACGACCAGGAAATTAACTTGCTGATTCAAAACAGTATTGTGGTGCAACCGTAAAGGGTTTTTTGGCAGAAAGAAGGCGATCAATGAAGCAAGAATTTGAAACGGATTTCTGGAAGGACGCCAAAAGCCGCATGATCTGGGATGACATTGTTCCGGGCGAACCGCGGCCCACGATCCCTTATACGTTGACGTTGGAGGCGATTCAGCGCTATTGCCGGGCGGTGGGTGACCTTCATCCGCTCTATTTCGATGAGAATTACGCTCGCCAAACCCCCTATGGCGGGCTGATCGCACCGCCGTCGATTCACGCCCTGCTCATGTTTGCCTGCACCCCCAAGGATGACTGGATGCGCAGCCCCGGCACCATCAACGCCGGACAGTCGTGGAGTTACCATGAGCCGGCCCGTCCGGGCGACACCATCACCTTGCGGGCCCGGGCCCTGGACAAGTTCATCAAGAAGGAACGCCTGTTCGCAATCCACGACAATGTCTTTTTCAATCAGCACGGCGAGGTGATCTGTGCTGGCCGCGGCTGGACGATCCGCCCGATATGAGGAGAGCGCGATGATCAATCTCTTCGACACCCTGGCGCCGGGCTACCGCATCGAAGGCCCGGAATTTGCGGTCTCGCGAGAACATCCGGGCTCTCCGCGAGGCCTCGCTCATTACACCCCCTCCACCTGGACGACAACTACATGCAGATAATTTCGGCAAGACGCATTTCGGTGGGAT
Organism: uncultured delta proteobacterium; assembly: GCA_963812655.1. GTDB lineage: Bacteria > Desulfobacterota > Desulfobaccia > Desulfobaccales > 0-14-0-80-60-11 > JAPLJC01. The sequence continues at coordinate 124 of CAWEWX010000070.1, read as the reverse complement.
CATTATGCATGGCATGAATATCTTCGGGCTGCTGACGCGCCTGCTGACGGACTGGGCCTATCCAGTGAATGCCGTGCATCGTCGCCTGGAGACGCGCTGGTTAAAGCCAGTCAAACCCGGCGAT
>CAWEWX010000069.1:0-50767 GCA_963812655.1 uncultured delta proteobacterium | reverse complement strand
CGCCCGCTTAGAAAAACCCGCCTTCATCATTAAAAAAAACGAGCCTGGCAAATCTTCCGGTTTGCCGGCTCCCTTGGTTTTGGTTTAAAGGAATATTATTCTTCCTCTCTAGCTCGACGCCGTCCCGCTCAAACTGGGCGTCCCGGGCGGCGTGGCCCGCCTCGATCTCCGCTGCGCTCCAGGGCTCGAACTCCAGGCAATTGGCCACCAGTTCCCAGAGGTATAAGGTCTCCTTATAGTTGCCCATGTCCATCTTGCCCTTCTTGAATTCGCCGCCCAGGCCCTTCATGATCTGATCCCGGCAGTTGTGGCAGGGGGCGATAACGATCTCCGCGCCGGTATCCTTGATCTGATCCGCCTTCTCCCGGCCGTAGGCCAGGCGCTCTTCGTCATAAGGCATGGCCCAGGCGCCCCCGCCCGCGCCGCAGCACAGGTTGTTCAGGGGGTCGTCCACCATGTCCCGGAAGAGGCTGGGATCGATGCACTGCTGGGAGATCCAGCGGGTCTTCTCACCCATGTGATCGCCAAAGGACATTTGGGACTTGCGCACGTAGTTGCAGGGGTCATGCACTGTGTAGGCTTCATGATATTTATGGGTATTCAGCTTGATCCGGCCTTCTTTGATGTACTCCTCCAGCAGGTCCATGACGCTCACTACCTTGAACTCGTCGTAGACTTCCGGAAACCAATTTTTGAACCCGAACCGGGTTGCAAAGTAGGCGTGCCCTCATTCGGGGTACAAGATGGTTTTACACTTAAGTCGCCGGGCGTTTCTCGATGACCCGCTCCACCTGCTTCTTCATGGAGGGATCGTCGCCGCTGAACAGCCCCCAGTTGACCCCTTCCCAGTTGGTGGAAGAGACGGTCCAGTCTTCCTTGGCGGCGTAGAAGATGCGCCACCAGAATTTCATATCGTCCGGCTCTCCGAAGGGCTCCTTGGAGTTGACGGTGACGATGATGTTGGCCCCTTCCTTATCCACCGGCACGTGGAAGCCGGGGCAGGGCTGCTCCTCGTCGTTTTCCATCTCCACCCCCATTTCCGCCAGGAGGAAGAGGAAATCGTCCCGGGGAATTCCCAGGTTGTTGCCCCGCTCGAGATTCATCATGGTGCCCTTGTGGATCGGCCCGGGCACCTTGTCCCGCTCCCGGGCGGTGCGGCAGGCCCGGAAGGTCTTGAGCAACTGGATGCCCATGGGGCACTGGTACTGGCAGCGGCCGCACAGGGTGCAGACCCAGGGCCACTTGGAATCGATGACTTCCTGCTCCATCCCGAAGACGATGGCCCGGATGGCTTTGCGGGCGTCCCAGGTGCCCCCGGCGCCCTCAATGGGAACCAGGCCGGTGGCGGGGCAACCCCCGGAACAGGTGCCGCAGGTATAGCAGCGATCCGCCAGTTCTGGGGCGATGTTCCCGATTTTGCGGTGCTTTCGGTCTATCCTCACTTCTTTTGGGGCCTCTTCTGCCATGTTTCCTCCAGAGAAACTTGATAAACCTGAAATTTGCCTGGGTTGCAGTTTACCGAGGGCGGCTGCAAGCCGGCCCCAGACCTAAGTCAGGAAATTCTATGAATAATCCCATTAATTAGGGGGTCTATTCATATTATTTATATATAAAATTTTCCCTAAAAAATAAAGTCTTTTTGCCGGACCACTATGATTATATGGCGGGGCCGGGTGGCGTCAAGGAGAAAATGCTAAATTTCACAAAGTCCCCCGGCCAGTCCCCTAAGCCCAGCTCCGGCCGCATCGGCAAGCTTAACCAATTCCCCTGCCGTTTAGGAGATTTTGTGATATTTAATGGATGGGAGGATCAGCCGCAGCCGGCGAAGGCAGGGGATGGCATACCGCCGGGCGGGGTGGGCAGATCAAGGAAGGTATTATCCAAGAAAGATTAAGGCGTCCGGGGGCGCGCCGCGCCCCCAGGAGATCTGCTCATCGAAGTGCTCCTCCGTAATCTTCCCAGAAACGAGGACAACGACTAGATATGATAGCCGAAATCACCAGGCGTTTGGAATCACTGGCCGAATTGGGCGAGGCCCTGGCCCGGCGCCGGGATGACCTGATGGCGGCGGAGGGCGAGGACATGGGGGCGCCCTGCATCATCGCCGGCCAGGAGGTGGACCTGGCGGTGGCGCACCTCAAGACCCTGGCCGAGGAGGCGCCTTACGTGGAAGGCAAATCCCCCTACGGCACGGTGGCCGCCATCTTCCCCTATGACGCCCCGCCCATCATGTTGGCCCGGGTGGGGGCGCGGCGCTGCTGGGCGGCAACCGCTTCCGCTTCAGTTGCTCCTCCCAGACCCCCAGCGTTGCCCGGCTGTTGCAAGAGGTGGTGGCGCCTTTCCCGGGGATCGAAGCCGGTCACCGGCCTGGACAACCGGGAATTCGGCCGGCGCTGCGTGCAAGACCCGGAAGTGCGGGTGCTGTTCATTTCCGGCGGCGGCGCCGTGGGCGACATTTACGCCCAGGAGGCGCGGCATTTCGATAAGCTCTTCTTTGCCGGCCCCAGCGGCCTGCCGCCGGTGATCTTCTTTAAAGACGCCGATCTCGAAAAGGCCGTGCAATTCACGGTGCGCCGGGCCTTCCTCAACGGCGGCCAGTACTGCACCACCCTGAAGCGGGCTTACATCCATCAAGACATCTTCGAGCCGGTGAAGCAGCGGGTCATCGAAAAGATGGCCGACATCCGGGTGGGCGACCCCCGGGACCCTCGGCCTGGATCGGTCCCATCAAAGTGGCGCGCACCCGCCAGCTCCTGGACCGGGCCCTGGCCGCCCTGCAAGAGCCCCATTTCCTGGCGCCGTTCCAACGGGAAGGGGAGTGGCAGGGTCCCTTCCTGATGGAGACCGCCGCGGCGCCGGACCTGGAGTTGTTCGGCCCCTTCCTGGCCCTGGTCCCCGCGGAGAGCGGCCGCGCCGCGGTGGCCACGGTGCTCCAGAGCCGCTACCCCTTTCAGATGACCTGGTTCGGTTCCCCACCCCCGGGCGCTAAAGAGGCCTTTACTAAAAAATTCGGCATGGTTTACGACAACCCGGACTTCCTCTTCGCCCCCATGCGCCTGCCCTTCGGCGGCAAGGGCGAGAGCGGCTGGATCCTGGAAAACCGGGACGGCCGGGTGAGCAAACGGGACGGGGCGTTTATTTACAGCGCCGAGCTGGTGCGGGGATAGCGTAGCGTCGGCAGATATGTGGTGCGGACCGTAGGGGTTCCTAGATGCGCCGCACTCTTAACCCAGAATTAATTTGTGCGGCCGCGCGGTTCAGTTCCGGCAGAAAGGTCTTGATCGCCCTTGATTTGGAAGATCTGCCGGTATTGGTAACGATGTTCATGGCGGCCATGATGTTATGGTTTGCATCCAACAACGGCACGGCAATGCCGCAAATGCCTTCCTCCAATTCGCCATTGACCCAAGCCCAACCCTTCTTTCTATCCTCAGCAATGATTTTTCTGAGACGAGCCGGTTCGATCACCGTTCTCCGGGTAAATGGTTTTAGTTCTACGGTGGCGAAGTAGTGATCCAGTTCCGCTTCGGTGAGCCCGCCCAGCAGCACGCGCCCCATGGATTGCGAATACGCGGGGAGCCGGCTGCCAATGCTGAGGTTAGTCGTTAAGATCCTGCGAGTCGGCACCCGCATCACATAGACAATGTCCGGGCCATCGAGTACCGCGATGGAGCTGGTTTCATGCAGCTTGGCGACCATGTTCTCCAGGATGGGCTGGGCGAAATTCCAAAAGGGCAAGGAGGATAGATACGAATACCCCAGGTCGAGGATGCGCGCGGTCAACGCAAAGCGCCGCCCCTGGGCGCGCACGTAGCCCAGGTTCTGCAGGGTGCACAGGATTCTGCGGGCTCCCGCCCGGCTCAGGCTGGTGCGGGCGGCGATTTCCGTGATGGTCATTTCGGTGAAATTCGGACCGAAACTGCGGATGACCGAGAGGCCGCGGGCGAAAGACTGAACAAATTGGTCGCTGCTTTTTTCCATGGAAATATGTTCGCATAGCGAACCGGAGAATGCAAGCCATGCCGATTAGAAAAAATTTCAGGTTAAAAAAATTTATTGACAGGCGCTGCGGTTTGCAGTATTGGGTTCGTATAGCGAATAAATGTTCTTAAGGCGGACAAAATGCCCCCTAAAGCGCGCCTGCCTCTGGAATCTCTTGTGGTTTTGGATTTGTCCCGGGTACTCTCGGGTCCCTACTGCACGATGATGCTGGGAGACATGGGCGCGGAAATTTGGAAGGTGGAGCCCCCCAGCGGAGACGATAGCCGTGGACTCGTGCCCCCCTCCATTGGCGGCGAATCCGCCTACTTTCTCAGCGTCAATCGAAATAAGCGGGACATTTGTCTGGATCTCACCCGGCCCGAGGGGCGGGAGGTGATCCTGCGCCTGGCCGCGAGAGCCGACGTGGTCATCGAAAACTTTCGGCCGGACCTGAAAAAACGGCTGGGCATTGGCTACGACGAGGTCACCCGGCGGAACCCCGCGGTCATTTATTGCTCCATATCCGGGTTCGGCCAGGACGGGCCATATAAGGACCTTCCGGGCCTGGACAATATTTTCCAGGGAATGGCGGGGTTGATGGAGGTGACCGGTGCAGAAGGCGGACCCCCATTGAAGGTCGGGGAACGCATTGCCGATGTCATTGCCGGGATAAACGCCGCCTTCGGCATCATGGTCGCCCTGTTCCATCGGCAGCGGACCGGAGAAGGGCAGTTCCTGGATCTGGCGCTGGTGGACTGCCTGGTTGCCGCCCAAGCCCCGCTGGTGTCCTATTATTTCGCCACGGGACAACAACCGCCCAGACTTGGCAATGGCTCCTTGTTCTCCGCGCCTACCAATACTTTCCAAACCGCGGATCGACCCCTCAACCTGTGCATTTTTAATGACAAGCATTGGGGCAAGCTCTGCCAGGCGCTGGGCAGGAAGGACCTGATGGAGGACCACCGGTTTAAAACAAATCGGTTGCGGGTGGAAAACGCCGCCGCGATCACCCACACCGTGGCGCTGCTGCTGCAGGAACGACCTGCGGCGGAGTGGCTGGAGCGCCTGCACGAGGCCGGGGTTCCCTGCGGACTGGTGTACACCTATGCAGAAACCTTCAATGATCCACAGATCCGGCACAATCACATGCTCCAGAATATTCCCCATCCGACGCTGGGACTCCAAAAGACTATCGGTTTGCCGGTTCGCCTGCACCAGACCCCGGGCGAAATTCGCCGGGCGGCGCCGCTGCTGGGGCAGCACAGCCGGGAAATATTGCAGGCGGCAGGATACGACGACCAGGAAATTAACTTGCTGATTCAAAACAGTATTGTGGTGCAACCGTAAAGGGTTTTTTGGCAGAAAGAAGGCGATCAATGAAGCAAGAATTTGAAACGGATTTCTGGAAGGACGCCAAAAGCCGCATGATCTGGGATGACATTGTTCCGGGCGAACCGCGGCCCACGATCCCTTATACGTTGACGTTGGAGGCGATTCAGCGCTATTGCCGGGCGGTGGGTGACCTTCATCCGCTCTATTTCGATGAGAATTACGCTCGCCAAACCCCCTATGGCGGGCTGATCGCACCGCCGTCGATTCACGCCCTGCTCATGTTTGCCTGCACCCCCAAGGATGACTGGATGCGCAGCCCCGGCACCATCAACGCCGGACAGTCGTGGAGTTACCATGAGCCGGCCCGTCCGGGCGACACCATCACCTTGCGGGCCCGGGCCCTGGACAAGTTCATCAAGAAGGAACGCCTGTTCGCAATCCACGACAATGTCTTTTTCAATCAGCACGGCGAGGTGATCTGTGCTGGCCGCGGCTGGACGATCCGCCCGATATGAGGAGAGCGCGATGATCAATCTCTTCGACACCCTGGCGCCGGGCTACCGCATTGAAGGCCCGGAATTTGCGGTCTCGCGAGAGAGCATCCGGGCTTTCTGCGAGGCCTCGCTCGATTACAACCCCCTCCACCTGGACGACAACTACATGCAGAGTAATTTCGGCAAGACGCATTTCGGTGGGATCATTATGCATGGCATGAATATCTTCGGGCTGCTGACGCGCCTGCTGACGGACTGGGCCTATCCAGTGAATGCCGTGCATCGTCGCCTGGAGACGCGCTGGTTAAAGCCAGTCAAACCCGGCGATATTATCCGGCCTCACGGGATGGTGAAGGCCAAGCAGGTGACAGCAAAATCGCGCTGGGTGACCATCGACGTTGAGGTGCGAAACCAACGCGACGAGAAGGTGGCAACCGGGGAAGCGCTCGTGGAGTTTCCCATGGAGGCGGCGCCTTGATTCTCGGACGCAGCGTGGGGCGCAATGCGCTTCTTTATCCCGAGCGGGCCGCGATTATCTCGGAAGACGGGACCAGGCTCACCCACCGCGCCTTTGCCGAGCGTGTCTGGCGTTTAGCGGATGGACTGGCGCGACGCGGCTTTGGTAAACACAACCGCATCGCCATTCTGGCCCGCAACAGTGCCGATTACCTGTGCGTTTATTTCGCGGTCGGCAGTCTGGGCGCCGTTCTGGTGCCGATAAACAGCGCGCTCAAGCCGGCTGACATTGATTTCCGCCTGGCTCATGCAGAGGCCGAGGCAATATTCGTGAGCGACGAGTTTGCCCCGGTGTTGGCCAATATGGGAGCCGCCACGCGCCGGCGCCTGGCCGGCCGGGTGTTCGGGCTCGACCGCGAGATCGCCGGCTGTGCGTCCCTCGTCGCCCTGGTCGCGGAAGGAAGACCTCAACCGCCGGAGGCGCGCATTGACCCCGAAGACGTTCTCTACATCGGCTACACTTCTGGAACCACCGGTCCTCCCAAAGGCGCCATGGTGTCGCATCGCGCCATCGTCGTCGGCTTTCTCTACAAGGCGCTGGACTATGCCTTGACGGATGCCGATGTGACGATCAATCCCGGGCCTTACTGGCACTCGGCGCCCCGCGATTTTGCTGCGCTGGCCCTCTATCTCGGGGGCACAGCCGTAGTGCCGGCGCGCTTCGATGCGTCCAGGTATCTCGAATTGGTCGAACGTTACCAGATCACCAGTTCCTTCGTGGTGCCGACGATGCTGGAGCAACTGGTCACTTCGCCGGCCCTGGAAACTTGCGACGTGTCCAGCCTGCGCTGCGTGATTAGTGGCGGAGCGCCGTTGCCCACCCCGGTGAAAGAACGGGTATTGGCAAAATTCGGCCCGGTGCTCACCGAATTCTACGGGGCCACCGAAACGCGCATAATCACGGCCATTACCCCGGCCGAGCTGGCAGTGCGCGACCGCTCAGTCGGCAGGCCCATACGAGATGTTGCCCTCCGCATTCTCGACGAAGAAGGAGTTGAGGTTCCGGCCGGATCAGTGGGGGAGATCTTTATCTGCGGTCCGGGCCTGTTCTCCGGCTATTGGCGGGATCCGGAGAGCACCCGGCAGACGCACCGTGGGGAATGGTTCAGCCTGGGCGACATGGGGAGAGTGGATGGCGACGGATATCTTTACCTGGTCGATCGTAAGCAAGACATGATCATCAGCGGCGGCGAGAACATCTTTCCCAACGATATTGAGGAATGCTTGCTACGCCACCCCCGGGTGAGGGAGGCGGCGGTAATTGGGGTGCCCGACGAGCTGTGGGGTGAGATAGTGGTGGCTTTCGTGGTCGCGGCTCCGGGAGCGCCTCCCACCGCTGAGGAGCTGGCCGCTTTCTGTGGCGGGCGGCTGCCCAACTATATGAAGCCGCGCCGCGTCGAGTTTTGTGACCAGTTGCCGCGCAATGCGGTGGGCAAAATCTTGCGGCGCTGTCTGCGCGAGGCCGAAATTGCTCAAATCCAACCACCGTTAGCCTGCAGGGAAGAGAAATTGTGAGAACGCACTCCAACGGGTGACAATAGGGGTAGAAAAATGGAACCTAGCGAAGTGGCTGCGCAAACCGGCGATAAGGTCTATCGGAAGATCACCTGGCGACTGCTGCCGTTCCTCCTCCTCTGCTACATGGTGGCCCAGATAGACCGATTTAACATCGGTTTCGCAAAGTTGCAGTTTGTCCACGATCTTAATCTAAATGACGCCATCTTCGGCGTCGCGGCCAGCATGTTCGCGGTGGGCTATGTGATTTTTGAAGTGCCCAGCAATCTTATGCTGGCCCGCATAGGGGTACGAAAAACCCTGCTGCGCATCATGGTGTTATGGGGAATTTTCGCGTCCCTGCTGTCTCTCGCACAGGGTGCGCACTATCTCTACATCATGCGCTTTCTGCTCGGGGTTGCAGAGGCGGGCTTTTTCCCGGGGATCATCGTCTATCTCACCTATTGGTACCCGGACCGGCACCGAGGCCGCATAATGAGCCTGTTCGTGATAGCAGTGCCGATTGCCGGGGCCTTTGGCGGCCCGCTGGCGGGATCTTTGATGGATCGCTTCCACGGTATCGCCGGGCTGCGCGGCTGGCAATGGCTGTTTTTAATTGAGGGATTTCCTGCCGTAGCACTGGGCGTCATCGCCTTTTTCTACCTGCAGGATAAGCCGGAGCAGGCAGGGTGGCTGTCACCTGATGAAAAGCAGGTGGTGATCGACGATTTGGAGGCTGATCGTATCGCTGGCCCCACTAAACCTCCGAAAAATTTCCGCGAGGCGCTGGGCGACCCCAAAATCTATTTATTGTCGTTAATCTATTTTGCTTACTTCTGTTCTCTTAATACGATTCTTCTCTGGAGTCCCACCTTACTGAGAAGCGTCGGACTCAAAACAGTTACCGCCATCGGCTGGTGGAGTGGCTTTATCTCGCTAATTTCCACCCTAGGCATGGTCGTGGTGGGCTACAGTTCCGATCGCCTGATGGAGCGTCGTTGGCATGTGGCTTTGTGCGGGATAACTGCGGCTGCCTGCTTCCTGCTGCTGCCTCTGGTTTCTCAGAACCCCGGCTTGACGATCGTTTTGCTGATGGTGGCATCCATTGGCATCTTCAGCGTTTTGAGCCTTTTCTGGACCATTCCCAGCGCCTATCTGGGAGGTAGTGCTATGGCGGGCGGCATCGCCCTGATAAGCTCCATCGGGTATTTGGGTGCAGTGGTAAGCCCTACCCTCGTAGGCTGGATCAAGGTAAAGACGGGCAGTCTATATATCGGTCTAAGCACGATTGCCCTGATGCTGATTTTGGCGATGCTGCTGCTTCTGATCTTCGTTCCCGCCACCAAGCGAAAATAGTATTTCACCTGCCGACGCTGCCGTTGTGAATGAGGTTATTTTGGCTGGCGGCGCCCCAAGATCGTAATGATCGCCGGCAGGTCGCAGGCGGGGATTTCCCTGCCCGCCGCAGGACCAGGCGGAGGCAGGTCCATACGGCATAGAGGAGCAATCAATGAAAGAAGCTTGGATTATCAATGCGGTGCGCACGCCGGTGGGGCGGTATGGGGGATGTCTTGCCTCGGTACGTCCAGATGATCTGGCGGCGCTGACGCTGAAGACGCTGGTGGAACGAGCCGGCATTCCTGCCTCGGAGGTCGAGGACGTCTACATGGGGTGTGTCAACCAGGCCGGGGAAGACAACCGCAACATTGCTCGCATGGCCCTGCTCCTGGCCGGATTTCCCCACGAGACCGCGGGATGCACGATAAACCGTCTCTGCGCCTCGGGGCTTGAGGCGGTGGCGGCAGGGTACCGGGCGATCCTGGCAGGGGAGGGCGAGGTCTTCATCGGCGCCGGGGTGGAATCGATGACCCGGTCGCCGTGGGTGATCCCGAAGGCCGAGAGGCCATTCCCCCGGGGGAACCTGACGGTTTTTGACAGCGCTTTCGGATGGAGGTTCACTAACCCCCGGATGCTCGAAATGGGCCATACCGATTCCATGGGGGAGACGGCAGAAAATCTCGCCGGGCAGTATGGTATCTCGCGGGAGGCGCAGGACCGCTTCGCTTATGCGAGCCAGTTGAAGGCGGTGGCGGCGATGGATGCGGGCAGATTTCAGACAGAGATCGTGCCGGTGCCAGTGAAGCAGGGGATGGTGGAATACGATGAGGGTCCGAGACGCGACACGACCCTGGAAAAGCTTGCAGTCCTCAAGCCGTCTTTCCGAAAGGGCGGATCGGTAACCCCGGGGAATTCGAGCAGCCTTAACGACGGGGCGGCTGCGGTCCTCGTCGTCTCCGCCGATTATGCGAAGGCCCACGGCCTCAAACCCCTGGCGCGGATCCGGGCGGTGGCGGTGGCGGGCGTCCCGCCGCGGATCATGGGGATCGGGCCGGTTCCCGCGACTGCGAAAGTCCTCCGCCGGGCGGGGATCGCCCTGCAGGACCTCGATGTCATCGAACTCAACGAGGCATTTGCGGCCCAGGTGCTGTCCGTATTACAGGAATGGGGCATCGCCGGCGATGATCCACGGCTCAATCCCAACGGCGGCGCCATCGCCTTGGGGCATCCGCTGGGGTGTTCCGGGGCGCGCATCCTGACCACCTTGCTGTATGAAATGGCGGATCTCGAGTCCGCGCGGCTGGGGCTGGCCACGATGTGCATCGGGGTCGGACAGGGGATGGCGATGGTGGTGGAGAAAGTTTAGGCGCCGGAGGCCGGGGCCGCCAGTCCTTTAATTTATCAGGGAAGGATGGTGGGCTTGATCCTGCGGACCCAAAAGGACAAAAAACCCCTCTACCTCTCCCCCGGGTATCGCATCACCCTGGAGGAAAGCCGCGAGATTACGCTGGGCTGCGTTGCCAGGTACCGGATTGCCTGCCTTTGCGCCGGGCGGATCAGCTAACTCGCCACCTGCGAGCCGCGGCGCTTCGGGCCGGCCGGTAATCCGAGGCTCCCGGCGGCGTCCGGCGTTTCCAGGCTGAAGAGCCGCTCCCGATAGCCCGGGCAGACGTGGCCATGGGAATTACGGCATTCATGCCGGGCCGCATCCCATTCCCACCACAGGCAATTTTCGCAAGCCCCCTGTCTCTCCTGGTTGAGGCAGATTTTTCCCGCCTCCCCAAAATCGAACATGTTCCCCCACCCACATCCCCAAGGGTTGGCGGCGTCCCTGAAAGGAATGATCTACCTTTCGAAACGCGCTGAATTACCATTAAACCCAATTTTAACCGAAGTCAAATCTTTTTTGAGGACTGCCGGGGGGCGCCTCGCCTGACCCGGGCGGGAGGAGGTAAGGGATGATGGGGGCCGGCTCCGCGGCTGCCGGCGGAATCAGAAAAAATCGCTCTTTTTAAAGACCAGGGGTTGGACCTGGGGGTGGAGGATCTGGGCCGCCACCACTTCCCCCAGGAACAGGGTATGGTCCCCGGCGGGGAAGGTGTCTTTAAGCTTGAGGTCCAGGTAGGCGTAGGCCTGGGGCAGGATGGGGGCCCCGGTGGCCGCGGTGGTCCACTCCAGGCCGGCAAATTTGTCCACCTGGCGGCCGCTCTTAAAGCCGAAGCGCTTACCCAGGTCCGCCTGGCCACTGTCCAGGACGTTGATGGCAAAAATGCCGCTTTCCATGATGAGGCGATGGGAATAGCGGGGCGGGGCAATGGAGACCATCACCAGCAAGGGCTTGAGAGACACCTGGGAGACCCAGGCGGCGGTCATGCCGTTGACCAGGTCCTCCAGGCGGGTGGTGACCACATAGACCCCGTGCACCAGGGCGGTAAAAGCGACTTCTTGCATCTTCGGCCTCCGGTCGTTACAAGGGAGCAGGTCTGCCTCAGACTGCGGCCAGGGGGGTTATGAATTTCCGGACCTGGCCCGGGGATGGTCCCCGGGCGCCTCGGTCCACTCCGCACAGTGCCAGAACTTGCCGACCCCCTGGCCGAGGCGTTCACATAACCCCTTGTACTTATAAACCCAATGGCGGCAGGTGTGACAGACCTTCAGGGGACGGATTTGATCTTGTTTGGCCATATAAATGGGTAGTTTCCTTGTCAAGAGAGTTGACCTGCGGGTACCGCCGGTTTTGCTAAGTACTTGATTTCTTAAATATGGTAACGTTTCATGTTGCCCCCCCTCACCCCAGCCCTCTCCCCCCATGGGGGAGAGGGTCAGGGTGAGGGGGAAATTAATCACTTGCTGCCGCTGGTAACAAATAGGTTACCGGATTTATGAAATCGGAAAATAAGGCTGATAGCTTCTTCATGTTAAATTGCTTCGGTCTCCGGGTCAAGGTGGAAATGGTCATATCCGGCCCCGGAGATATCCACCTCGCCGGTGGCGTCAATTAGGGAGACCCGGTCGCCGGCCACGATCTCTCCCAAAAGCAAAGGAGGCGGCAACCCGACCCCGGCGAAGGCCTGGTGCAGCCGCACCGCCTTATGGGGGGGCGAGGTGAAGAGGAGTTGGTAGTCTTCGCCTCCCATCAGGGCCAGCCTCATGGGGTCGGCCTGCAGGTAGGGGGCGGCGGCCAGCACCCGGGGCGAGATCGGCACCGCAGCCGCGGGAATCACCGCGCCCACCCCGCTGGCCAGGCAGAGGTGATACAGGTCCGAGGCCACCCCATCGGAGGTATCGATGGCTGCCGCGGCCAGGCCCTGGCCGGCCAGGAGGCGCCCGGCCGCCAATTGCGGTTTGGGGGCCAGGTGGGCCGCCACCAGGGCCGCCTGCAGGTCCGCATCCAGCTCAGGGCGCTGCTTCAGGACCTGAAGCCCCGCCGCCGCTTCTCCCAGCTCCCCCGTAAGGTAAATCAAGTCCCCCACCCGGGCCCCGGCGCGGCGCAGCATTCGGCGGGGGGACACGACGCCGGTAAGGGTGAGGGTCACTGCCACCAGCCCGGGAGAGGCTACCGTGTCGCCGCCGATGATGGCCACCCCGTATTCCCGGGCGGCCTGGGCCAGGCCCTCGGCCAGCTCCAGAGCCAGGGCCAGGTCCCGCTCCGGGGGCCAGCCCAGGGAAACCAGGGCATGGAGGGGCTCCCCGCCCATGGCGGCGATGTCGCTCAGGTTCACCGCCAGGGCCTTCCAGCCCAATTGCGCCAAGGTGATGTAGGACAGGGAGAAATGCACCCCCTCCACCAGGGTATCCATGGTCCAGAGGAGGTTGCCTTTGACTCCCTTGAGGCTCACCGCGGCGCAGTCGTCGCCGATGCCCAGGATCACCCCCGGCGGCGGCGGCCCGAATACTTCGGCCAGGGCGCCGATGAACGCGGTCTCCCCGAGAAGGCGACCACCCCTGCGTTTCCCATCTCCGGTTTCCAGGTTAGCGCTGCGGCTCACGGTAAGGGGTTCTCCCGGACAGGCCGTTTCCTTGACGTTGGCGGCGGCCATTCTTAACTTCACCATATCCTAAAGCGACCTCGGGTGGCAAGGGGAACGAACCCCGGGTGCGCCCGTGCAGCTATGGAAAACTCTTTCCGGAGAGAGGCAGGCTCATGAAACCGCTGCAGGCCAAACGGGCCTGGGCCGTGGCTTACGACCCCCAGTATTTTCTGCAGATGGCGGAAGAATGTGACGAGGACCGCCTGGAACAGTTGAACGAATGTCTGGGCCAAGGCGATTACGCCCTGGTGAGCGAAGATACCCAGGGGTTTGCCGGAGACCTGGTGATCGATTGCCACCTTGACCTTGTTGAGCCTTACCGGGCCCTGATCATGCTTTAAAGGTCGCTATTCCCGGCTGCGCAACTTCATCAGCAACCTGAGGATCTCCAGGTAGAGCCAGATAAGGGTGACCATCAGGGCGAAGGCGCCATACCATTCCATGTATTTGGGCGCCCCTTGCAGGGTCCCCTGCTCGATAAAGTCAAAGTCCAGGACCAGGTTCAAGGCGGCAATGGTGACCACGACCAGGCTGAAGATGATGCCCACCGGCCCGGCCCCGTAGAACAGGGTTAGGCGTACCCCGAACAGGCCCAGGATGAAACTTATCAGGTAAAACAGCACGATGCCGCCGGTGGCCGCCACTATGCCTTTCTTAAAACTCTCGGTGGCCCGGATCATTCCCGACTTGTAAGCCAACAGCAGCGCCAGGCAGGTCCCGAAGGTGAGGCCCACCGCCTGGATGACGATCCCGGGATACCGGGCCTCGGCGATGGCGGAGATGCCGCCAATGAGCAGGCCCTCCAGCAGGGCATAGAGGGGAGCGGTCACCCCGGCCCAGGCCGGTTTGAAAACGGTTACCAGGGCCACGATGAAGCCGGCGATGGCCCCCAGCGCCACCAGGGGCAGCACCGCCTGCGGGTTCCCGGCCCGGGAAAAGCTGGTCCAGGTCCAGGTGGCGGTGATGCAGACGCACAGCAGCAACAGCATGGCCTTGTTGGTGGTTCCCTGGATGGACATCCTTGCCTCGGTCCGGGCAACACTGCCCAACCGGGAGAAGGTGAGGTCACTGAGCGCGGGGTTGCCCGTCCTCATGGCGAGATCCTCTCAAGCGGTTGTGGGAGATTTTTGCAGGGTTCTGGCGGGAGTTTACCATTAATCGGCGCGAGGCCCAAGGAAAATGGCCGCGGGGGTCCTCCGGCCGGTTCAGCCCAGTGGCCTGGGTTCCCCGATCTCGCCGGGGGTGTCGTAGTCGGCGATGTCCGTCCCCTTGATGAAATAGGTCTGGCAGACTGAATCCAATTTTTCGGCGCTGAGCCGCGGTTCCTCCCCCAGGAAGCGGGCCCGATCCACCAGGTGTTCCACCAGATCCCGGGGGTGACAGGCAGATAGGGGGCGGGCGGTGGCAATGTAGTAGCGGTTGATTATCTCCCGGACGATCTCCTCGTCGAATTCCATATCCCAGTTCTGACAAACCCGGCGGAAGATGGCGAGGTACTGATTCGGAGTGACGTAGCCGATGAAGATCTTGTGATGGATGCGCCGCAAAAAGGCTTCGTCCGCCAGGCTGAGGGGGTTCAGATTGGTCGAAAAGATGATGAGTTGGTCGAAGGGCACCCCGAACTGTTGCCCGGTGTGGAGGCAGCAGAAGTCCTGGCGGGTTTCCAGGGGATACATCCAGCGGTTGAGGAGTTGCCGGGGGGACATTTTCTGGCGGCCGAAATCGTCGATGATAAAGACGCCGTTATTGGCCCGCATCTGGTGGGGCGCTTCATAGAATTTCAGAGTCGGGTTGAACCTGAGCTCCAGGGAATCTTCGGTCATCTCGCCGCCGACGATAACCACCGGCCGCCGGCACAGCACCCAGCGGGGGTCATGCCTGGGCCCCTCGCCATTGGTGGGTACCGGCTGATGGTTGACTTCATCGTACAGCCGGATGATCTGGCCGTAAACGTACACGGCGTAGGGGATGTAGACCGCGTCCTCGAAGGCGTTCCCGATGATGCTGGAGATCACCGTCTTGCCGTTTCCCGAAGGCCCGAAGAGGAACATGGAGCGGCCGCTGTTCACCGCGGGGCCAATCTTGTGCAGGAAGCCGGGGTCCAACTCCAACTCGGAAAAGACCTCCTGGAGACGGGGCAATTTCACTCTCACCTGGTGGATGGTCTGGCGCTCCACCCAGTCCCAGTAGTCCTCCAGGGGCACCGGGGCCGGGCCCACATAGCGGTTGGCTTCCAGGGCCTGCTCGGCAGCGGTTTTGCCCTGTTCGGTCAGGGCGTAATACATCTCCATGGATATCCGGTTGCGGCTGCCCATCGGGTCCCGGGGCCTGGAAAACAGGAGATTTTGAGTCTTAAGGTAAGCGATCAGGGGCTCCACCAGTTTGGGGGTAATCCTGAGATCCCGGGTCATCTCCCGGATGGAGAAGGTGTCCCGGTAGTAGGCATGCTTGAGAAAAAGTTGGATCAACAGGGTTTGGCTAAGGCCGGTGTCTTCCAGGGTCTCGGGGATGGGTGGCTCAGGATCAAGGAAACCCTTCAAGATCTCCGGTTCCACCAGCTCCAGGTCCAGGAGATGTTTGGATAGAAAGGCCCGGTTTCTCTTTTGCCGATAGAGGGCGGGGGCCAGTTGTTCCGGAGTAAGCACTCCGGCCTTGAGAAGGCGTTGCGCCAGGTTCATAGCATCTCCAAACCAGCGGGCCAGGTTCCGGTTCGCCGGGGACCCGGGAGCGGCGCTCGGTCACTGGCCCTGGCGCCGGGGCTGCGGTTGCCGCAGATTAACTCCCTGCGGATGAGTTGCTGATCGGGACGAGCCGCTGGCAGCCATCGCCGGGCGATGGAGAGAGCCGCCCCTCTCAGCGAGGACAAGTTTGCGCGGCTAAGGGTCAAGCCGTTGCCTCCTCGGCTGGCGCCTCCACCTGGGCCCGACTGGCGGAGGGGGGCAGCATGGACTTCTTGATGATTTTTACGGCGAGATGGGCCAAGGCGTCGGCAGCCTTGCTCTTCTTCTGCCCCCAGGGGAACAGCTTCAGGCTATTGACCGCGGCTTCAATGACCGGGTCGTAGGGCACATGGCCCATGAGTTCCGGATGCAGGTTTAAGAAGTCGGTGCACACCGAACGGATGATCTCCGGGGTTTCCAAGTCGGTATTGGACTTCACCAGGTTGATTAGCAGGCAGATATGGTAGTCGGCGAGCAAGCGGCAGAGGCGGTCATATTGGCCGGGGGCCTTTTCCTTGACCTGGGCCAATAGTTCGCCAACCGTGCCGATGCCGCCCACCTCCTCGCCTCCCTCACCTCCCGGGTAAAGGATGTTAAGAATCTCTTCGTCTTTGGAGAATTCCCGGGAGATCTTGCGGTACAGGGCACTTTTGATAAACCCGTAGGCGTTTTGGAGAGAGGTGGTCTGGGGACTGAAGAGGACGATCCTTCCCGGGGAATAATTAAAGAAATCCAACAGATTGAAGGCGGTGCCGGCTCCCAGGTCCAGGAGGATATACTGGGCCGGCAGGGCTTCGATCTGGTTTAATAACCTGATCTTTTGAGAGTAGGTGGGATTGGCCGCGCCCAGGAGGTCGTCGGCCCCGCAAATCAGGCCGATGTCCTCCACCTGGGTTTGGATGATGGTATCTTCCAGCCGCTCCACCTTTTTCAACAGGAAATGCTCCAGGGTGACGTGGGGATAGCGCACCCCCATTAGGGTGTGCAGGTTGGCGCCTCCCAGATCTCCATCGATGAGGATCACCTTTTTTCCCAGGTGGGCCAGGCTGATACCCAGGCCCAGGGAGATCACGCTTTTGCCGATGCCCCCCTTGCCGCCCCCTATGCTCCAGAGCTTGATTTTACTAGCAGACAATGTCTCCCCCTTGGGGATGTCCCGCGCTTAACTGGAATCCTTCATGCCTCTCCAGAGAAGCAGGATCTGGCCCAATACCCCCAGGGTACCTATTAGCCAGCACATCCAGGCAAATAGTTGATGGGGCCCGGCCCCTCCGGTATGCATTATTAAGCCGCAAAAAAGCAAGGTCACCCCGACAAGACCTAAATGGGTAGGAAGCGTCGCCCGTTGGGCGGAAGGTTGCCGGGCCTGGTCCCAACGCTCCCACAATCCTTGGATATCCCGGGGGCGGTTGGGGAGGTGCTCGTTGAGCAGTTTCTGGGCCGCCGCGGTATGTTGGTCCAGGAGCAGGTCAAGGCTTAAAAACCCTTTGCCCCGGCCCCGGGCGAAGCAGCGGACCCGAACCACCTTCCCCGGAAAGTTGATAAGTTTCCCGTTTCCGTTGGCCAGCACGCGCAGGCGGCCGCTCTGCCCCTTGAAGTCCTCCCCTTCCATTAAGGCCAGCGGGTTGGTCACCTCCAGGCTGGCCACCCCAGCCGTCAGGTTCCGGATCACCGCGGCAAATTGCCGCATCGCTTTCCCGGGGCGGCTGATTTGTAAAATCACGTCCGAGGGATCCCGGGATGATCCTCTGGTTTGGGAGTGGTTCTGCTGGTCATCGAACGACATAAGCTGACTCCTTCCAGACCTCGGCAACCGGGTCAATTTGCGGGGGCGCGTTCCAGGGCCGCCAGTTGCTGGTAAATAGGTCCCCGGACCTCCACTACTGGGCCTGGACGGATTGATTCAGGAAATTTCTGGCCATTTGGCCAGCTTTCTCTAATTTATCCAGAAACGGCAATCCGGCAAAGTCGGAGTTGCTGCTCACGAAGTTTTTAAGGCAAACGAGCACCATCTGCACCTTATCCTGGTCTTCGGCCAAGTCCGGGTTCTGGCTGAGGAAGTCCTGGACCACGGACTTCACCTCTTGGAGCTTCTTGGCTTTTTGGCGCTGCGGGGCCAGGGACACCACCCAGGGGAATTCCAGGGAACCGCGGTCAGGCGCGGGGAAGGAACCTTGGGCATCAGGGCTGCCAGCGGCAGGAGAGGCGAAGCATTGCTCCATTTCCGCGGCCACCCGATCCAGTTCAGTGGCCTTGGCTTCCAGCCCTGAGAGGATCGTTTCCTGGCGGCAGCTCTCGGCGATCACCCGCTCTCCCAGGGAGGCCAGCACATGAAAAAACTGCTCGGAAACCGACTTTTCAAACTTAGGGCGGGAAGGTTCTGGATCCCGCTCACCCAGCAGTTGCGGGGCCAGATCCTCCCCTCCCCCGGCCAGGCTGTGGGATACAGACGGCGCCAAGGCCGGGACTTCCGGGGGGGGGGAGCCCTCTCCCGGAGAGGCGAGCCCCCCGGCCCAGGCGCCGGCTTCCGTTCCCAATCCTGGCGCCAAGAGTTGGTCGCCGGCCAGCAGATTTTGCAGATATTGCCACCTTTCCCCATTATTGCGGGCGTCCCCGTGGGGGGCGTGCCACAACAGCCCCAACAATAGCTGCCGGTCTCTCAGGCCCACCGTCAGGGAAGCCACCAGGATATCCCGATAATATTTGCCCATGGCGGCGGGCGGCGCCAGCAAGGCCTTGAGCACCACTTCGTGGGAGACGATGCCCCCGTAGACTTCCTCCCAACTGGGCAATTCCTGCGATTCGGGCTCGGTTTTGCCCCGCGGTTCCCGGAGGAATTGCCAGACCGCCGCTTGCGGCGGCTGGGGCGGGCTCACCCAGGGGGGCTTAACCCAGCGCCATGGTTCCCGGGCCTCCGGCTCGATGGAGGGAGGCGCCAGAACCAGGCCCTCCTCCCCATAAATCGAAACCTCCCGGGCCGAGAAAAAGGAGGCGGGCGGCTGCTTCTCCGGGGGCAGGGCGTAATAATGCTGCTCCCGGCGATTTCCCAGTTCCGCCACGCACTGGGCCCGCCAATCCCCCAGCAGGTCCAGAGAAAGAGGCCCTTCTCCCTGGTTGACCTCCAGGACCAGCAGGCGGGAAGGCCGGCCGGTGCGAACCGCCAGGTTAACCTGGACCCCATCCAGCCCCAAATCCGCCAGTTGTTTCCACCAGAGTTCCTTGGGCTGGCTCAGGTCCAACTCCAAATCGGCGCCGCCCCGGACGCTGACGACCGCCAGGGTCCAACCCAGGGCCAGGTAGCGGCTCATCTGGTCCCACAACTGGCTGTGGTGATCCAGGTTATCTTTGCGGTCCAGGATGTAGCCAACCTCATCCTGCCCCAGCCTGACAGTAAACTCTTTGGCGACCAAGTTTTGACCCTCTAACCCATGGAGGTCATTGAGAACCAGACCCAAAACCGCAGATTCGGCAACTCGGCGGCAGGACTATCTGCGGCTAACCGCGTTAGCGATATTGTTATGCACCGCGCCGCGCCGGGCAATCGGGGCATCCCTGATTCTGGGGGTCGATTTCCCTCATTTTTTTGGTTGCCCCTTGGAGGAAAGCGCCCCCGGGTCCGGGAACCAGGCACGACGCGCCTGGCACCCGGCTGATTAGGGTACAGTTTAAGGGGTCAGGGGAAACCCCTTGAACATACGCACTACTCGGAAGACCTGGCCGCCAGGAAAGAACCTCTTTTTAATCCTGATTCCCCCAAAAATCTGTTGACAACCTCTTTGCTGATAATTAATAATCCATTAGTGTATTTATTATAATGGAGGGTGAGGTTATGTTTTTTGGCAAGAAGGCGGTAATGGCTTTAACCGGGGTATCAGGTCGGCAAGTGGAGCATTGGGCCACGACTGGGATAGTTAGGCCCTCTATTCCGGCGGCGGGCAAGGGTACCAGGCGGGGATACTCTTTTAAAGACTTGGTAGCCCTGCGAGTGGCCAAGAGGCTCAAGGATGAAGGGATCAGCTTACAGAAAATTAGGAACGCCCTGGCCTACCTGAGAAAGAACTTTCCCGAGAAAAGGGAACCTCTGGCCGAACTCCGTTTCTTAACCGATGGCGACACCATCTTTGTGGTGGACCGGGACCCCCAAAAGATTTTGGACACCCTCAAAGGCGGCCAGTTTGTCCTTTCCCTGGCCCTGGGAGAAATCATTAAAGGACTCCAGGGCGAGTTAAAGAAGCTGGCAACCCCCAAGGAGGAAAAGGTTATGGTGGCAGGCCGGACCTTTACCGTAGTGTTGACCCCGGACCTGGAGGATGGTGGCTTTACGGTGCAATGTAAGGAGGAACCGGCGGCTATCTCCCAGGGAGAAACCGAGCAGGAGGCCCTGGACAATATTGTTGACGCCCTGGAATTGTGCCTAGACCATGAGGAGGAATTACAGGCCGCGAAAGGGAAACCCCAGGCGGTATGAGCTACACCGCCAAGCAATTAATCAGGGCGGCTAAGAAGCTCGGCTATGAAGTTAAAGAAGGGGGCAAGCATACCTTGGTTTATGACCCCGCAACCGGGCGGCGCATAACCACAGTCCAAAGGGGTTTCATTCCAAAGGGGACCTTAAGGGCCATTCTCAAGCAGATGCGGATTACCGAAAGCGAACTAAAGAGACTGATTTAGTTCTCGGTCGTATCCATAGAGGACAGAACAGGCTGGAAGGCCCATGATGATAGCTTTTCTGAACGCCAAGATCACCCTATATTATAGCATATCCAGGTTTAAGATAAGGAAGAGGGGATTATACTAATGAATAAGAAACAGAGGACAATTATTATAATTGGTTTGGGAGTTATATTGCTTATGGGTTTGATACCACCGTGGAAATGCGCATTTTCGGTCCCACGCCTTGCCCATCTTGAAAGGCCGGCTGGTTATGGCTTTATATTCTACCCTCCTTCTCCAGTTGGGGTTGCTAGGAGCGGAGAATTTTTAGAATCATCTATAAAGAGGGACCCTTCATATTGGAGTGTGCGACTTGATATCACACGCCTCTTTATTCAATGGATTGTGGTTGCGATTACTGTAGCAGGAATTTGCTTGGTTTTAAAAGAGGACGAAGGGGGGGCCCGGTAAAGAGAAGGCCGGGAGGACAAGCAATTTCGACTCAAAAGGGAAATGCAAAGAAATACCTTTCATCAAGTGTTGTCAGAACGAATTATTTATAGATTGGAGGCGGTAATGCCAAGAATGTTATCGTTTGCTATGTTATTTATTGGATTGGTGATTTCCGTAAATTCGTGCAACGAGGCACTCAATAAACCTAAGACAAATAAAGCGGAAAACATACAAACAGAACATTTTAAAAAAGATGCTATTGATATGGCATTAAAATATAATGCAATATCAAATGTTGAAGATAAACTACGAGCTCTTAATCGAGATATATATTCTATTGATTTAGAGGATAATTTGATATCTAAAGACGGTCGCCCTGTCCTTTTAACGATAACAGAGGTTAGAGATATACTTAGAATAAATACTAAATATAATATATTATTGAATGGAGAAATAGCTGGAGAGTCGCTTTTAATGCGGCTTGAAACTACACCAGAACAAATTGAAGCAATAGAGAACCACCCCAGTATGTATGAAAAAGAATATGCTGCAATAATTACCCAAATATCATCCATTCGTAAAAATGAATCCTCTGATGTGTTTATAGTAGATGGGCGATGTATAGATTTGTTGTTTTATTCGGACGTCAAGCGTTATTAATAATATCTCGCTATTGGCATAAAATGAGGAAATAAAATGAATTTTCAAAAAACTTCAATAGTCCCTAATGACATTAAAAGGCCTTTGATAAAAATTGCGTGTTTAATTGTGATCGTTGCATTGACCTATTACGGATGGGGTTACTATGGAATTAAGCGTTACATAAGCGAGAAAGAAAATTATATCGTAAAAATAAAAGTTTATGGTGATAGTATATCTGAGATAGGGTATATTATGGAAGTAAGGATAATTAATGATTTATGGGAGCGGAAAAGAAGAATTATATGGTTCGTTAAAATACCTAAAACCAATAAAATATATTCATGCGATTGGGAGGGGGGGTTTGCTGATTTCGCCAAAGATGACGCTGTTAGATTGATTCATTATAATGGTACAGAAGATAATGCGGATTATACTGGATATATCATTGGAATGCACGAGAAGATCAAAGGGAAATCAGCCGAGGTAAATGCAGTTGATGTTGAAGATCTCGATTATGATTATTAGTCTGACTAATCTTTCACCAGTTGAATATATACAATGGACTTGTTTACGTGTCTGATATAAACCGCTACTATGATATCCTTGGGCTTGGTCCTGGTGCTACCCTGGAAGACGTTAAGCAATCTTACAGGGATTTGGTAAAGGTTTGGCATCCCGACCGCTTCCAACATGACCCCCGCATTCAAAAGAAGGCTCAGGAAAAACTGAAACAAATTAACCAAGCCTTTGAGGCATTATGCTCCACCTTGAAAACATCCGCATCAGATTCCTACCTTCATGAGGATTACGCGACACAAGATAAACATCAGGGTCGTGAAGATGCAGTGCAAAGTGAATATTACGAATCCGAATCTGAATCCACAACACCGCCCTTCAAAACAATTCATGATTTTAAATCATTAGCTACATTTATTGGATTAGTATTAATAGTAATCTTAATTTTTACGTTTTATAAAGAGGTACATAACGATAAACAACCGGCCATGCCAGTTCCCATAACTACCTCTTCGAAGGAAAGCGTTTCCCAAGATCAAATTAAAGCTGAATACCAAGCGAACCAAGCTGAACGTGACGAAACACTACCATCCTCTGAGCCTCTGTCCCCTTTACCTTCTGAGCCAAAAAATCCAATTGCTTTGCCCTTAGGTTCGTCGCCATTTGGTCCAGGGATTAGAAGTGGCCATTCAATATTGACTGTTGATAATGGAACAGAAACAGATGCATTAGTTAAACTAATTCTTTTTAAGAATGGTGAACAACATATTCGAAATTTATATATACCAGAAGGTAAGAAATGGACTGCGAAAAAGATACCACCGGGACGTTATGCCCTTAGAGTGGCTTTTGGAAAGGATTGGGATGGCAGCCTTCGCAAGTTTAAATATCGGCGCAGTTTTAGTGAGACGGAATTATTTGATATTTTTGAAAAGATTTCTATTGAATCAATGCAGAAAGGTCTTTTTGAAAGAACTCAATTCTCTAAAATGACAATTACTTTGCATAAAGTGTTATATGGAAATTTTGAGAGTCATGCAATTAGTGAGGAAGATTTTGAACGATGATATGATGGTGCACAGTCTTTGCTTATCACTGATATCATTTTTGCGGAGAAAATCACGGATACCAACAAGATAAAAGATGCTGTCCTAAAGGGCAAGATTCAGGCGCCGGTTGCTTAAGGCAGGAAAAGAGGGGGAGGGGGGCGGTGGAGAAACTATTATAAAACTTTATTTCACTGTCATCCTGAACGAAGTGAAGGATCTCAAGTCACTAAAAATACGAGATTCTTCGCTGCGCTCAGAATGACATTTTTGGGCTAACCGGGGTTTTGCAATAGCTTCTAGGATTTAATCGCCCGTTGCAGGTTGTGGATCTCGCGGCAGCGTCCCTGGGGGTCGATCTGCAACACCACCCCCTGAAGCTGAATATTGCTGCTGGCCACCTTGAAAGGCTGGGGGAGCTGGCTCCAGAAACGCTGCAGGATGATTTCCCGCTTCATGCCGATGACCGAATCCACCGGGCCGGTCATGCCGGCGTCGCTGATGTAGCCGGCGCCTCCGGGCAGGACCCGGCCATCGGCGGTCTGCACGTGGGTGTGGGTGCCCACCACGGCGCTTACCCGGCCGTCCAGGAACCAGCCCATAGCCTGCTTTTCGCTGGTGGCTTCGGCGTGCATATCTACCAGGATAACCTTGAGCTCCTTGGGCAGGAGCCCCAGGACCCGGTCCACGGTGCGGAACGGGCACTCGATGGCATTCATGAAGACCCGGCCCTCAAGGTTAATGACGCCCACCGACTCTCCGGCCGCGGTCTCCACCACCGCATAGCCCCGCCCCGGGGTCTCCGGGGGGTAATTGGCGGGACGCAGCAAGCGGTCAGTCTCCTCCAGGTAAGGCAGGATCTCTTTGTGCTTCCAGATGTGGTTGCCACTGGTGAGCAGGTCGATGCCGTAGCTGAAGAGCTGGTCGGCCACCGCGGGGGTGATGCCGATGCCCCCGGAGGCATTTTCCCCGTTGGCCACCACCAGATCGATGAAATATTGGTCCACCAGCCGGGGCAGGAGTTCTTCCACGGCCCGCCGCCCCGGGTTGCCAACGATATCGCCGATAAACAGGATGTTCATGCCGGGCGCCGCCTCAACGGGCGTACTCTATCGCCCGGGTCTCCCGGATGACGGTAACCTTGATCTGGCCGGGATAGCTGAGGTCCTGCTCGATCTTTTTAGCCACCTCCCGGCTTAACAGCGCGGCCTCCTCGTCGTTGACCTTATCCGACTCCACGATGAGCCGGATTTCCCGGCCCGCCTGGATGGCGTAGGATTTACTGATGCCGCCGAAGGAGAGGGCCACCTGCTCCAGGTCCTCCAAGCGCTTGACATAAGTCTCCAGCATCTCCCGGCGCGCCCCGGGACGGGCCCCGGAGAGGGTATCGGCGGCCTGGACCAGGACGGCCATGATGCTCTCCGGCGGGACGTCTTCGTGGTGGGCGGCGATGGCGTTTACCAACTTGGCGGATTCGCCGCAGCGCTTGGCCAAATCGGCGCCGATCAGGGCGTGCACCCCTTCCGCTTCCTGGTCCACCGCCTTGCCGATGTCGTGCAGCAGGCCGGCCCGTTTGGAGAGTTTGGCGTTGAGGCCCAATTCCGCGGCCATGATACCACACAGGTAACAGACCTCCACGGAGTGCTGGAGGACGTTCTGCGCGTAGCTGGTGCGGTATTTCAACCTGCCCAGCAGCTTGATGAGATCCGGATGGAGGCCATGCACCCCGGTGTCGAAGGCGGCTTCCTCACCGGTCTCCCGCATGTTCGCCTCCAGTTCCGCGTTGACCTTTTCCACGATCTCTTCGATGCGTCCGGGGTGGATGCGGCCATCGGAGATGAGGCGCTCCAGGCTGCGGCGGGCCACTTCCCGGCGAACCGGGTTGAAGGCGCTGAGGATCACGGCTTCGGGGGTGTCGTCGATGATAATGTCCACCCCGGTGGCCGCCTCCAGGGCCCTGATGTTACGGCCTTCCCGACCGATGATCCGGCCCTTCATCTCCTCGTTGGGCAGGGCCACCACCGACACCGTCTGCTCGGTAACGTAATCGGAGGCGTAGCGTTTGATGGCCAGGGCAATGATCTCTTTGGCCTTGCGGTCGGCGTGCTCCCGGGCCTCGGTTTCGATGCGCTTCACCATGCGGGCGGCGTCGGCCCGGATCTCCCGCTCCATGGCGCTGAGAAGGAAATCCTTGGCCTCGGAGGCGCTCATCCCCGCCAATTGTTCCAGGCGGGCGTTTTGCTCCGACAGCAAATGTTGGTAGCTCTCCATCTGGCCCTTGAGCTCCTCCTCCCGCTGGGCTACCTGCTTGTATTTCTTCAGGAGCTCCGTGTCACGTTCATCCAGCGCCTCTCCCTTCTTCTCCAGGTGTTCCTCTTTCTGGAGCAGGCGGCGCTCCAGTTGGTTGAGTGCCTGACGCCGTTCCAGGGTCTCCTTTTCGAAGTTTATCTTCAATTGCAGCTGCAGATCCTTGGCCTGCAGCTTGGACTCTTTTTTGATGGTGTCCGCTTCCTTGCGGGCCTCATCCAGGATCTTCTTGCCCAGGGCTTCCAATGATTCATGGTGGGCGTCCATGACGTATTTGCGATAGAAGAAACCGGCGGTGAAGCCGATGGCTATGGCCAGACCTTCAATCAGGACGTGTGCCAATATCCCCATGGGATTTCCCCTGTGCTTCTATAGTTAACCGTGGCGAGCGCCCCCCGCCGTTAAGGGGCGCCACCTACGGGTGCGGCTCATGCGTCAACGCACGTCGAGTGGCAGACTTGTGGATGAGGCGTGGCGCTTGAGGCCACCGGGAGAGGGGCGCGGGCGGAAATTGGGGTACTGCTTAGCTGGCCTTTGGGGGTCAGGTTAGAGTTAAAGGTTACTAAATCTCAAATCCCTAGTGGAGGAGAGGTCTCGTAGTCTTGTCCCTTTCCTCTCTTCCGGCAGTTTATCGCTTCCCGGGGTTGGCCCGGGATGAGATCTCTCCTAAGGATAATCACCTGGGTCAATATTTCTGACCGGTGCACTCATATTTTGAATCCGCCCCGAATGTGCGACTCTCTTCCCATTCACCCCACCCCATGCCGTTCCTCCCTGGCCGGAGAGTTCCACCTCCGAGAACTTACGGGGCGCGCCTCTCAAGGACCGGGAGGAAAATAAAAATCATGGGTCTCCAGCATTTGAATCAACAGTTTCGACCGTTGTTCGATCTCGGCATGGAGCTGTTGGTAATCCTCCTTGCTCTCCAGGCATTCATATGCCAGGTTAAGTGCGGCCAGAATTGCCAGGTCGGCCAGGGGGCTGGCGGGGAAGGCCCGCTGTAGTTCCCGCAGTTGCTCATCCACACGGCGCGCCACGGCTTGCAGGCCGTCCGGAGAGATGCTCCCCTTCAAGGTGAAGGTGCGCCCCAATATCTCCACTCTGACCGGTGTTGGCTCTTGACCCGGGTTTATGCCGATTCTCCTGTATCGATGATTTTTAAGCGATTCAGAATCTTATCGATCCGTTGGCGAATCATTTCCCGCTCCTGGGTAAGCTTTTCCAGGGCGGCCTCGGCCTCCTTGAGGGCCTTTTCCTTTTCAGCCAGGGTCTGCTCCAGGACTGTGTTAACCTCCTTCAGCCTGGCGGTCTGGCCGACGACCATCTCCAATTTTTGTTCCAGTACCGTGAATAGATCTGTAACCACCAATACCCCCCATTATTTTGATTGTGCCCTTGCGGGCCTTAAATGTCAAGCATTTTTGCAGTCTTAGTCGGGGCCAGGGCCTCCCGCAGGCGAGCCGCCAGATGGGTATAGCGCTTAACAGGCCGGTCATTGTGAATGGCCATCCCCAGGGCCCGTTTGCTCCCCAGCAGCACCACCAGGCGGCGGCCCCGGGTGAGGGCGGTGTAGAGCAGATTGCGTTGCAGCAGCAGGTAGTGGTGGGTGGAGAGCACCAGGAGCACCCCGGGGAATTCGCTGCCCTGGGCCTTGTGCACCGTCACCGCGTAGGCCAGGGTGATCTCGTCCTTCTCACCCGGGTCATAGGTCACCACCCGGCCCTCGAAATCTACCTGGAGCTGGCCGGTGGCTGGAAGATAGCCGCACACCTGGCCGATATCGCCGTTGAATACCTCTTTATAATAATTGTTCCGGAGCTGCATCACCTTGTCCAGGCGGCGGAAGGTCCGGCCTCCCCAGGGCCAGGGGGGGTTATCCGGATTAAGTCGTTGTTGCAGCTCGTGGTTCAGGTTCTGGATGCCCACCGGCCCCCGGTGCATCGGGGTGATCACCTGGAGGTCCCGCATAGGGTCCAGGCCGTACCACCGGGGAATCTCGTGGCTCACCAGGTCCAGCAGGCGGCGTTTCAAATCTTCCGGTTCATCCGATTCGCTAAAGACGAAATCGCCCTGCCCCAGCTTGGTGGGCAGAACCGGGAAGAGCCCCTGGTTGATCCGGTGGGCGTTGACCACAATGAGACTTTCCCGGGCCTGGCGGTAAATCTGGGTGAGGCGCACCACCTTAATGACTTCCGAGTCCATCAGGTCCTTGAGGACGTTGCCGGGTCCCACCGCCGGGAGCTGGTGGGCGTCTCCCACCAGGAGGAGACGGGCGCTGGCGGGGATGGCCCGCAGCAAGTGGTACATCAGGTAAATATCCACCATGGAGGTTTCGTCCACCACCACCACCTCGGCCAAGAGGGGTTGGGCGGGATTCCGCCGGAAGCCCCCGGTCTGGGGGGAGAACTCCAGGGCCCGGTGGATGGTGGAGGCCGGCGCCCCGGTGGCTTCGTTCAGGCGCTTGGCGGCCCGGCCCGTAGGGGCCATGAGCAACACCCGGGCTCCCAGGCCCTGGTACAGAGCCAGGATGCAACTGATGATGGTGGTCTTGCCGGTGCCGGGGCCGCCGGTGATCACCAAGACCTTCTCTTTGAGGGCCGCGGTCACGGCCTGAGCCTGGTCCTCGGAGAGAGTCAGATGGAGGCGGGTCTGCACTTGGGCCAGGAGCTCGTCCAGGTGCCAGGGGGGCGCAGGGGCGGGGGCGGCGGCCAGGCGTCCCAAGGTCTGGGCCACCCCGGTCTCGGCCACCCAGGCGGCCCGCTTATAGACCCCGCGGCCCCCCGGCATCTCCGGCAGGGTCAGCCGCCCTTCCCGGGCCTGAGATTCCAGGGTCTGGAGCAATGGTTTCCGGGGCACCTGGAGCAATTCCTCGGTCTGGCGCAACAGTTCTTCTTCAGGAACATAGACATGGCCGTCGCCAGCCAGGGTGTCCAGGACGTGCAACAGACCCGCGGCCAGGCGGGCCGGGGCCAAGGGGTCCAGATTGAGGCGACCGGCCAGGCGGTCGGCGGTGAAAAAACCCAGCCCCTGGATATCCAGGGCCAGTTGGTAGGGATTGGTGGTGGCCACCTCCAGGGCCTGGGCCCCGAAACGTTGGTAGATTTTGCCGGCTTGGGCCATGCCCAGCCCCAATCCCTGCAGGGCCACCACCGTATCCCGCATCTCCCGGCGACTCTGCCAGTTCTGGCGGATCTGTTCGATCCGCTTGGGCCCGATGCCAGACACCTCCAGGAGGCGCTCCGGCTGCCGGTCGATGATGCTCAAGGTCTCGGCCCCGAATTGGGCCACCAGGCGTTGGGCCAGCTCCGGGCCGATTCCCTTGATCAGCCCCGAGCCCAAATACTTGGTGATGCCCGCCATGGTGGTCGGGAGCACCGAATACCACCAGACTACCTTAAACTGCTCGCCCCACTTCGGGTGCACCTCGTACTTGCCCTTGAGGTGCAACTGCTCTCCCTCCTGGACCCCGGCCAGAGGCCCTACTACGGTGACGGGCTGGCGAGCCCCCGGCACCTTAAGACGCACCACCGCATAGTGGCTTTCAGGGTCGGCGAAACTGAGGCGCTCTACCGCACCCTCCAGGGTTTCCAAAGGCTGTTGGGAAAATTCGGCAGGTGTGGGCGGATTGAAATTAACCACAATAAATAATGTTAAGGGAAAAAAAATTGGAAGTCTATGGATTAATAAACTTAGGTGGGTTGGGGGAGGAGGTGGGGGGGAGAGTTAAGAGCCGGTGGCTCAGGCGATTTAGCCTGGGGTGGAAACCCTGCCCCGCCCCCCGAAATCTTCATTCCGGCGCGGGTTCCGCCAGGATTTTCTGGCTGATGCCCCGGCCCAGGGCGACGCGGCCGCCGTTGATGCCGATAATGATGAGGCCCCGGTTGTTTTGCAGGATCTCCACCTCCTGGCCCAGGTTGAGGCCCACGGCCAACAGGCGGGCCCGGAGCATACGGCCGCCCCGGTGGCCGGTGATGCGCAGCCGCTGGCCGGCGATGGCCGTGGCCAACGAAAGTTGCGACGATTCCACTTCTTCACTGGCGATTTTCACAAAACGTTTAAACACCCTGGCTTCCCCAATCCTTCTGCCGGCAGGCGGCGCAGTAACCTTGCACCTGCAACTGATGGCCTTTGATCTGGTAGCGGTATTTCTGGCCCAGCCGCTCCTCCAGGAGCTGCAACCCCGGCTCTTCGAACTCCTGAACCTCTCCGCAACCCAGGCAGCGAAGATGGCAGTGGTGGGCATGGCCGTAGATATGTTCGTAATGCCAGTGGCCGTCGCTGAAATCCACTTCCCGGATGAGACCGCATTCAATGAACAGGGGTAGGGCCCGGTAAATGGAGGCCTTGGAGACTTTGGACCCCTTGCCTTTGAGCAGCAGATAGAGCTCGTCCACGTCAAAGTGGCAGTGCACCGCGAAGATTTCCCGGAGAATCTCCTCCCGTTCCGGGGTCCGGCGCAGCCCCTGCCGGCGGAGATAATCCTGGAATATCTGGAGTTCCGAAGTCATCATCGAGGAACACCTGATGTAATTGCGACTTAATCACTATAATAACCCAAGGGGGGGGAAAGTCAAGGAAAGTTTGGAAAAAGGGCTCACCGCGAAACCGTCGATCTGGGAAAACCAGCAAGACTGGCCGAGGGCGGACACCAACAAAGGCGCCGGGCGGCGCCTCTACTACTGGGCCTTGGCGGATTGATTCAGGAAACCCCTGGCCATTTGGCCAGCTTCCTCTAATTTATCCCGAAACGACAATCCGGCAAAGTCGGGGTTGATGCTCACGTAGTTTTTAAGGGAAAAGAGCACCATCTGCACCTTATCCTGGTCTTCGGCCAGGTCCGGGTTCTCGCTGAAGAAGTCCTGGACCATGGACTTCACCTCTTGGAGCTTCTTGGTTTTTTGTTGCTGCGGGGCCATTGACGCAACCCAGGGCAATCCCAGGAGACTGCGGTCAGGGGCCGGGAAGGAACCCTTGGCCTCAGGGCTGCCAGTGGCAGGAGAGGCGAAGCATTGCTCTATTTCCGTCGCCACCCGATCCAGCTCAGTGGCCTTAGCTTCCAGCCCTGAGAGGATCGTTTCCTGGGAGCAGCTCTCAGCGATCACTCGCTCTCCCAGGCCGGCCAGCAGCTGAAAAAACTGCCCGGAAACCGACTTTTCAAACTGAGGCCGGGAAGGTTCGGGATCCCTGTCACCCAGCAGTTGCCGGATCAGATCCTCCCCCGCTCCGGCCAGGCCGTGGGACCCAGACAGCGGCAAGGCGGGGGGCTTCGGCTGCCCAGGGCGGCTGATCAATTTTTCCTGCAAGGCCGGGGAGAGATGGTGAATGACCCTTTCCGGGAGGGCGTCCAAGGGCTCCAAGGGTTTGCGGGCAACATAGGAGGCCTCGCCCATCAAAACCGCCGGGGACTCTTGATAAAGCCGCAAGCAGCTATCCACCACCGCGGGGTCATAGAGTATGCCCCGTTTCTTGGTGATCTCCTCCATGGCTTTTTCAATGCCCAGGGCCGGGCGGTACGGCCGGTGGCAGCACATAGACTCCAGCACATCCGCCACCCCCAGGATCCTGGCTTCCAACATGATCTCCTGGCCATTGAGGCCTTGGGGATAGCCGGAACCGTCCATGCGTTCGTGATGCTGGATAATGGTCTGGGTGATCTCGCTGGGAAAATTCAGCGGTTTCAGGATATTGTAGCCCACCTGCGGATGGGTCTTGATAATGGCGAATTCCAGGGTCGTCAACTTTCCGGACTTGGAGAGAATCTCCATGGGCACTGCGATCTTCCCCAGGTCATGAAGTCTAGCGGCAACGTGCAGCGTTTGGAGGCTCGCCGGGGAGAGACCCATGTCTTCGGCAATGGCCTTGGCGATATGGGTCGCCCGCTGTTGATGCTCAACCGTATACGGGTCCCGGGCTGCGATGGTTGATTCCATAACCTGGATGATAGCTTCCATTACCCTACTTCCCGTAGCGCCGCTTAAACCGCTATTTTGAAAAAAGGATATGGTTAAAGCGAATACCTGACAATAAGGGTTTCCCTGATTTTGACAGGGAAAACCCTGATTTTCAGCCAGCCCGACACTGGGCCGGCGAAAGGGGGGGGTATCATTTTGTCTGGCTGAGATTATGCGGCCGCAGTTGAAAAATATCCCCTGAGGGTGCGGCGCCAACCCGGTTGATTGCGGCAGGGTCTGAGGTGGAGGGGACAGACTTGGGTGGGGCGCCATTTTTTTATGGCCCGGTGCTTCCCTTGGGGTCGGAATTGCGGTATTTCTCAGGCGAGGCTCAGCGCTATTTCATCTCATTCGCCAAGGAGCTAATTGAGCCATGGGACCGGATAAGACTCCCACAGCCCGCCAGTTCCCGTTGACTCCCGGGCGACAAATGGAACTGGAGAAACTGGCCAGCCTTCTGGGCCACCGCTTCCGGGACCTGTTCCGGCTGGACCAGGCCCTGCGGCACAGTTCTTTTGTCCATGAAAACCCGGAGGCCGCCCCCAGCAACGAGCAGATGGAATTTTTGGGGGACGCGGTCCTGGCCCTAACGGTGAGTACCCTGCTGCTGCAGCATTTTCCCCAGAGTTCCGAAGGCGAGCTGTCTCGGGGGCGCGCCGCCCTGGTTAACGCCCGGCGCCTGACGGCCCTGGCCCGGGAACTGGAACTGGGCTCTTACCTCCTCCTGGGCCGGGGCGAGGAACTGCAGGCCGGCCGTGAGAAGTCCTCCCTGCTGGCCGATGCCCTGGAGGCGGTGGTGGCTGCCATCTTTCTCGACGGCGGCCTCGAGGCGGCGGCGGCTCTGACCGGTCGCTGGTTCCAGCCGCTGCTGGGAAGGCTGGCCGAGTCTCCCTGGCAAGACTTCAAATCCAGGCTGCAGGAACTCAGCCATGCCGGCTACAAGGACTCGCCCACTTACCGCGTGCTCTCCGAAAGCGGCCCCAGCCATGCCCGGCAGTTCTTGGTGGAGGTGCGCCTGGGGGAGCGTCCCCTGGCCCAGGGCCAGGGCCGCACCAAGAAACAGGCCGAACAGATGGCGGCCAGAGAGGCTCTGGAGACCTTGCTGAAGCCGGCCGGCGACGAGGAGAGGGCAGGGGACTAGAAGCCGGGTTAAACCATCTCTTGCAGAAAATGTCATTCTGAGCGAACCATCCTGACGCAAAGGTCACTCGCTCAGGGTGACGATGCAGAACCGCCGCCTCCGGCGGTGCTGGTTGACTGCGCCCGCCAGGGTTCAGGGGGGGCAGGAGAGGGCCAGAACCTGCTTCAGGGACTTGCCGATACCTTCCCAGTCTTCGCCGGACCTCTCCTCGCGCCGCTCATTTCCTCTTATTTCCAGGCCTCAGAGATGGCGATGTGGTAGGTCTCCACTTCGGTCAGGGCGCCGAAGACCTCCCTGACCCGGTCTTCCACAGCTTCCGCGGCCGACTGGCCGTAAAAGGCCACCGCCCGCTGCTCCCGTTCATGGGCCGCCCCGAAGTTGGCCTTGGGGTCCTTCAGGCAGGCTTTATCATCGGGCTTGATCTCCGGTTTGGGCGTCTTGAGGATCTTGCAGATGATGGAGGCGTGCTCGCCCTCGGTGCGGGCCAGGGCCTTGAACATGGCCTGGGACAGGAGATCCGGGGCGCAGTTGCAGGCACATAAATAGAAGGCGGCGTTTCTCACCTCCAGGTCCAGGGCCTTTTCCAGGTTTTCCCGGGAACGGCTGCTGAGATTGGAGACGGTGTTGCGATCCACGTACTCCTCGGCAGGGATCATATATTTCTGGGGCGCCCCGCAGAAGGGGCAAAAGCTGGGCGGCTCACTGCCCAGATAGGGATCGCCGCAAATCCGGCAGCGGAATAATTTTAATTCCATGAACCCTCCTCTCGAGTAAGGGCGAGGGCGACCCAGCGGGTCGCCCCTACGGGTCGCCCCCGCACTAGTCGATCTTTTGGTAGAACTTTTTCAAGGCCTTGCACACCGGGCAGGTGTCGGGCGCTTCCCCTTCTACGGTGTGGCCGCAGATGCTGCAGACGAAAATGTCCACTGCCTCCTGGTGCTCCAGATTCGCCAGGGCTTTCTGAAAGAGCTGGGCGTGGACCTTTTCCACTGCGTTGGCAAACTCAAAGCTGCGCAGGGCCTCCCGGTGGCCTTCCGCCTGGGCCGCGGCGATCATGCCCGGATACATCTCCCGGAACTCGGCGGTCTCCCCGGCAATGGCCTCCTTGAGGTTGTCGGCGGTGGCCTGGATGGCCTTCAGGGCCTTGAGGTGATTCAAGGCATGAACCGTTTCTGCGGCCGCCGCGGCCCGGAAGAGCCGGGCCACCTGGGAATAACCCTCTTTTTCGGCCTTTTCGGCAAAGGCTAGATACCTCCGGTTTGCCTGGGATTCTCCGGCAAAGGCCTCCTTGAGATTCTGGGTGCTCTTTTCCATCATTAAACCTCCATATTATTTTTCTGATCAAACAATTTCAGGGGCGCGCCGCTCACAGACCAGAACAACGCCACCTGTCGCCAGCGCAATTACGAAAAATACAAAAAATACAAAAAACTGGGGCCGCAAATATTGCCCCGGGAGTCCTGCCCGACTCCCGCGGGCCTCAGGTTTCCTTCCGGCCTTCCAGTTTCCGACATTGGGGACAAAGCCCCCAAAGGGTAAGGGATTGATACTCCACCCGGAAGCCCTGGATCTCTACCGCGGCTTTTTTGTCTTTCTGGTCTAGGTCCGCCGGGACCTCCGGCTGCCGGTAAAGGTCGGCAATGGTATGGCAGCGACGGCAGACCAGGTGTGCATGAAGGCCCGTTTCCCCATCATAGCGGGCCGCCTCGTGGAGCGGGTTAACCTTGAGGATCAGGCCCTTCCGGCAGAGGATCTCCAGGGTCTTATAGACCGTGTTGAAGGAGATGGCTGGAAGCTGGGGACGCACCTCCTGGTAGATCTTCTCGGCGCTGGGATGGTCATGGCGGCGCTGCAGACTGGCCAGGATCGCCAGGCGCTGGGGGGTTACGGCAATGCCGCGGCCCCGCAACTTTTGGATCAAGTCTTCCATAGTTAAGTTATCAGTTAATAATTATTACTGATCTGTCAAGGGGCCCACCGGAAAAGTGGCGCTTGCTTCATTGATTAGTTTGAATTTGTTAAGGCAGAGTTAGGGATCGCCTGAGCCGCGGGAAAAGCGTCCGGGTGACTTGATGGCTGCTGCCGCCGCCACTGCCGGGGCGCTCCCAGGGCGGCAGGGGGCGGCCCGGTCTCGCAGGGCAACCGGGAACGGCGAGAGACCGTTTCCGGCCTCTTTACCGGGGAGATTCCGGTGTCTGGGCCAGGGCCTTCGCCAGTCCTTGCCTGGTCAGGCTACCCTGGTCAACCGCGCCATGCCAAACCAGCCGAAAATTAATCAACAGGGCCACGGTAATCCAGCCGAAAACCATGCCTAAACCCAAGCCGGAAAAAAATAGCATGATGGACATAATCTTCCCCTCCCGCTGGTCGGGGCTCTGCGGCGGCCACCGCCCCCGGGTCCGGCCAAAGTTCTATTGGGCAAGTTTTCTTTTAGGGTTAATTAATAATTCTTGGGAACCGGCGGGCAATTGGCAAAAGTGCCTATTCTGCCCTAGGCAAAATTGCCTAATCCACCCGCTTCTGGAAGGGATAAGGCAGGAAGACGCCCAGGCAGAGCCCTGGCTATCCGGCAAGGGCCCTGCCTGGCTGCGGTAAACCGCAGCAAACTAATAATAATAATTCAGACCGGCCTGGAAGAAGTTGACATTAAAAGCTTGGTTCTGCGGGTAGATGCTGGCGTTGGAGGAATGGCGGAAGCGGTAGGCCACTTCGAAGGCCATCTGGGAGGTGAGGGCAATGTCAACCCCGGCTCCTATCTGCGGGGTGAAGTTAAAGGCATGGGCGATGGACGGGCTATTGATGCTTTCGCTGATCACGCCGGCGCCCCCTATACCGTAGAGCATGACCTTGGGGCAGAGCAGGTAACTCGCCTTCAGCATGGGCGTGATGCCCACCTCGAAGCCGGTCTGTTCCGCATCGGCCACGCTGAGGATGCCTTCAACCACGAAGGAGAGGCCAAAGGGGCCCAGTCTCTGGCCGGGCCGTATCAGAAAAGTCCCCCAGTGGGGCAGCAAAGAGAAGAGCCGGACGCTGGCGTGGTGGTCGTTCTTCCCGTAGGCGAAGTTCAGGCCAATTTCCTGGTTGAACTTGCTCGTGTCGAAGTCCGCTGCCTGGGCCAGGACCGGCAGGGCCAGGACCAAAGCCAGGACCAGGGCCACCGCACCTTTGCCGCAAATTCGCTGCGCCACCGTCTCCCCCTTTCGCTGCAGGCTTGTCTGAAGGTCTGGCCCAGAATAGCACCGGGCCGCAATATTGTCAAAAACAAAAAAGGTGCGAGCTGAGCGCTTAGCCGAGGTGACCCGAGCCGCCGCGGCAGTCAGCGGCGGCCATCAGCGCTGCCAGAAACGGTCTTCCCGGAAGCGGGCGGCGGCGCCCAACTCCGCTTCAATCATCAGCAGGCGGTTATATTTGGCGATGCGCTCCGAGCGGGAGGCCGAGCCGGTCTTGATCTGGCCGGCGCCGCAGGCCACCGCGAGGTCCGCGATGAAGGTGTCTTCCGTCTCCCCGGAGCGGTGCGAAATGACCACCCGGTAACCATGGCGCAGGGCCAGATGGATGGTCTCCAGGGTCTCGCTAACGGTGCCAATCTGGTTCAGCTTGATGAGGATGGCGTTGGCCGCGCCCAACTCGATTCCCTGCTGCAGATAACGCCTGTTGGTGACGAAGATGTCGTCGCCCACCAGTTGCATCTTGCCCCCCAGCTCCCGGGTGAGGTGCACCCAGCCGTCCCAGTCGCCCTCCGCCAGGCCGTCTTCGATGGAGACGATGGGATAGCGAGCGGCCAGGTCCCGGTAATACTCGGTGATGGCCCGGGCATCCCGGCGGGAGCCGTCTCCTTTTTTAAACACGTATTCCCCGGAGCCCTTGTCGAAGAACTCCGAGGCCGCGGGGTCCAGGGCCAAGACCAGGTCTGTACCCGGCTGGTAGCCGGCTTGCTCGATGGCGGCCATGATCAGGTCCAGGGCCGCCTCGTGGGAAGGCAGGTCTGGGGCGAATCCACCTTCGTCACCCACTCCCGTGGCCAGACCCCGGGAGGACAAGACCTTCTTCAGGGTCTGGAAGACTTCTGCGGCCATGCGCAGGGCCTCCGCGAAGGTGGCGCCGCCCACCGGCATGATCATGAATTCCTGGATATCCAGGTTGTTGCCCGCGTGGGCCCCGCCGTTGATGATGTTCAGCATGGGCATGGGCAGGGTGGCCGCGGCCACGCCTCCCAGATATCGGTAAAGTGGCAGGCCGGCCAGCGCGGCCCCGGCCCGGGCCACCGCCATGGAAACCGCCAGGATGGCGTTGGCTCCCAGGCGGCTCTTAGTGGCGGTGCCGTCCAAGTCGCAGAGCAGTTGGTCGATGGCCGCCTGATGCCCCGGGTCCAGCCCTTGGAGCTTGGGGGCGATGACTTCCTGGATATTCTTGACCGCTTGCAGCACCCCTTTGCCCAGATAGCGGCGGCCGCCATCACGCAGCTCCAGGGCCTCGTTTTCCCCGGTGGAGGCGCCGGAAGGCACCATGGCCCAGGTGCGCAGGCCATTGTCCAGGGTCAGGTCGGCCAGCACCGTAGGCTGGCCCCGGGAGTCCAGAACCTCCTGGCCGCGAATCTCTTGGATAACGGGCATCTTCTCCTCCTTTAAAAAAATCCTCGCACGGCCCCCGCGGACCGGTCCAGTTCACGTCTCCGGTTTGCCCCCTATCCTACCAGACTGGGGGAAAAAGCTCCATTCCTTCATGGAGCCGAGAATAACTTATTTAACTAACAGAATTCGTTTGCCCGGGAAGGAGCAAACAGATTGGGGCTCTCGGCTCGCTCCGGGATTAATGGCAAACAAGATGTTAGGCAATCGCCTTGGGGGGATGCCGCAGGTTTTTCCGAGAGGTGAAACGATCCCCGTTGGCTGGAGGACCAGAGGTCTGGCGATGGGGAAAAAATCCCAGGCCCCCTCCCAAATAGGAGGAAGCCTGGGGTTGGAGTAGATTTCCTAAGCAATAGCGACTGCAGCGGCTACTGCGGTTTTTGGTCCTTGGGTGCCGCCTTCGCCGGTGCCGGTGCCGGCCTCGCCGCCGGTGCCGGTCTCGCCGCCGGTGCCGGTCTCGCCGCTGGTGCCGGTCTCGCCGCTGGTGCCGGCGCTGGCCTCGCCGCTGGTGCTGGTCTCGGCGCCGGTGCTGGTCTCGGCGTGTAGCTGGGCCGCGCCGGCGGGGTGTAGCTAGGCCGGGCTGGCGGCGTGTAGCTGGGCCGCTCTGGCGCTTTATAGCTGGGCTTGGCTGGCGGCGTGTAGCTGGGCTTCGGCGCCGGGGTGTAGCTAGGCCGGGCTGGCGGCGTGTAGCTGGGCCGCTCTGGCGGTTTATAGCCGGGCTGGGCCGGCGGCGTGTAACTGGGCCGCTCCGGCGCCTTATAGCCGGGTCGCTCTGGCTGGGTGACGCCGGGCCGCTCTGGCGCCTTATAGCCGGGCTGGGCTGGCGCCTTATAGCCGGGCCGCTCTGCCGGAGTGGCGCCGGGCCGCTCTGGCGGCGTGTAGCCGGGTCTCGCCTCCGGTTTGAAAACTCCGGCGGGCGCCGCAGGCTTCCCACTCACCGTGGATCTCAGGGGTGGCGCCACCGGGTGGATCTGCTGCGCCGCCGGTACCTTTGCGATGGCTGCCTGCTGCGCCGGGGTCAACTTCATCATGGATTTGGCCGGCAGCCCCGTACCGGGGATGCCCGTTCTCACCGGCTGGGTCGCTCCGGGCGGAGCCTTGGGAATCCGGGCGGTCAGCGGCCTGACGTTGGCCGGCGCCGCCAGAATGTTAGGTTTATTCAGGTTCGCCCGGGCCAGGTTGACGTTGGTGAGCCGCTGCGCCGGCGGCAAAGCCCTGCCTTCGGTCAGGGCCTGCGGCTGGATATGCCGGATGGCGGGGTTGCCGCTCAACACCCCGGGAGGGGCCATGACGTTGTGGAACCTGGTGAGGTTGGTCGTATTGTAGTTGACGGTCCGGTTGTACACCGTCGTGTTGATGTTGGTGACCCGGGTAATGTAATTCACCGGCGGTCCATAGCTATAGGCGCCGACAAGTCCGCGGGCGAAGTAACCAGGCGGATAATAGCTCGGCGCATAATAGCCGGAACATAACACCGTTTGCCCAAAAAAGACTGGGACATAGGCCGGCGGCACCAGATAAGGCTGGTCGATATAGCTATAGGCCGGAGTATAGGGCTGTCCAAAACCCTGCAGGAAACTGGCCGCCTGGGCAAAGATCCAAAAGGGAGAGGTGAGCAGGTTGTCTTGCGGCATCCCGGAATAATACCCTGCCGGCGCGTATCCTTCCGGCGGAGTATAGTCGGGCGGTGGAATGGGGGCCCAGCCTACGTAAGAGTTGTCCGGCGGCAAGTTTTCGGGAGTCGTGCGCCACTCCACGGTGGAGGGGTACCAGGTGCGTCCCGGCGACCAGACCCAGCCATAGCCGGAGGTGGGCATCCAGTTGCCGTAGTGGTAGGTGGCCCAGGCCCAGGGCTCCTCGCTCTCAAAGACGTAGCCGTCACTGGTGGGCACCCAGCGGCCGTCGGTATAGGGGCGCCAATCCTCCCCCACATTGCTGGGCACCCAGACCGGCCCATAGTTTTCGTAATCCACCCACTGGCCGTAGGGGGCCAGGTCGTCATAGAACATGGCCACGTCCACTGAGGCTGCCCGGGCCGGCTGGCTGAAACCGCTTCCCAGCGCCAGGGCCAGGGTCAGGGCCAGGATTGCCATAACCCCCGGAGATCGACGTCTTCCTTTCATCTTCTTGCTCCTTGAAATTTTTTGGGTTCAATCTCCTGCACGGAACCAGCCAAAAGCCCCGTCGCTACAGGTGGCGCGCCTATGCCGGGCCCCGGATATTCTGGCCATCTCCAGCTTACCGGAGATGGGGAACCAGTACCTCGAACCTTAATATATTAGATAGTTGATGATTTCAAATAATAAAGCGCCTTATGCAAAAATTTTCAAAGTGTTACCAATTTTGGCGCGCCGCTGCCCTTTCGACTTTCAGGGGCCGCGGAATTAAAGGCCCACGGGGCGCCGGCCCTGACCAAAAATATTTTCCGGGTTAATCGGAGAGTTTTTATATTTTTTATAAAGGTCAGGCCTGCCGGGCCGGCAAACCCTGACCGGAAATGGTGGGGCAGCTCGGAAGCGGCCACAGATCCTCCTCCAGCACCAGGTCGCCCCCGGCGATCAGGAGAATCTTTCCCCAGGTTCCCTCCCGGAGAGAAATGGTTCGCCAGTTTTCCGGGCTGAGACCCTCTTCAATGGTGGTGAGCAGCAAGGCGTCTTCCAGCTTGCGGCTGCCCTGGAGCAGGAGAAATTGCCGGTGGTTGCTGAAGGCCCACAGAAAGCGGCCATTGCTGAGGAGAAAATTGTATTCGCCGGGGTATTGCCGGATCAGGCCGTCCAGGGCTTCCTGGAGGATTTGCAGGAAAGTGGGGAGGGTGGGCCGGGAGGCGGCCTCAGCGAACCGGTCCCGCAGAAATTCAAAGGTGCGGGCCGAATCGCTGTCGGCCTCCAGCAGCGGGGCCTGGCGGCTCCGATAGGATTCAATGGCCCCGGCCTCGCCGTTGTGAGCAAAGAGCCAGGATTGCCCCCAAAAGTCCAGGGCAAAGGGGTGGGCGTGGCACTCGTCCACCTTGCCGCTGCTCCGGTAGCGGATATGGGCCAGGATGATAGGTTTGGCTACCACCCGGGCCAGGCGTTGGAAGGAGTCGTGCGGTCGCCCGTCCCGGAAGACCGGTTCTGCGGACTTTTCCACCACCGGCTGGCGGCCGCGGAAGAAACCGATCCCCCAGCCGTGAACGTTGCGGCGGCCCCGGGCGGCAAACAGGGGCAGGGAACTGGCGGCGCCATGGCTACGGGCGGCGCACAGGGCGAAAAGGTCGCACATTTACAGGTGTCCCTGGTAGAGAAGATCCACCCCGGAAATGATGAGAAGCTGACCCCGGCTCCGGTCCGCATTGGCAAAGGCTTGCCAGTGGTCCGGGTCCCCGGTGAGACCCCCGGAAACCGTGGTCAGCACCAGGGTCTCCCCCCGGGCCTCCGGCGGCTGATGGAGGAGCACCTCGCCATGGTTGAGAAAGACAAAGAGCACCGTTTCGTTCGCCAGGAAAAAAAGGTAGTCCCCGGGATAGTCGGTGATGAGTCGTTTGCAGGTCAGCGCCAGGGCCTGATAAAGGTTTTGGTCAGGCCAGACTTGCATCTGGGCCTCCATGCCGTCCCGGATAAATTCCCAGACCCGGGCTGCAGCTGACGAGAGCGCTTCCGGCATGATGGGCCTGGGGCTTTGGTAGGCGACGACTTTCCGGGAGTCGCCGCGGAAGCCGAAGAGCCAGTAATGGTGGAGAAACTGAGCGCTCCAGGGCAGGACCAGGGATTCCTTGGGCTGGCCGGCCTGGGGATCGCAGATCTGGGAGATGATGAGACGGCTGTCCACCGCCCGGGCCAGGCGCAAGAAACCGTCGTGCACCTGGTCCCCGGCGTAGATGCTCTCAGAGGATTTTTCGAGGAGCACCCGGCCGTCACGGAAGAAGCCGATGCCCCAACCGCCGAGGTTATTCCGGGATTTTTCGGCGAAGTGGGGCAGGTACTTCCCAGCGGTGCAGTCCTGGCCGGCGGAGCTGGCAAAGAGTTCACCCATGGGGCAGATCCTGTCTTTCCAGTGAGAGGCGCAGCTTCCCCAGCTTTACGAAGCGCCCTAAGGAAGCGGCCGCGGAGGCCAGCGGGGTTCAAAGGGCTATCTGCGGTGCGTGAATTTTAGGCCATCAGCAATCGCGCCGCGAACTGCGGATACACCCGGGCCAGCTTCTCTTTTACCGGGCCATAGAGCAATTCCCGTTCCCCGGCGGATAACCCCGGAGTCTCCGGCGCCTGGGCCGGGGCCCGGAACTCAAAGCCGGTGAGCCGGCGCACTTCTTCCAGGGTGTCCCCGGGATGGAGGCTCTCCAGCCACGGCGCCTCTGGAGGATTGAAGGCAAAGACGCACCTGGGGGTGACCAACCGGGTGAGGCGGCCCGGGCGCTGCCTGGCGCTTAAATGGGGGGTGAACCCCGGCGCGGTGATCACGTCCACTTGCGGCACCAGCCCCCGGGGCTCGTGGGCGGTTTTGAAGAGCACCAGCCGCGCCACCACGTAGGCCAGGATGGCGGAGCCGGCCCCACCGGGCAGCCTGACCTGGGGCCGGTGGTAATCGCCCACCGCCATGAGGTTGATATTCCCCTGGCCGTCGATCTGGGCGCCGCTCAGGAAAAAGAGGTTCAACCTTCCCGTCTGGGCCAGGTCGAAGAATCCCTGCCATTCGCCTGCAAAGGGCCAATCGGCGCTGCCGGCCACAAAGACTTGGGCCCGGGGCGCCTGGCTGAGTTTGGCCAGCCAGAGGGCGGCGGCGGGCATGGGGGAAAGGGTGCCGCAGGCGGCCCACTCCCCGTCCCGCACCTCCCGGGCCAGGGCCCCGATCATCACTTCTTCGCCACCGGTTAGCTTATCCATAATATTTGCCCAAATCCCCTCTCCCCTGCGAGGGGAGAGGGAAAAGCTTTTAAGTTCAATAAATGATTAGCTATTGGCCATGCTTAAGTTCAAAACAGATCTCTATTGCTTGTCTAATAGCAAAAATCCCGTCGGATACTACCGATTTTTTTGTATTTTTTTTAAAGGTCCCAGGCCCCCGCCCCCAAAAACCCTCAAGCCCCACCCACCAGCACCTTGGTGCCGACGCAGCTCACCATGAAGTTATCGGGGAAGGCGGCGGCCAGCCTGCTGAGGGCCCGGAAGCCGGTGCAGTGGCCGGCCATGATCAATTCCGGGTCGAGTTCCCGGAGTCCCTGGATGGTATTGTGGATAAGCTCATCCCCCCCGGCGGTGAGGTGGAAGCCTCCCAGGATGAGAGCGACCTTATCCACTCCGGTGAGTTTTTCCGCGTACTTCACTATGTTGACGATGCCCGGGTGGCAGCAGCCGCCGATGACCACCAGGCCCCGGCCCTCCACCTGGGCCACCAGGGCCTGCTCGTCGGTGAAGGGGTCGGGCTCCTCTTTGCCCTGGAGCAAACGTTTGAAGACCGGCAGGCCCTTTTCATAAAGGGTGGTGGCCTCCACCGTGCCGGTGAGCAGGACCTGCTCCAAGATCAATTCCGGGCCCTGGTTTTGGCAAACCTGGACTCCGGCGGCCTGCAATTGCTCCATTTCCAGGCGCCAGGGGCCCACGCGGCCCCGGGGGGTGAGGAAGAGTTTGGGGTGAAAGATGTCTTGGTGGAGATAAACGGGCGGAGGCGGGCCGGAACGCCGGGTCAGAAATTCCAGGAGGCCGCCGTAATGGTCCGGGTGGCCATGGCTTAGCACCACGGCGTCGATCTCCTCGGGCCGATGGCCCAGGGCCTCCAGGTTGTTGAACAACGGCAAGGGGTCGTTGGCCGCGTCCATGAGGATGCGGGTCAACTGGCCCTGGCGGTTCAGGGTGATGAGATAGGCAAGGCCGTGGGCCGCCACCAGAGGCTTGGGCAGGCGGCCGGGGGCCACCCGTTCCACGATGCCGGGGCGGGAGGGTTCAAAGACGTCATAGAAATTGTCCACCAGTATTTCCACGGTGACGGATTGCAGGGCGGGTATCTGCATGGGTGGCTCCAGGAGGGTTTCTTAGTCTATGGTTTCCGGAAACTCCAAACTCAAAACTCGAAACTCAGAAAAAAATCTGTTAAGATTAGACTAAAATTAGCGCCCCCGCGGACGCCTGTCAAGCAATTTGGAGGAGTAACCAAGGAGAGGGCCATGCCGACTTACGAGTATAAGTGCAAAGAACACGGCCATATTTTTGAGGTGGAGCAGAAGATGAGCGATCCGCCGCTGACCAGTTGCCAGATTTGCGACTCCGAAGTGGAGCGGCTCATCGGCATGCCCACCATTTTCTGCAAAAATTCGGATAGCAGTCCTTATAAAAAGGACTTCCGCTCCGATCCGCATAAATGGGAGTCGGTGTGTGAATCGGCCTTCGGCGCCACCAAGAAGGATAAGGACGAAATCCGGAAGAACTGGAACAAGAAAGAGAGCAAATGGGTTTGAGGTTTTTTGTGTAAGGGGCGGCTAAACCCAACCCCGCCGGCCCGGGGGACGAGCCCGGATATTGGAAAGCAAACGGGCGTCAGGCCTTTCGCCCATCCTTAAACCCCTCCCGCCTTTTAATCCTCAGCGGTTCATGGCCGCCAGGAAGTCGGCGTTGGTTTTGGTCCCCCGTAGTTTCTCCAGCAGGAATTCCATGCTGTCCACCGAGCTTAAGGGGGACAGGAGCTTGCGCAGAATCCAGATGCGGTTCAGGTCCTCCGGCGGCAGCAGCAGTTCTTCCTTCCGGGTGCCGGAGCGGTTGATGTCGATGGACGGGAACATGCGCTTCTCAGTGAGCTTCCGGTCCAGGTGGATCTCCATGTTGCCGGTGCCTTTGAACTCCTCGAAGATCACCTCATCCATGCGGCTGCCGGTGTCGATGAGCGCGGTGGCGATAATGGTGAGGCTGCCCCCCTCCTCGATGTTCCGGGCCGCTCCGAAAAAGCGCTTGGGCCTTTGCAGGGCGTTGGCGTCCAGGCCGCCGGAGAGAATCTTGCCGCTGGCGGGCACCACGGTGTTGTAAG
Organism: uncultured delta proteobacterium; assembly: GCA_963812655.1. Classification (GTDB taxonomy): domain Bacteria; phylum Desulfobacterota; class Desulfobaccia; order Desulfobaccales; family 0-14-0-80-60-11; genus JAPLJC01. The sequence goes on along the minus strand of CAWEWX010000069.1, from coordinate 6,534 downwards.
CCCGGGCCAGGCGGGTGATGGAATCGAGAAGGATGACCACGTCCCGCTTGTGCTCCACCAGGCGCTTGGCCTTCTCCAGGACCATCTCCGACACCTGGATGTGGCGTTGGGCCGGTTCATCGAAGGTGGAGCTGACCACCTCGGCATTGACGCTGCGCTCCATGTCCGTAACTTCTTCGGGCCGCTCATCGATGAGGAGGACGATGAGAACCACCTCCGGGTGGTTCTTGGCAATGCTGTTGGCCAGGTTTTGCAGGAGCATGGTTTTGCCGGTGCGGGGGGCGGCGACGATCAGGCCCCTCTGCCCCTTGCCCACCGGGTCCATCAGGTCCATCACCCGGGCCGAGAAGTTGTCCGATTCGGTTTCCAACTCCAGACGCTCATCCGGGTAAAGGGGCGTGAGGTTGTCGAACAGTATCTTATCCCGGGCTACCGCCGGGTCTTCGAAGTTGACGGTCTCCACCTTGAGCAGGGCGAAGTAACGTTCCCCCTCCTTGGGAGGGCGGATCTGGCCGTAGATGGTGTCCCCGGTGCGCAGGTTGAAACGGCGGATCTGGGAGGGCGAGACGTAGATGTCGTCGGGGCCGGGCAGATAGTTGTAGTCTTGGGCTCGCAGGAAGCCGAAGCCGTCCGGCAGGATCTCCAGGACGCCGCCGCCGGAGATGACGCCGTTTTTTTCCACCTGGGCCTGGAGGACGGCAAAGATGAGATCCTGCTTGCGCATCCCGGCAGCGCCTTCCACATTCAAGTCCCGGGCCAGCGACGCCAGTTCGTTGATCTTCTTGTGCTTCAATTCGGATAAGTTCATGGTTGCCTCTTTATCGCTCATGCTGCCAATTCCCATACGCTGAGCCAAAGTTTATGATGTGCGGGCACATCCACGGGTACTTGCCGCGAGGGCTACAATTTCTAAGACTGGCTCCCTTAGGGACCCAGACAGACCGGCAGCCTCAATTCGGAGAGGGAATGGGCAAGTTTCAAACCAAACCGGGGATTATACGGGGTTTCCTCGTTTCCAAGTATCGGCCACAACCGGGATTACTTTAGACCAATCAAAGGAAGGTTATATGTTAACCAACCTAATCCTTTTAGCCCCGCCTGTCAAGATGATTTTTGCCATGGGCCCCAGATTTATTAATCAGAGTAAAAAACCATCTGCTGCTGGGGGAGTTAACCGTAGCTGCAGGCTTTAGCCTGCGCCAGTCAAAGCTGGCGGCTAGATTTTAAAATGCCCTCTATTTAAGGCTCTGATCAATAACAAATTATGCTACCAGCCCAAATATTATGTATGCAATAAAGATGCCAGGGTCAGAGCCGGGTTATGGAGACGCCGCCTTTTTCCGTTTCTGGTCCAAGAGATGCTGCAACTCCCGCCAGATAGCCGCCACCTGGCTGCGGGTATCATTTACCGAGCCGCGATTGTCCACGACGGCGTCGGCCCGGGCGGCCTTCTCCGCCAGGGGGGCCTGGGCCTGCAGGATGCCGCTGATCTCCAGAGCGCCGCGGCCGTCCCGTTCCTGAAGACGCCGCACCTGGTCTTCCGGATCCACCTCCACCACGATGACCCGGTCGTAGGCCGTCTCGAGCCCGGCCTCATACAACAGGGGCACCTCTACCAGCACCAGCCCGGCGCCCTGGCGCTCCAGCTCCCGGAAGCGCTTCTTAAGCTCCCGGGCCACCCTGGGGTGGACGATGTCGTTGAGACGCTGGCGGTACTCAGGGTCCGAGAAGACCAGGCGGGCCACCCTGGCGCGGTTGAGCTCGCCGTCCGGCTGGAAGCACTCCGGACCCAAGAAGCGGCGCAGCTCCCGCCAGGCGGGCCTCCCCACCGCCACCGCCTGCCGGGCGGCGGCGTCGGCGTCCAGGACCTCCGCGCCCAGCTCCCGAAACATGCGGGCCACGGTGCTCTTGCCGCTCCCTGCGCCCCCGGTGATGGCGATTTTTAACATGCTTTAAGTAGGGTGCGTCTCACGCACCAAGATCGGCGCGTAAGACGCGCCCTACATCTGCTTGTGCAATTATTTCCCAGGATCGTCTGAAAATCTTTGGGCGTGATTTGGAGCAGTCAATCACTATATATCAATTAAAACTTTTTTTTAAATTCCAAGCTTGTTTATTTGTGGACCAAAACTATTTTCAAAACGAATCATGGTACTTACCATAATCTCTTGTATTTTAGGCCACTTCTGTTCTTCGTCGAGGTATCCGCCTTCGGTCAATGTCTTTCTTATTCTGCAAGCACGTTTTCCTTCAAGTCTTTCCCATTCTAAAGGTTCATCGAATGCTTCATCAATCTCTTTTTTGATGGTCATAAATTTATCGAAAATATTTTCGTTTTCTTCCTGTGAATCCTTACCCCTATCAATGTATAGCTCAACAGCAGACTGATGCTTGCTTATGGTGTAACAATAAGTGAGGCCGCGGGTTCCGGCATTTACCCCCACCCACCCACCTTGAGGGGGAGATATTTTCGCATGTAGATCGGTCTGTGTTTTGGCGTACCCCAAAAGCTGGGTCCAAAATCTTTGGCGGATTATCTGCTTCTCAGAAAGTTCCTCATCTACTGTGCCGGTTTCTGTTTTTCTTGCCTCATCAAGAGCGCCTTTAAGTGTATCGCTGACCACCTCATTTATATACTGTTTAAATGCAGTTGAAACAATAGGAGAAAGCCGGTCAAATTGTTGCTTGGTAATAACCCTTTCAAACGAGGTCTTTTTTATAAAAAATCTTAAAAAATCTTCTTCCGGTTCCTTAAATTGTCTTTTAAAATATCGTTTTAATTCACTCGTATATTTTAATTCGATGGCAGATGATAATATCTTTTCCCTATCGAAGTAGTTCTTATGATATTTCTTGATTTCAGCTATTTCAGAATCCCTTATAGATTGAACAAGATCAACTATAAGGAATGCGTTAGTGTCCATAATATTTGTTTTACCTAAATCACTAAAAAATTGATATTGGATGCCATTTGTTAAAATTGCAATCTTTGCTTCAGTGACACCAAAGTACCGCAATAGTTGATTCATGCTTTGAACTTGGAGGCTTGTTCTGGCACTTTTTACTTCTATTAATATTGCTGGCTGATTGTTGATTGCGACCGCGTAATCGACTTTTTCACCTTTTTTAATACCAATATCAGCAGTAAATTCAGGAATTACTTCAGTTGGGTCGAATATGTTATATCCTAATACTTGAAGAAATGGCAAAACCATTGCGTTTTTTGTTGCTTCTTCGGTTGAGACATAATCCTTATTCTTGTTTAATAACACGATTAATTCTCTGACCTGCTCTGCAAAATCCATTTTGCGCCTCCCGTCAGCTATATGTTGATATAGACAAGACCTATTGGAAATAAACCCTTAATCAATTTAAAAAGGTTGTCAACCTTTTTTATTTTTCTTCCAGGCTGATGAATTCGCCCCGCTTGAGGGCCTCTTCACCTTCTTTTATGGCAGCCAGGTCTTCCGCGGAGAAAGGCTCTTCGTCAACTTCATCTTTCCGCTCTGACTGCTCATAGAGAACGTCCACCAATTTACGCAGCAAATCGGCATTCGGCCCCTGGGCGATGGCCTTAATTTTGTTCATCAAGTCATTAATAGCGGGTTGCATGGCTTGCTCCTTATAATTCTAATTTAATGCAAGCTTGCTAATTTGTCTATCACCGCCTGAAAATCCTCCGGCAATGGGGCTTCCCAGCTCAGCCGCTCGCCGCTGCGGGGGTGAGTCACCGTAAGGCGCCAGGCGTGCAGGAGCTGGCGGTGCACCAGGGACTTGAGGACTTGCAAATGTGGATGGCCCAGCAGGCGGCTCGCCCCGCCGCCGTAGGTGGCGTCCCCCAGAACCGGATGGCCCTCCGAGGCCAGATGAACCCGCAATTGATGGGTGCGGCCGGTCTCCGGGGTGAGTTCCAGCAGGGTCAGGGGGCCGGGAAACTCCCGGCGCACTCGCCAGCGGGTGACCGCGGCCTTGCCCCGGCGGGGCCGGACGCTCATGCGCTGGCGGACCGTAGGGTGGCGGCCGATCTCCTTGTCGATCCTTCCCGTAGCCTCGGGCAGGCGGCCCCAGACCAGGGCCAGGTATCTTTTCTCGATTTCCCGGGCCGCAAACTGGCTCACCAGGGAGGCGTGGGCCAGGGCGGTTTTGGCCACCACCAGCAGGCCGCTGGTGTCCTTATCCAGGCGGTGCACCAGGCCGGGGCGGCTCACTTCGCCGATTTCCTTAAGCTCCGGGCAGTGGTGCAAGAGGGCGTTCAGCAGGGTGCCGCTCCGGCGGCCGGCCCCGGGATGGACCACCAGCCCCGGGGGCTTATTGAGCGTCAGCAGGTCCCGGTCCTCATAGACGATCTCCAGGGCCCGGGGCTCGGGGGTGAGGGGGCTGGGCGCCGGCGGCGGCACCTTCACGGTGACCGCTTCTCCAGCCCGCACCCGGTAGGAGGCGGTTCTGGCCCCCCCGTTGACCTTAACCAGCCCGGCTTTGAGAAGTTTTTGCAAGCGGGCCCGGGACCAGCCCAGGGTTTGGGCCAGAAACAGGTCCAGGCGCGCGCCGGCCTGATCCGGCGCCACTACCTGCTTCAAGATTTGCGGTTCGCTGGGGTCTATGTGCAAGTGCCAGGATCAGAAGGAATTGGCGGGGTTAGGCGCATCCTACCCCGGGATAACGAGAACTTTGGGAAAGTTCATTTACCTGTCATTCTGAGGGAGCGGAGCGACCGAAGAATCTAGATCCTTCGCTTCGCTCCGGATGACAAAATGGCGTTTCGCAGAGATTCCATAACCTCAATCTTAAACTGCAAATGACCGCGGCTTGCTAAAATCACACCTTGCGCCCGGGGCCGCTGTTCTTGATCTCGGAAAAGATCATCCGGCCGGCGGTGGTCTGCAACACGCTGGTGACCGCGACTTCCACCTCTTTGCCGATATAGCGGCGGGCGTTTTCGATGACCACCATGGTGCCGTCGTCCAGGTAGGCGACCCCCTGGCCCTGGGATTTGCCCTCCCGGAGAATCTGCACCTGCATGCTTTCCCCCGGCAGCACCGCGGGTTTCATGGCGTTGGCCAACTGGTTGATGTTGAGGACCTCCAGCCCCTGCAGTTCCGCCACCTTGTGCAGGTTGAAATCATTGGTGAGGATTTTGGCGTGCAGTTTCAAGCCCAGGCCCACCAGCTTGGAATCCGCCCCCGCGGCATTGGGGATGTCGTCGTCGCTGAACTCCACCCGGAGGTGATTTTGCTGCTGCAGGCGTTTCAAAATGTCCAGGCCGCGGCGGCCCCGGGTGCGCCGCAGATCATCGGAGGAATCGGCGACGTATTGCAGTTCCTCCAGGATGAATTTCGGCACGATGAGGGTGCCTTCCACGAAGCCGGTCTCGGTGATGTCGGCAATGCGGCCGTCGATGATGACGCTGGTATCCAGGATTTTCAAAGGCAGGCGGAGGGCCGGCTTGCCTCCCGGTTCCAGGAAATAGGGGGTGCTGATCTCCGACATCTTCTTGCCCCCCAGCACCAAGCCGATGTAACCAAAGATGGCCGATAAAACAATATATAAAGGCATCTGCAGGTTAGGCAGCTCCAGGTATTTATCGAAGGGATAGCTGGCCAGCTTACCGATCCCCAGGCCCACAAACAACCCGAGGGTGCTGCCGAGGATAGTCTTCAGGGGAATGCGCTTGATTACCTGTTCCAGGGCCATGGTGATAAAGGCCACCGCCAGGCCGGCCACGCCCCCCACCCAGCAGGCCCACCAGAGATGGCCGAACTGGGGGATCTGGGAGGCGATGAGATAGCCGCTCACCGCACAAATTATCCCCAGGATGGTCCCGGTGACTGCCTTTTGTAACACTCAGCCTTCACTCCCTTCCAGCGGAGACCTGACGGGCGGCAATTTCTTTAAAAGGAACCCAATAGAGGTGCTGCGGAGGTCCCGGCCGCTGCCGGTGATAGGGCAAAATACGCCCCCTACTAAGAAATAAGAAATAAGAAAGGTTAACAATCTGAACAGTTAAAGGTTGCTGACATGTTGCCGGCAGGGTGGATAAGTTTAGACCAACAACTCTTGCAGCCGGGCCTCAATTTCCGTTTCTTCCTTTTCATGCGCCAGGGAAAGCTCTTTGATTAATAGATTCTTAGCGGTATCCAGCATCTTGCGCTCCCCGAAGGAGAGATCCTTTTCGGCCTTGAGGAGGGTGAGGTCCCGCAATACTTCCGCCACCTGGAAGGGGGAGCCGGTCTTGATTTTGTCCATGTAGTCCCGGTAACGGCGGTTCCAGGTCTGGTTGTTGAGACGGGAGGGGCGGGAGCGCAGGATTTGGTAAACCTCGTCCACCGCCTGATTGTCGATCACGTCCCGGAGGCCGATGTTTCTGGCGTTACCGGTGGGGATCATAATGATCATGTCGGAGTCTAATAAACGCATGATGTAGAATAGTGCCGGTGTTCCTGAGATATCTCGCTCTTGGACGGATTCGATCCTTCCTACCCCGTGTGCGGGGTATACGGCCAACTGGCCTACTTGGAACATCTAGCCACCTCCTTT
>CAWEWX010000068.1:0-49719 GCA_963812655.1 uncultured delta proteobacterium | reverse complement strand
CTGGACCAGATCGATCCTTCCTACGCCGTGAGCGGGGTAGACGGCCAACTGGCCAACTTGGAACATCCTGGCACCTCCTTTTACTAATCTCTTTTATCATAACCTTTCCCAAAAAGCAACGCCCCGGGGGCCATCAGTTCAGCGTTGGAAGCGGAACAGCAGGATATCGCCGTCCCGCACCAGATAATCCCGACCCTCCACCTGGACCCGGCCCTCCTCCCGGACCCTGGCGGGGGAGCCCAGGCGGCTCAGATCGTCGAGGCTCATCACTTCCACCCGGATGAAGCCCTTTTCCATGTCGGAGTGTACCCGGCCCGCGGCCTGGGGGGCCGGGGTGCCCGCCGGCACCTGCCAGGCCCGCACTTCCGGGCCGACGCTGGTGTAAAAGGTCACCAGCCCCAGGAGCCGCTGGGATTCCCGCACCAGCCGGTAAATGCCCGGCTCCGCCAATCCCAGGCCCCGCAGGAATTCACCCTGCTCTTCCGGGGAGAACTCCTGCAACTCCGCCTCCAGGTCTCCCAGGATGGGGACCACCGGGAGGTTGCGGGCCGCGGCCAACTGCTGCAGGGCGGTGTAATGGACGCCGCCGCTTAATTCCGGCTCGCTTAAGTTAGCCACGAACAGGCAAGGTTTCAAGGTGAGCAGCGGCACGCCCTGGAGCTGCTCCAGTTCCCGGGGGCCCAGCCCCAGGTCCCGGGGCCAGGTTTCCCGGTTCAGTCCCTCCTCCGCCCGGAGCAGGACGGCCAAGGCCGCGGCCGCTCCCCGGTCGCCGGCCTGGGCCTTTTTCTCCAGCTTGAGGCGCTGGCGCCCCAGGATTTCCAGGTCCGAGAGCAGCAGTTCGGTTTCCACCACCGCCACGTCCCGCTCCGGGTCCAGGTTCGCCAGGGGGTGGGGGCAGGCGGCGTCTCCGAAGCAGCGGACCACGTGGACCAGCAGGTCCACCTCCCGGATGGCTGCCAGGAATTGGTTCCCCAGGCCCTCCCCCCGGGAGGCGCCCTCAATCAGCCCGGCCACGTCCACAAAGGAGATGGTGGCTGCCGTGAGGCGTTGGGGGTGCAGGAGATCTCCCAGGAGAGCTAGGCGCGGGTCCGGCACCGGCACCACCCCGATGTTGGGGGCGATGGTGCTGAAGGGATAGCTGGCCACCTCGGCCTGCCCGGCGGTTAGGGCGTTGAAGATGGTGGTCTTGCCGGCATTAGGCAGGCCGATGATGCCGCAGGTCCAGGACATGGTCAGTAGCCAGTAGTCAGTAGTCAGTTTTTGTTAATTTAATTTATAAGCTGCTCCAGAATCTGGATGAAGTTTTGCCGGGTTATCTGGAATGAAATAGGGACATTGATTTGATTGTTGATGTGCTGATCCCGGTTGGGAAATTCTGGTTCCCCAGCTCTCACCTGGGAACCAGAGGAAGGTACGCTTTTACAAAAAACTGGAAACTGGAAACTGGAAACTGTTTTTTACGCCTTTGGCTTCCAGATGCCGGGAATCTTGACGCCGCAATATTCGCAGGCGCCCTCCTGCAGGTGCATCTCGCCCACCTGGTAGCCTCGCCGGGCGATGAGCAACTTGCCGCAGCCGTGGCAATGGGTATTCTCCGCCTGGTGCCCGGGGATATTGCCCAGGTAAACGTATTTAAGCCCGGCCTTTAAGGCCAGCTCCCGGGCGCTCTCCAGGGTGCTTACCGAGGTGGGGAAATGGTTCTGCATCTTGTATAAGGGGTAGAACCGGGAAAAGTGCAGAGGAGTGAGCGGCCCCAACTCATCCCGGATCCAGGCGCACATGTCGGAGAGGTTCTGGGGCTGGTCGTTGAACTGCGGAATGACCAGGTTGACGACCTCCAGATGCACCCCCCGGCGGCGCAAGGTCTTCAAGGTGTTGAGCACCGGCTCCAGCTTCCCGTCCACCATCTCTTTGTAAAAATGGGGATCGAAGGCCTTGAGGTCGATGGTGGCCGCGTCCAGCACCTGGGCCAACTCTTCCAGGGGCTCGGGATTGATATAGCCGGCGGAGTGGCAGGTGCTAAGCAAGCCGGCCCCTTGGGCCAGGCGGCCCACCGCGGTCATGTACTCATAAAAGACGATAGGCTCCACGTAGGTGTAGGCCACCGAGAGGCAGCCGGCGGCCTTAGCCCCGGCCACCACCTTTTCCGGGGGCAGGTCGAAGTTATCGGTCTTCTCCGGGGTGGCCTGGGAAATCTCCCAGTTCTGGCAGAATTTGCAGTGCAGGTTGCAGCCCGCGGTGGCGATGGAGAAGGAGCGGCTCCCGGGCAGGACGTGGAAGAAGGGTTTCTTCTCCACCGGGTCCACGTGGATGGCGCAGGGGTTGCCGTAAACCAGGGAATAATAGATGCCCTTGCGGTTCTCCCGGACGCCGCATTCCCCCCGTTCGCCGTCCTTGACCTCGCAATTCCGGGGGCAAAGCAGGCACTGCACCATACGGCTGGGCATGACTTTCTGGAAGGCGGCTCGATACGGGCGGCTGAAACCCGGCTGGATTTCCTGGGAGGCCGCGGGCTTAGGCCGCCAGGGGAGAGGCAAGAGGAGGGCCAGGGCTCCGAGGCTGCCCCGGACAAAGGCCCGGCGACTCAGGCGCCGGGTGCCCGGGGGCAGCTCCCCGGTCTTAGCAACGCCACAGCCTTTCATACCCGGGTCCTCTCGTGGCGGAAATCGATGAGCCCCCAAGTGAAAGCGACAGGCCAGCTCCGGGGTCTTTACAGAGGCTGGGGGCTGGGATGAGAAGATTATGAGGTTTACTTGCCTTCGTTGATGCGGTTGCGCAGCACGCCGGAGGTTTTGAAGACCACCACCTTGCGGGCCCTGAGGATCAGATTTTCCTTGGTCTGCGGGTTCCGGCCCCGGCGGGCGTTCTTCTGCCTCACCGAAAACTTGCCAAAGCCGCTGATGAGCAGATCCTCACTGCGAGCCAGGGATTCTTTCATGATGTCCAGGACCTGTTCCACCGCGGCGCGAGACTCCTGCTTGCTCAAACCGACCTGGCTCTGTAAGCGGCTGATCAACTTTTCCTTGGTGAGGGCCATGAGATCTCCCCTGCGGCTATCCGCGGTAACTACTTTGATTTATTATGATAAAAAAAAATTGACTGTCAAGCTTTTTTTCTCGGTTCACAGGGGTGAAACGATCCGCTTTTTCTCGGGGGCCGGGGGCCGGCGAATCCCGAACTGGAGGGCCCGGAACTGGCAGGCGTCCAGGCATTTCAGGCACATGATGCATTCCGGGCTGTCGAATTCCTGGGCCGGTTTGACGCCGGTAGGGCATTTACGGGTGCAGGCCCCGCATTCCACGCAATTGCCTTCGATGAACTCCAGGTGCACCAGAGTCATGCGGGTGAAGAGACTGTAAAATGCCCCCAGGGGACAGAGCATGCGGCAAAAGGGACGGCTGATGAAGACCATCAGGATCAGCAATAGCGTCAAGATGGTAACCTTATTCCAGAAATAAAAACCCAGAGTGGCCCACAGACTGGGTTTCAGTAAGATCATGGGCAGCGCCCCTTCCAGGGTTCCCGCCGGGCACAGCAGCTTGCAAAACCAGGGGAATCCCAGGCCGGAGGAGTCCACCAGCAACAGGGGCAGGATCACCACCAAGACCGCCAGGACCCCGTACTTCACCCAGCGCAGCGGCTCCCACAGGGAAAACTTGCGCACCGGGATTTTGTGGATCAAGTCCTGGATGAAGCCGAAGGGGCAGAGCCAGCCGCAGGGGAGGCGGCCTACCATGGTGCCGATGAAGCCGAGATACCCCACCACGATGGCCCCCGGGTGGGGGAAGGCGCCCGGGGCGTGGAAACGGATGCTGGCCAGGAAGTTCTGGAAGGCGCCCACCGGGCAGGAGAGCAGGGCCCCGGGGCAGGAGTAACAGTTAAGCCCCGGATGGCACACCGCCTTCAGGGGCCCCTGATAAATCACCGAGCCGCCGAAGGGGAAGAGAAGATAGGCGTTGGTCCCGAAGGCCACCAGGGTCTGGACCAGGGTCCGTAATCTGACCATTAACCCACCCCGATGCAATTCAGGCAAATGGTATTCCCCAGGTTCAGGACAAAATCGAGCTCGCCACTATTGATCCCCCAGATGAAGAGCAGGGTGAAGAGGATGATGAGCCAGACCGCTTTCTTGGGCATGAATCCCCCAGAAGAGCCCGCCGCTTGCCAGCGAGCGGCCGGGAATGACCTCCTAACTTCTCTCCTTAATTATAATCACAGGTGGGGGGGCTGTGGAAATTTTTTTATCCAGGCAGGGAAAATATTCTTAGGGGAAGCGCCTAATATTTAATGGCGAAAGCGCATTTTCGGAAAATTATGTAGGGTGGGCACTGCCCACCAATTCCTTATTAAATGAGTCTGAATGGGTGTCGCCCCCAGGCCTCTGCAAAAGGCGAGACCCTTCGCTTTATCAGGGCCACGGCTGCTGCCCTCTTGCCTCAGCATCTGCCAGCCGTGTAGGGTGCGCACTGCGCACCTTATATCTCTCGCCAGCCGCTTTAGTCCGCACAGGCGGGACGCCTGTGCCACCAATCCCTGGAACTTTTCAAGGCAGTCATTCATTCTTGCTTCAGCCCCCCCCAGGGATTATCTTGCTGCTATAGGGGCGACAGTGGCATAGATATGTAGGGTGGGCTCGAGCCCACCATTTCCTTATAGTGGCACAGGTTTCCAGCCTGTGAAACCACAAGCCAGAGGTAGTCGCCCAAGGTGTAGCCGGAGGCGGCCATGGGTAAGACGGCGCTGATTGTCGCGGACATGCTCAATGATTTTATCGACCCCCAAGGTTCCCTGTACGTGGGGGCCAGCGGCCGGGAGATCATCCCCTTCGTGGCCCGGAAGATTGAGGAAACCCGGCGGCAGGGCGGGGTGGTGATCTTCGTCTGCGACGCCCATGCCCCGGACGACCGCGAATTTAAATACTTTGGCGTCCACGCGGTCCGGGGCTCCTGGGGAGGCCGGGTCATCCCGGAGCTGCCGCTGCAGCCCGGGGATCTCCGGGTGGAGAAGACCCGTTACAGCGCCTTTTCCAACACCAACCTGGAGGAGGTCCTGAAAAAGGAGCAGGTGGAGCGGGTGGAAGTGGTGGGGGTGTGCACCTCCATCTGCGTCATGGAGACGGTCAAGGAGCTCTTCGACCGGGATATCCCGGCGCTGGTCTACCGGCAAGGGGTGGCCGACTTCGACCCCGAGGCCCATGCCTTTGCCCTGAAGCACATAGAGCGGATTTTCGGGGCCAAGGTGGTGTGAGAAGATAGCGTTCAGTTATCAACACACCAGACGGCAGAAAAAAATGCAGAGATATGGCAGAGTTACCCTAAGGGGAGGCTTAACCTCGTCCTACTCTGCTAATGGCGGGATGCGCTTCGCTTTCCCGCCCTACGGGATTTATTGTTGGCGGGCCGGAGGCTGCATCTCACCCAGCAAACCGGGGGCTACCAGGGAACATGTTTGTCAGTGCCCCACCCGACATATAATCCGGTATCCAGGTCCAAATCAAGATGGAAGGCTATTTCTTTCACTTTATAGTTATTATAGTTAATGGCCTCGGCTTTAAGCAACAGCGGAACTGCATCAGGTGACTCATCCATGGAATTATATTTCACCGTGGCATATATCCGATAAACCGGGAAGGTTACGCCACCGATTTCGGTGGAGGTCATCTTAGCCTCCAATAGCTGCCAGGCGCAAGGGAAGCGAAATAGGTAGGCTATGCTGCTCTGTTTATTCTCATTGAAGAACTCATCTTGAATTTCCGTACGGATTTTAAAAGCCATCTCTGTTTGTTTAAATTGGGGCTCGTCATTAACTTTATCCATTTTTACCTGATATACGTAGTCCAGGGCAACACATTTATCAAATTGCTTATTTTGTAATAAGGTCAGAAGAGTCTTGGCCTGCTCTTCAAAATTCGGGGCGCCGCCACAGGATAGCAAAAGGAAACTTAAGAATATCAACATAAACCCTTTCATTTTCATGATTCGGTGCCTCCTGATCTTGCCGTAGTCCCCGCCAGCGACGCCCAAAAAATACCTTCCTTCCAAGTAAAAAGCAACCATAAACCGGGATTATGCGGCAGCCTCGGCCACCAAAGTTTAACCATGGTTTTTGGGGACCTCTCTGCCCAGGGGAAAACCGCGCAAGTTTCCGTCCTGGAAGCCAATTCCTTGCAGCGATGGCATGATAGCATAAATTTCCATGAATTTGACAACCCGCCAGCCGGGCCTAGTAATTTTTCCAATAAGTTGGGCCTACCTGCCCCTCAAACCTGGGCGTTACCCTCAGAGCCTCAATTATTACCGCGATGATCTGGTGATGATCACAGCCGGGCCGCCGGTGACGCCAGACCATTATTCCGGTTCTCCATGGCAAATGCCGCAGCGCTGGCAAACCGCCGGCCGGCAGGGCGGGGTCTCTTTCCCTTCCAGGGCCCGCTGGTATTCCTCCCAGAGGTAGTCTTTCTTCAAGCCGTGGTCGATGAAGTCCCAGGGGAAGAGCTCGTCGGGGGGGCGGGGCCTCAGGGTGAAGAAGTCCGGATTGACGGGGCTTTCCCGGAAGGCCCGGCTCCAGCCGTGCCGGTGGGCGGCCAGCAGCAACTCCCCCACCCGGCGGTCGCCCCGGGCCAACAGGGCCTGGACGTAGCCCATTTGGGCAGGTCGGTGTGGACCCGCACTCCTGCGGCCCATTTGGGCAGGTCGGTGTGGACCCGCACCTCCTTGACGCCGTGAAATTCCCGGGATACCAGGCGGAGGCGCTTTTTTAGCTCCGCCACTTCCATGAACGGAACCCACTGGAAGGGGGTGAAGGGCTTGGGGACGAAGGAGGAGAGGCTCAGGGTGATGAGGCCCAGGTGGCGCTTGCCGCGGCTGTCCTTGAGGACGCAGTGTTCCAGGAAGCGAACCAGCCGGGGGATTTCCGCCACCTCCTCCAGGGTCTCGGTGGGCAGGCCCACCATGAAATAGAGGCGAAGCTGCGGGATACCGGACCGGCTGAGATTCACCGCGGCCTGGGCCAGATCCTCCTGGCTGAGACCCTTATTGATCACCTTGCGTAGTCGCTCGCTGCCGGCCTCCGGGGCCAGGGCGACGCTCCGCACTCCGCCCCGGGCCAGGAGTTGGAAAAGCTCCTGGTCGGCGGAGTCGGCCCGGAGCGAACTGATCCCCATCTCGCCGCCTGCGGCCAGGATTTTCCGGCACAGTTCTTTGACCGCGGGGTGGTCGCTAACCGCAGCCCCCACCAGGCCCACCTTGCGTCTTTCCAGCAAGCCCCGCTCCACCTGGGTCCACAGTTCCTCCAACGGCCGCTCCCGGGGCGGGCGGTAGACAAAGCCGGCGGCGCAGAAGCGGCAGCCCCGGGAACAGCCGCGGCCAGTCTCCACCAGGAACATCTCCCCCCATTCGCTCTGGGGGGCCAAAAGGTGGCTGTGGGTGGGGTAGGAGGCCAGTTCCGGCAGGTGCGGGGCCTTAACCCGGGGAGGATAGCCCGGCTCGGGATCGAAGCCGGCCAGGTGGCCGTCCGGGTGGTAGCGGGGCCGATAGCCGGCGGGCACGTAAGCCCCGGGGATGGTTTGCGCCAGGTCCCCAAGCAGCAGGAGGCGCGGCCGCTCCCCCTGCCCCTCGGCCAAAAACTGGAAGAAGGGGACCGCCCCGGCTTCCCCCTCCCCCAGGAAAAAGGCATCCACAAAGGGCGCCAGGGGCTCGGGGTTCAGGAAGGTGGCCACTCCGCCGGCCAGGACCAGGGGGTCGGTGGGGCGGCGCTCCGCGGCCAAGAGGGGCACCCCGGCCCCCTCCAGGATTTGCAGGACGTAAGGGTAGTCGGCCTCGAAGGAGATGGAAAAGGCCAGGGCGGCAAAGTCTGACAAGGGCCGCTGCGACTCCAGGGCGAGGATGGGGGTGCGGGTGCGCTGGTGCTCCCGCCAGTCCTCCGGGCTGGGGAGAAAGGCGCGCTCGCAGTGGAGGCTGGAGGTGTCATTGAGCAGCCGGTAAATGGTCTGAAAGCCCAGGTTGCCCATGGCCACCGGGTAGATCTGGGGGTAGATCAGGGCCACGGGCCAGCGGGCTCCCCAGTTCCGCAGCACTGCGCCTCGTTCCTGGGCCAGGATTTTTTTCAGACGGGCTTTGATCTTGGCGGACATGGCGGTGAGCGCAGCCGGCGTGGAAATGGTGGGCAGCGCCCACCCTACCAGACTAAAAATACATGATAAGCAAAGGGGGGTGATAAATCACCCCCCCTTACGAAAAAATGCAAAATAACCGAAAACTCGAAACTGGGCGACCCGATCACAGGCTGGAAGCCTGTGCCACTGTCGCCCCTACAACTCAAAACTCTGGGCGGACACATGGGTCCGCCCCTACAACTCGAAACTCGAAACTCAGGCGTCTTTCCTCAGGAAAGCCGGAATGTCCAACTCGCTTTCTTCATATTGGAGGTCCGGGTGGACGATGTTCCGCTTGGCGCCCACCACCCCCAGATTGGCCGCGGGCCGGAGGCTGCCCGGCCGCGCCTCGGGGTTCCGGGGCTCCGAAGTTCGCAGGATGGTGGGGATCTCCAGGTCCTCCGGCGGTTGGATCGACTGAGTCCAGACGGGCCGTTCCATTTCGGCGCGTTTGCCAATGCCGGTGGCGATCACCGTCACCCGGATCTCGTCCGCCAGTCCTTCATCGTAGACCAGACCCCACTTGATGATGGCCTCTTCGTGGGCCTCCTCCTGGACGATGCCGCAGATTTCCCGGAGTTCCTCCATGGAGATGTCGGGCGCGGAGGTGATGTTGATCAGAATACCCCGGGCGCCGCGAATGGAGATGTCTTCCAGGAGGGGACTGGAGATGGCTTTGTGGGCGGCATCCGCAGCCCGGTTGCCGCCGTTGGCGATGCCGGTGCCCATGAGGGCCATACCCCGCTCCTTCATGACGGTGCGGACGTCGGCAAAGTCCACGTTGATGAAGCCGGGAACCATGATGAGGTCGGAGATGCCCCGTACTGCAAAGCCCAGGACTTCGTTGGCCATGCCGAAGACATCTTTGATGCGGGAGTTTTTAGAGCTGAGACTGAAGAGGCGGTCATTGGGAATGGTGATGATGGTGTCCACCACCTTGCGCAGTTCCTCGACCCCGGTTTCGGCCAGGCGCCGCTTCATCTTGCCCTCGAATTCAAAGGGTTTGCTCACCACGGCCACGGTGAGAGAACCCAATTCCCGGCTCAGGTCGGCCACCACGGGAGAGGCGCCGGTGCCGGTGCCGCCGCCCATGCCCGCGGCAATGAACACCATGTCGGCGCCCTGGAGCACCTGCTTGAGGCGTTCGCCCTCCTCCTCGGCCGCCTTACGGCCCACTTCCGGGTCGCCGCCGGCCCCCAACCCCCGGGTGACGCCGGGGCCCAGTTGGATCTTCACCGGGGCCAGACTCCGCTCCAGCGCCTGGGCGTCGGTATTGGCGGCGATAAAATCCACCCCCACCATCTGGGAGGCGATCATGTCATTGATGGCATTGCCTCCGGCGCCGCCGATGCCTAACACCTTGATTTTGGCCGTCAATTCGTTGGGGACTAATTGAATCTTCATCCTGGACACCCCCTCGTGGCCATCATAGCACTTTTGGAAGATTCATACCACTTCCCGGAACCATTTTTTGATCCGGCCCCAGAGACCGCGGGAGGAGCGGCTTCCCGCCCAGCGCGCCGGAGGGGACCAGCGGCCGGTCTGGCGCAGGGCCTTGCGTTGGGTCTTAAAACCATGGAGCACCAGGCCCACGGCAGTGGCAAAAGATGGGTCATGGATGACGTCGATGAGGCCGCCCACCCCCATGGGGTACCCGATGCGGGTGTGCATCTGGAAGACCTCGCCGGCCAACTGCTGGAGTCCGTCCACCAGGGCGCTGCCGCCGGTGAGCACCGCGCCGGAGTGCAGTGGATGGTTAAAGCGGGCCCGCTGGAGTTCTTTGCCCAGCAAGTTGATGATCTCCACCACCCGCAAATGGATGATCTCCGCCAGCCGGCCCCGGGGCACCTGCTGGGTATCCCGGCCCGTCAGCCCCGGGACCTCCAGCATTTCATTGGGGTCGCTCAGGACATTGAGACAGGAGCCGAATTCCTTTTTTAGCGCCTCGGCATTATAGAGCGAGGTGGGGAGGCCCACGGCGATGTCATTGGTGAGGTTGTTGCCCCCCACCGGCAGGACGAAGTTCTGCCGCAAGGCATTCTCGGCGAAGATGGACAGATCGGTGGTGCCGCCGCCGAAATCGATGAGGGCCACTCCCAGCTCTTTTTCTTCTTCGGTGAGCACCGCCTCCCCCGCGGCCAGGCTTTTCAGGGCGATACCGGTCACCTCCAGGTTGGCCCGATTACAGCATTTGATGATGTTATTCAGGGAGGTGACCGCGCCGGTGACGATGTGGACCTTGCATTCCAGCCGTACTCCGTGGATGCCCACCGGGTCCTTGATGCCGTCCTGGCCGTCAATCAAAAAGTCCTGCACCAGGGTGTGGATCACCTCCCGGTCGGAGGGAATAGCCACGGTGCGGGCCGTGTCGATGACCCGATCCATGTCCGCCGGGGTCACCTCCCGATCCTTGATGGCGATGATCCCCTGGCTGTTGATCACCTTGGTCTGGCCGCCGCCGACGCTGGCGTAAACGGAGCGGATTTCGCAGTCGGCCATGACTTGCGCCTCTTCCACGGCCTTGCGGATGGCCCGCACGGTATTTTCGATGTTGACCACCACCCCTTTGCGCAGGCCGCCGGCGGTGGGGGCGCATCCCAGGCCGACGATCTCCACCTGGTTTTCCCGTACTTCTCCCACCACCGCACAGATCTTGGTGGTGCCGATATCCAAACCAACGATGAGTTCTTGGGGCACGTGAGTTATCCTATTGAGCCTCGTCCGTCTCCTTCAGGTTGATGAGGACCCGCTGAGGATCGTCGAGGTTGATGCGCCCGGTCCGGGACAGGTAGCCCTTTTGGGCCATCACCGGCAAAACCTGGGCGAATTTGCGCAGCTTTCCCAAATAGTCGTTAAAGCCGAGGTCCAGGGCCGCCCCCAGGCCGTTAACATAAAGGGTGAAGCCCCGATCCGGGTCCAGGTGAACCTCGGAGACGTTTTCCAGGTTCACCGGCGCTGGGGCTTCCTTGAGCACGTCCAGCAATTGAAAGGTCTGGGCCACCAGGGGCGGCAGCACCCCTTCCGGGTGTTGCAGATTCTCCGGTTTCAGCCCGGTAATTACCGGGAAGTTATGTGGATCCCCGGACGTTAACGGGTGAAACAGACTTCCCTGGCGATCGAGGTAAAAGAGTTCTTCCCCCAACTGCACCAGGGCTACCGGCTCCCGCTCCTGGAGGCGCAGATGGAGCCGGTCGGGCCATCTCCGGGTCACTTCGGCCCGGGCGATCCAGGGGTGGGCCTCCAGGGCCCGTTCCACCTGCCCCGGCCGGAGGGCCAGGAGGTTGGTATCGGGGCCCAATTTGCCCAGTTGCAGGATGACCTCGGGGGTGAGGCGCCGATTGCCTTCGATCTCGATGTTCTTGATATCTTTAATGCAAAAATATGAACAAATCAAGAGTTGATGATAGAGGAGCACCAGTCCCAGGCAGACCCCGGCCAGGGTCACGAGTCCCCCGGTGAAAACGGCCAGCCACAGCCAGGACCTGGAGGACTGGCCGCCCTGGGTCCGGCGATAGCTGTTGCGCGGCCTTCTCCCCGGGATCAGGCTGGACTTCTTCAGCGGCTGCTGGGGCAGCAGGCGGGAATGCCGCGGATTTCGAACCATGGCGGTTTTCCTCAGGCGCGAGCCTCCCCCGAGCCACCGGCCTTGCCGTTGAGTCGGGCCAGCAGGTCTTCCCCGGCTTTCCAGATATCTCCGGCCCCCAGGGTGAGGACCAGGTCGCCTTTCTGCAGGTGCTCCAGGAGGGCCCCGGCTACCGCGCCCCTTTCTGCCACAAAGTGCACCGCGGGATGGCCGCTGCCGCGGACCCCTTCATAAACGGCCCGGCCCGAGACGCCTTTCCGGGGGGATTCGCCTGCCGCGTAAATTTCGGTGATGAATACCAGCCCGGCCCGGGCAAAGACCGGGATGAATTCCTCCAGCAGGGCCGCGGTGCGGCTGTAGCGGTGGGGCTGGAAGGCCACCACCAGGCGGCGCTGCGGGAAGGCCTGAGCCAGGCCCGTCAGGGTGGCGGAGATTTCGGTGGGGTGATGCCCGTAGTCGTCGAGCACCAGCACTCCCCGGGCGGCGCCCTTCACCTGGCAGCGCCGCTGGATCTGCCCCAGCCCCTTAAGCCCCTGACGCCAGACGGGGAAATCGAGCCCCAGGTTATGGCCCACGGCACAGGCGGCCATGGCGTTGAGGACGTAGTGGCTCCCCGCCAGGGGCACCGTAACTCTGCCCAGCGCCCGGCCTCGATACCACAGGCGGAAACGGCACCCCATCCCCCGGGGCTCAGGTTCGGTAGCCCGGAAATCGGCCCCGGGAGACAGGCTGTAAGTGGTGAGCCCGCCGGAAAACCGGCGCAGCAGGGGAGCCAGGTGGGGATCGCCGGCCCAGGCCACCAGCTTGGCCTCCGGAGGCAGCTTTTGGAAATAGGCGGCGAAGGTCTCCTGGATATGGGCCAGGTCCCGATAGTGGTCCAGGTGCTCGCGGTCCAGATTGGTGACCACGGTGATCTGGGGAGAGAGATAGGCGAAGGACCCGTCGCTTTCGTCGGCCTCGGCTACAAAGTAGCCCCCCCGGCCCAGGACGGCGTTGGAGCCCAGGTGGTCCCACAGGGCCCCCACCACCACGGTGGGATCGAGGCCGCCGTTCCTGAGAATGGCGGCCACCATGGCGGTGGTGGAGGTCTTGCCGTGGGCCCCGGTGACGGCCACCTGGAAATGTCCCTCCATGAGCCGGGCCAGCAATTGGCCCCGGCGCAACACGGTGAGACCCCGGGCCCGGGCCGCGGCCAGCTCCGGATTGTCTTCCTTCACCGCGGTGGAGTGCACCACAATGGCCTCGGCCGGCAGCTGCTCAGGACGGTGGCCCTCATGGAACCTCAGGCCCAGGGTCTCCAGGCGGCGGGTCAGGGGCCCAGCCGCCAGGTCGGAGCCGCTCACCCCGTGGCCGCGGCGCACCAGGAGCTCCGCCAGCCCGCTCATGCCGATGCCGCCAACGCCGATGAAGTGGTAGTGGGTCAGATTAGTCATATTTAAGGAATCAGGGTGGGCAGTGCCCAGCCTACATTATTCATAATACTAAATAGTTACCCCTTGCAATTCTGTCAAAAATCGCATCGTCAGACATACTGCAATAACATGCCCCTTTGTTCGTATGATTGCGGCAATGATCAGTTATGTAGGGTGGGCACTGCCCACCTATTCCTTAAAATCTATTCCTGACAAATTCCCGGAAGCTGGAATAGGGCCATAAGCAAATGCGTTACGCCACCCCCACCCTAACCCTCCCCCCTCTCAGGGGGAGGGGATAAAACCTAAGACATCGGTACCTTATATCCTATAGTCTATTTCTTTTTTGAGGCGATTTATTTATTGCTCAGTTATCTATAAATTATCAGGATTGGAGATGATATTTAATCGTATGGTCTCCAGGACTCCTTCTATGTTTTTCAAGACGTCATTATTCCAAAACCTTAATATCTGGTACCCTTCTGCTATTAACCAATTATCTCGTTGTTTATCTTTATCTTGCTCAATGGCATGTTGGCCGCCATCAATTTCAAGGATCAGGCGTTTCTCTAAACAGACAAAATCAACGATATATTTGCCAATGGGTTGTTGCCGTCTGAATCTTAACCCTGCTAATTGGTTGCGCCGCAGATACCGCCAAATCAGGTTCTCAGCGTCAGTCTGATTCTTTCTGAGATTCCTGGAAAGAATGACCAGATCATTCACCTTTATTCAACCCCCCAAGAGGCAGCGCCTTATCCCCTCCCCCTGAGAGGGGGGAGGGTTGGGGAGGGGGTGGTGAGAGTCTTTTCTCCCAGGCGGTCCTAGTTTACAGCCGCTAAGAGCCTCCCCACATTTTTTCGAACCGGTTTTTCAGGTTCAGGTAAATTTTTTTCAAAAAAAGCAGGATATCCAGATAACACATAAAATATCATCCCGAGGTTGCGCTAATGTAGGGTGGGCAATGCGCGCCATCATTTAATTTTACCTTCCAGCAACTCCAGGCAGCCCCGGACGATCTCTTGGGCGGCGTCTGGCCGGGCCAGGCGGCGAGCGGCCTCCTCCATGCCGGCCAGGGTATCGGGCGCGGCGATAAATTGCCTTATCTTACCAGCGAAAACGGCCCCGGTAAAATCTTTATTGAGGATGATCTCCGCGGCCCCGGCCTGCCCCAGGAAGCGGGCGTTGACTTCCTGGTGGTTGTTGGCCGCGAACGGGTAGGGGACCAGCAAGGAGGCCCGGCCCACCGCGGTAATCTCCGCCAGGGTGGAGGCCCCGGCCCGGCTAACGATGAGGTGGGCCAGGTTCATCAAACCGGCCATATCCTGGGAGAACCCCTCCACCTGGGCCGCAAACCCGGCGGCGCCATAGCCCGCAGCCACCTCGGCCCGGTCCGCTTCCCCGGTCAGATGGAGGAACCGGAGCCGCTCCTTCAGGCCGGTCAGCTCCGGCAAGGCGGCCAGGACTTCCAGGTTCAGGTGGCGGGCCCCCTGGCTGCCGCCGGTGATCAGCACCGTGAACGGCGCCTCCGGCCGCGGCGGCCTAACCCGGAAAAACTCCTCCCGGGCCGGGTTGCCGGTCCAGGCCGCCAGGTTGCGGGGGAACTGGCCCAGGGAGGCGGGAAAGGAGACGAAGACCCGCTGCGCCAGATGGGCCAGCCAGCGGTTGGTGAAGCCGGGTAGGGCATTCTGCTCGTGCAGGGCCAGGGGAATTTTCAGAGACCAGGCTGCCAGGCCCACGGGGCCGGAGGTATAGCCGCCCATGCCCAGCACCAGGTGGGGGCGCAGGGCCTGAAGCCGCGCCCGGGCCTCCCGAACGCTTCCCGGCAGGCGCCACCAGGTGCGCAGCCGGGAGCAGATCCCCTGGCCCTGCAAGGCCCGGCTGGCCACCGCCTCCCAGGGGAAGCCGGCGCCCGTGAGGATCCGGGTGGTCACGGGGCGAGGGCTGGTGAAGAAGCTGACCGCAACCCCCGGATGCGTCTCAAACTCCCGGGCCACCGCGATCCCCGGAAAGAGGTGGCCGCCGGTGCCCCCCGCGGCAATGACTACCCTGAGGTCCATCGAAATTTTCCACCCCTATCTTAATTACCAGGGTTTTGGAAGGCTGCATCTCAGGCCTGCCCGGCTAACTATATGATTGTTAAATACGGTAACGTTTCTTGTCGGCCCCCCCTCACCCCAGCCCTCTCCCCCCGCTGGGGGGGAGAGGGAGTATTGCAGGAGTTCCTTCTTTATCCCCTCTCTCCCTCGAGGGGGAGAGGGTTAGGGTGAGGGGGAATTAACCACTTGCTCCCTGCCGTTAATAAATACGTTATCGGATTTATGAAATCGGGTGCTAAGGTAGCGCCGTTTCGCCCTGGGGCGGCGCCTCGACCTTTACGGGCCGCGGCCCACTGGGACCTTTGATCTGGCTGCTGATGTTCAGGAGGATGCCCACTGCCAGCATGCTGGCAATCAGGGAAGAGCCCCCATAACTGAGAAAGGGTAGGGACAGCCCCTTGGTGGGCAGGATGCCGCTCACCACTCCCATGTTGATGGCCGCGGGCAGGCCGATGACCAGGGTCAGCCCCAGGGCCAGGTAGGAGCCGAAGGTGTCCGGGGCCTTGAGGCTCAGGCGGAGTCCCCGGACCACCAGGAGGGCGAACAAGGCCAGGACCACGAAAAATCCCAGGAAGCCCATCTCCTCGGTGAAGATGGAGAGGATGAAGTCGGTATGGGCGTCCGGCAGATAGAAGAGCTTGGCCCGGCTCTGTCCCGGCCCCAGGCCGAACAGATTTCCGGAGCCGATGGCCAACAGGGATTGCTTCAACTGGTAGCCCACGTCGGCCCCGTATTTCCAAGGGTCCAGGAAGGAGAGGAAGCGATTGGATTTTTTCGGATCCTTCAATACCGCCAGGATCGCCAGGCTGCTGACCCCGCCCAGGGCCAGCAGGAGGTGGGTGAGGCGGGTGCCGCCCACGAAGAGCATGGTGAAGACGATGGCCGCCAGGGTCAGGGCGGTGCCAAAGTCGGTTTCGATGCCGATGAGACCGATGAAGACCCCGGAGATCAGTACGTGGGGCAGGAAGCCGATGGTGAAAAACCTCATCTTTTCCTGTTTGTGGGCCAGGGAATAAGCCAGGTACAGGACCACCGCCAGGGTGGCGAACTCCGAGGGCTGCAGGGTGAAGGGCCCCAGGCGGATCCAGCGGGCCGCGCCCCGCACCTTGCCGCCTAAGCCCGGGATAAACACCAGGACCAGGCTGATCAGGCTGAGGACCAAAAAGGGATAGACCCAGCGCTGATAATTCTGGTATCTGATCCTCCGCCCCCAAAGGAGCGCCGCCACTCCCAGTAATGCATAAACCCCCTGGCGCTTGACGAAGTAGAAGGGATCGCCGTAATTGGTCAGGGCCATGACGTTACTGGCGATGAATACCATGCCCAGGCCCAGGCACATCAGGGAGAAGGCGCTGGCCAGCAGGATCAGGTCGCCGTGGACGCCCGGGGGCGCAATGGCCTTAGCTTCCTTTTCCATGCCTCATCTCCTGCACCAATTTTTGGAAGGTTTCACCCCGGTGGGCATAGTCCTTAAACATGTCGAAGCTGGCGCAGGCCGGGGACAGGAGCACCACCTCTCCGGGACGCGCCAAATCATAGGCCCGCCGCACCGCCTCGTCCATGGAATTTACCAGACAGATGGGCGCCAGGTCCTTCCAGGTTTGAGCCAGGCGCTTCCGGGTCTCGCCCAGCAGGACCAAGGCCTTGACCCGTTCCTTGATCAAGGGGGAGAGGAGGCGGAAATCGCTGTCCTTGTCCCGGCCCCCGGCAATGAGGATCACCGGTTTGGAGAAGTGGCCCAGGGAAACGGCCACCGCCCCGACGTTAGTCCCCTTGGAGTCGTCATAATACTCCACCCGCTCCACCTCCGCCACGAATTCCAGGCGATGGGGCAGGCCGCGGAAGGAGGCCAGCACCCGCCGGCAGGCCTCGGGACTGGCGCCCGCATCCAGGGAGAGCAACAGGGACGCCATGACGTTTTCCAGGTTGTGGCGCCCGGAGAGGCGAATGCCGGCCAGGGGAAACCTCTCCGCCGCGGCGCCTGCCAGCCTGAGGTGGAGCGAGCCGTGGGCCAGCCAGGCGCCCCGGGCCAGGGGGCGGCGGGTGGAAAAGTGATAGACTCGGCCCGGCCCGGTATCCAGGGCCGCCAGCGCGGCGTCTTCGGCGTTGAGGACCTTAAGGTCGCCCTCGTGCTGGTTGCGAAAGAGGTTGGCCTTGGAGGCGGCGTAGGCGGCCAGCGAAGGGTAGCGATCCAGATGGTCCGGGGTGATGTTGAGGAGGGCCGCGGCCTGGGGATGAAAGCTGGGGGCGGTGTCCAACTGGAAGCTGCTCACCTCCAGGACCAGGCAGTCCGCCTGGGGTTGCCGCGACAACAGGGAGATCGCCGGGGTGCCGATGTTTCCACCCACCAGGGGTTTCCGGCCGGAGGCCTGGAGGAACTCCCCCACCAGGGTGATGGTGGTGGTCTTGCCGTTGGTGCCGCTCACCGCGATCAAGGGTTTTTCGATGAAGTGGCCGGCCAATTCCAACTCCCCCCAGACGGGGACGCCCGCCTCCCGGGCCGCCTGCAGCCATTCCAGTTCCGGCGGCACGCCGGGGCTGAGGATGATAAGCTCAAAGTCCCGCCAGGCAGGCTTTTTTTTGAGGGCCGTCCCCAAGGCTTCGGTTACCCCCAAGCCGGCGATCTCCCGGCGGGCTTCCTCCAGGGCCTGCGGCGGCGCCTGGTCGGTCACCGTCACCCGGGCGCCCTTGGCCGCCAGGAAGCGGCACAAGGCCACCCCGGTGCGGGCCAGGCCGACTACCAGGACTTTTTTTTGATGGAGTTCCATGGCGCCAGATCCGGAAACGAGTATGGGAAAAACTGCCTCACCTTAATTTTAAGGCGCTCAGAGATATCAGCCCCAGGATAATGGCGATGATCCAAAAGCGCACAATGACCTTGGGTTCGGGCCAGCCCTTAAGTTCGAAGTGATGGTGCAGGGGCGCCATGCGAAAGATGCGTTTGCCATTGGAAACCTTGAAGAAGCCCACCTGCAGGATAACCGACAGGGCTTCCACCACGAAAAGCCCGCCCACGACGGCCAGAAGGATTTCCTGTTTGGTGGCCAGGGCCACGGTGCCCAAGACCGCCCCCAGGGCCAGGGCCCCCACGTCACCCATGAAGACCTGGGCCGGGTAGGCGTTGAACCACAGGAAACCAACCCCGGCGCCCGCCATGGCCCCCAGGAAGATGGAGAGCTCCCCCACCCCCCGGATGTGAGGGATTTGCAGATAAGCGGCGATCTTGATGTTCCCCGCCAGGTAACAAAAGATCATGTAAAAGCCGGCGGCAATGGTCACCGGGCCGATGGCCAGGCCATCCAGGCCGTCGGTGAGGTTCACCGCGTTGGCGCTGCCCACGATGATGAACACGGCAAAAGGAATGAAGAACCAGCCCAGATCCGGTTGCAATTGTTTAAAGAAAGGAACGGTCAGGGTGGTGTTGAAAGACGGGTTGACGTAGAGCGAGACCGCGGGCAGCAGGGCCACCAGGGTCTGGGCCATTAATTTGCTGCGGCCGGACAGGCCCCGATTGTGCTTCTTGATGACCTTGAGATAATCGTCATAGAAGCCGATGAAGCCGAACCCCAAGGTTACCACGACCATCATCCAGATGAAGGGATTGTCGAGTTCCGCCCAGAGTAGGGCGGCAACCAGGGTGGCGAAGATGATCATCAGGCCGCCCATGGTGGGGGTGCCGTTCTTGGCAAAGTGGGACTGGGGGCCGTCTTCCCGGACATATTGGCCGATCTGCAGCTCCCGCAGCTTGTTAATGAACCAGGAGCCCATCACCATGGAGATGACCAGGGCGGTGAGAATGGCGAAGATGGTCCGGAAGGTGATGTAGCGGAAGACATTGAAGCCGCCAAACACCGTCTTTAGTGGATATAAGAGATAGTAGAGCAACTGCCGGTTCCCCTTTTAGATCCGCTAGGGTTGCAAAATAAGCCGTCGGCCCGCCACTTAAGGATGGTGGGCTCGAGCCCACCCTACATTTATGTTTCCTCCAAAAGGTCGATGAGCCCCTCCATGTGCATGCTGCGGGAGCCCTTTACCAGGAGCCAGTCCCCGGGCTCCAGCAATTCCTGAAGCACCCGGGCCCCGTCGGCCTGGCGGCTGATGGGAAACAGGCGGGAGGCAGGCAGCCCCTCTGCCAATGCCCCGGCGGCCACCTCCAGGCGGAAGTCGCCATAAGTCACCAGGTAATCCACCCCGGCCTGGGCGGCCAGGCGCCCGAGGCTCCGGTGTTCCTGGGCCGCGGCCGGCCCCAATTCGAGCATGTCTCCCAGGGCGGCGGCGGCCCGGCCTTGACCCTTAAGTTCCATCAAGGTCTGCAAGGCCATGGCCATGGAGCCGGGGTTGGCGTTGTAGCAATCGTTCAGCAGGTGGACCCCGAGGGGGAGGGTGACCACCTGGGAGCGCCGGGCGAGGGGCCGGAATTCCGCCAGGGCCGCGGCGGTTTCCGCCGGCGGCAGCCCCAAGACCAGGCCCACCGCGGTGGCGGCCAGGGCGTTGTACAGCATATGCTCTCCGGCCGCGGGCAGGTGCAGGGGCCAGCTTTGCCCTTGATAATGCAGCAGGGCGCTTTGGCCGCGGGGTCCCAGGGTGCGGCGTCCTTCGGCCTGCAGGGCGGCCCCGGGCTCCAGTCCGTAGCTCAGGGAAGGCCCCCGGAAACTCCGGACCAACTCGGCAATCCAGGGATCATCGGCATTATAAAGCAGGCGGGCTTCCCGCTCCAGAGCGCTGATGATCTCGCCCTTGGCCCGGGCCACTCCGGCCACGTCCCCCACCCCCTCGGTGTGGGCCCCGTAAACGTTGGTGAGCACTCCCACGGTGGGCGCGGCGATTTGGGTGAGACGGCGGATCTCTCCGAAGCGGTTCATGCCCATCTCCACCACTGCGGCCTCATGGCCCGCATCCATCTCCAAAAGGGTGAGGGGCAGGCCGATGAGGTTATTCAGGTTCAGGGGATTCTTGTGTACCTGATAAGTCCGGGACAGGACCTGGGCGGTCATCTCCTTGGTGGTGGTCTTGCCGCAACTGCCGGTGATGGCCACCACCGGCAGGGCAAACCTGCCGCGCCAGGCGTGGGCCAGGTCCCCCAGGGCGGTCAGGGCGTCGTCCACGGCGATTACGGTGATTTCGGTGAAGGAGGTGGATTTTAAACCCACCCGGGCCGCGGCCGCCGGCAGCGTCCTCTTCTCCACCAAGACGCACCGGGCACCCCGGTGCAGGGCCTGGAGGATGAAGTCGTGGCCGTCGTGGCGCTCCCCGGACAGGGGGATGAAGACCTGCCCCGTCTGGGTGGTGCGGGAGTCGGTGGACACCCCGCAAAAGGTGTCCCAGCAGCCGCGCTGTATCAGGCCGCCCCGGGTGGCGGCCAGGATTTCCGCGCTGGTGAAGGTGGCGGCCATCAGCCGTGATACTCCTTTAAGGCCAGAGTAACTTCCTCCCGGTCGTCGAAATGGCGGCGCTCCGAGCCCCATATCTGGTAGTCTTCATGCCCCTTGCCGGCCACCAGCACCGCGTCGCCGGGCCGGGCCAGGCTGATCGCCAGGCGGATGGCCTCGCGGCGGTCCGGGACCACCAGATAGCCGCGCTCGCCTTTCCTGGCGGCCGCCCCGCTTATCCGGGTCAACCCCGCGGCTTTAAGGCCCGGTTCGATCTCCCGGATGATGGCCAGCGGCTCTTCGCCCCGGGGGTTGTCGCTGGTGACCACCACCAGGTGGGCCATGGCGGCCGCGGCTCCCATGAGGGGCCGCTTTTTCCGGTCCCGGTCGCCGCCGCAGCCGAAGACGGTGATGATCCGGTCGAAGTTCAGTTGCTGCAAGGCCCCCAGGGCCTGGGCCAGGGCGGCCGGGGTATGGGCGTAGTCCACGAAGACGCCGGGGCCGCCCGCCGGGCCGAAACGCTCCAGCCGGCCCGGCACCCCGCTCAGGGCGGTGATGCCCCGGGCCACTTCTTGGGGGGATAGGCCCAGCCCCAAAGCAGTGGCCGCGGCCGCCAGGATATTGGCCAGGTTGAAGGGCCCCACCAGGCGGGAGTCGATCATCACCTCGCCCGCCGGACTTGTGAGGCGGGCCCTGATCCCCTGGGGGTGGAATTGGTGGCTCAAAGGCCGCACCTGGCTGTGGGGGTGGCAGCCGTAAGTGAGGCAGGGAACCCGCACCCGGGCGCGCAGTTCCCGACCCCGGGGGTCGTCCAGGTTGAGGACCGCCAGACCCGGGGCGCCGCTGCCGTTGGCCAGCAGCTCCAGAAAGAGCCGGGCCTTGGCGGCAAAGTAATCCTCCAGGTCCCGGTGATAATCCAGGTGGTCCTGGCTGAGGTTGGTGAAGACCCCCACATCGAAGGCGGTCCGGTCCACCCGCCGCAGGTCCAGGGCATGAGAGGAGACTTCCATGAAGACGTGGCTTACCCCCCGGGAGCGCATGGCCCGTAAGAGCCTCTGTAAGTCCAGGGATTCCGGGGTGGTCACCGCGGCCGGCCAGGTTTCTGGTAAGGCGCGGTAATTGACGGTGCCGATTACCCCGACCTGGCGGCCGGCGCGGCTCAGGATGGACTCCAGCAGGTAAGTGGTGCTGGTCTTGCCGTTGGTGCCGGTGATGCCCACCAGGGTCAACTCCCGGCTGGGGTGGCCGTAAAAGGCGGCGCTGAGATGGGCCAGGGCCAGGCGGGCCTGGTCCACCCGGACGACGGTGACGCCGGCCGGAACCTCCGCTCCCGGTTCGCTGACGATGGCCGCGGCCCCGTTGGCGATGGCCTGGGCCACAAAGCGGCGCCCATCGGTGCGGGCCCCCTTAAGGGCCACGAAAACCCCACCGGGGACCACTTCTCCGGAGTGATAGGCCAGCCCGGTTACCGCGAGGTTTTCGTCGCCCTGCAGGCGGCAGCCCTCCAGGCCGGCCAGCAGCCGCTTTAAAGGAACGGAGGACGTGGGCTCGCGGTGCACGGTTCCCTCGCAAACAGGTCTGATTCCCCAGGGGCACAGAACCATTGCCGATGGCAGCCTGGACCGCAATCAGGCGGTGAAGCAAGTAAGTAAATATGATGCCGCAGGAATGATGGTCAGATACGCCAAAGGGCAGGCCCGCAGCCTGCCTCCGCCGGATGTGTCATTTAAGGATGGGCAGATCGAGGCCCACTTTCAAGTCCCACCGCCTTTACTTAATTTTATAAAAACATCCGGGTCTTGGCAAGGACCAACCCCTGGGGGCGCGTCAGGTACTGGACTGGAATTTCACCAGGCAGGTGGCGCCGGGGGAGATGGCGGTCCCCGGGGAGGGCTCCTGGCTCACGGCCATGCCGCTGCCCTCCATGCGGTATTTCAATCCGGAGCGGGTCAGCAGGTCTAATACCTGGCGAATGGTATAGCCCTTCAGGTTTGGCATTACCGTCAATGGTTCCTTGGGGATCTCCAGCCGGTCCGGCAGCAATTGGGCCAAAGCGGGAGCCGGGGGCTGGGCGGGGGCCGCCTTGGCCGTCCGGTGCTCCTGATCCGGGGCGGCCGCGCCTTTAGCCTGGACCGGCAGGTTCTTGTCCCGGTCCAGTTCCTTCTGGGGATAATAACCCAGGACCCGCAGGGACTGGGCGGCTATTTCCCGGAAGACGGGGGCGGCCACCACCCCTCCGAAGATGGCCCCCTTGGGTTCGTCAATGATGACGCTGATGGCCAAAACCGGCTTTTCCGCGGGCACCAGGCCGATGAACAGGGCATTAAACTTGCTGTGGGAATAAGCCCGGCCCTCCAATTTTTGAGCGGTGCCCGTCTTGCCGGCCACGGTGAAACCTTCCGGGACCGCTTCCTTGGCGGTGCCGCCCGGCTGGGTGACCGTCGCCATGATCTCCAGTATCTGCTGGGCGGCGCGCTGGGACAACACCCTTCTCAGTGGCCGGGGGGGAAACTCCTGCACCTTCCGTCCATAGGGATCGTCAACCTCTTTCACCAGGCGAGGCTCCATGAGGACCCCGCCATTGCCCAGGGAGGCCAGGGCCATGGTCAGTTGCAAGGGAGTGACGGACACCCCCTGACCAAAGGCCAGGGTGGCTCGGTCGATGCCGGACTTGAGCCCCCGGAGACTTTTCAGCAGCCCGTCGCTTTCTCCGGGGAACGAGATCCCGGTTTTGCTCCCAAAGCCGAACCCCCGGAGATATTGCTCCAGGCGGGGGCCCCCCAGTTTGTAGGCTATCTTGGCGGCCCCGATATTGCTGGATTTTTGGATGATCTGTTGCACCGTCAGGCATCCATAAGGATGCACGTCGTGGATCTCTTCCTTGGGGCCCAGGACCCAGTGGCCGTTTTCGCAATTGAAACGGTCGCCGGGCTTCACCACATTGGCATCCAGGGCCGCGCCAGTGATGAAGATCTTAAAGGCGGAGCCGGGCTCCAGGCAATCGGTAATTAACCGGTTGCGCCGGGCCGTTTCGAGAGATTGGACGTAACGGTTGGGGTCCATGACCGGCAACTGGGCCATGGCCAGGATCTCTCCGGTCTGCGGCTGGACCACCAGGGCCAGGCCGCCGGCGGCATGGGAATGCTCCACCCCCAGGGCCAATTCTTTTTCCGCGATGTACTGCAAGGTGCGGTCCAGGGTGAGGACCACGTTGTCGCCCATGACCTCCGGGTCCCAGGCCTTTTCCCCCGAGGAGACGATATGCCCCCGGCCATCCAGCATCTTCCAGCATTGCTTGGGTTTGCCATAGAGGAGCCGGTCAAACTGGTGCTCCACCCCTTCCAATCCCTGGCCGTCGATATCGCAGAACCCCAAGACCTCCCCGGCCAGAGAGAGCTGCGGATAGTAGCGTTTGGCCTCGGGCAACAGGTAGATGGCGTCGGTGTCCCGGCGTGTGGTGATCTTGGCGGCCTCGGCCTTGCGCTCCGCTTCCGCCTGCCAGGCCAGGAAGGCCGCTTCGCGCTCCGGGGTGAGTTGGCGTTTTACCCAGGTAAAAGAACAGGCCCGGGTGAGGATTTCTTTGAGTTCCTTAGGCTTATAACCCAGGATGGGAGCCAGCTCCCGGCTCAAGCGCTCGGCCTGCGTGACCTGGGTGGGATGAGCCACCACCGAGGAAACCCGGGTGCTGATGGCCAGCTCCAGGCCCCGGCGGTCCAGGATCATGCCCCGGACCGGCAGCACCGGGGAAAATTTCTGGTATTCCCGGGTGGCTTCCTCCCGGAGCTGCGGGCCCCGAACCACCTGGAGATAAAAGAAGCGGCCAATAATCACCAGTCCCAGCAGGGCCAGGCCCAGACCCAGCAGGGCGATGCGAACCCGCACCCACTTGCCGATGGTGGGATTCACGGCAAATTCACGACCTGGGAGGGCTTGGGCGCCTCCATGCCCAACTGGGCCGCCAGCTTTTCCAGACGGGAGATAGCCATCAGATTGGAGAGCTCGATGCGCAGCTTGCCGTTCAAGTCGAGAAGCTGCTTCTGGCTCTCCTGAGCCCGGGAAATCTGGTAACTTTGGGTAATATCCTGCAAATCGGCCCAGGCCAGAAATAGACAGGTGAACAATACCCCCAGCGCGCCCAGGACCAGCCCGGCCACCACGGCGCCCCCCCAACGCCAGGGGTAGCTGACCTTGCGATTCTTGGAGATAAACACCTGTCCGGCGGCGCTCAGGCGGAGAGCTAGATTAGCGGGCATCTCCTTTCACCTCCTCTGGTCAAGCGAGTGGTCCATGGAGAACAGGCTGGGAAACCGTTCCTTGGGCCATTTTTGGGCAATCTCATCCCAAGGCAGGATGGACTGGAAGTAACCATCCTGGACGGTTTCCAGGCGGTTGCCGCGGAAACTCGCGGGCCTTTCCTCCTCTGGGTTCAGGCCCTGGGCGATTTCAAGAGACATGGGATTCCTCCAGGTTCGTTGGGTTAATTTTTTCGGCGATGCGCATCTTGGCGCTGCGGGCCCGGGGATTGCCGGCCACTTCCTCCGGCGTGGGGGCCAGCGGTTTGCGGGTGAGGCGCGCCATCACCCCGGCCCGGTCCCAGGCCGCCATCTTTTCCTTCACCAGCCGGTCTTCCAGGGAATGGTAGGCAATTACCACCAGACGGCCGCCCCCTTCCAGCCAACCCGGGGCCTGCTCTAGAAATGTGGCGATTTCCTCCATTTCCCCGTTCACCGCGATCCTTAAAGCCTGGAAGACCCGGGTGGCTGGATGCAGTCTCCCCCTGCGCCACCCGGGCCCCATGGCCTGCTTCAAGACGTCCACCAGTTGCTGCGTGGTGCGAAACGGTTGCCGCCGCCGGGCCTGCACGATTACCCGCGCCAGGCGCCTGGACCGGCGTTCTTGCCCGTATTCATAAAAGATCTTTGCCAACTCGGCCTCGGGAGTGGAATTGAGCAGTTCGGCGGCGGTAACGGACTCCCCATTTTCCGGGTTGAAGCGCATGTCCAGGGGCTCATCTCCCCAAAAGGAGAAGCCCCGCTGCGAAGTCTGCAATTGCCGGGAAGAGAGGCCCAGGTCCAGGAGGATCCCGGCCACTCCTTCCAGGTGGGCGGCGGCCAGCAAATCCCCTAACTGGCAATAGGATTGGTGATACAGTTGAAATCTGGAGGTGTGGCGGGCCAGCCGCGCGGCCGCGGTCTTTAGGACCGCAGAGTCCCGATCCAGGCCCCAAAGCTGTCCGTCCGGCCCACTGCAATCCAGGATGGCGGCGGCGTGACCCCCCTCACCCACGGTGCCATCCACATAAAGACGGCCAGGCCGGCAGTTCAGGCCCACCAGCGCCTCCTTCACCATGACCGGTTGGTGCACCGGTATAAGGTCTGTGTTTAGATCGACAATTCGTCCAAGATCCCTTCAAAATTGAATTCTTCCAACTGCTTCATATGGGCCTCAAAGGAGGCCCGGTCCCAAATTTCAATAGAGCGCACCGTTCCCACCAGGCAGACTTCCCGGGAAAGCCTGGCATAGTCACGCAGATTGGGGGGAATCAGGATGCGGCCCAGTCGGTCCAGGGGGCAGTCCTCCACCTTGGAGGTGAGAAAGCGCTGGAAGTTGCGCAACTCCCCCCGGAGCAGATTTTGCTGCGCCAATTTGACTTCGATCTTCTGCCACTCCTCCAGGGTGAAGGCCAGAAGATAACGGAAATGATCCGGGGAATCCTTCTGGAGGCTCTGGTGGAAATTGGTGAGGACGAGCTGGCGTTCCTTGCGCTCCTGCAAGATTTCCCGGTAGCGGGAAGGGATGCTGACCCGCCCTTTGCTATCCATGGAATGGAAATGCATGCCCGTGAACATCGCGCCACTACTCCCCACTCTCTCCCACTTTCTACCACATGGAGACAAAATAAGGCCTTACATAGGGAATTGTCAAGGAAAAAAACGGTGCGGGGAAAAAAATCCCCAGGCGGCAAATGGTTCCGACCCTGGGGGCTAAGGGAGAAGGAGAAGATGGAGACCGTGGGACCCTGCGGATGGATAGCCCACCCATTCGCCGGAATTCCGGGGGCAGAATGGCCCGGCACTCCCCCACTGGCGGGTCTGAGGGCATGGCCCCGGCCCATTTTTCAGGGCGGCGGGGTGCTGGCGGAGATGGGGGAATTTTAAAGATTAAGGGTAATGCTATTCATTTAAGCGCCAGGAACTGAGGGGAAGTCATTTCTTTGGTCATTCTGAGGGAGCCGCAGGAGACCGCAGAATCTCTAAATACGAGATGCTTCGCTTTATATGAAAATGTAGCGCCGGCGCCCTCACCAGCCGCGGGAACCGCCGAGGGCGGCGGTTCTACATTTTTATTTTTCGTTGTGGCCGTCACGTCATGATGGTTCGTTCAGCCTGACCAAAAAAAGGAGAGGGTGGGCACTGCCCACCAATTCCTTATAAAAGAACCGCGCAAGTGAACCGTATTGAGGTTAAGGGGAAGCGGGGCCAGGAGTCCAGGGGGCAGGGCAGGGGATATCAGGTTCTCCCTGGAACTAATCACCATGCTGGTGCCAGTAGTCCAGGTAATTCTGCAAAATAAGCACCGCGGCCTGTTTGTCCAACACCTGGCGGCGGCGGCGGCGGCTCAGGTCCGCCTGCAGCAGGACCCGCTCCGCCTCCACCGTGGTGAGGCGTTCATCCCAGGTGACCACCCGGACTCCCAGGGCCTCCCCCAAGTCACTGGCCAATTTCAGGATCTCCGGGGCCGCGTCCCCCAGGCGGCCGTCCAGGTGCCGGGGCAGCCCCACCACTACTCGCTGCACCTGCCACTTCCGGGCCACCTCCAGGAGTTGGGCCAGGACCTCAGAGCGGTCCTTGCGGGTCAAAACCCCCAGCCCTTGGGCGGTGATCCCCAGGGGGTCGCTGACCGCCAGGCCGATGCGCTTGGCCCCCACGTCCAGGGCGAGAAACCGCACTTCCCGGCGCTCTCCTGGCGGCTCTGCGGCCATGCGGGTCTCCTATTTGGACAGCAGCCAGACGGCGGCCAGGGCCAGGGCCACGCCGGCCAGGTGGCGCAGGGTTACGCTCTCACGGAGCAAAGTCCAGCTCAAGATCACCGTGACCAGGGGATACAAGGCGGTGACGGGCACCACCACCGCAGCCGCCCCCCCTGCCATGGCCTTGAAAAAGAAGAGCAGGCCGAAGGCCATGCAGAGCCCGGCGCCCAGGGCAGCGGCCACCCCGGCGGCCTGCCAGGGGATGGCCAGGGAGCCCGTGGCCGCCAGGTAGCCGACGACCGCCAGGTGCCCGGTGATGGCCAGGAGATAAGCGGCTCCGGGGGGCAGGTTGAGGGTGGCCAGCTTGCTGAAAAACCCCCAGAGCCCCCAGAGGCCCACGGCTATCAAGGAATACCCCAGCCAGTTCACGTCTCCCCCTCTGCGGCTTGCCAGCCGCCGGTCTTTCATCTAATATATGAATCGGCCTGTCCGCACAAGAGGTAAAAGGGACACCAGAAAGGCACCAGGAGCTAATGGGAAGTCATTTCTTTGGTCATTCTGAGGGAACCGCAGGCGACCGAAGAATCTCTAAATACGAGATGCGAAGCGAAGCGATGCATGACCAAAAAATGTAGGGTGGGCACTGCCCACCAATTCCTTAGAAAATAACCGTTTAAGTGAACCGTATTGAGGGTTAAGGGGAACCATGAATCTGGAAGCGATTTGCACCAACCGGCCCAGGGAGATTATGGACCGCTGGCGCCTGAGTTAATGTAGGGTGCGCACTGCGCACCATTGCGAAGGCGGGCATTAATAACTAATCCCTTAGAAAGAACAACTATTTGCGCACCCAAGCCAACGCGCCAAGGGCTCGCTGACCGCCACCCGCCTTTACCCGGTGCGCCACGACGCGTCTTTAATCCCTCCCCCTGCGAGGGGGGAGGGTAGGGTGGGGGTGGCAACAGTCTCTTAATTTACAAGAACCTGCTCAAGTCGCCCCCCTCCCCCAAACCCCCTCCCCCCGCGGGGAGGGGGAGAAAAGCAGGCCATTGGTTACAGTTGCAAGGGGATGGGGCTTTAGAGCAAATTAAGTTCGGCAAAGGAAAAAAAGGCAGGCCCCGGTTGGAAAGCCTGTGCCACCAGGGAATTAGGACCGATACTATGGAAACCTTGACCTGCCAGTTAGCCGGGGTGGCCCGGGAAGCCCCGGACCGGGTGGCCATTATTTACCGGCAAGGGGATTCGGTGCGCGAGTACACCTGCGGCCAACTTTACCGGTCAAGCCTGGCAGTGGCCGGATGGCTCCAGGCCCGAGGGGTGGAAAAGGGGGACCGGGTGGCCATCCTCCTGGAGAATCGCCCCCAATGGCCCATGAGTTATTTCGGCATCCTGTTGGCCGGAGCGGTGGCGGTGCCTCTGGATCCGGTCTCCCGCTGGGATCATCTCCACTACACCCTGGAGCAGACCCGGGCCAGGATTATCTTTACCTTTCCCACGGCCCCCCTGTCAGCCTTGCAACAGCTGCCGTTCCTGGAAAGGCTGGTGGTGGTGGGGAGAAGCGAGGATTCCGGCGACAAGCTGACCAATTTCCAGGAAGTCCTGCAATCATCCGGAAGTGAGGCGGGGCTGCCGGCGCCGCGCCTTCAGGACCTGGCCTCCATCATTTATACGTCGGGCACCACCGGGATGCCCAAAGGGGTGATGCTCACCCACCGGAATTTCGCCGCCAATTGCCAGGGCATCGCCAAACTCAAGGCCATCCGGGAGGATGACAATTTGCTCTCCATCCTCCCCCTGCACCATGCCTTTCCCTTTACCGCCACCCTGTTGGCGCCCCTCTTTTCCCGGGCGCAGATCACTTATTTGGATACCCTGAAGGCCGAGGCCATTCTGAAGTGTATCCAAGAGCAGCGGGTCACTATCCTGGTGGTCACCCCCCAGGTGCTCCAGCACTTCTATCAAGGGTTTAGGCGGCGATTGCAGCTGATTCCCTGGCCGGGGCGTCCACTGCTGCTCAGCTATCTCCGAGCTTCCTGGAAGGTCTTTCGATTTCTGGGGGTAAATCCGGCGCGGCCGCTGTTAAGGAAATTCCGCCGCGGCCTGGGGGAGCAGTTTCGGTTTTTTGTCAGTGGCGGGGCCAAACTCCCTGAATCTCTGGCGGAGGATCTGGCCCGGCTGGGGTTTGAGGTGCTGGAAGGTTACGGCCTCACGGAAACCTCGCCGGTGGTCACCATGAATCCCCCGGAGGCTCCCCACCTGGGGTCGGCGGGCCGGCCCCTGGCGGGGGTGGAGATCAGGATTGGGCAACCTGACGCCCAGGGTGTCGGAGAGGTCCTCATTCGGGGCGACAACGTCATGGCCGGTTATTTCCAAAATGAGGCGGCCACCCGGGAGGCCCTCAAAGATGGCTGGTTCCGCAGCGGCGATTTGGGTTATCTGGATGGGGACGGCTACCTGTACCTCCAGGGACGGATCAAGGAAATCATCGTCCTCGCTTCGGGCAAGAAGGTCTCCTCCGAGGAAGTGGGACAGCACTACCTCCAGGCTCCTTCCATCAAAGAGGTCTTTGTGACTACCGACGCCGGCGCCGAGAAGCTGGTCGCCTTGGTGGCGCCGGACCTGGACTTTTTCCGAAAAACCGGGGAAGTGGATATTCGCGACAAGGTGAAGTGGGACCTGGAGATCCTCTCCCAAGGCCTGGAGCCTTACAAACGGGTGCGGGATTTCGTCCTGATTAACGAAGAGCTGCCCAAGACTCGCCTGGGAAAGGTCAAGATTCACGAAGCTCAGCGTCTTTATCAGGAGCGGGCCGGCCAGGGCCACCCAGAGAGAAGGCCAGCCAGGGAGGATCTTTCGTCAGAGTTGTCCCCGTTGGGCGAGATGGTGCTGGAAGTGCTGATCCGCCAGACGGGGGACGCCCGAATCTCCCTGGACGACCATTTGGAGCTGGACCTGGGCCTGGACTCCCTGGGCCTGGTGGAACTACTGGCGACCCTGGAGAGCCGGTGCAACCTCAAGATCCGGGACGAGGACTTCCTCGGTATCTTCACGGTCAGAGAGCTTATCGCCTTTATCCAGGAGAAGAACCCTGAGGCGGCCGGGGAGCCTAAGGAGGAGATGGCGGCTTGGGACACCATCCTGAGGACCGATCCGCCCCCGGCCGTGGTCCGGCAAATCGGTCTGGAAGGAGGGTGGACGGCCCGGCTGGTCACCCAGGGGCTGGCGGCGGTACTGGGCCCGTT
The DNA here is from genome assembly GCA_963812655.1 of uncultured delta proteobacterium. Taxonomy (GTDB): domain Bacteria; phylum Desulfobacterota; class Desulfobaccia; order Desulfobaccales; family 0-14-0-80-60-11; genus JAPLJC01. The sequence continues at coordinate 18,892 of CAWEWX010000068.1, read as the reverse complement.
GCTTAAATTGCTGTTCCACCTCCAGGTGTACGGGCGGGAGCGGCTAACGGACCGGGGCTGCATCCTCTGCCCCAACCACGCCAGCTATCTGGACGGCTTTATCCTGGCATACGCGGTCCCCGGCCCGTTGCGCCACCGCCTGTTCTCCTTAGGCTACGCCGGCTATTTCGACGTGCCGGTGATCCGGAATCTCCTCAAACTGATCCGGGTGATCCCGGTGGACTCGGCCCGCCATGTGGTGGAGGCCATGCAGGTGTCGGCCCATATCCTCAGGCATGGCCGGGTCCTGGCCCTGTTTCCCGAGGGCTTCCGCACCCCCAGCGGCGATGTGGGCCAGTTTAAGAAGGGCGTGGCCATCCTGGCCAGGGAGTTGGAGGTGCCGTTGCTCCCGGTTTATATTCAAGGCTCCTACGCAGCCTGGCCTCCCGGGGTGACCCTGCCCCGTCCCCGTCCCATCCGGGTGATTTTCGGCCGGGCGCATTCCTGGGAGGAGCTGAAGGAACGGGGGCTTAAGGTGGCCCCGGAGGCCTCGGACTATGACGCCATCAGCGTGGGCCTGCGGCAGGAGGTCTTGCGGTTGCAAGAGATGATGGAGGGGAAAACCCTGTAGGGGCGACGTGGCGCAGGCTTCCAGCCGGTGCTGGGGCCGCCCTATCTCACTCAAGGAGCGGCCCGCTAGTGTCGTGTTTCTGGAATATGTTTAAGATCTCTTGGCCCTAAGAACTCCCCCTCCCTGGAGGGGAGGGGGTTGAGGGGAGGGTGGTAATGTTTTAAGGTAACAAAAAAATAATCACCCCCACCCCAGCCCTCCCCCCTCTCAGGGGGAGGGAGAAAAGACCTTAATCCTTAGTTAAGATAACCCTGAGACGCTACACTAGCGGCCGTTGGGCCAGAAAACCGAGAATAGCATATGGGTAAGAGCGTGGTAGCGCAAATCATGGCGGCGCATCTGGTGAGCGGGGATTTGGTCCCCGGCGCCGAGGTGGCCTTGAAGATCGACCAAACCCTGACCCAGGACATCACCGGCACCCTGGCTTACCTGGAGTTTGAGGCCATGGGGGTGGAGCGGGCCCGGCCCGAGGTGGCCGTGAGTTACGTGGACCACAATCTAATGCAGACGGATTTTCGCAACGCCGACGACCACCGGTTTTTGCGGACCATGGCGGCCCGCTATGGTCTCTATTTCTCGCCGCCGGGCAACGGCATCTCCCACCAGGTGCATCTGGAGCGGTTCAGCGCGCCGGGGAAGACCTTATTGGGCTCCGACAGCCACACCCCCACGGCTGGCGGCGCCGGGATGCTGGCTTTCGGAGCGGGCGGCATGGACGTGGCCCTGGCCCTGGCGGGGCAGCCCTACTACCTGGTTATGCCCGAGATCCTGGGGGTGCGCCTCTCGGGAAGGTTCCCGGCCTGGGTATCGGCCAAGGACGTCATCCTGGAGTTGCTGCGGCGTCTGACGGTTAAAGGAGGCCGGGGAAAGATCCTGGAGTTTTTCGGTCCGGCCCTGCCGCACCTCAGTGTGCCGGAGCGCGCCGCCATCACCAACATGGGGGCGGAGCTGGGGGCCACCACTTCCATCTTTCCCGCGGATGCGCAGACCCGCCGGTTCCTGGCCCTGCAAGGGCGGGACGCGGATTTTCGCCCCCTGAAGGCCCAGGGCCGGCCGGATTATGCCGGGATTCAGGAAGTGGACCTCAACCGGTTGCCGCCCCTGATTGCCCGCCCCAGTTCCCCGGATCGGGTGGCGCCGGTCAAAGAATTGGAGGGCACCCCGGTGGAGCAGGTGCTCATTGGCTCCTGCGGCAACTCTTCCTTCCGGGACCTGATGGTGGTGGCCCAGGCCCTGAAGGGCCGCCGGGTGCACCCCAGGGTTAGCCTGGAGATCAACCCCGGCTCCCGCCAGGTCCTGGAAAACCTGGCCCTGGCCGGTGGGCTCCTGCCCCTGCTGGAGGCCGGGGCGCGGCTGATGCCGCCGGGCTGTTGGGGCTGTATCGGCATGGGTCAGGCCCCGCCCAGCCACGCCGTCTCGGTGCGCACCTTTCCCCGGAATTTCTCGGGGCGCAGCGGCACCAAAGATGATCAGGTCTACCTGGCCAGCCCCGAGACCGCGGTGGCCGCGGCCATTTACGGGGAACTGCGGGACCCCCGGAGCCTGGGGGAGGCGCCCCGGGTCTCCCTGCCTCGCCATTACCTGGTGAACGGAGGCTCACTGGCGGCGCCCCCCCCTGCCGGCACCCCGGTGGAGGTGGTGCGCGGTCCCAACATCGTGCCTTTCCCGCAACTGTCGGCCTTACCGGAAACCTGGCGAGGTGAGGTGTGGCTGAAGGTGGGCGATAACGTCACCACCGACGACATCCTGCCGGGGGGCAGCCAAATCCTGCCCCTGCGCAGCAACCTGCCGGCCATTAGCCAGTTTACCTTTGCCCGGCTGGATCCGGATTTCTCCCGGCGGGTCCAAGGCCGGAGTGAAGGGGCCATCGTCGGCGGGGAAAACTACGGCCAGGGCTCTTCCCGGGAGCACGCCGCCCTGGCCCCCAGGTACCTGGGGGTGCGGGTCAAGTTGGTGAAGAGCTTTGCCCGCATCCATCTCGCCAATCTCATCAACTTCGGCATCCTGCCTTTGACCTTTGAGAATCCCGGAGACTACGAGTTGCTCAATCCGGGGGAGACCCTGGAACTGCCGCAGGTGCGCCGGCTGTTGCTGGAGGGGGCCGAAAGGCTGCCCTTGAAGCTGGGCCGCTGGGAAATTTGGCTGCGGCTGGACCTTTCGCCCCGGCAACGCCGCCTGGTGGCGGCGGGCGGCGCTCTGAACCTGGCCCGGGAAGGGTAGGGAGGGGGGAAAGAGATGCGGCGCCCAGGCAAAGCCGGCCTGCCCACTCTGGAATTGGTTGGTCGCAACCTAATATAAGGATTAATAATGGCGCCATGAAAAAAACCCGGCCGGGGAACCTGGCGCCGCATTATGGAGGGGAGGGGATAGAAAGCTTTTCAGCAGCATAGAAATTGCTTTTGTCTAAATTAAGGGATAAAATTAATAGGTACAAGTAGTTAGGCGGTACCAGGTCCGTCCTGGACTGGGGACGCAGGGCGAGAGGCAGGGTTATGGCATTTTTTAAAAAAATCTTCGGAGGCGGGGGGGACGCCGAGCCTCAGTTCGAGGTAGTGGAAAACCGATTGTGCACCGATCTGACCAAGTATCGGGTCCGGGTAAGAAAACATGGTCAGGAGATGTATGCCGAAGAATTGTTTCAAGCCGCCACCAAGCCCAAAGATCTTGGATTCGGACGGTTCTTCCTGTTGAATGAGGTCCCCCCCAAGGTCCATTTCGCCCCTTCCCTGGAAGAGGCCATTGATTGGTTCCAAGGCCGGCGCCTGCCCAAAGACGGCTTTCCCAGCATTTTCTGGGGGAAAGAGGTCTCGCTGCAATGCAGCATCTGCCAAAAAGAAGCCACTGCGCCCTTATTGATCACCAAGGTGGAACAGTTAGCGGTTTACACCAATGTTCCGACCCTCATGGAGATAGTGGGCTGGCGGGTGATCGAAGTGGCCTCCGACCTGATGGGCGCGGGGATGCCCAGCAAGATCCTATACATGTTCAAGACCAAGCCGATAATCAAATGGTTCAACCCCGAAACCAAGTTAATCTGCGGGGACTGCGCCCATCGCCTGACGGAGGGGGGGCGGCAAGCCGAATTGGCAGGTTATGTGATCTTTTAGCCCGGATGATTCACTGCTTTTCTCTGACCACCCGGCAGTCCACGCACCAGCACCCTTGCGCGTCCGCCACCACGGGGTTGAGGTCCATCTCCTCGATTTCCGGGTAGTCCTGGGAAAGCCTGGACAGGGAGAGGATAATGTCCTCGAGGCAAGGGAGAGCGACGCCAGCCTGACCCCGCGCGCCGCGGAGGAGGGGATAAATCCTTAGGGACTGCAACATGGCCGCGGCCATTCTCCGGTTGACCGGGGCCAAGGCTCGGGCCACGTCCTGGAAAATTTCCGTATAAATTCCGCCCATGCCCGCCACCAGCACCGGCCCGAATTGGGGGTCCTTCTTGATCCCGAAAAGAAGTTCGGTTCCCTGCACCTGCTTTTGCACCAGGACGCCCTGCAATTCTCCCTGGGGCGTCTGCCGGGCAAACAGAGCCAGCATTTCCGGAAACGCCAGGCTTACTTTGGCCTCACTGCCCAGGTTGAGACGCACTCCTCCCAGGTCGGATTTGTGCAACCACTGGGGCGAAATGATTTTCAGAACTACCGGGTAGCCGAACTCCCGGGCCGCGGCCAGGGCCTCTTCCACCTTCTGCACCAGGCGCCCGGGGACCAGGGGGATGCCATAGCGCCCCAACAACGTCAAAGGCTCCTCCCCCACCAGGATTTGGGAGGCAGAGGTGGAGAGAGGGGGGTGGGGGCCAGGGGCCCCCACCTGAGCCACTAATGCCCCCGGCGCTCCCTGCAACTCTCCCACTATCCTCCGCCACCGCCAGGTGGCAGCCAGGCCCAGGATAGCTTCGTCCAGGGTAGCAAAGCAAGCGACCCCGGGTTCCGGGTCCAGGGCCTGGCTCTGGCGCAAGGCATCGTCGCCGTAAAGGCACAGGGCCAGGGGTTTTTGGCAGGGGTTGGCAGCCTGGATTTCCCGGACCGTGGCCACCATGTCGATATCGCCATGCAGCGGCGAACCCAAGGACGGCGCCACGCCCAGCACCGCATCCACCCGTTCATCCCGGAGCAAGCCCTGGGCGGCTTTGGCGAACACCCGGCTAAAGGAGCCGGCAACCATGCCCAGGGGCCAGATATCCACCGGGTTATGGAGGTGGTGCCAGGGGATGTGGGGATCTTCCAGTTCCGCCCGGATCTGTTCCGGGAAGGGGGCCAATTCCAGGCCATAGTCTGCACAGGCGTCCGCCGCCACGATGCCGAAGGCGCCGGTGGCGGTCACCATGCCCAGGCGCGGCCCGGCCATAGGCCGGAAATGGAGAAAGGCCTTAGCCGCGGCCCGCAGTTCCACCAGGTTCCGGACCCGGATCAGACCGGCCTGGGCGAAGGCCAAGTCAAAGATCGCGTCTTCCCCTACCAGGGAGCCGGTGTGGGATAGAGCGGCCTGGGCCCCCGCGGCGCTGCGCCCGGTTTTCAACACCAAGATGGGTTTTTGAGAGGCGATGCGGGCCGCGGCCTCCAGGAACTCCCGGCCCCGTTTCAGGCCTTCCATGTGGAGCATAATAATCTGAGTCTGAGGATCATTTTCCAAAAATTCCAGCAGATCGACAAAGTCCACGTCGCAGCCGTTGCCGATATCGATGGATTTCCCCAGGCGCCAGGTCAAGCTAGGGTAGCCCGCCTGAAAAACCCCGGACTGGACCACCAGGGTCAAGGGCGGCGGCGCCATCTCCCGGGGGATATCGATGAAGGCGGTGCTGAAGCCGGAAAAGGCGTTGACCACGCCCATGGTATTGGGGCCCAGGACCCGCGCCCCGTGTTTATGGGCCAGCTGCACCAGCTGCTCTTGCAATTCGCGTCCCCGGGCATCGGCGTCGGCAAAGCCCTGGCTGATAACCACCAGCCGTCTAATGCCCCGATGGAGGCAATCCCGGAAAACCGGCAGGACCCGATCCCGGCCCAGGGAAATGACGGCCAGCTCGGGGGTCTCAGGCAGGTCGGCCACCCGGGGAAAGGTTTTTTGTCCCAGGATTTCTTGGACCTGGGGATGGACCAGGTACATTTTCCCCGAATAGCCATAGCGCTGCAGCATTTCTAAATTGTTGAAGGCGCCGGGACCGGTCTGCCGGGTCACGCCGATCAGGGCCACCGAACGCGGCTCAAAGAAAACTTTCATGGGGGAACTCCTGTTGAGGGGAGAAACAGGCGGTAGATCTCCTAAATTTGGGCCTTCCCCTGGGGCGCCAGCGGAGCCTTGCGGAGAAGGGAAGCTCTACCGGCAAGAGCTCAAAACCTTTGAGGATCAAGGTGGATAGGGAAAAGGAAACCTTCCGGGTTTATGCCGGGGAAGCGAATTTCCATATCCGCTTGATCTCATTCCAGGAGTTTTTTCAGTTCGAAGCGCAAGGTCTTACCCGATCCCGTCCGGGGAATATGGTCCAGATAACGGATCTCGTCGGGAACCTTGTGAGCCGAAAGGTGCTGGCCGCAGAAGGCTTTCAGGGCGGCGGGGTCAACCTGAGCGCCCGGCTGGCTGACCACGAAAAGGACGGGAACCTCGCCCAGAAACTGATGCTTGCCAGCTACCACGGCGCAGTCCGCCACTCCGGGGAATTTCAGCGCGACTTCCTCGATCTCTGCGGGGGCAATGTTCTCTCCCCCGCGAATAATCAATTCCTTGAGGCGGCCGGTGATAGTGATCAGCCCATGGGGGTCGAATCTGGCCAGGTCACCGGTCAAATACCAACCATCCAGCAACGCCTTGGCCGTTTCTTCGGGCTTATTATGGTATCCCAACATTACGTTGGGGCCTCGGACAATCAACTCGCCTTCACCACCAGGAGGCAAATCCAGGCGGGTTTGGGGATCGACAATTCTCACCGCCTGGCCGAGGATGGGTGGCCCGCAGGATCCCATGATCCGCTCGCGGCCCGGCCAATTCAGGGTAATCATGGTGGAAGTTTCGGTACTCCCCAGGCCGTCTATCAAGGGAACCTTGGTGCGCCGTTCGAATTCTTGATTGAGCGTTGCCGGCATGATGGCCCCCGCCGAGATGCAAAGGCGCAGCTTGCCAAAATTAAGGGGTGTATCCCCGGCCCGCAGCAGCAGGTAGTGAAACATCGTGGGCACGCCCGGAAAGATGGTGAACTCGCCGCTGCTTAACAGCGCTAGCGTCTCGCCCACCGAAAAACGCTCCATGACCCGGGTGGTGGCTCCGGTCGCCAGGGTTCCCAACACTGCTATATCGATGGCATAGGAAAAAAACAGGGGCAGAGGAGAAAGCAGGTAATCATCAGGCCCCAGCCCGGCAATGGGTACCCAGCAGGCGGCGACGACCCAGAGCATGCTTCTTTGGGTAAGTAGCGCGCCTTTAGGTTTCCCCGTGGTGCCGGAGGTATATAGCAGAAACGCCGGTGCGTCGAGGTCGGTCCCCTGGTCGGCATCCGGCCTCAATGGACCGGATAGCAAAGACTCCAACCCCTTCACGCGGGGCTCGCCACTCGCTGCCACTCCGCTTAGCACCATGGCTTTGATGGACGGAACCTGGGGGCGAAGTTTGTCCAGTCTCCCGGCCTGCTCCGCGGTGGAGATGACCACGGAACAGCCGGAGTCTGCCAGCCGGTAAAGGACTTCATCTTCCGCGGCGTCATAGCTGATGGGCACGGCGACGGCGCCCCGGCGAACTACAGCCAGGCAGGACTCGATCCAGGGGACTGAATTGGGCAGATAGATGGCCACCTTATCCCCCGGATTAAGGCCCATTTCCTGGAGCGCGGCGGCTAACCGGGCAGTACGTTGCTCCAGATCCAGGTAGGTGACTGAGGTCTGCGCGTCCAAAAACGCAGTCCGGCTGCCTTGCTTTTGGGCCTGCTCCCGGAGATGCTCAGCTATCGGCTTCATAAGGCTAATGTGGATCATTGAGATAACTCCTTCCTGACCCAGCCGCACTTAAGGCTGTCCCGCCAAGGATTTTCCCAGCAGAGCCTGGCCGGCCCGCTAATCCGGCCTCGCTACGGCTCAGGCGCTGAGCTGAATAGACAGTGGCTCAAGATATTCCTCCAGTCCGAAGACCCCGAGTTCCCGCCCGTAGCCGGACTGTTTGAATCCTCCAAAGGGGGCCGCGGCGTTGAAGGGAGCGCCGTTGATATCAATCTGGCCGGCGCGAATACGCCTGGCCACCTGAAGGGCCCGCTCGGTATCCGCGGACCACACCGCGGCCGCCAAACCATAGCGCGTCCCGTTGGCAATGGCCACCGCCTCCTCCACATCCCGGTAGCCGATGATGCAGAGGACCGGCCCGAAGACCTCCTCCTGGGCAATCAGCGCGCCGGGATCGACATCCGTGAACACGGTGGGCCTGACATAAAAGCCCCGGCTGAGCCCCTCGGGCGGATGGTCGCCGCCCAGGAGGAGCCGCGTGCCCGCCTGAATGGCCTCCCGGATATATTGCCGGACGCGATCCCGCTGCCTGGCCGAAACCAGGGGCCCCAGTTTCGTGTTGGGATCGCCGGGGTCGCCCAATTTCATCCCGGCCACCAGCGGGGCCACTTGTTCTTCCACTTCGGCCAGGCGGTCCCTGGGCACCAGAAGGCGCGTGAGGGCATTGCAGGTCTGGCCTGAGTTCAGGAAGCAGTTGTTGACGGTGGACCGCAGGGCTTTAGGAAAATCCGCATCCTCGAGAACCAGTGAGGGCGACTTGCCCCCCAGTTCCAGGGTGACTCTCTTGGCCGACGCCGCGGCCGCGGCCGCAATTTTGGCGCCGGTGGCGGTGGACCCGGTAAAGGAGATCATATCGACGTCGGCATGCTGGACCAGCAGACTGGCCGTGGTGGGGCCGTCTCCCGAGACCAGATTGAACACGCCGGGGGGAAACCCGGCCGCCTCTATGGCCTCCGCCAGCAGAAACGCGGACAAGGGGGCCTCACTGGCCGGCTTGGCCACGACCGTGCAACCTGCCGCCAGGGCCGGCGCCACTTTTCCCACCAGCTGGTGCAAGGGGTAATTCCAGGGGGTGATGGTCGCCACGACGCCCTTGGGCACCCGAAACACCCGGGAATTGGCAATCTGGATTTCAAAAGAGAATTCTTGCAGGAGCTTGGCGTAACCGGCCGTCACGATTACGGGCAGCGCGGCCTGGATACGCTGGGACATCTTCAGGGGCATGCCTACTTCGCGACTGATGACCTCGGCAATCTCGGCGGCGCGGGCTTTCAGATTATCCGCAGTTTTCTCCAGCAATTCGGCCCGGACCGCCACCGGCGTGTCCGCCCATTTCCCCAAGGCTTGCCGGGCTGCCAGGACTGCCGCATCCACGTCCGCTTTCCTGGCTACGGGCACCGTACCCAGGAGACTTTCATCAGCCGCGTCAATCACCTGGATAATGTCACGACTCGATGGTTCGCGCCATTTTCCGCCAATGAATAAATGCTTCATTTCCCGCATGGTTGACCTCCGCTTTCCCTGCCTGGCGGCGCCTGGACCAGCCAACGCTGCCCGTCCCCGGAAACTCTCTATTTGGCCCAGAAGTTGAGGGCCAGTTGCCGGCGGCGATTCCAGACTTCGTTTTTCTCCGCAAAGGCCTTGAGTCCCGCTCCCGGTTCCGCATCGGGGATTTTCGGGGTTTCCGGGCGCCAGTTGTTGGAAGAGGTGATCACCTCATTCATGGACTCGAAGGCCAGGGCCGTCGCCATGTCGGCATCGGCGTTCTTATTCAGGACGAACTTAAGCTGCCGCAGGGTCTGCTGGTTCTTGACGAGCATCATCTGGATGAACTTTTCGACTTCCTGGTCCATCTGATCATCCGGCGCCACCTGGTTGAACATGCCCCAGTCGACTCCATTCGCCGCGGAATGCAGCGCGCCGATCATGGTGATTTCCTTGGTGCGCCGGCGCCCGATGAACCGAATCATGCGGGTCGTGCCGCCCCAGCCTGGCGTCATGGCGTTATCGACCTCGGGGAAGCCCCACTTGCAGCTTTCCGCCGCCAGGATAAAGTCACAGACCATGGCGGTTTCCAGCCCGCCGCCCAGCACGTAGCCCTCCACCACCGCCAGGGTCACTTTGTCCATCTCTTCGATACTTTGGGCAAAGTCCTGATAGTAGCGAATCCGCTTCATCACCTGGTTGGGATTGCCCCACATGCCCTCGTGCATCTCGATCAAGTCATCGCCCACGAAGAAGTTGCCGCCCTCGCCTCGGAACACGACGATATGGACCGACTCGTCGGCGCCCACCTCGGACACGGCGCTGCGCAGTTCATCGGTAATGGATATGGTCAGGGTGTTGAGCTTCTTGCCCTTGGTCTTCCAAGAGATGGTGGCGACCCGGCCGCCGTGGCTCTTGGTAATCTTTACCTGTTCGTACTGCTTGACGTTGACCGCTCTATAGGCGGGGACTAAAACCGCGGGTTTGAGTTTCTCGCTCATTGGCGTTCCTCCTTTACTTTTCGGTATCCAAATGGCAAAAGGCGCGCCCTGGGTCCGGGCTCACCCGGACAGTTGCCTGAGACTGCTGGGGTTTCCAAGCCGCGCACCTGATAATGAGCCAAATTTACTCAGTCCAGTTATGCAAGTCAAGAAATATTTTATAATCAGCTCAAAAAAAAATTCCTAAATGTGGGCCTATCCCACCTTGCTGCAGATGAGACGATCTGCTCTTGATCTGCCAGCGCCGCCGGCGCTAATAAATTATTGATCTGGGTGGCGGCAGTCCGCTAATGATGGTATGACTGGCGCTGCTTAACTATTGACTTGCATAAATGGATTTTCTATAATCTTGCCAAAAATCTCCTCCCGTCAGGCCAGCCGATGACTTCGCCGGTTAAACCTCTAAAAAGTGAACCGATGCAGTCCGCTAGGGAAGAATCCGCTAGAGCCCGACCCTTAAAAAAGGGCGGGCTGCGGTTGCCCCTGGAGGGGAAGCAGCTATCTTCCCTGGAGCGGTGCTGTTCGGTGGCCCGCACCGTCGAAATATTGTCTGACCCCTGGAGTTTTCTGGTGCTGCGGGAGTGCTTCTTTGGCACCAGGCGTTTTGAGAAATTTCAAAGTGTGCTGGGTATTTCCCGGACCACCCTGGCCAAGCTCTTGCGGAAGCTCACGGCCCTGGGATTGCTCCGGAAGGAACGCTATTCCTCCCGGCCCCCGCGTTTCGAGTATCGTTTTACGGAGATGGGTAGGGAACTCTACCCGGTGATGTTGGCTCTCTTGAAATTTGGGGACACCTGGCTCCGGGGCGAGTCGCCTCCACCGCTGAAGCTCTACCACAAAGAATGCGGCCATAATTGCTCCCCCCTGGTGGTCTGTTCCCATTGCGGCGCCGAGATTCTGCCGCGCCGCGTCCACTACCGGGACGGTCCCGGAGCCGGAAGCAGCCCGCGGGAGGCAGACCGGATACGCTCTCGCCGGGTCTCTGATCCGGATAGCCTGGAACGCGGCCGCCCCTGCTCGGTGGCCCGGACGCTCCTCATTCTGGGGGATCCATGGACTTTCCTGGTCTTGCGGGAAACCTTCTTTGGCATTCGCCGGTATGAGGAATTGCGGACGCGACTGGGGATTGCCACCAATATCCTGCGGGATCGGTTGTCCCGGCTGACGGAGCAAGGCATACTGGTGAAGATGCTTTATCAGGAGAGTCCGGAGCGCTTCGAATATCGCCTTACCGAAAAGGGGAAGGACTTTTATGGACCCTTTATCGCCATGATGCGTTGGGGTGACAAGTGGCTTTCCGGCAGCAAGCCGCCGTTAAGACTGCGCCATCGGGATTGTGACCGGGACTTCTGCGCGGTGCTGGTCTGCGATCACTGCCACCAAGAACTCAATCCTTGGCAAATGGGCTTTACCCTTAACTATGCCCTTTAATCTATCAATGTTGCCTTATCTCTGCCAATATAAGAAAGTAGAGATAGGGAAGCTCGCGGCGCCGGCCAACGCCGGGCGAGCTGGGAACCGGCCAAAAGTCCTTTTTCAACCAGGTAATCCTGGGCAATAGTCAGGGAAGCCGTATGGTAAAAATCATTCTGATTCAGCCCCTTCCGGCGACGCGGCTGGAAAGCCCCGAGAACCTGGAACGGGCCCTTAAGCTTCTCAGCCGCTGCCAGGGACAGAACGCAGATCTCATTTGCTTTCCAGAATACTTCCCTTTTGGGGGGAGGAAGAATTGGCTCGAGCCGCACATGACCTGGGCGCCTATGTGGTGGCCGGCCTGGTGGCGGAGGAACGTGGCAAACGTTACAACACCGCCACTCTGTTCGACCGCCAGGGGAACCTGGTGGGCCGCCAAGCCAAGGTCAACCCCGGGAAACTGGAACGCCGGGCCTTCAGCGTCAGTCCCGGGGAGAGTTGGCGAGCCTTGGACACCGATTTTGGCCGGGTCGGCCTGCTGGTGTGCGTCGATTTATGGGGGCGCCCCGAAGGGATCAGAGAACTCGTAGCCCAGGGGGTGGACCTTATTGTCAACCCCTCCTACTTTCCCGTATTGCGCCGCCATTGGGTCATGGCCTCTCTGGCCCGGGCCTTTGACTATTATCTGCCGGTGGTGGGCATAAATACCGCCACTTATCGGGGGGAGATCGGCGGACGCCAGTATCCCCTCCAGGGCGGCTGGTCTTTCGCCATCCAGCCTCCGGCTCCGGCCGGCAAAAAGGAACTGGCGGACATTATCAGACCTTGGGATGACCTCTGGGATTGGGTGACGCTGCAAAAAAGTGAGGAAGAAGAAATCTTTTCCGTCCGCCTGGATCTGGAAGGGCCCCGGAAATGGCGGCCGATAATCCAGGAGCGTTTTTTCGGGTGGCCCCTTTCCTGCTGAAGCAGGAGGGGGTTGAAGATGGGGGCGCTCTAAGGCAGGTCAACCACTGAAAGTTCTCGGGGACTCAGGGTCAGTATCTCAGTTCCCTGATCACTAAAAAGAACTTTAGCGCCTTTCCAAAAATTCAATAATTGCCCGGGTGTCCTGACCCGGGCCGAATACTTCCAAGACCCCGCGGTCCAGCAGTACCTGTCTATCCGCGGCGGGCACGATACCGCCGACAATGACCTTGATATCCTCCGCCTTCTCTCTCCTGAGCAACTCGAGAATCTGGGGAACGGTCATCAGGTGGTTGCCCGAAAGGCTGCTGATGCCGATGTAATCCACGGCTTCTTGCACGGCGGTGGCTACCACCGCGGCAGGAGACAGATTGCGCCCCAAGACGACTTCAAAGCCGGCGCCGCACAGGGCCTTGGCGACGATGATGGCTCCCCGCCAATGGGCGTCCATGCCCACCTTGGCGATCAATATCCGTTTACCGGTCTTGGCCATATGATGAATCCCCTTGACTCCTTCGGGCCCTCACAGAGGCAGGGGCGGGTCCCAGACGCCCCATTCCCGCCGGAAGATGTCGGCGATCTCCCCTTCAGTGGCATAGGTCTTGACCGCCCGGATCACGGCAGGCATGAGGTTTACCTGCCGCCGGCAGGCCCGGCGGACGTCTTCTAAAGCCAGTTGCACCGCGGCGCGATCCCGGCGGGTTTTCAGTTCCTGCAACCTGGACCTCTGCCGGGGGCCGGTTTCCGGACTGCAAAAGATCTCCACCGGCTGCTCCGCTGCCACCGTGCAACAGTTGACTCCCACCACCAGCATTTCTTCGGCTTCGATGGCTCTTTGATAGGCTACGGCCGAATCTGCAATTTCAGCGTGGACCCAGCCACTGGCAACCGCGGCCACGATGCCCCCCTGTTTTTTTATCCTGCCGAGGTAATCTTCCACCCGCTGTTCCATTTCGTTGGTCAGGCTCTCGACGAAATAAGACCCCCCTAAAGGATCGACCGTAGAGGTCACATTGGTTTCGTGCTGCAAGATCTGCTGCGTCCTCAAGGCAATGAGCGCCGAGGCCTCGGTGGGAGTGCAGAGGGCCTCGTCATAGCCGTCGATATGCAGCGATTGCGCCCCTCCCAGGACGGCGGCCAGGCCATGGTAGGCGGCTCGGGCGATGTTATTTAAGGGTTGCTGGGCCGTTAGCGCCGAACCCGCGGTCTGGACATGAAAGCGGAACTTTTTGGCCTTGGGTTCCCGGGCCCGAAACCTTTCAGTCATGATTCGGCACCAGAGTCTTCTGGCGGCGCGATATTTGGCGATCTCTTCAAAAAAATCATTATGGGCATTGAGGAAAAAAGAGAGGCGCGGACCGGATTCCTCCACCGGAATTCCTCGCCGCAACATTTCCTCCACGCAGGCAATCCCGTGCGCCAAACAAAGGCCCAACTCCTGTACGGCATTGGCGCCGGCTTCGCGGTAATTGTAGCCGGCAATGCTGATGGGGTTCCAGCGAGGCACATGTTTTACGCAGTATTCAATCACGTCACAGCTCAATTTGAAGGAATACTGCGGGGGCAAGGTGTTGAGACCAATGGTGACTGCGGTTTCCAAAAGGAAATCATTTTGGGTGGTGCCCTGGAGCATCTCTAAAGGAACCCCTCGCTGTTCGGCCAGAGCCAGATACATGGCGAACAGGGGGACGGTCCCCACCGGCTGGCAGGTGACCAGGGAAACGCTGGTTTTATCCAGGGGGATGTCCTCGAAAAGCAGAGACAGGTCTGCGAGACTGTCAACCGCGACCCCGCCGCGCCCGACGTCGGCCTCCGCATCCGGATGGTCGGAATCGAAGCCCCGCAAGGTAGGGTAGTCAAAAACGCTATTAATGCCGGTGGCTCCGTGGGACAACAGGAGCTTATAGCGCTGGTTGGTTTCCTCCGGGGAGCCAAACCCTGCCAGTTGGCGCATCGTCCAAAGACGGCCGCGGTACATGGTGGGATGAATCCCCCTGGTATAAGGAGGCTCGCCGGGGAAGCCGAGTTCCTTCTGGGCCTCAAAATGGGCCAGATCGTCTTGGGTATAGAGGGGCTGCAGGGGGATTCCGGATAAGGAGAGGAATTGCCTCTTTCTCTCCAACTGAAAAGGATAACAGCTCTCTAACCAGGCCCCCTTAGGGGCTCCGGGTGACGGCTTGTTCTCCGGCATACTCATCTCCTAACGCTCTTGCGGCTCTCGGGAAAGGCGGTCAAGGGGCTGCCAGGGCTTCCCCAAATTGCAGATCTGGTGCTGGCCGCAGGCTTACCCGGTTGACATTTTTTCCCAATTATGCGACTAATGAGTCGTAAAAAGCGACCAGAAAGTTAATTAACATATAGAAAAAATTTTCCCGGCTGTCAAGCTGTTTGTGCGGTCTTCCCGGAAACCCGGGAGGCTTGCGGGGAACGGCCAGGGGGCCGGGATCACCCTCGGATAAGGAGCTTAAAGAAATGAAACGGACTCATACCGATTTTAAAGGCCTGGATAGAAGCGTCCGGATGCAAAAGATCGTGGAAGCAGCCACCGGTCTTTTCCACCGGAAGGGCTTTAACACTGCTACCCTGGATGAGGTAGCCAGGGAATTGGGCCTGAGTAAGGCGGCCTTGTACAATTACATCCCCAGCAAAGGAAAACTCCTGTCAATGATCTACGGCCAGGCCTTTGAAAAGATCTTTCACCGCATCTATGAAATCTCCGCCGCGCCGGTCTCCCCTGAAGAGAAGCTCAGACAAATCATCCGGGACCTTATCTGTAATATCATCACCGATAATATCGCCATGTTTTCGGTCTTCTTCGCTGAGGAAAATCAACTTCCCAGCAAGGATTTTCAGAAGATTCTGGAGGAGAAAAAGAGATACACCCGGCTGGTTGTCAAAATTATTGACGAAGGTATTGAAAAAGGGGTATTTAAGCCGGTCGATTCCAGACTACAGGCGTATGCCCTCCTGGGAATGTGCAACTGGCTCTATAAGTGGTACAAACCGCAGAAGGAAGCTTTTTCCCCTGAAGCAATCGCCGACCATTTCATCGCCTTGGTAGAAACCGGTTACCTTGCCAACCACCAGCCTGAACCTCAGCTAGAGCCGCGGCCCTTGGCAAGTCCTCAGGATAACCGGGAATCCGGGATGGAAAAACCAACCTACCTGGAGCTTAAGGTCCTCTGTGGCCATCTCACCAGTCTGGTTGACCGGCTCGGGCAACAGTAACTTTGGGAAAAATTAACAGGAATTATTTTTTCAGGGGGTAGATATGTTATTGCTATAAAAACGCCTTTGCATATATTTAAAGATGCATATAAATAGCAGCTATCGGCACTTTTTTCTAACCTCTACTGGGAAAGAATCTGCTCAAAAGGGGGTATGCCAAAAATCTCGGGAAAATTTTATTTTCAACGAAACTGTGCTATCATCCCGCCTACAAGATAATCGGGCTATAAAAAAGGAAACTTTGGAGGGAGATTCCCGTGCCGGATGGTTCCTGGAAAAAGGATTTGTCCACCTTCCTAGCAAAATCATGGCGGGCAATCATATGGGGCATCTTAACACCCTTCGCTGTAGTGTTCAAATTCGCCATAGATTTCCAGGACCATATGAGCCTTGCCATCTGGCTAATTTCTATATTTGCGCTCCTTAGCCTCTTGTCCACCTTTATCTTTTTGTGCTTTGCCCGTTATTTAAAGCTCACAGAAAAGCCTCTTCCACCCTTCTTTAGAACCCTTGGGACTATTGGATTAATCGTCATTCTATTGCTGATATTCGGTGGAAGGGCCGGATGGCAATGGTATCAAAACCGGCCTACCGATAAAGTCACCATCTTGGTAGCGGATTTTGACGGACCAGAACCGAAAAAATATCGAGTCACGGAAAACCTTCTCAGGGAATTACAGGATGCCTCACATGCTTATAAGGATATGGAAATTAGGGCATTAGGAAAAACTATCACTGAGCAAGAAGGCAGTGATAAAGCCCGCGAAGAGAGCCAACGATCCACGATAATGCTATGGGGGAACTACGGTCTAACAAGTGAACGGGTTCAAATCACTTTACATTTTGAAATACCGCGAGGATATAAATTTTTTCCAATATTCCGGGAAAAACATACCATCATAGCCACAGCGGCTTCGATGGAAAACTTTACGATACAGAGCTATTTGGGTCGTGAAATGAGTTCTATAGTACTATTCGCCATAGGGATGGCCCTTTGGGGAGATGAAGATTTTAAGGGGGCCATTGATAAGTTCAATAGATGTATTGAGTTATCCCCACAATCTTATTTCGGTTATTTTGGACGTGCGATAGTCTTTAATAAGCAAAAGAATTATCCTCAGGCATTGATCGAATATAGCAAAGCTATCGAGTTAAGCCCGAATTTGGCCATTGCTTATAATAATCGAGGGATGGTCTATTATGAAAATGAGAAGTATGATCAAGCATTGGCTGACTATAACAAAGCCATCGCCTTAAGTCCTGATTTAGCAATTGCTTACAATAATCGAGGGCTGGCCTATCATAAGAAAGAGAATAATGACCTCGCATTAGCTGACTATAATAAAGCCATTCAATTAGACCCGAAAACCGTGCAGGCTTACAATAATCGAGGGATGTTATATGTAGGTATAAATAAGTATGACGAAGCCTTGCGTGATCTTGACAAGGCTATAGAATTATATATAAAAAATGCAACTGCTTATTACAATAGGGCGGTCCTATATGCAGGAAAAAATGATTATTACCAAGCCTTGGCTGACATTAACATTGCTATCGAATTAGACCCTAAATTTGTCTATGCTTTTTGCTTTAGGGGGAGAGTATATGAAGCCAAAGGGGATTACGACAACGCTTTCGCTGACTACAACAAAGCCATTGAATTAGACGCTGAATTTGCCTACGGTTATTATTTCCGTGGGGTGTTATATGAAATTAAAAATGATTACGATCAAGCCTTGACTGATTACAATACGGTCATCGGATTGGACCCTGAAATGGTCCAAGCGTATAATAATCGGGGGTGGGTCTTTGCTCAGAAAAAGAACTATGATAAAGCCTTTGCTGACTATAACAAAGCAATCACTTTGGGACGAAAATATGCTCTCGCTTATAAGAATCGTGGGCAGTTATTCGACGAGAAAAAGGACTACGCCAAAGCTCTTTCAGATTATAACACAGCCATTACTTTAGAACCAAAATATGCTTTGGCTTACAACAATCCGCGGGTTTGTCAATGCTGAGAGAAAAGACTACGATAAAGCCTTAGCTGATTACAACAAGGCTATCGAGTTAGACCCTAAATTTGCTACAGCCTACTACAATCGCGGGTTTGTAGATGCTGACAAAAAAGACTATGATAAAGCCTTAGCTGATTACAACAAAGCTATTGAATTAGACCCTAAATATGCTTTACCCTAGAATAATCGCGGGGAGATTTACCGAGAGAATAACGATTACGATAAAGCCTTAGCTGATTACAACAAGGCTATCGAGTTAGACCCTAAATTTGCTACAGCCTACAACAATCGCGGTTTGGTCCATGCAGAAGAAGAGGACTATGATAAAGCCTTGGCTGATTATAACAAAGCTATTGAGTTAGACCCTAAATTTGCTTCTCCTTACAGCAACCGCGGTGAGATTTACCGAGAGAGAAAAAACTACGATAAGGCCTTAGCTGATTACAACAAGGCCATTGAGTTAGACCCTAAATTTGCTTCTCCTTACAATAATCGCGGGATGCTATACGCACAAAACAAAAACTACGATAAGGCCTTAGCTGATTACAACAAAGCTATTCAGTTAGCCCCCAAATTCGCCTTTCCATACAATAATTGCGGAGTTATCTATGCCGGGAAAAGAGAATATAATAAAAAAGCCTTGGTTGACTATGGTAAGGCTATCATTTTAAATCCCAAGTTTGCCTTAGCTTATAATAATCGTGGGTTGGTCTATGGGGAGGAAAAAGACTACGACCAAGCCTTGGCTGATTACAACAAGGCTCTTGAACTTGACCCCAAATATGCCATTGCCTACAATAATCGCGGGTGGATTTACCGTAAGCAAAATAAGTATGACATCGCCTTAGCTGATTTGAATAAAGCTTTGGATTTAAATCCAAAACTTGCTTCAGCTTACTGTAATCTTGGATATGTGTTTCGTGAGAAAAAGGAATATAGAAAAGCTTTGCACTATTTAGGCAAAGCCATTTTAGATTAGACCCTGAATTGGCTAACGCTTATTACTATAGGGGCGAATTGTTTCTCATTTGTGGTGAGAATATTAGGGGCTTGGCTGACTTGAAAAAGGCGCACCAATTGACCCAAGACTCAGAGTTGATCGAACTCATAAAGAATAAAATTAAAGAATTGGAATGCAGGGACAAGAAATAGCAGACAACGGTCGATGGTCATGAGCAATCTCGCCCA
>CAWEWX010000067.1:0-4448 GCA_963812655.1 uncultured delta proteobacterium | reverse complement strand
TAGAGCGGAGGTCAACCATGCGGGAAATGAAGCATTTTTTCATTGGCGGAAAATGGCGCGCCCTGAGTAGTGACGTTATCCAGGTGATTGACGCGGCGAACGAAAGTCTCCTGAGTACAGTGCCCGCCGCCAGGAAAGCGGACGTGGATGACGCAGTCATGGCCGCCCGGCAAGCCCTGGAGAAATCGGCGGAAACGCGGTGACGCTCCGAGCCCAATTGCTGGAGAAAATGGCGGATAATCTGAAAGCCCGCGCCCCCGAGATCGCCGAATCATTAGTCGCGAAGTGGGCATGTCCCTGAAAATGTCCCAGCGTATCCAGGCCGCGCTGCCCGTGATCGTGACGGCCAGTTACGCCAAACTCCTGCAGGAATTCCCTTTTGAAATCCAGATTGCCAGATCCTCCGGGTGTTTCGGGTGCCCAAGGGCGTCGTGGCGACTATCACCCCCTGGAGTCACCCCTTGCACCAGCTGGTGGGAAAAGTGGCGCCGGCCCTGGCGGCAGGTTGCACTGTCGTGGCCAAGCCGGCCAGCGAGGCCCCCTTGTCCGCGTCTCTGGCCGGCCCAGGCCATAGAGGCGGCCGGGTTTCCCCCTGGGCGTGTTCAATCTGGTCACGGGAGACGGCCCCACCACGGCCGGTCTGCTGGTCCAGCACGCCGACGTCGATATGATCTCTTTTACCGGGTCCACCGCCACCGGCGCCAAAATTGCCGCCGCCGCGGCGGCGTCGGCCAAGCGAGTCACCCTGGAACTGGGGGGCAAGTCGCCCGCACTGGTTCTCGAAGACGCGGATTTTCCCAAAGCCCTGCGGTCCACGGTCAACAACTGCTTCCTGAACTCAGGCCAGACCTGCAATGCCCTCACGCGCCTGCTGGTGTCCAGGGACCGCCTGGCCGAAGTGGAAGAACAAGTGGCCCCGCTGGTGGCCGGGATGAAATTGGGCGACCCTGCTGATCCTGACACCAAACTGGGACCTTTGGTTTCGGCCAGGCAGCGGGAGCGCGTCCAGCAATATATCCGGGAGGCCATCCAGGCGGGCACCCGGCTTCTCGTAGGCGGCGCCGATCCGCCCGACGGGCTCAGCCGGGGGTTTTATGTCAGGCCCACCGTGTTCACGGATGTCGATCCCGGCGCGGTGATTGCCCAGGAGGAGGTCTTCGGGCCGGTCCTCTGCATCATCGGCTACCGGGAGGTGGAGGAGGCGGTGGCCATTGCCAACGGGACGCGCTACGGCTTGGCGGCCGCGGTGTGGTCCGCGGATACCGGGCGGGCCCTGCAGGTGGCCAAGCGTATCCGCTCCGGCCAGATTGATATCAACGGCGCCTCCTTTAACGCCGTGGCCCCCTTTGGAGGATTCAAACAGTCCGGCTATGGGCGGGAATTCGGGGTCTTCGGACTGGAGGAATATCTGGAGCCGCTGTCTATTCAGCTCAACGCCTGAGCCGAAGAAATCTACCGCCGGTTTCTCCCCCAACAGGAGTGCCCCATGAAAGTCTTCTTTGAGCCGCGTTCGCTGGCCCTGATCGGCGTGAGCCGGCAGACCGGTCCCGGCGCCTTCAACAATTTAGAAATGCTGCAGCGCTATGGCTATTCGGGGAAAATTTACCTGGTCCATCCCCAAGTCCAAGAAATCCTGGGACAAAAAACCTTTGCCCGCGTGGCCGACCTGCCTGAGACCCCCGAGTTGGCCGTCATTTCCCTGGGCCGGGATCGGGTCCTGCCGGTTTTCCGGGATTGCCTCCAGCGGGGCATTAGACGGCTGATGGTTATCAGCCAGGGCTTTGCCGACGCCGATGCCCGGGGAGGCGAATTGCAAGCGCAACTGGTGGAGCTGGCCCATAAACACGGGGCCCGGGTCGTGGGCCCCAATACCATGGGCGTGGTCAACGCCTTTTCCGGCTTCAGCTCCGCCTTCATCGATATCCCCCGGGAGATGGCGCCGCCGCCCCTGACCCTGGTGGTCCAGTCCGGGGTCTTCCAGGCGGGCTACCATAACCTGACCGGGCGCCTGGGGAAATCCATCGATATCGGCAACGGTTGCGACGTGGACTTTGTCGATCTGCTGGAATTTTTGGAAAACGATCCCCAGACCCAGATTATTATGCTCCACATGGAAGGCCTGAAACGGGGCCGGGAGTTCCTGGAGGTCGCGGCCCGCATCGCCTCTCAAAAACCCATCCTGGTGTTGAAAACCGGGCGCAGCGCCGCGGGGGCCCAGGCCGCTCTATCCCACACCGGCTCCCTGGTAGGGGAAGACGCCATCTTTGACCTGGCCTGCGCCCGAGCCGGCCTGATCCGGGTCCGGAACCTGGTGGAACTGCGGGCCGCGGCCAAGGCCTTTCTCCATTTCCGGCCCCTGGCCGGGCCGCGCCTGGGCATGGTGACCGCCACCGGCGCCTTCGGCATCGTGGCCGCGGACGCCTGTGCCGACTATGGCCTGGAATTGGCCCCCTTCCCGGAGGTGATCCGGGCGGAACTGGAAGACCCCCACATCCCCTGGCACCACCTCCGTAACCCGGTGGATATCTGGCCCCTGGGCATGGTTGCCGGCTCCTTTAGCCGGGTGTTCGCCAAAGCCGCCCGGGGCTTGCTCCGGGATGAACAGGTGGATGCCGTGCTGGGCGTCGCCCCGTCCTGGGGTTCGCCGCTGCATGCCGATATCGACATGGTGGCCGCGGTCCGGGAAATCCAGGCTGCCAACCCCGGCCAGAAACCCCTGGCCCTGTGCCCTTACGGCGACGAAACCTTGCGCCAGAGCCAGGCCCTGGACCGGGAACCCGGGGTCGCCTGCTTTGATACCCTGGACGAAGCTATCCTGGGCCTGGCTGCCACCTGGCGGTGGCGGAGGATGGTGGGCGAGCTGCAGGGAGAGCCGGATGAATCAGTGGCTCCGGTGGGGACCCCTGGCCCCCGCCCCCCTCTCTCCACGTCTTCCTCCCCAATCCTGGTGGGGGAGGAGCCTTGGACGTTGTTAGGGCGCTATGGCATCCCCCTGGTCCCCGGGCGCCTGGTGCAGAAGGAGGAAGAGGCCCGGGCCGCGGCCCGGGAGTTCGGCTACCCGGTGGTTCTGAAAATCATTTCGCCCCAGTGGTTGCACAAATCCGACCTGGGAGGAGTGCGTCTCCACCTGGGCAGTGAGGCCCAAGTAAGCCGGGCGTTTCAGGAAATGCTGGCTCTGTTTGCCCGGCAGACGCCCCAGGGAGAATTGCAGGGCGTCCTGGTGCAAAAGCAGGTGCAGGGAACCGAACTTCTTTTCGGGATCAAGAAGGACCCCCAATTCGGGCCGGTGCTGGTGGCGGGCATGGGCGGAATTTATACGGAAATTTTCCGGGACGTGGCCCGAGCCTTGGCCCCGGTCAACCGGAGAATGGCCGCGGCCATGTTGCGGTCCCTGAAGATTTATCCCCTCCTCCGAGGGGTGCGGGGTCAGGCCGGCGTCGCTCTCCCTGGCCTCGAGGACCTCATCCTCTCGCTGTCCAGGCTTTCCCAGGACTACCCGGAAATCGAGGAGATGGACCTCAACCCCGTGGTGGCGGACGCGCAGGGATGCTGGTGTGTGGACTGCCGGGTGGTCAGAGAAAAGCCGTGAATCATCCGGGCTAAAAGATCACATAACCTGCCAATTCGGCTTGCCGCCCCCCCTCCGTCAGGCGCTGGGCGCAGTCCCCGCAGATGAACCTGATTTCGGGGTTGAACCATTTGATTATCGGCTTGGTCTTGTGCATGTAGAGGATCTTGGTGGGCATCCCCGCGCCCATCAGGTCGGAGGCCACTTCGATCACCCGCCAGCCCACTATCTCCATGAGCTTCGGAATATTAGTGTAAACCGTTAACTGTTCCACCTTGGTGATCAATAAGGGCGTAGCGGCTTCTTTTTGGCAGACGCTGCATTGCAGAGAGACCTCCTCCCCCCAGAAAATGCTGGGAAATCCGTCTTTGGGCAGGCGCCGGCCTTGGAACCAATCAATAGCCTCTTCCAGGGAAGGGGAGAAATGGACTTGGGGAGGGTTCTCATTCAACAGGAAGAAGCGTCCGAATTGCAGGTCCTTGGGCTTGGCGGCAGCTTGAAACAATTCTTCGGCATACATCTCCTGACCATGTTTTCTTACCCGGACCCGATACCTGGTCAGGTCGGTGCACAATCGGTTCTCCACTACCTCAAACTGAGGCTCGGCGCCCCCCCCGCCTCCGAAGATTTTTTTAAAAAATCCCATGATACTTCTTCTCGCCATGCGCCCCCAGCCCGGGACGGACATGGCGCCGCCAAATCTAACTACTTGTAGCTATTAATTTTATCCCTTAATTTAGACAAATGCAATTTCTATAATTTCGAAACTTTCTATCCCTTTTCACCTCCGTAAGGCGGCGCCAGGTTCCCCGGCCAGGTTTTTTCATGGCGCCATTATTAATCCTTATATTGGGTTGCGACCAACTAAATTCCGGAGTGG
>CAWEWX010000066.1:0-97169 GCA_963812655.1 uncultured delta proteobacterium | reverse complement strand
GCTGACAGCTTATTAGCCAGCGCCACGAATTCCGCCAGGCTCAAGGTCTCCCCCCGCCGCCCCGAATCGAGGCCCAACTCCCCAAAGGCCCGGCGCACCTCTGCGGGGCTGAGCCCGAAGGCGGCCCCGGCCGTCAGGGTGTTGTTCAGGGTCTTGCGGCGTTGGCCGAACGCGGCCTTCACCACCCGGGCCAGCAGGGCCGGGTCCCGGGCCGGGGGCGAGGTGGCCGCGGGCATCAGGCTCAGGACCAGGGAGTCCACCTGGGGCGGCGGGAAAAAATTGGCCGGCCCCAGGGAAAACAGGCGCCGCAGGGAGAAATGGTACGGCAGCAGCACCGAGAGCACCCCGTAATCCTTGCTGCCCGCGGCCGCCAACAGGCGCGCCCCCACTTCCTGCTGCATCATCAGCACCGCCCGGCTGACGGCCTGCTGCTCTGCCATCAGTTTAAAGAGCAGGGGCGACGTGATCTGGTAGGGGAGATTGCCGGCCACCACCAGGGGCCGGTCCACCTCCCGGCTGAGCCCCGGAAAATCGAAGCGCAGGACGTCCTGGCAGCGCACCTCCACCCCTGGGGTTTCAGGGAAGACTTCTTCCCGCAAAAACCGCACCAGCGCCGGATCCCGTTCCAGGGCCACCAGCCGCCGCGCCTGCCGGGCCAGAAAGACCGTTAAGGCCCCCAGCCCGGCGCCGATCTCCACCACGGTCTCATCGCCCGTAAGCCCCAGGGCCGCCACGATGCGCCGGGCCTGATGGGGGTGCACCAGGAAGTGCTGCCCCAGGGTCTTTTTAGGCCTCAGGCCCAGGCGCTGCAGGAGGATTTTGGGAGAGATTGAGGACACCGGCGGCTCTGCGCTCCTTGAAGCGGCGATATCGCTTGATCAGCCACATGCTCAGGAAATAGGAGGCTATGGCTGGGGGAATGGCGATCGGCAGGCCCCCCACTTGCAGGGCCAGGCCCCCTCGCCAGAGTAGGTGCAGCAGACCGGAGAAGCAGTAGCAGTCGGGCACCCTCAGGGGCGCCCGGCCGTGCAACAATAGATTCCCCACCTTATAAGCCGCCAGATAGATGAAAGGCATGGTCAGCGGGTTGCAGATCTGGAGGCCCAGAAAGGCGGCGACCGGCGAGATTCCCAGGAGAGGGGCCAGAAAGAGCACGGACACCATATGGAAAGGCACCGTGGGGGTGAGGCCCACAAAGACTCCCAAGGCCATCCCCCAGGCGATCTTCCAAGGTTCGTCCTGGAGGCGGAGAAACTTGAGCCAATGGTAGCGAAGGGTGCGTTTGAAATACATGGGCCTCTGTACTGTAATAATTATAAACTGCTTTTGGAGAAATTTCATTAAATGGCCAGGGGTTAATCCTCCCCCCGGGCCGCCTGGCCCTCGGCCGCGGCCTCTTCCCGGAGCAGCCGGCGCAGGATTTTGCCCACCTGGCTCTTGGGCAGTTCGGCGCGGAATTCGATGAACTTGGGCACCTTGTAAAGGGCCAGTTGCTGGCCGCAGAAATCCCGGAGTTCCGGGGCGCTTAGCTCAACGCCGGCCTGGGGCACGATGACCGCCTTGACGACCTCGCCCCGATAGCTATCCGGCACCCCGAAGGCCACCGCCTCTTGCACCCCCGGAAACTGGTAGAGGGCCTCTTCCACTTCCCGGGGATAGATGTTGTAGCCCCCGGAAATGATCAAATCCTTTTTGCGTTCTACGATATAAAAATACCCATCTGCGTCCCACCGCGCCAGGTCGCCGGTATAGAGCCAGCCATCCTGCAGCGCCGCCGCGGTCTCCCCGGGGTTTTGCCAGTAACCCTGCATCACCTGGGGCCCCCGGATGGCCAGTTCCCCCACCTCGCCGGGGGGCAGCGAACCCTGGCCGCTCTCCTGATCCACCACCCGGGCCAGGGTGGCGGGCAGCGGCAGACCCATGCTGCCCGCGGGCCGCAGCCCCTGGACCGGATTCAGATGGGTCACCGGACCGGCTTCGGTGAGGCCATAGCCCTCCATGATGCGGCAGCCGCTGAGGGACTCGAAGCGGTCCCGCACCTCCAGGGGCAACGGGGCTGAGCCGCTGATACAGGCCCACAGGGAGGAGAGATCCAGGGCCGGCAGCCGGGGATCGTTAATCAGGGCCACGAATAGGGTGGGCACTCCGGGGAGCATGGTGGGCCGGCGCTTCCGCAGCATCTTCATGAAGCCGTCGATTTCGAAGCGGGGCAGGACAATGATCTGCGCCCCCTGCGACATGGGCCAGTTGAGGCAGGCGGTGAGGCCGAAGGAGTGGGCCAGGGGGAGCACCGCCACCAGGCGCTCGCTGCCGAAGCGCACCTGCGGCAGCCAGGCGCTGATCTGGGCCACGTTGGCCATGAGGTTGCCGTGGCTGAGCATGGCGGCCTTGGGGGTGCCCGTGGTGCCCCCGGTATAGAGCAAGACCGCCAGGTCCTGGACCCCGGGGATCGGCTCGTCCCCCAGGGGCGGCTGGGCCAGCAAGCCTCGCCAGCCGAAACGGCCCGGGGCCGGTTTAAAGCCCCTGGCCAATCCTTGCCGCCGGGCCTTGAGGGAGTATAGCCAGCTCAGGGGCCAGGGGAGGGCGTCCGGGAGGCTGGTGACTAGGAGATGGGTCAGGTCCGGCTTTCCCCGAGCCTCCTCCACCTTGGGCAGGAAGTGATCCAGGACCACCAGCCGCCGCGCCCCGGAATCGTTAAGCTGGTAAGCCAGTTCCCTGGCGCTCAGGAGAGGATTCAGCGGCACCACCACCGCGCCCAGGCGCAGGGCGGCATGGTAAGCTACTACGAACTGCGGACAATTAGGGAGCAGGATGGCCAGGCGCTCCCCCGGGGACAGGCCCTGGTCTTTGAAGGCCCGGGCTAACCGGGCCGCCAGTTCCGAGAGTTGCCGATAGCTGAAGGTCCGGCCGAAAAAGTCCAGGGCCGGGGCTTGGGGGGTCTGGGCCGCCGCATGGAGCAACAACCAGGGGATGGAGGTGGTGGCCGGCCCCACGCTCAGCGGCACTCCCGGGTCGTATTGCCGCGCCCAGGGCAGGGGCATTAAGGGTGGCCCTCCATCAATGGGGGTGGGAACCTCCTTCCCCGCATTGGGAACAGGAACAGCCTCCAGGGCCCTGCAGCTCCTCCGGGGAGGCCTGCCGCACCTGGCGCACCGTAAAGGACACCTCCAGCGCCTTGCCGGCCAGGGGGTGGTTGAAGTCGATGACCACCGCTTCGGGGCCCACTTCCTGGACGATGAAATAGATCGTGTGCCCCTCGTCGTTTTCGGTTTCGAACACCAATCCCGGACTCAATTCCAATTCCGGGGCAAAATCGGAGAGCGGCACCTCCATCACCAGTTCCTGGTCAAATTCGCCGTAAGCCTCTTCCGCACTGAGGCTGACCACCCGCTGGTCCTCGGGGGACAACCCCAGCATGGCTTCCTCCAGTCCCGGAGGCATGGCTCCCCAGCCCAGGCAGAAGGAGATCTCCTCGGGCTGGCCGCTGGGCGGATAGGTTTCCCCCTCCCCCAGGCGGATCAGGTATTCAATGGTCACAAACGAATTTTGATCAATTTTCATCCGGTTCTCCCGAGGAAAGTCCACCCTAAAACTTTATTGGCAGGGGTTCGGGAATCTTGGCGCTTGAGCCGCCCGCCTGGCGCACCGCGGCCGCGGCCTTCGCTGCGGGCGGCCGCCGGTGGGCGGCCGGGCTCTCCCGGAAACCAGCCTAGCTCTTGCTGCCCATGATGATGCGCCCGGTATTCAGCAGGTTGCACCGCACCGTCTGATGGACGCTGATGCCCACGTCTTTCATGACCTTGATGACGTCCAGGTCGGTGGTAAAGCCGATGGCGCAGCAGACCGGGGCCACCACGTCCTCGATCCGGCCCCAAAGACTGCCGTTCTGGCTGCGGGTGTGATTGATGGCGATGATCTGCCCGCCGGGCTTGACCACCCGCAGAATCTCCCGGCAGACCCGGTGAGGGTCTTGGACGGTGGTGATCACATAGGCGGCCATCACCACGTCGAAATGATTGTCGGGGAATTCCAGCTTGGCGGCATCCATCACCTGCAAGTGGAAGCGGCTGCCGCTGTTGAGATTGGCGGCCGTCTTCCGGGCTACCTCGATCATGGCCGCGGAGATGTCGATGCCCACCAGCTCGGTTTGCGGCGGGTAATATTCCAGGGTCGAGCCGGGACCTACGCCGATCTCCAAAACCCTCTGGTGAGGCCGGCGGGACAGATAATTAAAGGCTTGGCGGCGGCCGGGCCCTAATAGTTTGCCGAAAATCCAATCATAGAAAGGGCAATAAAAAGAATAGAGCTTCTCCATGTAACGGGGATTAACCCTGGATTTCCTGGATACCATCGATTCTTTCCTCTTTACATCCGCAAAGGTGGGGATGACCCGGCCAATTGAGAAAGGGTACTTCTCTTCCCAAAATAAGGTATTCTATCTGAACCCGATGAAAAAAGTAAACCGAAAAATTCCCGGCTCGGCCCGCGGATGGGAGCCGCGTCCCCTCCGGGGGCGGGGGGGCGGGGGCGCCGCCGCCCAGGGCCGGTTTCCTCCAAAAACCCGTGGGTGCAGGACTTCTCCCCTTGGGGCAGACCGGAAACCGTTGCAATAGCACCCCGGGTAATTTACAATAAAAAAAATTATTGCCACGCCAAAATTCCTTGGTGCGTTCCGGCCCACTGGGAAGCGCTGCTGTGGGCAGCCCGGAAATCTTCACCCACTATCCTTTCCCTGGCTTTTGGGGGCCGGGGGCGGAGGTTGATGCATGTCTTGTTCGAAAACCGTGGGGCTGCGGCGGGTGGTGGTCACCGGGGTAGGTATGGTGACCTCCCTGGGACTCGACGTTCCCACCGTGTGGTCGCGGCTTTTGGCTGGGGAATCCGGGATCACCCACCTGGACCGTTTCGACCCGGAAACCATGGAACGCTACCGCGTCCCGGAAGACTTTCCCACCATTGGCGGCGAGATCAAGGACTTTGACCTGAAGGAGATTCTGCACGCCCGAAAAAAGCAAGTCACCAAGGAAGATCTTAAGCAAATCAAATATACCGACCGCTTCACCCAGTTCGCCCTGGCCGCCTCCCTGGAGGCCATCAACGACTCGGGCATCGACCTGGAGGTCGAAGAGCCGGAACGGGCCGGGGTCATCATCGCCAGCGGCATGGGGGGGGTGAGCACCTGGGAAGATGGGGTGAAGAAGCTGATTTTCGAAGGGGTGCGCCGGGTCTCTCCCTTCATGGTGCCCAAGATGATCCCCAATCTGGCGGCGGGCAACGTTTCCATCAGCTTTAAGGCCAAGGGGCCCAATATCGCCCTGTCCACCGCCTGCGCCGCCGGGGCCCACGCCATCGGCATGGCCTATCGCTCCATCCAGTTGGGAGAGGCGGACATGATGGCCGCGGGTGGCAGTGAAGCCGCCATCACCCTTCTCACCATGGCGGGTTTCTATCGCATGGGGGCCCTGGCCATGGGCTACAACGACAATCCTGCGGCCGCCAGCCGCCCCTTTGATCTTAAGCGTTCGGGCTTCGTCATGTCGGAAGGTTCCGGCATCGTCGCCCTGGAGGAACTGGACCACGCCCTGGCCCGGGGGGCCAAGATTTACGGCGAGATCATTGGGTTTGCCATGACCGGCGACGCCCACCACATCACCGACCCGGACCGGGAAGGGGCCACCCGTTGCATCGCCCTGGGCATGAAGGATGCCGGGGTCACCCCGGCCGACATCGATTACGTCAATCCCCACGCCACCGCCACCCCGGTGGGCGACCGCAACGAATGCCTGGCTCTCAAGGAGATCTTCGGAGATCACACTTCCCGTCTGCTGGTGAGCGGCACCAAGTCCATGACCGGGCACCTCTTGGGCGCGGCCGGCGCGGTGGAAGCCATCTTTTCCATCCTGGCCATCCGGGATGGCATCATCCCCCCCACCACCAACCTTTCGGAGGTTGACCCGGACTGCGCCGGCCTGGATTTTGTCCCGGATACGCCTCGGAAGGCGGAAGTCCGCCATGTCCTGTCCAACTCCTTCGGGTTCGGCGGCACCAACGCTTCCCTGGTATTCAGACGCTATGCAGGCTGAGTAATGAGAGAGATCCCTGCGGACCTCCAAATTTGGATTTTGGGTTTATTTTGGTTTTTTGTCAGGGCCGGCCTGGCGCCGGCGGCTTTTGGAGGCAGCCTGCCCCTGCTTAAGGGCCGGCGCTGATGGCCATTGCTCACTGCCAACTCTGACCCCATGAACTCGGGCCCCAAAGCCATGCGCATCGCCATCGTCCTGAACGGGCAGGAGTTCATCTGCCTCCCGATAACCCTGCCTTTTTCCCTGGAAGGTTACCCGCCCCTGGATCTGGTCCTCTACGGCGTCACCCCCGGGACCAGCCAGACTCTCCAGGTTAACCCCCTCGCGGATTTACGGCCGGAGGAGTTCGATCTCATCCTGGACGGCCAATTCCTCACCGCCGGGCTGCCCGATCTCTCCCCGGAGCGGCTGGGCCAGCTCATTACCGGCCCCCTCGCCAACTTCCTGAAGGGGCTGGTCTGCCAGCTCCAGGAGCTGCGGCAGAAACAGGAAATCAACGCCGGCATCATCAAGAGCGCCACCGACGGCATCGTCACCATCAACGAAGACCATGTCATCATCGGCTACAACGAGGGGGCCGAGAACATGTTCGGTTACCGCCGGGACGAGGCCCTGGGCCAGGATCTGAAAATCCTGATTCCCCCTCCCTATAAGGAAGAACACCGGGGATACGTGCGGCGCTACGTGGCCACCCGGGAGGCCCGGATGATCGGCAAGCACGTGCGTCTCAAGGCCCAGCGCCGGGATGGCAGCGAATTTCCCATGAGTATCTCCTTTTCCGTGGCTGAGGTCCGGGACAACCTCTATTTCACCGGGGTCATCCGGGACATCACCGAATATCAGGAGATGGAAGACCGGCTGCTGCAGTCCGAGCGCCTGGCCGCGGTGGGCAACACCGTGACCCACATCGCCCATGAGATCAAAAACCCCCTGCTGATCATCGGTGGCTTCGCCCGGCAACTCCTGAAGACTCCCGGCCTGGACGACAAGGCCCGGCGGAAATTGACCGTCATTACCGAGGAAGTCAGCGGCCTGGAAGCCATGGTGGCGGAGATGCGGGATTTCGTGCGCCTCCCCCCCGCGGTGAAAAGCCGGGGCCGGTTGGAGACGGCCATCTCGGAAGCCCTGGAACTGTTCCAGGACACCTTCACTGAAAATCATATCAAGATCACGCGGGTGGAAGATGGCCCCCTGCCGCCCCTCGATTTCGATCCCAAGCAATTGCGCCAGGTCCTCATCAACCTCTTCAAAAACGCCCTGGAAGCCATGCCCCGGGGCGGCGAAATCACCATCAGCAGCCGGGTCTCGGGACAGAACGCCGAACTAGTGCTGGCCGACACCGGCGAAGGCATGCCCGCGGAGGTGGCGGCCAACATCTTCCAGCCTTATTTCACCACCAAGGCCCAAGGCACCGGCCTGGGGCTGGCCATCTGCCAGAGTATCATCCAGCAGCACGGCGGCTCCATCTCCGTCAACAGCACCCCGGGCAAAGGATCCGCTTTTACCATTCAACTTCCCCTGGCAGCCTAGGTTTGTCCCCATCGAAGCTGTAGGGCGGGAAAGCGAAGCGCATCCCGCCTTCTGGGAAAACCATCAAGGCGGATGACGGGAGGGCGGGCAGCAGCAAAGACCCCGGCTTTTTCATGAGCGGCAATCTGGCCTTGCAGAAGCTGTAGGGCGGGAAAGCTAAGCGCATCCCGCCTTCAGGGAAGACCATCATGGCGGATAACGGGAAGACGGGCAGCGCAAAGACCCCGGCTTTTTCATGAGCGGCAATCTGGCCTTGCAGCAGGAGGGCGCCCCTTTCTTGGAGGTGCGGGACCTGACGGTCCGCTTCACCACCTCCCGGGGAGAGGTGCGGGCCTTGGCCGGGATCGGTTTTTCCCTGCAGCCCGGCGAAACCTTGGGGCTGGTGGGAGAATCGGGCTGCGGCAAGACCGTCACCGCCATGGCCATTTTACGCCTCCTCCCCCTGCCCGCGGCCCATGTCGAAGGAGAGGTCCGCTTTTTGGGGGAGGATCTGCTGAGCTGCCCGCTAGAGCGCCTGTCCCATATTCGGGGCAACCGCATCGCCATGGTCTTTCAGGAGCCCATGACCGCCCTGAACCCGGTGTTCACCATAGGCGAGCAGGTGGCTGAGGTCCTGCGCCTGCATCGCGGTCTTAACGATGCCGCCGCCCTGGAAGAGGCCGCGGCCTCCCTGTCCCGGGTGGGACTGGCCGAAGCGAGGCAGCGCCTGCGGCAATATCCCCATCAGCTCTCCGGGGGGCAGCGCCAGCGGGTGCTGATGGCCATGGCCCTGGCCTGCCGCCCGGACCTGCTCATCGCCGACGAGCCCACCACCGCCCTGGATGTCACCGTTCAAGCCCAAATCCTGGCGCTCCTCCGGAGCCTCAAGGCCGACCTGGGTCTGGCGATGCTGTTCATCACCCACAACCTGGGGATCGTGGCCCAGACCGCCGACCGGGTCGCGGTGATGTACGCCGGGCTCATCGTGGAGCAGGCCCCCACTGGGGAGCTCTTTGCCGCCCCGGGGCATCCCTATACCCGGGGGCTGCTGGCCTCGGTGCCCCGGCTCGATTTTCACCGGCCCCCCGGGGCGCCTTTGGAGGCCATCAAGGGACACCTGCCGGAGCAGCCGCCCCCGGGCTGCCTCTACCAGGACCGCTGCCCCGAAGCCCGGGGACAGTGCCTAACGCCGCCTCCCTGGGTGCAGGTGGCCCCGGAACATTGGGTGCGCTGTTGGAATTATGGCTGAACTGCTGAAAGCCCAGGATTTATGCTGCCACTTCCGCTTGCAGGGCTTCTGGGGCCGGGGGCCGTTGCTGAAGGCGGTGGACGGGGTAAGTTTCGCCCTGTTCCCCGGGGAGACCCTGGGGCTGGTGGGCGAATCCGGCTGCGGCAAATCCACCCTGGCCCGCCTAATTCTGGGGCTGCTGACTCCCACCTCCGGCCGGGTCTGGTTCGGGGGCGAAGACCTCAGCAGTCTGCCCCGCCGGGGCCTCAAGGCCATGCGCCGCCAGTTCCAGATCATCTTCCAGGACCCTTACTCCTCCCTTAACCCCCGCATGACCGTGCGCCAAATCCTGGAGGAGCCCTTCCTCATCCATAATCTCGGGACCCGGAGGGAACGCCGGGGCTGGGTGGCAGATTTGTTGGCTGAGGTGGGCCTGGCCCCGGAACACCTGGGCCGTTACCCCCACGAATTCAGCGGCGGCCAGCGCCAGCGTCTGGGGATCGCCCGGGCATTGGCCTTGCGCCCCCGGCTGATGGTGGCCGACGAACCGGTCTCGTCCCTGGACGTCTCCATTCAGGCCCAGATTCTCAACTTGCTGGTCCGCTTGCATGAACACCACGGCCTCACCTACCTCTTCATCTCCCATGACCTGAGCGTCATCTCCCAGATCTGCAGCCGGGTGGCGGTGATGTACCTGGGCCGCCTGGTGGAGATGGCCCCCCGGGAGGTCTTGGCCCGGGAGCGCCTCCATCCCTATACCCAGGCCCTGCTGGCCGCGGTGCCCCAGCCCGACCCCCGGCAGCCTTTCCGGCCCCCGGCCCTCAGGGGGGAGCCGCCCAGCCCGGTGCAGGTCCCCTCCGGCTGCCCTTTTCACCCCCGCTGTCCCGAGGCCGAGTTCCCCCGCTGCCGGGACCAGGTCCCGGCCTACCGGGAAACCGCCCCGGAATACTGGGTCGCCTGCCATTTTCGCTGAAATCTAGGGGTGACAGTGGCACAGGCTTCCAGCCTGTGATCGGGTCGCCCCTAGCCGAGCAGAGAATGTCAAAGGCTCGTAAATCTCATGAAATGATTAGCTGGCGAGCCTTTGCGGGGCCGGCGGCGCCGCGGCGCAGTCTTCCCCCGGCCGGAAAAAAGGGCTGAGAAGGCAACCATCGGAGAGCGGGGACGAGACGGTTCGCCAGCCCACCCTCCTGCCACTGTGAGCGGCTATCCAGAGACCACCTCATAGCCCGCGGCCTTGATCACCCGGGCCAATTCTTCTTGGGGCGCCGGCCCGGCGCTCTGGTAAGTCACCCGGCCGTCGGCCAGGTTCACTTGCACCTCCGAGATGCCCGGCAGGCTTTCCAGGGCCCTGGTCACCGCCGCGGCGCAATGCCCGCAACTCATCCCTTTCACTTTAATTTCCGGCATTTCGGTCTCCTCAGAATTTAGAGAGCTCGTCGCCACTCCCTGCCCGCAAATTCTAATTCATTCTCCAGGGAGAAGGAAGAGGCCGCTGATTCCGGGACCATCGGTAGTTGCCTTGGTTACCCCTTGGTTTCGGCAAACGGCATCCGGGCTTTCCTTTCTACATTGCCGCCGTGCGGCAGACCTCGTAAAAAGTGCCGCCCACGTCCACGAAGGTGATGACGAAGACCTTGCCTGTGGAAGTTCCGGTGGCCAGCGTGCTCGCGGCGTGGAAGCCGCTGCCGAAGGTCAGCGTATAACTGGTGGTCCCGGACGTGCTGATGACTATGAATATTTCCTGGCCTGCCGTGCCGCCGGAGGCGTTAATGGTCTCCGCCTGGGCCGGGGTGAGCGTAAAGGTGGTGCCGTTGTTGGCGTTAAGCGATACGGTGGCCCCGGGGGTAAGCGCGGTAGTCGTTCCGAAGCCTCCTTGGGACACCGCCACGGTGGTAACGGTGGCCGCATTGCCCGTAGTGTTTTGGTTAAAGGTCGGCCAGGTCATCCCGGAGCCGAAGCTCTTATTGGATAAGGTCTGCGAATCCGTGGTGCCGGCAATGAGGCCGCTTCCCGGGAAGGTTTCGCCGGTTACTGAACCTGCGGACCCGGAAACATTGCCGGTTACGTTGCCAATCAGGGTGGTGGCTTTGAGGGTGCCGCTATCATCACCTTGCGTTCCATTACCCGCGCAGAGTACCCCAGCAGCACCTCGGGAAAGACTTGTATCATAGGCATCATAGGCATATCCATCACTCGACCAGCCGATAAGGCCCTGATATTCTATGCCTATGATACCGTTTTGATTAATCCTTATTGCCTGGGAAGGACCGACAATTAAATTGTGGGAACCCAAGACTACGTCATTGAAAAAGGCTACGGCCCCGGTGGATGAAATACTAAATGCCAGGCCAGTATCATTATAAAGCCCAAGTAAATAATTTCCCTGCCCTGTATGTCCATTAACAATCAGGCTTGCAGGATTCCCGCTCGCTTGGGTTCCTAAATTAAGCGCGCCCAAGGAATCAATTTGGGGTATATCATTGGCTCCATTCCCTAGCGCGTAAGAAGCACCCCAGGCCGAGCCCGTGCTTAAGGGAATTCCTGCCCCAGGATAACTCATGCTGCTACCGGGCAAATTAGTCAGTAAAGCCCCGCTCACCGCAGGCAGTTGGCCGCTGCTGTTCAGGACCACCACGCCATTCGCCGCGTTGGCGTTGGCGGTGGCGCCCGTGCCCCCGTTGGCGGTGGCGACGGTTCCGGTCACGTTGGCTGCCGTGCCGGTGGTATTCTGATTCCAGGTAGGTGGCGTCCCGGCATTGGAATAATCAGCCGCCATCAAGGTTTTACTGGAACCTGGGAAGGTCATGGTGGTGCCATCGGTTCCAGCCAGGGTCAGAGAGTTGGAGACTGTCAGAGTTTTCCCATTGGTCGCGGTAAGCCCGGTGACGGTTGCCGCATTGCCGGTCGTGCTTTGATTAAAAGTCGGCCAGGTCATCCCGGAGCCGAAGCTCTTATTTGATAAGGTCTGCGTATCGGTAGTGCCGACAATGAGGCCGCTTCCGGGGAAGGTTTCGCCCGTTACTGAACCGGCGGCCCCCGTGGTACTTTGGTTAAGGGTCGGGAAAGCACAATTCGCCAGGTTTCCCGAGGCCGGAGTGCCCAAGACCGGGGCAACTAAAGTCGTTCCACTTGGCAGGGTGGGAGTGCCTGAGAGGTTAGCCGCCGTGCCGGTGGTATTCTGGTTTAGGGTGGGAAAATTCGTCAGGTTGGCGGCGCTCACCGCGGGCAGTTGGCCGCTGCCGTTAAGCTGGACCAGGTCGTTGGCCAAGGTCCCCACCGTGTAGGAAGTTCCCCAGGCGGACCCGGTGGAATTAGCCACTCCCGCCCCTGGATAAGTCATGTCCGTGGCCGTCAACCCGCAATTATAAATACTCACCCCGGTATTGCTGCTTGAGGCGTTTCTGCTCAGGGTGATGGTCGTCCCCGAGATATTGACAATGCGGGCGCCGGCAATCCCGGCGCCCTGAATCCAATCGCCCACCGCAAAGTTGCCGATATTGGTCACATTATCTATGGTGGTGTTGCTGTGCGTGTTGCCGGTGGCTGTCGTGCCGTTGATGAACAAGGGCATGGCACAGTAAAGATTTCCCGGCGCGTAGGTCGTGATGACATTATCCAGCAAGCTCTGCGCCGTTACGACGCCGGTGCCTGAATTGACCTTCGTGACCTTAAAGGCTGGTAGCCTGGGGGCTACGGTTGCGGTCCTGTCGGGAACCGGCCACAGAATCATATCCCCCGCCAGCCAATCAGCGGTATTGGCAGCGCTGAAGGTAAGCACTGCGCTATGGCCAGTCCCGGCAATAGACAACCCTGAAAATCCCAACGCGGGGCTTTCAAAGCCGTTAGAGAAGAGATTTGTATGATAGCTGCTAAACCCGTTGTTTCCCCACAGGCGCACCGTCCTGGTCCAGGGCGCAATAGGCTGCCGGGCTACCGCAGCCAGACCCAGATATTCATTATTGATACAGGGGGTTACTGCAGCCGAGACTATACCTTCAATGCAATTAGTAAATTGATAGGCCAAAAGACTTTGGCCTGTATTTATATAGTCATTTATGCCAATAAATCCGTTGGAACCGGCGAGCATCCCGTAAAGAGTACAGTTTGTGAAGGTAGTCGGACCATAGTTGAAATAATTTAAAACAGTCCTTGCCTGCTGCCCGTCAAAACCGCAGCTTGAAAACTCTACGGGGCTATTTGCCGTAAACAAGTAAGGCTCATAAAATCCGATGGTTTCTCCGCCTAAAGTAAAACGGCACCCCGAGAATTTAACTGGCTGGTCCAAATTCCACTGGACTCCAAAATTCCCCAGCCAGGTAAATGATTCCGCATGGGTGCCGGATACCGCGAAGGGGTTTGATCCGGAACCAACCTCGAATATTTTCCAGGTGTTCTCGAAACCACCCCCGTAAATATTGGGGACGTGCCCGCTCTGCGCCCCGTGAGTAGTATTAGTAAAGCAAACCCAATTAGCATAAACCCAGGTGTTGTAAAAATTAATAGAGTCGTTTTGGCTGCCGCAGCCGGAGTAGCCGTAAGTATTGCCTACGATAATAGAGTCTCTAACGCTAATATCATCGCCTTCTGCTTGATTAAGACTCGGAGATATGCCTAATCCCACCACAAAATATTGGATACAAACATTATCTAAAAATACTCCTGAACTGCTGCCTCGCCCATAAGGATCATTGGTATAGCCGCCCGTAGGCACCGGGCCGGAATATGGATCAATGGCAATCCCGACATAGGGGGCATACTGAGTATCCTGGCATCCCGCGGCAATATAATTGGCCTTTACGGGGTCAGAATGCGCGGCGCCACCGCCGACCGCAGGCACATCATAGGCGGCGGTGGCGGGCGCCACATTCTTGCCCACTACTTGAAAACCCTGTAATTTCAAGCCCCAGCCAGCCTGCACCGCAATGGCGGGGCGATCACCAAAAGCCGAGGCGTCAATAATGGTCGTCCAGCCACTCCCCCTGTGGGTAGCAGAACCCTTCACCAGACACGTCAGATTAGCAACGCCATATCCCACATGCCAGGTATCAGTGATCTTGTAAATCCCGCTTGGCAAACTCATGGGGATGCCGCCGGAGGCCGCGCTGCAATTCACCATCGTCTGGAGCGGGATAGTGTCATCGTTAGTATCGTCGCCTTTGGCTCCCCACCACTGCGGGACGAGCTCTTTAACCCCGCTATGACTACCGTAGGCGGCGCCAAACACCGGCGGGTCTGCCTCGGGGCAGGAGAAGATTTGATACGCGCCGGCTTCCAGACCGCCGTTAATGGTCAAGGTGGTGCCGGTGGACCACGACAGGATAGCCCCTTGCTCCAGGGCCAGAGTGATGTTGGCTGGGATGGTGTACGAGGAGGGGAAGGTGTAAGTGCCAGCCGGGATGTGCAGCGTCGCCGGAGGGGAGAAAATAATGCTGTTGATAGAAGATATGGCGGTCTGGATAGTGCTGCCGTAGTTCGGATCGCCCACCCAGATTTCGCCTATTTTGACCGCCCCCGCGTCAAGAAGTTGCCAGGTCTTGTCGCCCCGCCAGTATTGGGAGGTGGCGCCGGGGGTGATGGCCGGCTCCTTGGCATTGAAGGCGATCCAGTCGGCGGAGGCCAGGTAG
This sequence comes from uncultured delta proteobacterium, assembly GCA_963812655.1. Taxonomy (GTDB): domain Bacteria; phylum Desulfobacterota; class Desulfobaccia; order Desulfobaccales; family 0-14-0-80-60-11; genus JAPLJC01. The sequence continues at coordinate 82,722 of CAWEWX010000066.1, read as the reverse complement.
CCGTTGGCGGTGGCGCTGGCCCGGGGAATGGCGAGCACCCCGGTGGTGGCGTTATAGGTGAGGGGTGGAGTGGCTGAGAGCGGGGGCGGGGGGTCCAAGGCGAACAGCTCGGCGTCGCCCTGGTCGAGACCCTGGTTGAAGAGATTATATTCCGCCTGCCCTGAGGCCCCCATGCTGGGCTTATAGAAATAGCCGTGGGCGGTCCATTGACCGCCGTAGGCGGCAAGGCAAAAAGCCAAAGTAAAAAATAATAAATAACCAGGCAAAAACAGGAAGACGGTTAGTTTTTTCATGGCCGGTACTCCTTTAAAGGCAGTTTTCGGTTTTCAGTCTCTGCTAAATTGCCTTTGCTTTTGATTTGCCTTTGACTTGCACCCAAAACCGAAAACCGGAAACCGCTAACCTTCATTTAATGCCGAGGGCCTGAAGCGTGGCCGGGCCGGCCTCGCCATCGGCCACCAGCGAGCCCTGGGAACCTTGAAACGCGGCCACGGCCAGCTCCGTCTCGGGTCCATAAACCCCATCCGCCTCCAAGGGCTCACCGGCCGGAGGCCCGTGCCACTTATTCAGGGCCTCCTGGATGTCCTGCACCACCGGGCCGCGCATCAGGGGATGGGTGAGGCGGTAAATGGGTCCGGTGGGAGGCGTAACCGGGATATTGGGCTGTATCCTGGGGTAGTCGATGCCGGGCACCAGAATACCCAGATCCCAGCGCCGGCCGTGCAGGGTGGACGCGATGACCCCGGCCGCGGTGGAATGCGCCTCCACGGTCCCCCCCCGGCCGTCTGAGAAGACGATATGGCCGCACATGGAATCGGAGGCCAACCTCAGAACCGCGGCCCCAGGGATGACGGCTGCTTCTTCCAGGGAGACGATGCTTCCGGCGCTGCGGGCGTCCCGGTGCCAATAGATGGTGCCTCCATAAACCTCCAGGGGGTTGCCGGCGTCGTTGTCCGCGCCGTAAATTAGCTTTGCCGCCTGATAGACGGCCCAGGAAGCAAGTTTGGAGCAATCGAAGACCCGGGGGTCCGGGGCCCCTACCGGAGTAAGCGCTCCGAAAACATAAGCATCCCCCAGGCGAGTTTTAGCCTTGGCCAGGATATCAGCGCCGGTGACGGCCATGATGCACCCCCTTCAATCAGTGATCAGTAATCAGTAATCAGTAGTCAGTAGTCAGTAAAGGCAAAGGCCGTAGGGCGGGAAAGCGCAGCGCATCCCGCCATCTGGGTGGGCGGCGCCCACCTTTTCCTTTATCCGATCGATCGATCGAGGTCGCAGTAGCTGTGCTTTTACTGACCACTGATCACTGATCACTGATCACTTCTGTTGGGGCCAGTTGCTGAAGAGGCCCAGCAGGGCGACGATGCCGCCGAGGGTGGCGGTCAAGGCCGTTTGCAGGGGGCTGGACTCAGCCGGGGTGATGATGCCCAAGGCCACCAGGGTGCTCAGGGCGGCGGCGATGATCCCGGGGATGGTGGTCTTGGGATCGGCCCAGATTTTTTGCCAGATGGTCATAGCAGGCTCCTTAGATTAGGGGTTAAAGGCGGGATGCGCTACGCTTTCCCGCCCTACGGCCTTTGCCTTTACTGACTACTGACCACTGATCACTGATCACTTAGTTAAGCTGGTAAAGCACTGCTGTCCCTGTCAGGGTTCCCGCAGTCGTGCCTATGGTTATGCTCGACAATGAGGCCGAACCCATATATTGGCCATAGTTCGTTACTGCCAGAAGTCCGCTTGAATTGTTTATGAACCCTCCGGTGCCGCTTACCTGGACTTCATCATTATTCCCTGTAACAGTTTGGAATGTCAGCTCATATTGAGCATAACTTGAGGTGGATATACTCCCGTAAGAAAGCTCCACATAATTGGCTCCTGAACTGGCTCCTCCAAGAGCGGAGCCACCTGGTCCGCCACCGCTCGTAGCCCAACCATAATTAGCGCCGGCATCAGAATTGAATTGGATATAATGAGCGCCCACGCTCGTATTCTGTTCCAGGTTGAGGATTATTTTGTAGCGCCCGCCTGGGGACAACCCCGAAATGGTTGTAGTGGCAGCCGCGATAGTCGTGGTGCCCAGGTTGGTCATACCCCCCGAGCTGGGCAAATTAGTCAGTAAAGCCCCACTCACCGCGGGCAACTGGCCGCTGCTGTTAAGCTGGACCAGGTCGTTGGCGCCTGTTCCCACGATGTACGAGGCGCCCCAGGCCGAGCCGGTGCTGAGAGGGACCCCCGCTCCCGGATAAGACATGCCTGAGGGGAGGGTCTGCCAGGTCTTGTCCCCCCGCCAGTATTGGGAGGTGGCGCCCGGGGTGATGGCGGGCTCGTGGCCCATTTGGGCGACGCCCAGCGTTCCCAAAATAATCCAGGTGGCGTTAGCCGCGTCTCTCTGTTTCAGGAGGTTGTTGGCGGTGTCGGCCCAGAGCATGTAAGCCTCAGTAGTGGCAGGCGCTGCCGGTCCGGAGTTGACGGTGTTCAGGGTGTCCAGGGCGTTATTGAAACCGGCGCGCACCTGGGCCCCGGTGCCGTCGGGAACCACCAGGGCGTTTTGGGAGGCGTGCAGAGGAAGCGTCAGGGCGGCTAAGCAAATAAAGAGCAAAAATAACTTTTTCATGGTTGAATCTCCTTGTTTAGTAGCCAGTAGTCAGTAGCCAGTAAAAACCAAGGCCAAACTTATTTTCCCCTTTTCCCCTTTTCCTCTTTTTTCTCTTTTTTCTCTTTGCCTTTACTGACTACTGACTACTGGCTACTATTTAATATCCCTTGGCGATGTAGCTGATATTGCGCGCCACGCCCACGCCCCCATTGGTAACCATAATCGTGCCCCCGGCCGGCCCGATGGCCGTAGGGAAGGCCACCACGTCCCCGGCCTCAGCGTTCAGCACGGTCACCGCGATGGCCGGCGTAATCTGGAAGGCCGGGGTGAAGGTAATGGGCAGCCCCGTGGCGGGGCACGAGACGCTGGCGACCTGCACTATGCGGTCCGGCATACTTATTGACCAGGCGAAGTCCGTAACCACGGGGCTCAGCGTCACGCTCCCTTGCACCACCTGGGTCAGGGCCAGCCGGAAGTTCACCTTATGGAACACATAGGTTCCCGGAGTGAAGGCCTGCCACGCTCCCCAGTTGGACCCGTCCTGGGAGAACTGCACCTGAATCTGGGCGGTCTGGGCCAGCGTGCCCCCGGACTGGTCGAAGTCTGGGACCGCGTCCACGTCGGGCACCTGGTCGAACTGGCCTCCGGCGCCTGCATCATATTGATCTGCATCCGGGATCGCGTCCACGTCGGGGGCGGCATCGAATGAGGGCCCGGGCACCACGTTGTTGAAGGCCAGGGAACCACTGAGTGCGGCCGCTTGGGCCGCACCCAGATCCGGGATCTCCCCGGCGGGGATGGTGTAGTAACCCGCGCTCTCTCCGACCCCCAGCGCCAGATCGCCGCCGCTTACCTGGAGGCCGGTGAGCGCGCCGGGCCAGGACCCCGCGGCTTCATCCCGGTTCACCAGGTTATTGAACGCCAGCGCGCCTCCCACCACGATCTCGGCCGGGATGGCGGAATAGGCTAGAGAGACGCCGCTTTGGGCATAATGGGCCGACACCCAATAAGTCCCGGGCTGCGCCACCAGAAACTCCGGATCGCTGACATATCCAAGGATTTGCGCGGTGGCCCACGAGGCGCCCATCCGGATTTCGTAGTTGATCCCGGAGTAGCGGGGGTCCTGGAAAGGCGTGATGGCGCTCCAGCGGAGATATTGCTGGTTATTCTGGTAGAGGGAAACCAGGCCGGTAATATCCGGCAAGGGCGACGTGAGGGCGCTCCCGGTGATCTGATATGGGTAAGCCTCCACGTCAGCCAGGCTCTGGCCTGCCCCGCCCACCAGGTTGTAAGAAAGAAATTTAAGATAGATGGTCTGGCCGATCTGGTTGGCCGGGAAGGGCAGTTTAAAGACGGCGCCGTCCAGGCGGGCGAAGCGCTCGCCGGCGGCGTGGGCCGTCCCGCAGGCCGCCCCGTAGCCATAGCAGCCCCGGCGCAGGTAGCTCAGGTTGTAAATCGACGCGCTGACCAGCTGGGCGTCCCGGTAGGCGATGAGTTCCGGGGGGTTGCCTCCGCCCCCGGACAGGTAGCACAGGGTCACCAGGGCGTCCGCCTCCACCTGGGAGGCGGAAAGCAGCACCCCTCGGGACTCGCTGAGATCCACCGCCAGGGTGTCGGTCGTGTCGGGATCCGGGGAGGCGGGGAGCGGGTTAATAAGCGAGCCGGTGCGGGCCGGCGCCGCGACGGCGCCCACCTGCCGGTAAGTGGCGTGGTCCAGCGACACCCAGACCTCACAGCCGCCCCAGTTGGGGCCGCCGCTTACCGCCATCCAGACCGCCAGAATGTCGCTCAGGCCCAGGGGCGGCTCGAAGATGACCGGCGGGTTGCAGTCCCCCGGGGAGGCGTTGTAATTCGGGACCAGAGGCGAGCGCTTCTGGATGGGGAAGGTGGGGGCCTGGGCGGTGCCAATGGGCCATTCCAGCGCCGTGACCGTGGAGGTCAACTGGTCATCCTCGGAGATCTCGGTGACCCTGAGGGGCATTTGATCCAGCCCGAGGCGGGGGCTGGTGACGGTGATCCAGTCGCCGGGCTCTAAAATATTGGCGATGACGCCCAGCTTGAACTGGTAAGTGTTCCGGGCATAGAGGCAATATTGCAGGATATTGGCGGCCACCGCCAGGGCCACGTCGGGATCGGTGATGGCGTGGGCCATGACCACGTCCGCCGGCCGCAGCCCGTAAACGTCCTGGGCCGCCTGGTTGTTGACGGTGACCATGGTGGTATTGTAGTCGGCGTAGCGGTCCAGGTATTCCAACTGCACCTGGTTATAGGCGTCGGCCTGGGGGTTGCGGGTGATCTGGATGGGGTCGTTGTTGTCGTCGCTCAGGAAATCATCTTCGGTGAGGGCCAGGACCGGCCTGAGGTCCGGGGTGAAGGTGACGCCGGTCTTGGAACTGGCGACAACCTGGTCGCCCATGGGGATGAACTTGAGCCGGTCCTCGCACCAGACGACCTGGGTGTTGAGGAGTTTGAGAATATCGGCGACCTGCTCCCGGGCCTCCTGCTGCCCGTCGAGAACGGGAGATAAGAGGAAATCGTTGGCCAGGCAGTAATCGGAAAACTGGCTCAAATCCCCGATCTTAGCGGGATCGAAGCCCGCGCCGTAATCGGGCGAGCAGAGCAGGTCGGGGAGGAAGTCGGCCGGGTTGGAATCGAGCCAGATGTTATACGCGTAATTTAGCTCGACGGTGCGGCCGGAGTCCCAGCCGGAAAAGGTGTAAAGGCCGGCGGCAACATTATATTGCCCGGCCGCGGCGGGGGCGCCGGGGATAGGCGTCAGGGGGGTGTCATTGTCATAAGCGACGCCGTTATCTTCCGTCCAAACGCTGCCGCTGGGGGAGATGGTGGCGCCCAGGGGCGTGGCCACGTAATAGGTGATTACCAGGTCGCCGGGGTTGTCGCTCACGTCCAGGGGCGAGAACCAGTAGGTGCCGGTGGGGGAACAGGTATATTGTCCCGGGCCCACCACCGGGGGGTAAATGACGTTGGGCTGGGAATACGGGATCAGGGTGAGGGGGACGCCGGCCAGGCTGACGCCCGCGTCCCCGGTCCACAGGTCGTTGTTGACCACGACCACCGGATTGTCGGTGGGGAGGGTATATTCCTCGGTGCAGCTCCCCAGGCATTTGGCCGCCACCTGATAGGTGGCCGGCGCGTAGGTATAGGAGAAGACCACGGTGCCCGAATCGGAGGGGCAGAAATAGTAATTGTTGGAGCTATCCACCCAATATTGTCCAGGTGCAGGGGAGGTGGAATTGTTAGGCTGGAAGGGGATTTGGGTCATCACCGCGCCGTTCAGCGTCAGCACCGGCGGAGTGAGGAGGACCCAGGCGCCCGAGGGGCCGGCCGAGCCAAAGCTGGCCCCGCCGTAGGTTATCTGGAAGAAGAGGGATTGATTGACCGGAGAATTGTCGCTGCTGGCCGGAGTGCCGGGGGGCAGCGTCATGGAGGTGGACGAGGTCAGGGGCGCGGGCAGGGCATAGGGTTCGCCGGTCACGGTCTTGGATACGGTATAAGGGAGCGGCCCGTAGCCCTCATAGGAGACGTTGGGCATGGAGTTGCCGCTGCCGAGAATAACGTTGCCATACATAAAGGCAGTGCCGTAATAGCCGAGAGCTTGACCGGGCGGGAGAATGGAGAGCGCGGGCTGGGGGCGGCTGCCGCCGGCCAGGCCGGCGGCGCTGAACTGGGTTAATCTGCTCTTGTCCAGCCAGTAGCGGCCGATTGCCGCGACCGGCCCTTCGCAGAGGCCGAAAAGGGTCCAGATGGTATAGATGTACTGCGAGCCTCCGGAGGGCCTGCTGCCGCCGCCCCCTTTGCCCATGCTCGGGGACGCGGCCGGCTGGGCCACCGGCTGCCAGCCCCAGGCAAAGAAGATGTTGGGCTGGAGGCGGTTGCGCCCATAAAGGATGGGGATCGCCAGGCCCTCCACCGCGGTGGTGACCCGGTAGGAGGCCTGGAGGGTGCTGGTTTTGGCCGCGGCGCGGCCGCTGGTGCCGGCCGCGGAATCGCCCATCAATCCCGACATAAGAAGACCTGAGCCATAAGGCCAGATTTAGTTCTTGGCCCCTGTCTCGTTTCACTCGGAGAAAATTCCCCAGACCTTGATTAGCTCCAGACCCTGATCGTGAGGCTGATCATATTGAATTTCTTTAATCTTTCCAGCATAGGTAGGTCATTTGACCCAGGATGGGATTGACCGGCCAGGCTCGCTGTTATAAGAGATGCAGTTCGCTCTTCTTGGCCGCGGCTGAGGAATTCCAACAGCCAACCATCCGAGTTCCAATGCCGCCGCCCCCAGGGATGCGCTTACCTCCCGCGCCTGGCGGCGCCGGTCGGGATATGGCACCTTAAAACGATTGCGGATCAGTGGCAGAAGGGGTCTGTGAAGGATAGCTGGCGCGGTAACTATCGAATCTTAATAGAATAACCAAGTCAACGTAGGGGCGGGTTTAAAACCCACCCCTACGTTTTCGTTACATTGATGGCCTGGAGGCCCTTTGGGCCCTCGGCCACCTCAAACTCCACCTCCTGGCCTTCGGCCAGGCTCTTGTAGCCGTCCACTTCGATGGCGCTGTAGTGGACGAAGAGGTCGTCGCCGCCGGGCCGGCTGATGAAGCCGTAGCCCCTGGCGTCATTAAACCATTTGACGGTGCCGGTTTCTTTCATGCTGCGCTCCTGTGCGTTTTTTTTGACCTACACGTTTATCAAAGCCGGTTTTCGGTTTTCGGTAAAAGGCAAACTTTAAGCCTTTTTTCCTTTTGCTTTTGACCTTACCGAAAACCGGAAACCCAAAACCGTCTTTAATGCCAGGCGCTGAAGAACTTCACCGGGTACCGCTCCAGGTTCAGGGCCGAGGTGAGGGCGTTGTCCCGGACACAAGCGCTGATGGGCGCGGCCGCGGCGTGGATGATGGCAGGCCACCGGAGCACGATGGCCCCGTGGGAATAGGCCCGGCCCATCTTCCAGACCGCGACGTCGCCGGGCCCAGGCGTGTCCACCGGCCGCCCTCCCATAATTTCGATCATTTTCAAGTATCGTTCTTCTTCCCGGTGCAGGTGCCACTGCACGGAATAGGAAAGCGCCCGGGCCTGGGGTTCCGCCTGGACGACCCCTGCGGCCCGGAAGACCTCCAGGAGCAGCATGGCGCAATCCACGCCGCCCTGCTTTCCCTTAATGCGGCCCTGGTGATGGAAGGGCGTGCCGATCCAGGACTCCGCGAGGGAAAGCACCGCCTGGCGCTGGGCTGCTTCGAGGATGGTCATTTTAACTCCAAGTTCCCAGTTCCCAGTTGGTTTTATCTTTTGACTTTGCTTTTACTGGCTACTGGCTACTGGCTACTGGCCACTTTTATCAATCCGCCGTCTCCGGAACCGGAATCCAGGGAAAGCCCCGAAAGTTGGCCATATTATTAAACTTGTTCTGGCAGGTGCTGAGCGCCCGGTCGCAGCCGGGCCACACGGTGAAGGCGTCGCCCGGGGCCGGCGCTGCCAGGAGCGGCGGCGTCAGAGTGAAGGTCACCGGTGGCAAACCTGCGCCGCCGGCGCCCGCCTGGGACTGGATGCCGATCCAGGTCCCTGCCAGTGCCCCCGAGGTGAACTGGAGCTTCCCCAGCCCAAAATAGCCGGCCGCGTAGCCCGTCAGGTTGGTGACGAGCTGAAAGATGGTGCTCCCGGCCTGCGCCAGCCCGGCCACCGCATACGCCGCCCCGTTCAGCCCGCAGCCCTGGCCGTAGAGGACGTGGTTGCAGAGGTGCTGGTAAAGGTTGCGGGGGATCTTCAGGTCCAGGGTATAGAGGTGCGAATCTATCTTGATCTGGGCCGAAAGACCCCCGGTGATCACCTCGGTGACCAGGCCGGAGAAGAGCCAGACGACGCCGGCGGGCGGCCCCATCCCCTGGCCGGCGAGCAACCACCCGGGAGGGGTAAACCAGCCTTCTTGAAACCAGCCCCCCGAGGCCGCATAATAAGCTCTTTGCAGCAGCAGATAGGCGTTGTCGAAGCCGCCCTGGCGCAGGAATTGATGGAAGGGGACGCCGTTCACCAGGTCGGCGGGGGTGGCGTAGGCCTTGACCGTGAGGCTGTCCGCCTCCAGGCCGGCCTTCAGATCGATCTGGGAGCGGTCCCAGCGCACGGAGCCGCCGTAGGAGGCGCCATTATAGACGATGGGCACGTCGGCGGTCCCGTAATAGAGCACCGTGTCGCCGGGCAGCGTGAATTGATAGAGGTCGAAGGCCGCGACCGGATCACGGCTGCGGAGGAGATCGACCAGGGCTGGGGATACGGTTTTCATATGCCAGTTACCAGTTACCGGTTGCCAGTTGCCAGAAAACCTAAAACTGGGAACTGAGAACTCTTTTCTATTTTTTCCAATCGTGCTCCAGGGCCTCCTCCTCAATCTGGTGCCGCAGGCGGCAGCGGTAATCGGCCGCGGTCCTGGCCCCCAGCACCGCGGCCAGGACAAAGCCGCATAGGAGGCCAACAAAAAAGCACATTAGAAAAATCAGGTAGAATCTCACCTAAGCCTCCGGTTTTCGGAATCTGGGTTCATCGGCGTTAATCTGCGGCTAAATATTGGCCGCCGATGCACGCCGATACACGCCGATTCCGAAAATCACTTCACCGTTTCAATCTTAAGGCCCTTGTGTTGCCAGAGCTGGTTCATAAACTTGTCGAACTCGCTTAAATCTTCCTGGAAGATGCAGCGCCAGTAGTAGCCGAAGTCCGCGGTGATCACCGCGCCCGCGGCCGGGGCCGTGGTGAAGGTGAGCAGCCCCGAGTCGGTGGTGGCGATGGCGTAGGTCGAGGGATCCTGGATCGCGCCATTAAGATAGACCACCGGAACCGGAGGGCTCTTGATATTGAGAACGGGCTCGATAAAGCCGCCGTAGGCCCGGAGCATTTGGAAGGTGGTGGTGGCGCCGTCTCCCAGCCCCAGCTCCTGGCCTCCGATGTAATCGTCGTCGGGGTCGTCGAATAAAAAGGAATCGAAGCGCCCCTGGCGGGCCAGGAAGAAGCCCACCAGGGTCTTCAGCTCGTCGTGGGCCACGTCGTCCAGCAGGAATTCCACCGGGATCTCGATCTGCCAGCGGGGATAAACCCAGTTGGCGATGTGCTTTTTAATGCCGCTCACCGACTCCTGCTCAATGGTGGAGAAGGTGGGTTTTTTAATCACCGGATAGGCAAATCCCCGGAGCGCTGGGAAAACCGCGTTACTCATAAAAGCCTCAGTTAAAGTCTTTCTCTGGTTTTGATTTTCAACCTTGAACCTTGAACTTTGAACTTTGAACTATCATTTAAGCCTTCTGCCGTCGCGCATGGCGGATTTGACCGCCTCGGCCACGTGGTTGCGGTTGTTCTTGAAGAAACTCTTGACGGAGCTGCCGTCCATGGCGCTGACGTGAAAGTGGACATGGTTATCGCCGCCGCCTCCCTTCCCCCCGCCGGCCACCATGCCCCGCACCCCCTCGGCCAGGGAAGCGGGGAGGACCATCTCCTGTTTGTGGAGATAGGCCAGGGAGTCGGCGGGCACGTCCCAGCCGCCGGCCGCGGCGGGGACCATCCCCGCGAAGGCCATGATGGCCGCATAGGTTTGGGCCGCGGCCTCCGCCCCCATTTCCGGCCCCACCACCGGGATGCCGGCCATCGCCGCATACGCGGCCGCGGCGCCCTGGGCCGCGGAGCCGGTGATCGCCTGAATGTCGGCCAGGGCCTGGGCCGTGGACGCCTCCGGGACGGCCGCGGTTTCCGCGGCGACCACCTGGGCGGCGGTGGTCTGGGTGGACAGCAGTTTGGCCGCCTCGGTGGCGATCCAGTTCTGCAGGCTCTTGGCGGCCAGGTTGATATACGAGGCGAGAATGTCCTGGAGGATATGGCCCACCACCCTTTGCAGGTTCTGGGTGCCCTGGATCATGCCGTTGATGGCGGTGGTCATGGCCGAATCAATGGGGGCCAGGGCCGCCTTCCATTTGTTCTGGACGTCCTGGGCCGCCTGGGCCTCCATCTTCTGGATTTCCATGGCGTTCTTCTTCTCGGCGACCTGGACCTCCTGCAGGATCTCCGCCATCTTCTTGGGGTACTGGGCCCAGATTTTCTGGCGCTGCTCGAAGTTTTGCTTCTCCAGGGCGATCTCCTGCTCTTTCAGGGCCTTGACCTGGACCAGCTCCTCGCTGGCGGAGATCACCCCTAAGTCTTTTTCTTGCTTGTATCTCTCCTTCTGCGCCTCAATATCCATCCGGGCCAGTTTCAGGGAGTTTTCCAGGCGCTTATCCGCCAGCTCCCGGTCCGCCTTGTCCGCCTCCTCCTGCATCTTCTTTTTCTCGTTCACCGCATTTTGATAATTAAGGCTATCTTTGCCGTAGGCCTGGGCCGAGATGGCGACAATCCGGTCCTGATCGGCCAGGCGCTGGGTCCAGGATGCCTTTTCGCTGGCCATCTGCCCCTTGATCTGGGCGATTTGCAGCGCCACCGCTTGTTTGGCGTCGGCCGCGTCCAGCTCGTAGAGCCGGTGCTTCACCTGGCGGTAATCCGCGGAACCCTCCTGGCAGAGTTCGAGCTTCTCCTGCCAGAAGGCGCGCTCCTGGGCCTTGGATTGATCCAGGAGGTTGCCCTCTTCCTTGATCTCCTCCAATTCCTGCCGCCATTCCTCCATGCGGCCACCGCCGCCGCCCCCGCCCCGCTTCATGGACTCTATGATGGCAGAGGCGCTGACCGCGCTGGCCGCCGATACCTGTTCCAGGGAGGCTTTCATTTCCGCGGTGGCGCCGCTCACCGCGGCCTTAGCCTGGTCCATGCCGTCTTTCAATTTGTCGGCTTGGGCGCTTATGAGAACTTCGATTTGGGAGTCGTCAGCCATGTTTAATTCCCAGTCCCCAGTTCCCAGTTCTCAGTTCTCAGTTCCCAGTGTTTTTATCTTTTGGCTTTACCTTTACTGGCAACTGGTAACTATCAACTGGGAACTATCCTATCTTGCCGCCCGCAGTGGAGAAGGCGGAGATTAGCTCTTCCGGTGAGCCGTAATCAGGCGGCCTTTTACTGGTGCCTGTTGCCTTTCCCTCATACCCCAGGTAGGCGGCCACCAGGTCGCCCACCGGCGGGTGTTGCTCCCAGTAGCGCTGCATCTCGTAGAGGCGGGGCAGCGTCAGGTGCTGCCCTAGGTATTCCCAGGTCCAGCCGGTGAGGCTGATCACTCGGGCGTAGAGATAGCCCCAGTCGGGACGCTCCCCGCCTGCGGTTCCCCCGGGAGGCGCCTCGTCAGACCGCTCACCTCCAGGAGTTGGGCCAGGACGGCCGGAAACGAGGCCAGGTCCAGGCCCTCCTTGACCTCGGCCAGGGTGAGCTCCGGATAATTGCGCACCAGCGCCGCATACAGCAACTCCGCCCCTTCGGAGAGGCGGCTTACCAGGGAAGCCGGCGGCTCGCCCCAGGACTCGATTACCGGCCAGTATTTCTCCAGGGCCGCCAGGTTGAGCGCCGGGAGTATGTATTCTTTACCTCCGAGGCGCAGAGGAACTCCATCGAGCAGGGTCATTATTGGCTCCGTCATATTTCTCCCGGCGAAGGCAAAAGGCAAAAGTTAAAAGTAAAAAGAATTCCTTTTGCCTTTATTTTGCCTTTTTACTTTTTACTTTTGCCTTCTCACAGTGACCGAATTTATTCGGTCACTGTGAGCGTGCCCACCTGGTCGTTGTCGTCCGCCATCGCGGAAAAGTCGAATTCCACGATCAGGTGATCCTCGTTCTTGGTGGGCAGCGTCAACTTGCTGCTGATGCACCGGTTGAGGACCAGGGTCATGGTCCTGCCGTCGGTGACGCCGGTCAGGACCGCCTTGAAGGTGGGCGCCAGGCCCATCGGCTGATTGCTGATGGCGATGGTTCCCCCGGTGCTGGGCGAGTTATAGAGGTAGTCGATGAGGATGGCCTTGCCTTCGTCGGCCGCGGCGAAGGTGTAGACCCCGCCGGCGCCCACGCTGTATTGCCCGGCCACGGGGGCGCTGGGCACCTGGGTCAGGGGGGCGCCGTTGGCGGCGTAGAGCACCCCCAGGTCTTGCGCGAAGGCGGCGCCGTTGGCCACGGTGACCGTGTAAGGCGCGGCGGCCGGGATCTGAGCCGCCTCGGCCAGGGCCTGCAGCAGCTCGCCGGTGTTCTTGGGCAGCCCGAAATAGAAGACGTTCAGCATGGCGCCCTGGATCTGGCCCAGCTTGGCCTTGCAGGTGATCTTGTTCTTGCCCCGGCCGATATGGGCGGGAAACTGGTTGGCGCCGTAAAGTTCCTTGACGTCCGCGGAGAATTCCACCGAGACGTCCTGCAAGGTGCCGAATTTGACGGGGGTGGGAGTCGGGGTGGAATTGTCCAAGCCGTAAAGGGTCCCGGCCCCGAAGAAGAATTGCTTTGCCATGATGGCCTCCGTTGTTAATTAAATGTAGGGCGGGAAAGCGTAGCGCATCCCGCCTCTGTAGGGGCGGGGTTTCCCCGCCCTGGGCGGCGAGACGCCGCCCCTACGGGTTATTTGCTTAGCCTGATTTTCAAGTCTTCCTTGGCCTGGTAGGCGTGGTTCCAGGCAGCCGTGTCCCGGCTCACCGGGGACGCGGGGAACCAATCCTGCCACCAGCGCTCCACCAATAGAACTGGGTCAGCCGGAGGCGCAGGGGCCGGCTGGGGCGCCGGCGCCGGCGCAGGCGCTGGCTGCGGCGCGGGTTGAGGCGCAGGGGCCGGCTGCTCTTTGGGTTCTTCCTGGGGTTCTTCAGACATATCGTCCTCCGGTTTCGGGTTTTTAGCTTTTGATCTTGCCTTTACTGGCTACTGACTACTGGCTACTAAGAAACCACAATCTCCACCGGGATCAAGGCCGCGGCCTGGGGGCCCAGTGACCCTCCCTCGGCGATGAGCACCTTGCCGCTGAGCCGGCAATGGGAAACGAGGCCGCCTAAGGTCTGCTCCTCCTGGCCCGGGGCAGGCATAAGCGCGGCCAGCACCGCGTCCAGGAGGGGGTTGAGGGTTTGTGAGGGAGCGGCGTGCTGGTCGTGGCCCACGTTGACGTAGAGGGCCAGGTTGAGGCTCAGGGTCCATTTGGCCGGGAAGGCCCGGCCTACGTAGCGGGCGCTCTCTTCAAACTGCTCCTGGATCAGGGCCGGCTGCTCCACCGGCGGCACGTCGGTCCAGTGGCGCACCCGGCGGCTGAAGGTGACGATCCCCGGGATGGTGGAGAGCAGGGCGAAAAGGGCGCTGTAGATGGCTTCGCGGTTCATTTGAGATCCCATTTTCCTTTGTAGGGGCGGCGTCTCGCCGCCCTGGGCGGGGAAACCCCGCCCCTACAAACGATACCCCTATGCCTTGATCACTTCGCACACGGCCTGCTCGATGGCGGCGCGGATAGAGCCGGCGTTCTCCTCCAGGGAGGAGCGCAGGAAGGAACGCTCCGGCATGTGCGAGCCCGGATGGTTGACCCGTTTAAAGAACACGTCCTGGCCGCCCATCTGGAAGGCCAGGGTCTTGGCCTGGCTGGCCTCGATGACGTGGGCCCGGGTGCTGCCCCCATATTCGTGGATGGCGGCATAGGCCAGGTTGGTGCCCACCGTGGCTGCGATTCGGCCGCCTTCATCCTGGAGTTGATAGTTGATGCTGCGCTGCAGGGCGCCGGTTTGCGTCTTCAACGCCTGCCCGCTGAGCTTTTGCTCCTTGACGTAGGCGGTCAATTTGCTGGCCTCGGCCTCCACCGCCCGGCGCAGCGCCGCGGCCACCTGGCCCGGGATCTGGTCCAGGCGGTCGATCACTCCTTCGGCGCCGATGATCCAGGCTTGTATCATTTGTTGGTTCCCAAGTGAGCAGTGAGCAGCAACTGCTTACTATTCACACCGGCGCCACGCGCCGGTAACGGTCCAGCACCGTTTTGACGTCCGGGGGCAGGTCCTGGACAATGTAGGTGACGTTGGCCCCTTCCAGGGATTTGCCGCTCTGGCCGATGTGCTGGCGCTCGTTGTAGCGCCAGGAGATCAATTCGATGCAGGCCTGCTCCAGGTCGAGGGGGATGGTCTCATAGCCCGCGGTGTAGTTCAGGCTGACGTTGCCGTAGCCCTGGGTGAAGCGATGGCCCTGCAAAATGATGCGTGTCCTGGTGAAGCGATAGCCTGGGGTCACGGTGTCCGGCGCCAGGGGGAGGGAAACGCCGTTCACCGCAACCCCGGCCACCGCGGTCACCGGAGACTCCCAAAAGGTCATGACGTGGCCGCCGTGGCCGTCCCTGATCTCCACGTAGTCCTGGCTGCCCAGGCCGCGGCTCAGGTAGGTCTCGATGCAGGAGCTGGCCGCGGAGATCAGGCGCGTCAGCAGGTCGTCGTCGGTATCGCTGCTGATCCCGAGCCATTGCTTGGCGTTGGCCAATGTGGTGAGATCCATTTAGAACCCCGTTTTCTGTTTTGGTGGGGCAGGCGTCCCTGCCTGCCCTAGCTGGTGGCCACGGAGGGCCGCCCCACCGGAAAGCCCGCCCCTACGACCTTGGTTTCGGTATCACCGTCACCTGAGGGACCATGACCACCTGAAAACTACAGCCGTATTCCTGGAGCGCCGCCTCGATGATCTCGGTGCACTTCTTGACCGGATCGGCGCGGTATTTATCGGCAGGGACCGCCTTTTGGGCTTCCGGGGACAATTCAACCCTCGTTTCCATCTTTTTTGTTCCTCATTTTGCCTTTTTATTTTTTACTTTTGCCTTTCGGCGCACCCGGTTCGCCGTTCCCCGGGGGCGCCTCCGCCACCGGCTGCATATCCGGCTTTCCCCCTACCAGGGTAAATCCCCAGCCGCGGCCCAGAAGCACCGACGCGGCCTCCTCCGGCACCTCCACGCAGCCCTTGACCAGCGGATATTCCTTGCCGTCGTAGCTCACGCCGCCCACGTTGGGGTCGCCCTTTAGTCGCACCATGATGCCCCTCCGGGGAAGGCAAAAGTTAAAAGTAAGAAGTAGAAAAGAAAACCTTTTACCTTTTGCCTTCTTTTATTTTGCCTTTTTACTTTTTACTTTTGCCTTCCGCCGCCGAGGGCGGCACCGTTACCCGTTGGCGATGTTGAAGATCGCCCCGAAGGCCGGCGGGAAGTAGTTCTGGAGCACGCCGGAGTAATAGACCCCGCTCTCCCACTGCCGGGTCCGGAGCGGCCATTCGATCTGGTAGTATTCCCGCCTGGTCTTCACCTGGATGATATTGGTGACGTCGGTGAGGGCGTAGGGAATCCGCTCGCATCGGAAGAGGATGGTGCCCGCCGGCAGGTTGGGGTGCAACATCACCCGGACCAACTGGCCGCCGCCCATCGTGAACTTGTTGAGATAGGAGCCGATCACCGAGCCCGCGGTCAGGGTGACGTCGGCCACCGCGCCCTGTTGGGCGTCCACGTTGAAGCGGAACAGGGGGGCGCCCCCGCCGGCGATCACCTTGGCGGTGATGTTCAGCAGCTCCTGGGCGTTGACGTACATGATATCCGGGCTCAGGCGGTAGTTGTTCCAGAAGGCCTCCAGGGCCAAGTTGATCTCGACGATGCCGCCGGCCCCGTCGGGGGTCAGGGGAGTGCCGACGCCCGGCGCGCCGGTGGGCATGACGTGGACATAGGAGCCGGAGCCGGGGGTGCAGATCTGGGTGATCAGGCCGTCGAACAGCAGGCCGTTGACGCTGTTGTCCGCGGCCGGGAGGCTGGCGGCGGTCTGGGTCCCCATGGCCGCGGCCAGGATGAGGACGCTGTTGATGGTGGTGATCGCCCCTAAGAGCTGAGGCCCCGCGGCCGGCCCCCAGAACCAGGCGTAGGCCATGGCGCCGTTGACCGGGGCCACACTGGCCTTGAGGCCATGGGTGGCGTTGCCGTCGTTGGCGGTGGTGATGCTGGCCGGGGCGCTCGCCTGGGCCGCGCCGCCACCGTAGGTGTCGGTGCTGCCGTCGGCGTTGTTGCGGGTGATGTTCAACTGAATGCCGCCGGGTAACGAGGCGGCCAGGTAGCCTTCCAGGGTGAGGGCCACGCAGACCACCGCAAAGGCGGCGTTGGCGGCCAGAGCGCCCCCGGTGAGCTGATCGGCCAGGGTCGGAGTGGGGGTTGGCCCCAGGGCCAGGTCGCCGTTGCCGCCCAGGAGGACCAATTCCTCGGATTGCATGAGGGATTGCAGGGTGGTGAGGATCGCCAGGGCCCGGTTGTCGGTGCCGGGGAGGCTAGCCTCTTCGGCCTCGAAGGTCACGAAACTTTCGTGGCCCAGGGTTTTGTAGGCCGCCATGTTGCTGGTGGTGTTCAGGGACACCGCGCCGCCGCGCTTCCCCTCGGAGACGCCCGGGGAGAGGCGGGCCACGTTGATGCCGGTGACCGACAGCCAGTGCACCGCGGTGCCAACGCCGCCGCCGACCCGGCTGATGCTGTTCCGGAGCGGGGTGATCAAGGGATAGAGTTTTTTGGCCGCGGGTTCCAGGTCGTAGGCCACCAGGCCCTGGGCGATGGTGATGCCCGCTTTGGCCATTTCGGCAGCGTCCAGGACCTTGGCGCTTTTCAGAAGTTCGAGGGTTTCAGCGGTGGGGTTCATTTTAACCTCCAGTTTTCGGTTTTCGGTTTTGGAAATCTGTGTTCATCGGCGTTCATCTGCGGTTAAAAATTAGCCGCCGATACATGCCGATATTCGCCGATTCAACGAATTAAAAAAGGCTTCCGGTGCGCCAGGGAGATCTCCTCCAGGGCGGTCCGGGGCTCCTCGGGCTCGGTGCTCTTGGCAAGGCTGTCCGCCTCCTTGGGGACCGCCTTGAGCGCGCCCTTGGCCGGGGCCGGCTCGGACTTGAGCTTTTCCACTTCCAGGGAGAGGGCCTCGTTTTCGGCGGAGACCTTGGCCAGGTCGGCGCTCACCTTGGCCAGCTCCTCATCCCTGGCCTGGAGGATTTTTCCCAGATTTTCCCTGGGGGCGGGTTTTAAACCCGCACCTACGGCCTTCTCCGCGCCGGGGCAGTCGGCGCCCAGTTCGACGGAGTGGTCATGCACCGCCTGGATGCGCTCCTGGTCCGCGGCGGAATGGCGGGCGCCGGCTTTCTGCAGGGACGGGCTTCCCCCGCCCAGGCCGGGAGACCCGGCCCCTGCGGCCACCTTGCTCAGGTCGCTCAGCAGTTCGTCCAACTCCTCGGAGGCCAGGGCCTTGAGGATCTCGCACCCCTGGCTCAACCACTCCTTGAACTGCCCGGGGAGCATGGAGTCGTCCATTTCCGCGGCTGCCTCCCAATCGAGGCCGGTGGCGAGATCGGTGAGGGATTCCAGCAGTTGAGCGAACCAGCTCACCTGGTAGAGACCCTTGTGTAGGGGCGGCGTCACGCCGCCCGGGCGGGGAGACCCCGCCCCTACGTTTTTCTCCGCCGAGGGGGGACCCTCCTTGTCGATCTTCTCCTTCCAGGCGGCAATGATCTTGCCCTTGATGGTTTTCAGGTCCTCGGCGGAATACCTGGCGGCGTTCTTCTCCTTGTTGATGTAGTTCCAGGCGGCCCGGATGTGCTTCCCGGTGTCGATGGGATATTTCTTGTTCGTCTCGTCGGCGAACTTCACGTCCCCGTATTTCTTCTCGCCTGCCTTGGGGTCGACGTCCTCCCGGGCCGCGATCTTATCCAGTGGCACAGGTTTCAAACCTGTGCTACTAAAGGCTTGTTCCACCTCGGAGCCGTCGGCCTTCACCAGGGTGAAGCGGGCCGTGGGGACGCAGGGCTTGTCGGCCAGGGACAGCTCCACCGGCTTGGCGGCGTAGCGCACGTGGATGCCGTCCTGCTTCCGCCAGGCGTAGGAGCCCCCGAAAGACAGCCCGGTATAGACGCCTTTGGCCAGCTTCGCCAGTTCCTCCGTGTCCACCACCTGGCCGCTCACCTCGACGCGCTTTAAATCATCATTGAAGGTGATGGCGGTGAGCAGGCCCGCGGCCCGTTTGGGGTCGTGCATGGCCCGGAGGTTGCCCCGGGATTTGCCGCCGCTGTGTGCGAAGGAGTCGTCGGACCAGGCCTTGATCAGGGGCTTGGAGGCCTCATAGTCGAAGATCTCCCCGGCCTGGTCGGGGATCTCCTCCGCGGCGATCCCGGTGAACTCCCCGGTGGCTTCATTGACCTTGACGAATTGGGCGAACATTATCTTTTGCATAGTCTCTCCGGTTTTTTGCTGTTTGCCGTTTGCCGTATTTTGTCTCTGCCAAGAGGCCGATTAAATCAAAAGTTAAAAGTAAAAAAGAATTCCTTTTGCCTTTTGCCTTTTGCCTTTTTACTTTTGCCTTACAGGCCAAATGGCCTGGTCTTCCTTCCCTTCCAATTGGCCCCCATTTCCACGCACTCGCTTTCCAGATGGATGGCGATGATTTCCGGGAGCAAATGGCGCTTATCCCTGGGCCACTGCATGGCGAACAGCATATCGCTCCTGGCCGCGGTGGTATGATGCTCGGGATAAAACCAAACCCCCGATCCCTTGGGATTCCATAATTGAAAATAGCCGATGGGGACATAGCCGTCCCGGTCCAGCCTGGCGATGCGCACGCCCAGGGGGAAGGGCCGGGGATGGACGAAGATCTCCCATTCGTGCTGGAGATCCGGCGAGCTCAAGAACTTGATCCAATCGGCAAAGCTCTTGCACTCCATGCGGTCGATGCCGTAGATGCTCGCCGGGTCCAGGGAGATTCTTTGCAGGAAGGTCCTGGTCCGGGGCGGCAGATAGATATCCGCGTCCAGGTGCGCCACCCAGCCGTCCTTCTCCAATTTCGACAGGCCGTAATTGATGCCCTTGGCCTTGTTAAAGGCGTCGTCATTCCGGTGCCAGTCATAGGTGGGGTAACACTCGACATGGTAATAGGCGCACAATTGTTGGGTATGTTTATCGTCGGGCCGGGTGACCACCACCATCCGGTTGAAGTGCTGCTTATTGGCCGGCAGCGTCCAGGCCAGATAATCGCCATACGAGACGCAGGTGACCACCGCCTCGATCTTGAGATTCACCGGCGAAGGCGCCGGTCCGGGCGGGTCGGGGTGTGGATATTCCTTATCCGGCATTTGTGCGCTCCTGAGCCAGTCTGAGATAACGATTTCTTCCGCTCTCCGGTCTTTACCTTTTGCCTTTTTACTTTTGCCCTTTGCCTTCCGCCGCCGCCTCATCATCCGGGGGCGCTTCCTCTTCCGGCAGCGCGGCCGCGGCCTCCTGGCCGATTTCGCTCACCAGCACCGCCCCGGTGGTGGTCATGATGAAGTCGGGGGCGCCGTCGTCCTCCAGGCCCCGGGAGGCCCGGATCTCGCTCCGCAGGCGGATGCCGTTGCGCACGTCCAGGTCGTCGATCTGGGCCTGCACCTCGGGATCCATGGCGCTGTCCTGCATCCAGGCGAACGCAACCAAGTCGAACCCGAACCCCTGGAGGACGTAGTTGATGAAGTCCGCCATCCATTCCATCAGGGGCGCCAGCCCCTCGGAGAGCGCCGCCTCCTGGGCGGTCTCCGCGGTGGCCCGGTTGATGGTCTGCACGAAGGGCTGGGGCGACACCGAAAAGGCGTAGCACACCACCCGGGCGAACCATTCGTCGATGGGGGACTTCAGGTCTCCTTCCTTCATCAGGTGCGGGGGCGTGCCGTGGGGCACCCATTTGCCCCGGCGCCGCTGGGCGGTGTTGCCGGCGTGCAGGGCGTCCCAGTATTGCTGGAACTCGGCGATTTGGGCGGTGGACCAGTTCTCCGGCACCTCCAGCAGGGCGTCGGGCAGGTTGCCGTCGGTGTAGTATTGCAGGAGGTGCATCTGGCGCCGCAGAATGACGTTGGTGATGATGATGATCTGCTCCACCGGCGAGAAGCCGTAGATGCGCCAGCTCAAAAGGTTGCGGGGATAATAGAGCAGCTCCTCCCGGGTATAGTCGGTGGCCGGCAGGCCCTTAATGATCTGCTGATAGGCCGCCTCCGGTGGGAGCGGGGTGCGGCCGCCCTCATCGATGATGGGGCGGATGGTGGCGCCGTCCACCACCTCCAGGGCGTAGAGGCCGCCCCCCCGGGTTAGCCTGGGGTAGAGGGTGGCCGCGTCGATCACCAGCATGTCTTCCAGGAGCATCCGCATCCAGGCGTTGAAGGAGTGTATCCGGTCGGGGCGCTTCAGGAGGGCCGTGGCCTCCCGGGCCTGGACCTCGGCTGGCGCGGAGGCCGTAGGGGCGGGGTTTCCCCGCCCTGGGCGGCGAGACGCCGCCCCTACGTCTTTTTCTATGGGCTTTACGCTCCAATCCATCTTGCTGATCTGGTCCTTGCGGATCTCGATCACCAGGCGCACCAGGTCGCAGTTCTGGGCCAGGTTCCTAAGATCCAGAAACGAGATGGGCAGGTCGCCCCGGGGGGTGACCAGCAGGTTGTAGCCCACCGGGCAGTAGAACTGGCGGCCAGCGGCGGCGGGAGGCGCCAGGGGCGGCAGCGGCAGCCCCGGCCCGAAGAAATCCTGGCTCGGGTCCGGCTGGCCCGGCGAGGCGCCAGTGCCGGTGGGTGTGAAACGGCGCCCCGCGGCCCATTGGACGGCGCTGATGATCTCCGGGGTCAGCGGTATGGATTTGGGTTCAGCCATTAAAAAGCTCCCATTTCTCAGTTCTCAGTTCCCAGTTCTCAGTTCTCGGTTCTCGGTGGAGGTTGTCATGTCCTTGCCTTTGCTTTTACTGGCAACTGGAAACTGGAACTATCCATGCAGCCTCCGCTCCTCAGCCACCATCATGTCAAACTCCCCTTTGTAATAAGCGAAGATTCCCATGCCGGCGCCCCCCTCCAGGAGCCCCATGGCGCCTTCCAGGGCGTCGGGGCCATCGTCGTGGACCGTCCGGGCCGGAAAATAGAGGAGCTGCTCCAGAAGCAGGTCCTGATTCCCCTGGCCCCGGCAGAAGCGGATCTGGCCCCGCTCCACCAGGGCCGAAAGCCGGGAGATCCGGGTCTCCTTGGCGGTCCTGGCCGTGACGCCCCGGACCGGCAGTACCACGCCCCGCTCCCGGCCCAGGCGGTCGAACTCCCGCAGCAGCAGGCGCTGGAAGAGATTGTCCTCCACCCCGAAGAGCCAGTAATTCCATTGCTCGTGGCGGATGAAGGCGGCGCGTAGCGCCTCGTCCAGGGTGCCCCGGCGGATGTAGGCGTCCAGGACGTAAAAAATCATCTCCTGGCGCTCCAGCCCCACAGTGAGGACGGCCTTATAGTCCGCGGTCTCGCCGGTGCCGATGGAGGGGTCGAAGAACCCCGCCACGATCAGGTCCTTGCCGCTAAGGTCTCCGGAATGGTAAAACCGGAACCAGGCCTCCTGGAAGACCCCTCCCTCGTCCACGGGGTCGTTCTGCTTCTCCCGGTTGAAGGCCAAGGAGCCCATGAGGCGCTTTTGCTCCAGGAGCTTGGCCACGGGGTGGCGCCCCGGCCAGAGGGAGGTCGCGCCGCCGGTGGCGCCGGCGTCCCTGCCGGCGAGGTTCGCAGGCGGGGACGCCGGCGCCACCACATCTTCCAGGGCCCGGTAAAGGCGCCTGGTCCAGTGGCGCCAGGGCTCCTCCTCCGAATGGATGGCGGTGTGGAGGGCGCTCTGGCGGGCCAGGATGGTGCCGATCCAGAAGAGCGAGCCCGAGGCCTCGATGGCGGGATAGACCGCGCCGGTGATCCAGGAGAGCAGCTTCTTGACCAGCTCCGGCGAGCGGGCCTGCTGGTCGTTTTCGAGATCGTCCAGGATGATCAGGTCCGGGCGGTGCTGCTTATGTTTCAATCCCCGCAGGCGCTGCCCCCGGCCCCGGGCCTTGAGCCGGACGTCGGTGAGGGTCACGAAATCGTCCACCGCCCAGTGGTCCCGGACCAGCTCGCCGAAATCGCACTTGAGGCGCTCGTTGTGGAGCAGCTCCAGGTAGAGGTAGCCGGTGAGGTCGCTGGCCAGGTCCTCGGTGTCGGAGGCGATGATGATGAAGTGGCGCAGGTGGTGCGCGATCTGGTGGAGCACGTAGCCGAAGGAGGTGATGGTGGTCTTGGCGAACTCCCGGGGCGCGGCCACCACGACGGGGGTGAGGACTAAAGTTCCCAGTTCCCGGTTCCCAGTTTCCGGCGGTTTTATCTTTTGACTTTGCTTTTTCTGGGAACTGGCCGGCCGCTGCTCCAGCAGGGCCACCAACTCATGATGAAAGGGGGCGAACTCCTGAGAGAAATAATGGGGGAGATAGGTGGTGAAGAAGGCGAAGGGGTCAGCCAGCGTTTGGCTCCGCCGCGCCTCTTTGGCGGATTCGCTCACGTCCGCGAAGGCGTTGACCTCCCGGAAAAGCCGGCCCAGGATCTCGGTGTACTGCCTTTGAAACTCCGGCTTGGTGAATTTTTGTTTTAGAGTCAGCATTTGAGTTTTGAGTTTTTAGCTTTTTATCTTTTGATTTTGCCTTTACTGGCCACTGGCCACTGATAACTGGCATTGCCTTTACTGGTAACTGGCAACTGGGAACTGGTAACTATGCTATGCCGTCACCACCTGCAAATCCTGATTCAGCGTCGCCAAGTCGAACCCCAGGGGCGTCTCATCCTTCGCGTCCAGAAAGTCCTGACTGATAATCGCCCAGGCTTCATCGAAGTAGGCGGCGATGAAGTCTGCGTAGGCGTATTGTTCTTCTCCCCAGGTGACGAAGATGCCCCCCAGGGGATCAAAGGCGCCCATCGGCACGCAGTGGCCGCCCCAGGAGCCGGGAGCCGCGTTGCCGGTCAGGCTGGGATCGGTCACCTGCCATTTATCCTGGTTTTGGGCGCTCAAGGGGAGGGCCACGCCGCAATAGACGCCGCCGAACAGATAGTAGCAGGCCAGGGCCAGGTGCAGCTTGTTGGTAGGGTCTACCTGGACGTAGGCGCCGATCCGGTGGCCGTCGATGCCGGTTTTCTGCCAATATTTGAGCACATCCGGGAGATACAGGCCGACATCGGTAGCCGGGTTTCCGGGCACATAGCCCGATAGCTTCGAGTAAAGGGCCAGGATATCTCCGTCCGGGAGGATTTTTTCGCGGCCCTGGTTGGCGGTCCACATCTGGATCAGGTGGCCGGCGCCGGCGCAGGTACAGTCGCCTACCTCCAGGTTTCCCATAGGCCCGAATTTGCTCACCTTGGGGAGCCAGTCATAGACGTCCGGGCACGGTGGCGGCGTGACCAGGTATTTGGCCAGCTGCAGCGAGCGCCGGTCGTGCCGGTAAGGTAGCTTCCCTAATTTGACGAGGCGATGGTCAATGAGCATATTTCTCTCCCGTATTAGTGGCGCAGGCGTCCCCGCCTGCGGTCCTCATGCCTTCGCCGCCGAGGGCGGCGGCGCTACTTCCAGCCCGCCTTCCCCTTCGCCTGCTCCAAAGCGGCCGCGGTGTTTTGCACACTCTGTACTTCCGCGTCGGTGGGGCAGACGTCGTTGTTGAGGATATTCTCCCCGGTGGTGATCACCGCGTTGGCCGCGGTGATGATGAGCTGGGCCTCAGCCGGGATCACCGCGCCGTATTCGGCCTGCACCGCGGCGATGGCCGCCTGGGCCGCGGTGATGTCGTTCTCGATGGTCACCCGGTTGCTGCACAGAAAGTTTTCCACCGCGGCGCAGCCGGTAAGCAGCAGGGACACGGCCAAAGATACGGCCAACAGCGCTTTCAATGATGCCTTCATTTCTATTTCCTCCGGTTAATGGTTTTCGTTTTCGGAATCTGTGTTCATCGGCGTGTATCGGCGGCTAATATTTAACCGCAGATGAACGCCGATTAACGCCGATTACTCCAAACTCCTGAACCAGGCCCGGATGCGGGAGCCGATAAGCTGCAATTCTTCCGGCTCCCCCAGTTGCTCCTTCAAAAAGCCGGCGAAGTCCTCCATCACCTTAAGGCCCGCCACCTTTAAATCGTAATTGCCTCGGTCCAGGTTTTTGATGGCCGTCGCGGCCTTGGCGATGGTATCGAAGGCCTTGGGGTCCAGTTCCTCCCCATTTTCCAAGGCGGCCAGCATCTTTCCCAGGGCCAGCCGCAGCCGCTCCGCCAGATTTTCGGGGTCTGCCAGGATGGCACTGCGCTTTCTGTCCCACTCGCCTTTATTCTGCCAGTCTAATAATGTGGTAAGGTCCACCGAGAGCCGGGTGGTGATCTCCTCCAGGGTGCGGCCTTCATGAACGAAGAGACGCTCCGCCTGGTTTAAACAGCTATGTTTCTTGAGGTCGCCCAAAGCTCAATCCTCCAGCTCCGCCTTCAGTTGCCTAGCCAGCTTCAGCACCGCGGCCAATTCCTTGGCGGCCGCCAGGGCGTGGTCCTCCTTGATGGAATCCAGGTCCTCATCGTGGATGCGGAAGGTGTTGAGCTGGATGGCGGCGATGAGTTGGTCGATGCGGATGAGGAGATTCCGGAAGCGCTCCCGCTTCTCGGCCAGGGCGCCCTTCTTCAAGAGTTCCAGGTGGTCCACGCTGACCTCCGGTTTTCGGTTTTCGGTGTAAATTAAAAGCAAAGTCAAAAGCCTCTCTTGAGCAGCCACAGCAAATTGGGCAGGGCGTATAACATGGCAGTGGCCGCCGCAAAGATGCCCGCGTACCAGGCCATGCGCCGCTGCATGATATTGAGCCGGTCCATAATGACCAGGATCGGGCATTTGTGCCCCGGGTCCCGGTGGACCTGGCAAGGGCAGTTCTCCTGCTGGCCCACACGGCCCTCCAGATTCCTGAGTCTGCCCTCCTGGTCGCTGAGGCGCCCCTTGATCTGCACCTCCAGCCGGTCTATATCGGCGCCCAGGCGGCCGTTGAGACGATCCAGCAGCAGCGGAATATTCTCCAAATCCAGGGGCGGAAGTCCATCAAACAGGGATGATCTGGCCATGGCCCTTAGTCCGCCCCTCTCCGCGCCTGACGCCAGCGGCTCCAGCGCCAGGGTCGGGGGAGACTTCCGGCTAAACCAATCTTTTCCCATACCCTGCTTCCTTCTCTCGTAATGGCTGGAACGCCGGGGTAAGTGCAATGATGGTTATGCCAGACCAATCAGCCCATCCAGATTCAGTTCTTGGCCCCTGCCTCGTTTCATCCGGAAAAAATTCCCCAGACCTTGATTAGCTCCAGACCCTGATCGTGAGGCTGATCATATTGAATTTCTTTAATCTTTCCAGCACAGGTAGGTCATTTGACCCAGGATGGGATTGAGGGATGCGCTTACCTCCCGCGCCTGGCCGCGCCGGCTGTTACGCCGGCCTCGGATCTGCCGAGGGTATTCGTGGGCGTAGAGAAATTTAGATGGATAATGAATGGGATAAACCAAGGAGGTTGTTCTAATCGAAAAGGAAAACGGCTTTATCAGGAGATGGCGCCTTAAAACGATTGCAGATCAGTGGCAGGGGAGTCTGTGAAGGATAGCTGGCGCGGTAAATGGCGTATCTTAATAGAATAACTAAATTATTCGTTCATCCGGGTGACCCCTTCCCGGGAGGTAAGGTTTGAAATCGCGAGTCTCGGCAGAGTTAGGGGTTAAATTGGGTTTTCCCAAGATGGGCGGCAAGAGAGGCCAGGAAATGAAAAAGGGGCTGTTAAACACCATTGAGGAGGGGCCTTGGGCAGAATAGTCAGGACAGACAACCGATCTGCGCCCTTGGTTAGCGGAAAGGAGGACCGCAGCCACCTTGACAATTTTTCTACAGGCCAGTATATTCAAGCGGAATTTGCCTCCGGGCCGTTAGCTCAATTGGTAGAGCAAGTGACTCTTAATCACTAGGTTCGGAGTTCGAGTCTCCGACGGCCCACCAAAGAAATTAAGGGGTTAGCCAAATTGAGCTACCCCTTTTTTGTTTCTGGCTAGCATTTTGGCTAGCAAATTTAAGGGTGCTACGGCCTGAAAATAGAACAGGCGCCCAAACCCAGGGCGCCCTTTCGTCTACCGACCTTCCCTTTACCTGCACGGGTCACAAAATATTACCCCCATGCCTCAAGCCTTGGTCTCATCGCTTAGAGCACTATGCCCCGCCTATGGCCCGGTCCCTGCCACCTGGCACCAGGCTCCCCTCGTCCACCCATGCAGCGAAATCTGGCCGATCCCCCTCCGTAGATAGGGCCTAAAAAAGCGTTATCCGCTTCTGGCGGCGTTCACGTTTCAACCAGGGTTGTTGTCCGGGGTGGGGGAGAGAAAGGGCGAGGGTGGGTCAGAGGTCAATATATGTTCCTCCTACTGATGCCTGGTTATCGGGATACGAGAGCCAGATAGATAGCAGATAGCAACACCAGCAAGCTTAAAAAATTGTCTCGCCATCACTTTCTTGGGTAAATTGCTCGGGCTAAATATGACGGGAAAAGCTTCCTGGGCGGCAGGTCTGGCCGCCGCCCGGGAAGCCCGGTCATTGAGGGCCGAAGGGCAAACCGTAGTACAGGGTGCGGTTGATGAAGACAATGGAGATGAGGCCCTCATGGCCCATGTCCTTTAAGTAATCGTGAGCCCGCTCCTCGTCTACTCCCAAAGCCTGGATGATGTCGGGAAGCGGCAACGATTTGCCTTTAACCCGCAGCAGATTTCTCACTCGGGCCCGGAAAAACTCCTCAGTAACGATTTCCGTCAAAGTGCGATCATAAGCCGCAGGGTTGGGCATGTGCATGGGATATGAGGTCTCCCAGGGCCGGCGCAGGCTGACCCCCAGGACCCAGCGCACCCGGTAGCCGTGAAGCATGTCATAAAGGGCCTGAAGCCGGCTTTGGGTCTCGGCGCCGCGATTAATGGGGCCCAGGGTATCGATGGTTTTAATAAAGCTCTCTACCGTGCCCACGAATTGGTCCGGCCTGGTGATGTCGCTGTGGGCCAGGGCGATGCGCTCCCGCTCCAGACCGCACAGGTCCAGAAGCTTTTTAAGGACCCAGACCCGGCTCCAGGTATGGTCGATGCCGTAGCTGTGGTGGCATTCCTCTGGGTTGCAGCCGATGAGGAGGAGACCGTTGGCTCCCTCCAGGAAGGCGCGGCCCATGACCACCGGGTCAATCTGGCCCAGACAGCGCACCGGCAGCAGATAAAAACGCCGGTTGTAGGTCAGGCCCCGCAATCCGGTCTGGTCCGCCGCGGCCGCACCGCTCCACTGGCAGCCAAACCCCATCACCTCGTTGGCCGCCAGGCTTTGGGCCAGGGCGGTCACCCGGGCCTCGTGCTGGGCCAGGGTGCAATTCTGCAGGGTGAGGGCCATTTCCGGACAGGAGGCCGCGCAGGTGCCCTCTCCGGTGCAAAGCATGGGGTCCACCATCCGGGGGACATCGCGGCCCAGGCCCTCCACCGGGCCGCTCACCGGCTGGATAGCCAGGCAGTCGCAGACTTCCCGGCAGAGGGTGCACACCGAACATTTATTCTGGTCCATGATGGAAATGACCGGGGGCGCATAGAGTTCACCGGCCTGGGCTTTCTTGACCAGGGCCCCGATTTTCTTTGCCACCCGACGCCCCTGGCTCAAAGCACCCAGCAGGTCGCAGGGCTGGCAGGCGGAGCCGACGATGAGCTTCTCACCCAGGACCACCTGGTCCGGGCGCACCATCTGGGGAGACCTCTCCAGGAACTCTTCTTCTTTGACTTCGAGGCCTAGAATTTTGGCGATCCGCAGATCCCCAGTCCCCGGTTTGCGCCGGGGCGAGAGCACCAGCAGATCCCAGCCCAGGTCTTGTTCCGTCTGGATATTCATCCGATTGAAAGAGATATATTCGCTTTTCACCTGGGGGCGGACCTTGGCGTCATAAGGGATTAGAGCGATGCCCAGATGCCGGGCCCGGGCCCGGTCAAAGGTGCCGAAGGGGATGGGGAGGCTGCTGTCGTAGAGGATGGACACCCGGGTCTCGGGAAGATTTTCCCGGAGATGGGTAGCCATATTCCAGGCGCCCTCCAGGGAAAGGTGCGCGGCAAAAGGCTGGCCGGACTCCATATCGTTGACCCAGAAAACTATCTTGCCGCTCAGGAGCTGGCCGTCCCTGATAAACTCGTTCATTTCCACCTGGCAAATAATGCGCTCCCCGTCATGGCCGCTCTCCGGAAGTTGGTGTGCCACCTCCCAATCCAGGGCGGCAATGATGGCCCCGGCCTGCACGTCCAATGCCTCCTCCCCTTCCGCCGCGGCAAAGGTGACGGTGTAGCCGCCGAACCTGCCGGAGACCTGTTGGAGTTCCCCGGCCCGGACCGTGCGGACCAGTGGAGAGGCAGCCACTTCCTGGATGATGTCCCGCAGGCGGTCGAAGCAGTGGGCATCTCCGGGGTAGATGGCGTGGGCTCGGAGGATTTCCTCCTCCGGGGCCCGGTTAAGGGCGATGACGGTTTCCACCCCCTGCCCGGCCAGTTCCTGGGCCGCGCCAAAGCCGGCAATGCCCCCGCCCAGCACCAGGACCGGCCCCTGGTAGTCGATGCGAAGCCGGGGAGCCGGTTTCAGGGTCTCTAGCCAGGCATGGGAAGCCCGGATGAGTTTGGCCCCCTTACCGGCTAGTTCCCGGGGCGAGTCCTGGTGGACCCGGGCCACATGGTCCCGGAGATTCACCAGGTCGATCTGTTCTTCCTTTACTCCCAAAGCCGCCAGGGCCTCGTCGAATTTCTTGTGCAGGAGGCGGCTCTCGCAGCCGGCGACGATGAGGCGGGTGAGCTCTTTGCGGGCTACCACCTCCCGGACGCGGTCCAACCCGGGGGCGAGACAGGAAAACGGCAGGATTTCCACGTGCTCCACCCGGGGGTCCTGGGCCAACGTTTGCGCCAGGACGGCCAGATCCACCTTGGGGGCAATTTCCTCCCCGCATTCACAGATAAATATCCCCAGCCGCGGCTCTGGCTCGCTTGGTTTCAGGGCTTGGGTTGTTTTCATGTTATCACCTCCCCTTAGTGGGCAAAGCCGTGGCCGGTGCGCCGGGACAGGTCGCCCCGGACGGTGTCCAGCCTGTCCTGCAGGGCGCCGGTGGGGCACACCGAGACGCAGCAGCCGCAGCCGATGCAGGCGCTGTTGGGAATGCGGTAGGGAGTCTCCAACTTTTTCTTCACCCCCCGGGAACCGAAGGTCAGGGCCTGAACCCCCACCACCTCATAGCACACCGCCACGCACCGGCCGCACCTGAGGCATTGCTCCGTGGGGTCGGTAATGCCGAACCGGGTGGAAGTGACGCCGTACCCAGCGGCCAGGTCTTTGATCTCCCGGGAAGCCGGGCACTCGGCCAGGAGCATCTCCAGGACCCAGCGCCGCACATTCTGCACCCGCTCCGAATCGGTGAACACTTCCAGTTCGGGCACCGGCCGGGTGAGACAGGAGGGCGCGATCTTCCCCCGCTTTCCGTAGCGGAGTTCCACCACGCACAGGCGGCAGCTCCCCCAGGGCGTGATGGCGGGGTGGAAGCACAGGGTGGGAATATGGATGTGGTTCAGCCTGGCGGTTTCCAGGATGGTCCAGTCCGGCTTGGCCTGCACTTTCCGGCCGTTGATGGTGAAGTTGATCATCTCCGGCTTTTGCTTTTTAGGCGTCATGGGCGCACCTCCTTAAGCCACGCGCACGGCGTCCACCGGGCACACGGCCTGGCAGGCCCCGCAGCGGATGCAGGCCCCGGCGTCAATGACGTGGGCCTTCTTTTTTTTGCCGCTGATGCACGCCCCAGGGCAATCAGCGGCGCACAGCCCGCAGCCATTGCAGACTCCCGGGTCGATGCGGTAGGTGATGAGGTCCCGGCAGACTCCCGCCGGGCATTTGTGGTCTAGGATGTGGGCCAGGTATTCGTCCTTAAAATACCGGATGCTGGTAAGTACGGGATTGGGGGCGGCGCGGCCCAGGCCGCACAGCGACCCGTCCACCAGGGCCTGCCCCAGGCTCTCCAGGGCGTCGATGTCCTCCGGCGCGCCCTGGCCCCGGGCAAAGCGGTCCAGGAACTCCAACATGCCCTTCAGGCCCAGCCGGCAGGGCAGACACTTGCCGCAGGACTCCTCGTGGAGGAAATTCAGGAAATAGCGGGCCACGTCCACCACGCAATCGTGGTCATCCATGACGATCATGCCCCCGCCTCCCATGATCGACCCGGTCTGAGCCATGGAATCGAAGTCCACGGAAATTTCTTTCCTTTCGGGGATAAGGTCTGGGGGATGGTAATGATAATCCGTGAATGCTTCTTTTAATTCATAGGGAATTATCCCTCCTGAAGGTCCACCCGTCTGGACGGCCTTGAAATGCTCCTGGCCGGGCACTCCACCCCCGATCTCTTCCACCAGGCGGCCCAGGCTGATGCCCATGGGCACCTCCACCAGGCCATTGTTTTTCACCTTGCCCACCAGGGAAAAGATCTTGGTCCCGGTGCTGTGGGGCACCCCCAGCTTAGCGTACCACTCGGCTCCCCGGTCGATGATGTGGGGGACGTTGGCCCAGGTTTCCACGTTGTTGATCACGGTGGGCCGGCCCCACAACCCTTCCTGTGCCGGGAAGGGAGGCCGGGTTCTAGGTTCACCCACCCGGCCCTCCAGGGAGGCAATAATCGCCGTCTCTTCGCCGCAGACATAGGCTCCGGCGCCCCGGTTAATCTGGAGGTCGAAATCGAAACCCGAACCCAGGATGTTCTTTCCCAGCAATCCCAGGGCCTGGGCTTGGTGGAGGGCGATGGCAAGGTGTTGAATGGCGATGGGATATTCATGGCGGACATAGAGGAAGCCCTGGTTTGCTCCCAGGGCGTAGGCCCCGATTATCATGCCTTCGATGACCGCGTGGGGATCGCCCTCCATGATGGCCCGGTCCATGAAGGCCCCAGGGTCTCCTTCCTCTCCGTTGGCTATCACGTAGACCGGCCCCGGATTCTCCCGGGCATTATCCACGGCGCGCCGCCACTTGAAGCCGGCGGGGAACCCGCCGCCGCCCCGCCCCCTCAGACCGGAAACTTCCACCGTCCTGAGAACCTCATCAGGTGACATCTCCGCCAGGGTTTTGGCCAATGACTGATAAGCCCCGGCCATGAGGGCGTCATTGATATCCAGGGGATCGATCACCCCCACATTCTTGAGGATGATCTTTTGCTGGACGCGGTAAAAAGGGATTTCCGCGGCCGACCTGTACCTGGTACCGTTATCACTATACAGCAGCCTCTCCACCGGCTTGCCTTGCACTAGGCTGGATTCCACGATTTCTGCCGCGTCATCCGGCTTAACCCGGACATAAAAGAGATTGGCGGGGCTTAAGGTAACCAGGGTTCCTTGACTGCAGAATCCGTGGCAACCCGTCTCCTTGATCAGGGGCTGGAGTTTGGCCTTAATCTTTTTGTTCCTGATGACGGACTTAAAGGCCCGGACAACTTTTTCGGCGCCCAGGGCCAGGCAACCCGGCCCCAGGCAGACCCTGACCACCGGCTGGTCAGGGTCTTGAGCCTCAAGCAGCCTTTGGCGCCAGGCCTGGAGTTCGGCAGCATTCTTTATCCTTTTCATGGCTTCCTCCTGGTCGCTCCGGCCATTACCGTCTCTTCAACTGCTTCTTCAGGGAACTTATGGAAGCCCGGCCCAGGTAATCTTTGTCCACCATCACCACCGGGGCTTCGGCGCAGGCACCGACGCATTTGACGGTGTCCAGGGTAAAGCGCAGGTCCTCGGTGGTGCGGCCCCGGGCCACGCCCAGATCCCGTTCGCAGGCCTCTAACAGACGGTTGGCGCCCTTGAGGTGGCAGGTGGTGCCCAGGCAGACCTTGACCTCGTGTTCGCCCCGGGGCTCCAGGCTGAAGGACTTGTAAAAAGTGGCCACGGACCAGGCTCGGGTGACGGGCACCCCTACGTGGTCACAGATCAGGGTCAGGTGCTCCGGGGAGATGTAGTTGTACTCGGCCTGCACATCCTGAAGCAGGCTGATGAGATTCTGGGGATACGGGGGATAGCAGGCCAGGATGCTGTCGATGGTTTTCGGGGCTTTTTTCATCGCCATCTCCAAGGGATTTAAAATTATTAACTATGGTTTATATAGGCAAGTTCTGTGCCTTCCGGATATGTCCTTGAAATATTTATTAAATATTATTTGCGTCTACGCCCTTGTTTCAGGTCGCATCTTGCAAATGAAACCAGATGAAACAAGTTAACTTGTTTAAATTAATAATATTTTTAAATAATTATGAAACGAAACTGCAACAAGATGGGACTTATAGGAGGCTGTAGGCCTTCATCTTACGCCAGAGGGAACTGCGGCTGATGCCCAGGAGGCGGGCGGCCCCTTCTCTTCTCCCCTGGGCCTTTTGCAGGGCTTTCTGGATGCTCAGGCGCTCGCCGGCTCCCCGGTAATGGTCCAGGGTCGCCTCCGGCGCGGGTCTTGGCAGGGGTGACTCCAACTCCGGCAGGTGGTCTTTGGTGATCACTGCGCTCTTGACGAACACGAAGGCGTACTCCAGCACGCGCTCCAGTTCCCGGATGTTGCCCGGCCAGGAGTAGTGCTGAAAGAGGTGGATCACCTTGGGGTCCACCCCCCGCACTTCTTTGCCGTACAGGCGGTTGAGCCGCGCCAGCAAATGGTTCACCAACAGGGGGATGTCTTCTTTGCGCTCTCTTAGGGGGGGGAGATAAAAGGAGACGGTGCGCAGGCGGTAAAGAAGATCCATGCGAAAGCGGCCCCGCCGCAGTTCCTGCAAGAGGTTGCGGCTGGTGGCTGCGATGATCCGGGCTTTCAGAGGGATGGGACGGGTGCCGCCCACCCGTTCGAAAACCCGGGTTTCCAGGACCCGGAGCAGCTTGGCCTGCAACTCGGGTTTTAGTTCGCCGATCTCGTCCAGGAACAGGGTGCCGCTTTGGGCCAGCTCGAACCGGCCCACCTTATCCCGAATAGCTCCGGTAAAGGCCCCCTTTACGTGTCCAAACAATTCCGATTCAATCAGGGTCTCCACCAGGGCCGAGCAACTGAAGGCCACAAATGGCCCCTTGGCCCGGGGGCTTTTTTGGTGAATGGCTTGGGCGAAGAGGTCCTTGCCGGTCCCCGATTCTCCTTCCAAGACCACCGCGGCGCTGGACGCGGCCACATCCGGCAACATCTTCAGAAGCTTTTTTATGGCGGGGCTTTGGCCGATGACTTCCACTTCCCCGGGAACCGGGGCAGGCTCTTCCTCCGGAAGCAAGGCCGGGCCCAGGGATTGAAAGGTTTCCACCGCGCCCACGATCACGTCCCGCTTGTTCTTGATGGGCGCGGTGCTCACCAGAAGGCTAAGCCTCTCACCGACCTTATTCAGGATGCATACGCCCTGATCAGCGCGAGGGGCCCCGTCCTCAAGGGTGGCGCGCAGGAAACAGCCCTCCTGGCAACGGTCCGCTTGAAAGACCTCCCAACAATGGCGGCCCAGGGCTTCTTCCTTCGGAAAGCCGGTGATCTCTTGGGCCCGCCGGTTGAAAGCCGTGATCCGCCGGCGCTGGTTGACGATGAAAAGACCCCGCTCCAGATCCTCAAAGACCGCCTCGGGCTCCACCCCCAGGCCGAAAGTGGACCAGACGGACGACGCCCTGGTCAGGGTATCGTCGTGAAAGGTGAGGATGACGCCGATGATTTCCCGGGTTTGACTATAAAGGGGGGCTACCGAGCATTTCCGGGACAGGGCGGGGTCCGCCTCGGGGCGCATCAAAACCGGGATGTTGGCGCGGGTGGTGCCCGTCTGCAAGGCGTCTTGAAATGCCAGTTCTATTTGGGAGAGATATGGTTCCGGGAAAAGCTCGGCCAACCGCAAGGTTTGGCCGGGCTCCAGCCTTTGCTGCAGGAGCCTTTCCGCCTGAAGGGTGGCGGCCAGAACCGTGTGTTGCGGAGAGAGAACCAGGACCCCGTCACCCGCGGGCAGGTCTGCAAAATCGTGGTTTCTCGCGGCCACCTTGACCCTCCACCAGGGTATCCTTGGGGGGATTCCCGGGGAATTTCACTTTCTCCAAGTGAGCCGGAGTAAATGGCTTATTTCTATGATACTCACAAGTTAACAATATTTCAACAATTTCCTCACCCGGCCTCCCATGATCGCAAAGCACCTACCATCCTTCACGCAAACCTACAAAGTTATCCCACTAGTTTTATCGAGCGCCACAATAATATCCTGGATGATTTTCCAACAACTAATTTTCTTCTAATTTCCTTTTAAATATTAAGAAGTTATTAAATATCAACCATGGGTTGTCGGTTTATCAGACACATATGGTTAATGCGCACATCTCTATAAATATCTGTTTATTTAGAATTATCAGATAGATATCTTCTGGCACATCCTTTGCTTAATCATATTTAGATATTGATACTCACTTGCCGCAAAGGAGATCAGAACATGTCTGGGCACAATAACCGGGAACAAGGTCAGCGGGAACGGCCGCCAATGGTGGAAGTCTTCGGTTTCCAGGTCCCCATCGGCACCTATTATTTGCACCGGGGACATGCCTGGGCCGTGCTGGAAACGGAAGGCCAGGTGCGGGTGGGACTGGATGATTTCTCCCAGAAAATCTTAGGCCCCGCCGACGCGCTCAAGTTACCTGAAGTCGGTAAAATTTATTATCAGGATCACATCTGCCTGGCCCAACTCCGGCAAGGACACAAAGCTCCCTTCCTGGCGCCGGTGGACGGTGAGGTGGAGGCCGTCAACCCCAAGGTGCGCCAGAACCCCAGACTGTTACATGATGATCCCTATGGGGAAGGCTGGCTCTTTCTGGTCAATCCGTCCAATCTCCCGCGCAACCTGGAAAACCTGCTCTACGGCGAGGCCAGCGCTGCCTGGATCGATCAGGAGTCCCACCGTTTACTGGGCCTCATGGAAACCAAGGTCGGCATCACCTTGCCGGACGGCGGCGCCGTAATCGACGATGTCTACGGTCATTATCCGGATTTGGGCTGGCGCCCCCTGGTTCAGGAGCTCTTCTTGCCGATCCTAACCAGAGGCTGGGTGAAGAAGGGCGATTTGGAGGCCCCGAAAGAGGATTTGGCGGATCAAGAAGGGTTGAAAAGAGAGGTCTTTCGGGTTTTGAGCCGCACCGCCGAAGACCGGGAATTCCGGCGGGCCTTGATGGATATGCAGACCGAAGCCCTGGAGGCTTATAACCTGTCCGTTGAGGCCGAGACCGCCATCCTGTCGGGTGATTTGACCTGGCTGAATGAGCACATCGGGGAGTTGACCCAGAAACAGCTCATGTTTGTCTTGAGTTGTTTGAACCCTGCCGCCGGTTCCCAGATGAGCCATTAAGCGAGGCAGGGGCCTCTGCAGCGCCAGGGTGATTAGTGAAGGAAAACCATGATAAGACCGGGGCCGGCAGTAACCGGGGATTATTTCAGATGCCTGAGCCAAACCCACGCCGGCCTTTTGGACTGTCCCAGGGGAATGATCACGAGCCTAGGAAATGAAACAGGAGGATGATTCATGAGCGGACCCCCTTCCGCAGGGCAGAAACATGGCGCGGTGTTGGTGGTCGGCGGTGGTATCGCCGGCATGCAGGCCGCTCTGGACCTGGCAGACTCCGGTTTTTACGTCTACCTGGTTGAAAAGAGCGCCGGCATCGGCGGCGCCATGGCGCAGTTGGACAAGACCTTCCCGACCAATGACTGCGCCATGTGAATTATCTCGCCCAAGTTGGTTGAGTGCGGTCGGCACTTAAACATCGAGCTGTTAACGCTCACCGAGTTGGAGAGCCTGTCCGGCGAGGCGGGCAATTTTACCGCCACCCTCAGGCAGCAACCCCGGTATGTGGATATGTCCAAATGCATCGGCTGCGGGGTCTGCGCCGAGAAATGCCCGAAAAAGGTGGCCGATGACTATAATGTGGGGCTGGCCAAGCGCAAGGCGATTTACGTCCAGTACAGCCAAACCGTGCCCCTAAAATACGCCATCGATCCGGAGGCCTGTATCTATTTCAAGAAAGGCACTTGCAGGGCCTGTGAAAAGCATTGCCCCAGCGGCGCCATCAAACTGGATGACACCGAAAAGATCCTTACCAAAAAGGTGGGCGCCGTGGTGCTGGCGGCTGGCTTCCAGCCCTTTGATCCCAAAATCCTGGGTGGATTTGGCTATGGCAAGAACCCCGGCGTGGTCACCAGCCTGGAATTTGAACGGATTCTGAGCGCCTCCGGGCCCTTCGGCGGCCATCTGGTGCGGCCAGCCGATAAAGCCGAACCCAAAAGAATTGCCTGGCTGCAGTGCGTCGGTTCCCGGGATACCAAGCCGGGAACGCATACCTATTGCTCCGGGGTCTGTTGCATGTACGCCATCAAGCAGGCGGTCATCGCCAAGGAGCATGCCGGGAACGACCTGGAAACCACCATCTTCTTCATGGACATGCGCACCTACGGCAAAGACTTCGATCGCTACTACGAGAAGGCGAAGCACCAGGCCGGGGTGCGGTTCGTGCGCTCCCGGGTGCATTCCCTGTTACCGCCTGACCCGGAAACCAGGCAGCAGCAGATCTCCTACGTGGATGAAAGCGGGGAATTGCATCATGAAGCCTTCGACTTGGTGGTTCTGTCCATCGGTCTGGAGGTGCCTGATAGTTTTCGCCAGCTGGCCGACAAGCTGGGGGTGACTCTTGACCGTCACGGCTTCGTCGAGGCGACCTCCTTCGCGCCGGTGGCCGCCTCCAAGCCCGGCATCTATGTGTGCGGCGTTGTAGCGGGCCCCAAAGACATCCCTTATTCGGTCATGGAGGCTTCGGCCGCGGCCGGGGCCGCGGCCAGCGAACTGAGCGACCAGCGGTTTACCCTGGTTAAGCAAAAGACCTATCCCCCGGAACGGAATGTGGCCCAGGAGCCGCCGCGCATCGGAGTCTTCATCTGCAACTGCGGCACCAATATCGGCGCCACCATCCGGGTTCCCGAGGTGGCGGAGTATGCCCGAACCCTAGCGCACGTGGTGCACGTGGAAGAGAATCTCTATACCTGCTCCCAGGACACCCAAGACCGGATGAGTGAAATCATCGCCAAAAAGGGACTGAACCGGGTGGTGGTGGCGGCCTGTTCGCCCCGAACCCACGAGCCCTTGTTCCAGGAAACCCTGATTAACGCCAGTTTGAACAAATATCTGTTCGAGATGGCCAATATTCGCAACCAGGACTCCTGGGTCCACGCCCAGGAACCGGAGTTGGCCACCGAGAAGGCCAAAGACTTGGTGCGCATGGCAGTGGCCAAAAGTGCGCTTCTCGCCCCCCTCCAGGAGGCCGAACTGCCGATGACCCAGGCAGCCCTGGTCATTGGCGGCGGGGCCGCCGGGATGACCGCCGCTCTCAACCTGGCCCGGCAGGGTTTCCCCGTGCATCTGGTGGAGCAGCAAGACGTCCTCGGCGGTGCGGCCAGACGGTTGCTCCACACCTACAGAGGGGAAGATGTCGGGAGGTTCCTCGAAGGGCTGGCCCAGGAAGTCCAGGCTGACCCCAAGATCACGGTTCATCTCAATAGCTCTGTTGCTGGGGTGCAGGGTTTCATTGGCAATTTTCAGACCCAGGTGCGCACCGCGGGCTCGGACCAATCGATTGAACACGGCGTTGCCATTTTGGCCACCGGGGCGCGGGAATACCGGCCGCAAGAGTATCTCTACGGCGACCACCCGGCGGTGGTGACCCAACTGGAATTGGACGAGCTCCTGCGGCACAAGGACCAGCGCCTGGAAGAGATTGAAAATATCGCCTTTATTCAATGTGTCGGCTCTCGCGACGAAACGCATCCTTATTGCTCCAAGGTTTGCTGCACCCACTCGGTAAAAACCGCGCTGCTGTTAAAGCGCCGCCGGCCGGAAGCCAATGTTTTTGTCCTGTATCGAGATTTACGGACGTATGGCCCCCGGGAGGATCTCTACCAGGCGGCCAGGGAACAAGGGGTGATGTTCGTTCGCTACTCCCAGCAGGATAAACCTGTGGTTACCAGTAAGGATGGGCAACTCGGCCTGAGTTTTGTCGATCCCATCCTGGGTCGCCCGGTGGTCAAGGACCTGGACCTTCTCTGTCTGGCCGCGGCCATCGAATCACACCAGGATCACCAGTTGGCCCAGATGTTTCGGGTGCCGCTGGATGGCGACGGCTGGTTCCTGGAGGCCCATCAAAAGCTGCGCCCGGTGGATTTCGCCAACGACGGCATCTTCCTCTGCGGCATGGCCCATTATCCCAAGCCGCTGGAAGAGAGCATTACCCAGGCGCAGGCAGCCGCGGCCCGGGCCGCTACGGTCCTGGCCAAAGGCAGTGTCAAGGTGAGCGGGCTGGTGTCCCGCATTGCCAATGAGCTCTGCTGCGGCTGCCAGATCTGCGTCAATGTTTGTCCGTATCAGGCCATCAGCTTTGACGAAGAGCGACGGGTGGCCATGGTTAATGAAGCCCTCTGCAAGGGCTGCGGCGCCTGCGCCGCGGCTTGCCCGTGTGAGGCGCCGATGTTAATGGGGTTCAATAACCGGCAATTGTATGCCCAGATCAGAAATGCCTTGTCTTTCAATTGAGTAGTTAAGGAGAAACCATGGAAAGTCCGATTTTTGAGCCGAGGCTGCTGGCCTTCGTCTGTAACTGGTGCGCTTACGGAGCCGCAGACCTGGCCGGGGTGAGCCGGCTGCAGTATCCGGCCAATATTCGCTTACTGCGGGTCATGTGTTCCGCCACCGTGTCGCCGCATCATATCCTGAGAGGCTTCCAGAGCGGGGCCGACGGTATCCTGGTGGCCGGCTGACACCTTGGAGACTGCCATTACCTGTACGGTAATCACATGACCAGGAAGCGGGTGGGGTTTTTGCAAGAGTTAATCAAATTTGTCGGCTTGGGAGGGAGATTGCGCCTGGAATGGATTTCTTCCGCCGAAGCCCAAAAGTTTGTCAAAGTGGTCACCGAATTCACCGAGCAGATCAGGGACCTGGGGCCCAACCCCCTGGGAAAGAGCCATGGTCGGCCCCTGGAGGCCCTGGATTTACCTCCACAGCCCATCGCCGCGGCGGGCGGTGGCTGTGGCTGCTCCCGACCGGCAGCGCAGGCTTGAGGGTCTGATAGATGACTAGAGGACATCTTATTATATGGCTGATATGAAAGATACGGTGCGCCAGTGGCTGGATACCGGCAAGGTGGACCTTTTCCTGGGCTATAAAGAGGTCGAGGGACATCCCTTGCCGTATGCCTTCGACCGGGACAATCTTGAGGACCTGGTGAACTTGATCGCCAGTGAGGCCCGCTATCCCTTGGAAAAGCTGGCAACCGAGATCCTGGCGGTACAGCCGACGCTCAAGATCGGCATCTTGGGCCGCGACTGCAATCGCCGGGCCCTGAACGTGCTGGCAGTTCATCAACAAATCACTCCCGGGCAGATTGAAATTCTGGACCTCAATTGTTGCCCCTCGCCACTCCACAAACACGCGGATTGCTCTTCTCTGGAACCTCGGACTTATGGGGAAGTGAAGTTGGAGTTGGGCATCGATAACAACATGTCGGTGGCTCAGGTGGAGCAATACGATCAGGGGATATTGTTTGACCGGTGGCAATATGAATTCCAGAAATGCCTGAAATGCTATGGCTGCCGCGATATCTGCCCGGTGTGCTTCTGCAAGGAGTGTTCTTTGGAACATGGGGACCTGGTGGAAACCGGAGCGGTGCCGCCGGAAGTACCCCTGTTCCATCTCATCCGGGCGGTGCACATGGCGGGGCGCTGCATCGACTGCGGTCTGTGCGAAGACGCCTGTCCGGTGGATATCCCTTTGCGGCTCTTGTACCGCAAGGCCAACAGCATCGTCCAGAACCTGTTTGGCTATGAAACCGGACTCAGCCAGGAGCAGCCGCCCTTTAGCATCCTGGGCGAGAGCGCTCTCGTGGAAGCTGAACCCCAACGGAAAGCGGTCTAGAGGGTCGAAACAGCCAGGAGAAAAACTATGTATAAACTCGTCCCCTCGGTATGTTCCTATTGCGGCACAGGCTGTGGGGTGCTTTTTGAGGTGCTGGACGGCAGGCTTCTCGGCACCCTGCCTCTCAAGACCCACCCCATCAACCAGGGGAAATTGTGCATTAAGGGCTGGAATCTTCACGAATACGTCAACAGCCCCATGCGCTTGCAATCGCCGCGGATAAGGATAAACAGCCGTCTCCATCAAGTAACCTGGGACCGGGCTTTAAAGTTTACCATCGATAAGCTAAAGGCGGTCATCGCTCAGCACGGCCCGGACAGTGTTGGGGTGTTGGCTTCGGCCAAGGTAACCAATGAAGAGAACTATCTCCTGCAAAAATTCGCCCGCGCCGTGATCGGCACCAACAATGTCGACCACTGCGCCCGTCTCTGACACTCCTCGACGGTGGTAGGTCTTGCCGCCGCCTTTGGGAGTGGGGCCATGACGAACTCCATCGCCGAAATCGAGGATGCGGCCTGCATCTTCATCATCGGCTCTAATACCTCGGCCTGCCATCCGCTTATCGCCAGGCGGGTCTTTCGCGCCAAGGAGAAAGGCGCCAAATTGATCGTGGCCGATCCACGCCGTATTCAATTGAGCCATTTTGCCGACGTGGCCGTCAACCAGAGGCTGGGGAGCGACGTGGCCCTGCTCAATGGCATGATGCACCTGATTCTGAAAAACGGCTGGGAGGCGAAAGACTATATTTCGGTCCGGACTGAAGGCTTCGAGGAACTCCGGGAATCCCTGGCGCTCTACACGCCCGAGCATGTTCGAGAGATCACCGGGGTCAGCCCCCAGGACCTGGAAAAGATGAGCGAGATGTACGCCACTAAGCGGCCGGCCTCGCTCTTGTATGCCATGGGCATCACCCAGCACAGCACCGGCGTGGACAACGTCAAGGCGATCTGCAACCTGGCCATGCTTACCGGCAACCTCGGAGTGGCCAGCGCCGGGGTCAATCCCCTGCGCGGCCAGAACAACGTCCAGGGGGCCTGCGACATGGGGGGCTTGCCCAACGTCTTTACCGGCTACCAACCGGTAAACTCGCCCGAGGCCAACGCCAAATTTTCCCAGGCCTGGGGCCGGCCGCTTTCCGACCAGCCGGGGTTGACCATTCCGGACATGGTGAAGGCGATTGACGAGGGAAGGCTTAAGGCCCTTTATGTGGTGGGGGAAAATCCGAAATTGAGCGATCCCGACATGAACCATCTCCGCCACGCCATGAAAAAACTGGATTTGTTGATTGTGCAGGATATTTTCCTGTCGGAGACGGCCCAGGGAGCCGACGTAGTCCTGGCCGCGGCGGCCACGGCGGAGAAGGACGGCACCTTCACCAACACCGAGCGGTGCTGCCTGCGCCTCAATAAGGCCGTCGAACCGGTGGGCCATAGCCTGCCCGATTGGGAAATCATCAGCCGGCTGGCCACCGACATGGGATATCCCATGCACTATAGCAGCCCCGAAGAGATATTCCGGGAGATGGCAGCCCTGACGCCCAGTTATGCCGGCATGACCTATGATCGGCTGGGGATTGACGGGTTGCAGTGGCCCTGCCCCACCGCCGGCCACCCTGGCACCAGGTTTTTGCACCAGGATAAATTCAGCCGGGGGCTCGGCAAGTTTCATGCTATCAATTATCAACCGCCGAAAGAGCAGCCGGATGCTGAATATCCCTATTTTTTGACCACCGGCCGGATGTTCGCCCACTACCACACCGGCACCATGACCCGGGTGTCGCCGGCCCTGGACCGGGAGCAGCCCACCGGCTACGTGGAAATCAACCCGGAAGACGCCCGCCGGCTGGCGGTCAGAGAAGGGGAGATGTTGGTGATCTCCTCCCTGCGGGGCCGCATTGAGGTCCCGGCCAAAATCACCCCGGCGGTGCTGCCCGGAACCCTCTTCCTACCTATTCATTTCGGCGAAAATCCTACGAACGAGCTGACCAGCGCCGAGGCCCTGGACCCCCTGGCCAAGATCCCGGAGTTCAAGGTCGGCAAGGCCCGGGTGGAAAAATTGGTGGAATAAACACCATAAGGAGGACACATGGCAGAAGAGGCCCTTAAAGAAGTGAAGGTGGACCGGCAGCACCGCAAGATCGGGAACATCGCTCCCGAATTGGCGGATCGCTGTTATATCTGCGGCACCTGCGCCGGAGGTTGCCCGGCCACCGGCCTGGTCCCCGGTTGGGACCCCCGCAAGGCGATCCGGGCCATAGTTTTCGGCCTCGAGCAGGAAGTCATCGATTCCAAGTGGCCCTGGGTCTGCACCCTGTGCGGCCGCTGCCAGTACCAGTGCCCCATGGGCATCCAGTTGCTCAAGACCTTCCGGGCCTGCCGGAGCGCCCGGGAGCGGGACAAGGTGCCCGGGCCGATCCACAAGGGCACCATGATGAATCTCGAGCGGGGCAACAACCTGGGGATTCCCCGGGACGATTTCCTCTTCCTCCTGGCGGAAATGGGGGTGGAGATGGAAAACGACGAGGAGCAGCCCTGCCCCGGCTTCCACGTGCCGGTGGACAAGGAAGGGGCCAACATCATCGTCACCGTCAATTCCAAGGAGCCCTTCGGCGAGCCCGACGACATGAAATTCTGGTGGCGCATCTTCTACGCCGCCAAGGAAGACTGGACCGTCTCCTCCACCAACTGGGAAGGGGTCAACTGGGGGCTGTTCAGCGGCGACGATCCCTCCATGAAGAAGCAGGTGGAGCGGGTCATCGAGAACGCCCGGCGACTTAAGTGTAAAACCATCTTGTACCCCGAATGAGGGCACGCCTACTATGCAACCCGGTTCGGGTTCAAAAATTGGTTTCCGGAAGTTTACGACGAGTTCAAGGTAGTGAGCGTCATGGACCTGCTGGAGGAGTACATCAAAGAAGGCAGGATCAAGCTGGACAAGACCAAGATCCACCACGCGGTCACGGTACACGACCCCTGCAACTACGTGCGCAAATCCCAGATGGCCTTCGGCGACCACATGGGCGACAAGACCCGCTGGATTGTTCAGCAGTGCATCGACCCCAGCCTTTATCGGGAGATGATCGACGACCCGCTCAACAACCTGTGCTGCGGCGGGGGCGGGGGCGCCTGGGCCATGCCCTACGACGAGGAGCGCCTGGCTTACGGCAAGATGAAGGCGGACCAGATCAAGGCCACCGGGGCCGAGATCGTCGTTGCCCCCTGCCACAATTGCCGGGACCAGATTATGAAGGGTCTGGGCGGGGAATTTAAGAAGGGCAAGATGGACATGGGCAAATACGAAGAGACCCTCTACCTTTGGGAAATGGTGGCCAATATCCTGGACTACGAGCCCTGGAGCGAAGCGGAGATCGAGGCGGGCCACGCCGCCCGGGACGCCCAGTTTGAGCGGGACGGCGTCGAGCTAGAGGAGGAATAAGGCCTGGCGCCGCCTCAATAACGATCCTTGACGAAAATCCTGGCGGAATAGACTCTGCCGACCCCAATAACTTGTTTACGATATTGATGAGTTTCTTAAACAATCGGCAAAGAATGAAAGGATGGTCAATTAATGTTATCATGTGAAAAGAGGGTTTGCTGAAATTACGGGAAGGCTACGCTTAGGCGGTTGGCGGAAAAGGGGCCAACTCCTCTCTGGGAGTTTCAACATGAGTCCCATTAGAAAGAAATATAATCTAGCCCTGGTGGGAGCGGGCCGGCAAGGGATGGCCATCCTGGAGGCCTTGGTGCCCCCCCGGCGGGATGACCAACCTTTGCGGGTGGTGGGAGTAGCGGATCTGAACCCGGATGCTCCCGGCATTGTCTATGCATGCCGGTATAATCTGTTTGTCACGGTCGATTTTGCCGACTTATTTCAACTTCCCGAATTAGACATCATCGTCAACGCCACCGGCCGCCCGGAAGTCACTTCCCAGTTGGACGAACAGCGGCCCGAGAGGTCGATGGTCCTCAATGTCGATCGTCCCCTTTCCTGGGAGGACCTCGGAGACCTGATTTCGATAGACTTGTCTCAGCTCCCGGAAGCGCCTTTGAAAATCGCCATCGTGGGCGGCGGTAAAGGAGGCCATGAGGTTCTCCGGCATATTGCCGAGGATCAGCATTACAAGCGCAGAATTGAAAT
The DNA here is from genome assembly GCA_963812655.1 of uncultured delta proteobacterium. Taxonomy (GTDB): domain Bacteria; phylum Desulfobacterota; class Desulfobaccia; order Desulfobaccales; family 0-14-0-80-60-11; genus JAPLJC01. The sequence continues at coordinate 38,289 of CAWEWX010000066.1, read as the reverse complement.
CCTCGGGGTGGCTGATCCCCATACCGAGGCCCAGGGAATCATCCTGGCAAAAAAATTGGGTATTCCGACGTTTACCGATTACACCCCTCTCCTGGAGGCGCATCCGGACCTGATCCTGGAACTCACCGGGGACCCCCAAGTGCGGGAAAGGATCATCCAGCAAAAAAGCTCCGACACCCAGATTATCGACCACGTAAAGGCGCGTCTCTTCTGGGAGCTTTTATACCGGGAGCCTGACCGGCTGCGCAGCAAGATAGAAAGCGAAATCAGGTTAGCTGGCCAGCGCAGTCGCTTTCAGAGGATTTTTGACCATTTGCCCGATCCGGTGCTGGTCTTGAAACCCGATTACTTGGTGGAGGAAGCCAACCTGTCATTCCTGAACCACTTTCAGAAGAGGGCCGATGAGGTAATCGGCAAACCTTGTTATGCAGTATTCCATCAGTTCGATGAGCCTTGCGACCGCAAAGGTATGACCTGTCCACTGCTTGACGTGTTGGAGCATTGCCAAACCGCCCAGGTCTTGCAGCGTTCCGCCAATCCCGACGGCACGGTGCGCTATGATGAAATCACCATGTCCCCCTTGTGTCCGCCGGAAGGGACCAAGAAACGGGTTATCGAGGTTATCAAGGATATCACCCCCCGCAAGCAGTTGGAGGAGGCCCTGCAAAGTTCGGAAGAAAGGACCCGGAAAGATAAGGCTTTTCTCGAAACCATTGTCAACGGCATTCAGGATCATATGATGGTGATCGACCTCAATTACCGGATTATCGAAGTCAATGGGGCTTTGCTGCAGATGGTGGGTCAGAAGCGGGGAGAAGTGGTGGGGAGACATTGTTATGAAGTTTCCCATCATCTGAAACAGCCCTGCACCGATCCTGATCATCCCTGCCCATTGAAAGATGCAGTGGCTACGGGAAAGGCGGCCTCGACCACGCACGTGCACTTCGACAGGGACGGACGGGAAAATTATTTTCACGTGGTCTGCCATCCCTTGTTCGATAAAGGAGGCCGGGTTCACCAGGTAGTCGACCTGTCCCGGGACATCACCCAGGAGGTCAACGCCCAGGCGCGCATACTGCATGACGACAAGATGGCCTCTTTGGGGAAACTGTCAGCCAGCGTCGTGCACGAAATCAATAATCCGCTGACCGGTATCCTCAACTTCGTTAAATTGATGCAAAGCATGCTGGACGATGGGAACCCCGGCGAGGAGGAATTGGGCGACTTTCGCAATTATCTGTCTATGGTCTACAATGAGACCTCCCGGGTCAGCAGAACGCTGGCCAACTTGCTGGCCTTTTCTCGCAAGAGCAAGCCGGAATTACAACCGGTGAACCTCAACGAGGTGGCGTTGGAGATGCTGTCTCTTATCGAGTACCAAATGCGGCTGCAGGGCATCACCTTAGAACCCCAACTGGCTCCGGACCTGCTTCTGGTCTTAGCGGATAAAGGACAGATGAAACAGACCCTTTTAAATATCTTCCTTAATGCCCAAGACGCCATGCCTGATGGAGGCACCATCACCCTGGAAACGAAGAATTCCCGGCGCCAGGAGGTGGTGGTGAAGATCTCCGACACCGGCAAGGGCATCCCCAAAGAGAATCTATCCCAGATCTTCGAACCGTTCTTTACGACCAAAAATACTTGCTCCGGGGCGGGATTAGGGCTTTCGGTGGTATACGGCATCGTTCGGGACCACAAGGGCACCATTAAAGTGGACAGTGTCTTAGGGCAAGGGACCTCCTTTACCATTCGTTTGCCTGCAGTTAAACCAGGAGAAGACAGTGCTGCCACATAAAAAAATCAGCATCCTGGTGGTGGATGACGAGCTGAGCATCCGGGAATCTTTAAACGGGTGGCTCAAACGGAGCGGCTATCAGGTCGAAACCGCAGCCGACGGTCACACGGCTCTGGCCAAGGCCCAGGAAAATTATTACGACATCATGCTCATCGATGTCAAAATGCCCGAGATGGACGGTCTTACCCTGCTCAAGAAGCTCAAGGAAAGCGAAGCTGACACGACCATCCTCATGATGACGGCGTACGGCGATATCCATGACGCCGTGGAAGCCATAAAGCTGGGCGCCTATGATTATCTGCTCAAGCCCTTCGAGCTGGAAGAACTTAATTTCACCCTCGAAAAATTGGTCCAGGTGCAAAACCTGGCGATGGAGAACCTGATTTTAAAAGAGCGGTTGGCAACCATGACCCGCTTTGAAAACCTGGTGGGCCAGTCTCCGGTCATGGTCAAGCTGTTCGAAACCATTGTCGATGTGGCGCAGAGCGATGCCACCGTCTTGATCACCGGGGAAACCGGAACCGGCAAAGAACTGGTGGCCCGGGCCATCCATGCGCAGAGCCCCCGGTGTTATGCCCCCTTTATTGCCATCAACTGTGGGGCCTTTACGGAACATCTCCTGGAAAGCGAGCTCTTCGGACACGAAAAAGGGGCCTTCACTGACGCCAAGTACACCAAAAAGGGTCGGTTGGAAATGGCCAACGCCGGGACTCTCTTCCTCGATGAAGTAGGGGACATCTCCGTAAAAATGCAGATTGATCTCCTGCGAGTCTTGGAAACCCATGAATTCACCCGGGTAGGAGGGACTGTGACGCTGCACAGCGACTTTCGGGTCATTGCCGCCACCAACCAGGACCTCCAGGAAGCCATTCGGAGAAAAACCTTCCGCCAGGACCTTTTTTACCGCCTGAACGTCATCCGTCTCGAGGTGCCACCCCTACGGGAGCGGCTGGAAGATATTCCTCTGTTGGCTCAACACTTTCTGAGACGCTACGCCACGGAGACTAAAAAGAAGTGCGACTCCATCCACCAGAGGGCTCTGGAGGCGATGCAGCAGTATCCCTGGCCGGGGAACGTCCGGGAGTTGGAAAACGCCATAGAACGGGCGGTCGTGGTGGGGAAGAGCCGACAGATCAAACTCAGCGACCTGCCTTTTATCGCTGCAGGTGGGACGACAGAATTGGGGGAATTATCCTTGGAGGAATTGGAGCGCCAATATATCAGCCAACTCCTGGCCACCCAAGGCAACAACCTCTCCCATGTCGCCAGGGTTCTGCGCATTAACCGCTCCACTCTCTACGAGAAAATCAAAAAATACGGCCTCGCCCACTAAAAGGGACATTTTCGAAGCTCCGCGATCGTTTCCATGTTTCGCCCCGTTGCGGGCGCCGGCGATACCCGGCCGCCAAGACCCGTCTTTTTGACACGTCTCATCAAGTTAAGCCTGCATGAACCGGGTCACACCTTCGGCCTGGGGACTGTCGGCAAGACGGCTGTCTCATGGAATTTTCCGCCAACCAGGATAAATTAGACCCCACCTAAGCGCTATGAAGAAACTCCTGCACCAGGCGCGTCCAGCCCAACTGCGGATAGGCCCCGTAGACATCGTCTAGGATAACCCCACCGGAGGGAAGAGTTACACCCAGCGCGGATTCCAGCATTCCTAGCAGCCTGTGGGATTCGTGTTCCATCCAGGCGACATTGCACTGGCCAAAAAGCATTTTTTCCAGGTCCGGCTTAAGATTGGTGGGAGTGACAACGAACAGCCAACCCTCGCCGTAAGGGTCGGTGTGGGCAAGATTTGGGTTCTGCCGGACTTTTGGATTTACCGCCTCGATGATGCCATCCAGAGGTGCCAGGACCGCGGCTTCTTTCCCCTGGCGGAATAAGGTCAGAGCCACTTCGTCCGCGTGAATTTCCTCGCCGATTTGAGGCAGCTCGATTTTGTCCGCAGGGCCCAAGACCTTCTGGCAAAAGTCGTCCAGACCGATGCGGACCCGGCCGGCGTTCTCGAGGGCTACCCAGGTGTGACCCCGATGGAGGAAGTTGAAGGTCGGCACGGAGATGCCGAAAACCTCCTGAACCTTGGGACTTTCCGGGGCGAGAAAGAAGTCGAACTGCTCTTCCAGAAGCTCATCAAAGGAACATTGGTGGCAGAGACTGGTAGTCATGAGCTGGCACTTCCGCTGTCCCCCGAAGCGTTGGTGCATCTTGGCCTCCCAGGAGGGGGGATTGACTTGCTTTCCCCTCGCCTGTTTGGCGGCTTTCCGCTGGGCCGAGTTTTCTGCGGCGGCTGCGGTCATGGCCTGATCGAGTTCACAGTTCTCACAATCAAAGTTCTTATTGCAGATCTTGAAATCGATCACACCGGCTTCCATCCAGATGCAGGGCTTCTTGCCTTCGTTGACTCTCGTTGCCATGGTCGTCCCCTTCTTATCTCACGATCATAATTTTAGGAACGGAGCTAAGGTAAAGTTAGCTCAGTCCCCCGCCAGAGGCCATCATGGTCTTTTCTTCTATTTCGTGGCCGGCAGGAAACCCTTGCCGGTCAGATTTGGCAAGAAAAACTCTTTGACCAGGGGGCGCCAGCCGATATCCGGATAATGGCCGATGACATCGTCAATTACCGAGCCGCCGTCCGGGAGAGTGACGCCCACTAGGTTGTCCATCAGGTTCAGCAACCGGTGAGATTCTTCATTGATCCAGGTGACGTTGGCCTCGCCTGAGAGGAGATTGTCCAGATTGCGCTGGAGATTAACGGGTTTGACCAGAAACAGCCAACCTTCCCCGTAAGGATCAGCGTGTACCAGGCTGGGATTTTGACGGACCTTGGGATTGACCTCCTCGATAACTCCGTCCACCGGGGCCTCGAACGAAGCTTTGCGCCCCTGCCGGAATAAGGCCAGGCAGAGGTGGTCCTGATAATAGCTTTTGCCGATCTCGGGCAACCTGACTTCATCGGCAGCTCCCAGTAATCTCTGGGAAAAGTCGTCCAGTCCCACCCGCACCAGGTCTTCTTTCTCGACCACTGCCCAGGCATGGCCCCTATGTAAATAATAGGTATCGGTGGGTACTTGAAAACCGAAGACTTCAGTCATTTTCGTAAAATTATTCATGACATCGTCCTCCTTTAGGGTTTGCTCTATAACAGAGCAATGAATGTGCCAACCCCGATGCCATAGTATAACTAGTGGAATTAACTTAAAATAATATCAGTGCTCCTATTACTGACCCTTTGCTCTTGTCGGATAAATCCACAAATAATTTTTTCTAACAGGTTATCCTATTGATATTAATAAAATATTTAAATTGTCGTAAATTCCTACGATCAAAAATATCAATACACTGCCCCCTGAGGAACATCCCCCATATAAATAGCAGGTTGCTTTTATTCCTTCCGCTAAGATTCTCGATAATTCAGTTTGACTTTAGGCAGATGGCAAATTTTTGCGGGATGCCAGCAGGTAATAAATTACTGGGACCACTACCAGGGAAAAGGCGGTGGAGGCGAAGAGCCCGAAGATGAAGGACCAGGCCAGCCCGGAAAAGATTGGGTCCAGGGTGATGACCCAGGAGCCGAACATGGCGGCCAGGGCGGTGAGCAGGATGGGACGGAAGCGCACGGCGCCGGAGCGCAGCACCGCTTCCTCCAGCGCATACCCCCGGTCCAGGTGGTGGTGGATGAAGTCGATGAGGATGATGGAGTTACGCACCACGATACCGGCCAGGGCGATCATGCCGATCATGGCGGTGGCGGTGAAATAGATGGGGTCGGCATAGCCCTGGACCTTCCCGGCGAAGAACAGGTTCAACAGGGCAAAACCCGGCATCACTCCGATCATGGTCAGTGGGATGGCCACCATGATCACCAGGGGCATGGTGTAAGACGAAGTTTGCAAGACCAGCAGGATGTAGATGCCGATGAGGGCCCCCGCAAAGGCAATTCCTAAGTCCCGGAAGACCTGCACCGTGATCTTCCACTCCCCTTCCCCGGCGTAGTTGACCCAGTAGCCTGGGGCCAGGGGGTGCGCCTTGGTATCTGCCATCAAGTCGAGGATGGCGTTCACCGGGCTCAAGCCCGCGGTATCCGCGGTGACGAAGACCACCCGCTCCAGGTTTTTGCGCATAATGGCCTTGGGCGCGGGGTCCAGGTCAAAGCGTCCCAACTCCTGTAACGGCACCAGCGAGCCGGTCGGGTTTTTGAAGTAAAGCTGGCCCAGCCCGAGGGTGGAGGAGCGCGTGGCAGTTGGCCAGCGCAGCAGGATCTCCAGGGGCAGGCGCTCCGGGTCCAGGTGCACCCGGCCCACCGTCTCCCCGGCCTGGGCTATGGCCAGGCCCCGGGCGATTTGGGCCGTGGCCAGGCCACTCAGGGCCGCCTTGTCCCTATCCACCAAGAAGCGGAAGCGGGGTTCGGCGGTTTCCACCGAAGTGTCCACGTCCACTACTCCCGGGGTCTTTACAAAGAAATCTTTAATCTTATCTGCCTCCCGGATGAGGTCGGGATAAGCGGCGCCCGGCGGGCCGTAGACCTCCCCCACCAGGGTCTGCAGGACCGGCGGCCCCGGCGGCACCTCGGCGATGGCCATTCGAGTCCGATGCTTCCGGGCAATCTCCGTGAGTTTCGGGCGCACCCACAGGGCGATGGCGTGGCTGGCCGCTTTGCGCCGCTCTTTCTCCGCCAGATTGACCCGGAGCTGTCCCACGTAAGGCCCCTGATTGAGATAATAATGGCGCACCAGGCCGTTGAAATCGATGGGCGCGCTCACCCCGGCGAAGGTGACGACGCTGTCCACTTCTTTAACTGTAGTCAGATACCGGCCAAAATCCTGCAAGGCCTCCTGATTAGCCTCCAGGGGGGCGTCATTGGGCGGGTTGGCAACCACCAGAAAATCGCTCTTATTGTCAAAGGGCAGCATCTTCAGGGGCACCAGACCCAGGACCGGCAGTGCCACCGAAATGAAGAACAATACTACCACCGTCAGGAGAAACAGGTGAGCGCGGTGGCGGGACTCCAGCAGTGGAGTCAGGATGCGGGTGTAAATCCGGTAAATCCAGGTCTCTTCCAGGACAAAGGGCTTTCCTTCTTTGCCGTACTCCTTTTTCAGCAGGTGGTAGGTGGCCCAGGGCGTGACAGTGAAGGCGATGAACAGGCTCACCAGCATGGCCAGGGGCACGTTCAGAGGCATGGGGCGCATGTAGGGGCCCATCATGCCGGTGACGAAATACATGGGGATGAAGCTGATGATCACGGTGAAGGTGGCGAGTATCGTGGGGGCCCGGACCTCGTCCACCGCCACCAGGGTCGCTTCCAGGGGCGGATGCTGCCGCAATTGGAAATGGCGATGGATGTTCTCCACGTCGATGATGGGGTCGTCCACCAGCAGGCCCAGGGAGAGGATCAGGGCAAACAGGGTCACGCGGTTGATAGTATAGCCGAAGAGCAGGTTGCCGGAGAGGGTGATGGCCAGGGTCAGGGGCACGGCCAGGGCGACGATGAGGGCCTGGCGCCAGCCCAGGAAGAGGGTGAGGAGCACCGTGATGGAGAGCACCGCAATGAGCAGTTCCCGCATCAGTTCGTTGACCTTTTCGTTGGCCGTCTGGCCGTAATTCCGGGTGACCTTTACCTGGATGTAAGGCGGGATGACTTCCTTTTTCAGGGTTTCGAGCCGGTCCAGTAAGCTCTGGGCCACGGTCACGGCATTGGTGCCCAGGCGTTTGGCCACGGCCATGGTCACCGCCGGGTAAAAACGGCCCCGCTCATAGCCGGGCGGCGCCTCCTCGGCCGGGCCGAAGGCGATTTGGCTGGCCGCCACCGGCTCCTCCGGGCCGTCCACCACCTGGGCCACGTCCCGCAGATAGACGGGTTTCCCCTGATGCAAGCCCACCAGGAGGTTGGCCACCTCATCCGCGGACTTGAGGAACGGTCCAGCCTCCACCAGGTATTCCCGGTTCTGGCGGCTAAAATGACCCGCCGGCAGGTTGACGTTGCTCACCTCGATGGCCTGAGCCAGGGTGGCCAAGTCCAGGCCATGGCCCGCCAGGCGGGTCGGGTCCGCCACCACCCGTACCTGGCGCTTGCGCCCGGCCACCACGTAAGACCGGCCGGAGTCGGGAATGGCTTGCAGGCGGTGCAGCAGTTCGTCGGCCACCCGTCTGAGTTCGTAGTCGTCGGCCTTATTGCTATACAGGGTCAGGGTGACCATGGGCACGTCATTAATGCTCATGGGCTTCACCACCCAACCCGTCACGCCCTGCGGCACCTCATCGATATTGGAGAAGGTCTTGTTGTAGACCTTGAAGAGGCTGGTCTCCAGGTTTTCGCCCACCTTGAACTTGGCGGTGACCACCGCGAAGCCGTTGCCGGCCATGGAATAAAGGTCCTCCAGGCCCTCCATCTCCCAGAGTTTTTTCTCCAGATTAATAACCGCCAGATTTTCCACCTCCCGCGGCGCGGCGCCGGGGAAGCGGATAAGGATGTCCACCATGGGCACGGTGATCTGCGGGTCTTCCTCCCGGGGGGTGAAGAGCAGGGCCGCGGCCCCGGCCAGCAGGCTGATGATGATAATCAGGGTGGGCAGCTTGGATTCGAGAAACCGCCGCACCAGGCGGGCGGTGAGGCCGAGGTGGAGGTCTTGGAAATTATTTGGCATGACTGTCAGGAAGCAAAATCTTCTCGCCTGGCTGCAACCCCGCCAGGACTTCCACCTGCCCATTGATCTGCCGCCCCGTTTTCACCTGGCGCCATTGGGATTGGCTAGCTACCACTACTTTCACCATGGTAAGCTGGCCCACCAGGTGCACGGCCTCCTGGGGGATGAGGAGGCCCGGGGCGCTCTCCAGGGGCAGGCTTAAGCGGGCAAACATCCCCGGCACCAGCTTTGGTTCTTTAATCGGGGCGGTGCGCACCTTGAAGGTGCGGCTGGGGCTTTGGCTGATAGGGAAGATCTCGGCGATGGGGAGGTCCCCCTGCCACTTAACGGCTGGCACGGCAACCCTGGCTGCCTCCCCCACCCTCACCTGGTCCCGATAGCTGTCGTTGACCTCCCCTTCAATCTGGAGAAGGTCGGGATTATAGAGCGATACCAGGGGCTGTCCCGGTTGGGCCAGGTCGCCCACCGCCACCTTGCGGGTCGCCACCACCGCGGGCTCAGGCGCCCGGATGACGGTGTAGCCCTTCATAGTGGCGGCCTCCTGGGTCTGGGCCTGGGCCGCGGCCACGGCCGCCTGGGCCGACTTGAAGCGCTCCTGCACCGCTTCAAATTCCTGGGGGCTGGCCGCCCCTTCCTTAAGCAAATATTGAAAACGCTTATAATTGGCGGTCGCCTGGGTCAACTGCGCTTGTGCCTGGGCTACGGCAGCCAGGGCCTGATTCAGACGGGCCTGGTATTCCTCTCCGGATAGGGTGATCAAAGGGTCGCCAGGCTTCACCCGGGAGCCGGCCTCCACCCAGATTTTGCTCACCTTGCCGGGAACCTGAGCCGAGATCTGGGCCAGGCTTGAAGAGATGACCTCCCCCAAGACTTCCAACTCCCGGGGAATCATAGTCTCACTAACGACCAGCACTTGGCCCGCCGTTGGCGCCGCCTTTTGGGCCACCAGCCCCGGGGCGATCTTGCCGAAGTGAAGCAGCCCCGCCAGCCAGGCCATAAAAAGGATGGCTGCAGCTACCAGGACGGCCAGGCCCACGAGCTTCATCTTAGAGCCATGCTGTTCCGACATAGGTTAGCCTGTTAAAGGTTTGCGCAGGGGCGGGGTTGCCACCCCAACAAGGTTACTTCTGAAATCCCACAGCCGACTCCGCCGCCGGCCCGGAAATGGTGCCCAGGGCCAGTTCCAGACCCGCCTGGGCCAGGTGGGTGTCAAACAAGGCCCCCACCTGACTCAATTCGGCGGTTTTCAAGGCGTCTTCGGCGGTGAGCAAATCGAGTAAAATGGTGAGCCCGGTCTCGTACCTGAGGCGGACCAGGCGCAGGCCCTCCCGGGCCTGAGCCGACGCGGCCCGGGCCACCTGGAGGCGCTCCCGGGCCGTTTTCAAATTAAGGATGGCCTCCGTCACCTGATGGCGGATGCGGTCTTCCAGTTCCTGTTTCAAATCCCGGGACTGGGCCTCTTTGGCCCGGCTCTCCCTCACCCTGGCCAGATCCGTCAAACCGTTGAACAAGTTGAAATTCAGCAGGGCCATCACCGTGTAGCTATCACCGCCGGGGCCGAAGAGGCGGCGCTGGTCCACGTCGTATTCGGCCACTACGTGCAGCCGGGGCAGGTAGTTGAGGCGGGCCTTGGCATATTCCTGCTGGGCCGAGCGGGCCGCCAGTTCCAGCCTCCTGAGGTCCGGGCGTTGCTCCTGGGCGGTGCGCTGGAGGTCCGCCAATTCTTTGGGCAACTGTGCCGGTTCCTTGGGTGGCGGCGCCAGGGTCCGGGAACCCGCCTCCGGCAGGCCCAGCACCGTACTGAGGGCGCTTTGGCCGATCTGCACCTGGCTGGCTGCGGTCATTTCCTCCTGGGTGAGTTTGGCCAGATGCACCTGGGCCGATAAGACGTCAGCCTGGACCACAGCGCCGGAGCGAAAACGGCTTTCGGCAATCTTCAAATGCTCCGCCGCCGTGCGCTTGGCCTTCCGGACCACCGCCAGGTTTTCCTGGGCCAGTTGCAGGCCGTAGTAGGCCTGGGTCACCTGGAACAGCAACTGCTGCCGGGCGCTCAGGACGATGGCGCCGGCCATCTCCCGGCTCAGCTTCGCCTGCTGATAGCCCAGATAGGCCTCGCCGGCCTGGAATAAGGGCTGGCTCATGGAAAGACCGGTACGGAAGTTGCCGAAAGAATTAGGGAAATTAAGGTTGTTTAAGGAAAAATCCTGCTGGGTGAAGATCCGCTCATTCAGTTTGCTCATGAAGACCTGGGAGGGGCTGTCGGAAAAATTGTAGGTCTCGCCGAAATTTACCTTGGGGAGAAAACGGGCCCTGGCCCTGGCCATCTCAGCTTCGGCGGTCTCCACGGTCATGCCCGCGGCCTTCAGACCCGGATTGTGCTTCAAGGCCAGGAGCTGGGCCTCCCCCAGGGTCAGAGGCTGGTCGGCCGCCGGGGTTGAACCTGGTAACCCCAAACAGAGTATTATCGTTAAGATTGCCGCTATCACCCTAGAGGCCCTCGCCGCTGATCTTTGCCGACATTATAGTTCCTCTGCCTTGCAGAGACAAACACATTTGATGAAATATAGTTCATAACCACATCCGGTTCTTATCGGAAATATTTTATTGAGATATATACCATACTATGGTATAGTATTCATAGGAATTAAATTCCAGGATTGATTTCAAACCCTCTGCTAAAGGAACCAAGCCTATCGGCTATCCGGGCGTGCAGGACGTGCGGGGGAGCCTGTTGCTTTGGAACCGATGGGTGGGGTGGGGAGCATGAGCTATAAGGGCTTATTATTTTTAGGTAATCATAGGTAACCATGTATCCATCGGACGAATTGAAAAACCAGATGCAGCGCGATATTCAATCCCGGTTAAAAAAAATCGAAGGCCAGATCCGGGGCCTGCAAGGCATGATTGATGCGGACAAGGAGTGTGAGCAGATCCTCACCCAGGCGAGGGCCGCACAAGCCGCTTTGAAAGCGGTGTGCAATCTGATTTTAAAAGTTTATCTGGTCAGGTGTTACGCGGGAAGCGGAAAGGAGCAGAGCCCCGAGGAAGTATTCTCCAGGTTGGAACAGGCCATAAACATGGTCTCCAAGTTCGTTGACTGATAAGGCCCCGATCAAAGTCTATCCAGAACCAGGATAGGCGGTGGGCCCGGGGCCGGTTAAGCAAAGGATGGAAACGATGACAACTGCCGATCTCACTACCCTCAAGGCCGCGGCGGTGGTGGATTGCCGGGGCAGCGCCTGCCCGGGGCCGCTGATGGAAGCCAAGAAGGCCATCGCCCAGGTGAAGGTGGGTGAAGTTCTGGAAGTGCTCTCCAGCGATCCGGGCACCAAGGAAGATATCCCCCTGTGGGCCAAGAAAGTGGGCCATGAATTTGTGGGCTCACTACCCGGGGATGGCTACGACCGCATTTTTGTGGTCCGGAAGAAATGACCGGGGGCCTCATGGAGGCCGCAAAGTACACCGGGAAGATCCTGATTCTGGCCGAAGATGCCTGCGCCTACCCCGGGGCCGACGCCGTGGGGCAGGGACATATGAGCTATCCGGCCAACACCTACATCCTGCGGGTCAAAGCGTCGGTGCTCTTCCCCGAGAAATTCTATCTGGACTGCTTCGACAAGGGCATTGCCGGGATCATCATCATGTCCTGCGGGGTGGAGTGCCCTTACCCGGGGGCCTATGAAGCCCTGGCCAAGCGGATCGACCGGGTCTACGGGCTGATGAAGGCCCGGGGTCTAAATATTCGGCGGCTGCGGCTCACCGCCATCTGTACAGTGTGCACCCGGGCCTTTTTGAACGAAGTGAAGCAGATGCATGACCTGGTCTCGCAGTTGGGCCCGCCGGAGAGCGTACGGCCGGCCGCGACCGGCGCTGCCTAGGCTCTCCCAGGAGCGACAGGCATGGTTTTTCGGCAAAATCGGCGCTACGACGCCCTGGTCCTGGGCGGAGGGATCGCCGGACTGGAGGCGGCTCTGAATCTTGCTGAGCAGGATTTTTCGGTGGCCATCGTCGAAAAGGACGCCTCCATCGGCGGCAAGATGATCCGGCTCTCCAAGGTCTTTCCCACCCTCGATTGCTCCAGTTGCATCACCACCCCGAAAATGGCGGCCGCGGCCCATCACCCCAAGATCACCATCCTCACCTGCTGCGAGTTGCAAACCCTCAGGCGCCGGGACGGCGATTTGGTGGCCGGGATCGTGCAAAAGCCCCGGTACGTGGACGCGGAGAAGTGCATCGGCTGCCGCCAGTGCGAATATCAGTGTCCCGTGTTGGTCCCCGATGCCGAGCAAGGGGGCTTTGCCGCCCGGAAAGCCATCTATATTCCCTTCTCCAACGCCATTCCCCAGACGGCCCGGCTAGATCAGGAGAATTGCCTCCTCTGCGGCCGTTGCGCCAAGGTCTGCCCCACCCAGGCCGTTGACTACTTCCAGAAGCCGGAAGAATTCATCCTGACGGCCGCCACCGCGGTGATCGCCACCGGTTTTGAGATGATTCCCCTGGAGGACAAGGTCCAATACGGGCAAGGGCAGATTCCCAATGTGATTACCGCCTTGCAAATGGAAAGGTTGCTGGCGCCCCACGGCCCCTATAACCGCGTCCTCAGGCCCTACGACGGCAGGGAGCCGGATAATGTCGCCTTCATCCAGTGCGCCGGCTCCCGGGACCAGAGTCTGGGGGTGGCGTATTGCTCCCGGGTCTGCTGCATGTATGCCGTCAAGGAGGCGATGCTTCTGTCCGGCGCCCTGCCCCTGGCGGACCTCACCGTTTATTACCTGGATATCCGGGCCTTCGGGAAGGGTTATGAACAGTTTTTCCAAACCGCCCAGGCCATGGGGGTAAATTTTGTCAAAGGCAAGGTGGCCTATTTGGACCCAGGCGAGAACGGCTCAGTTAAAGTCCGGTATGAGTCCCAGGAAGCCGCAGGCGGGGTGCAGGCGGCGGAGCATGACTTGGTGGTGCTCTCTTTGGGCCTGGTGCCGGCCTGGGATCCTCAAGGCCGCGGTCATCTCTCCACCGGTGGGGATAATTTCATCAAGACCGTGAAACCCAAAACGGCCCCAACCTTGACCGATCTGGAGGGCGTCTTTGTGGCCGGGGCCGCAGCCGGGCCCAAGGATATCGTGGACAGCATTGTGGAGGCCGGGGCCGCAGCCATGGAGGCTTCCCGGTATCTGGCGGCGAAGGCGATCAAAGCGGCAAGTTAAGGTTTGGCCGGGGAATGGCTGATGGCGAATAAAAAGAAATCCGAACCTGCGCCGAAGGCTAAAGTCGGGGTCTACGTCTGCCATTGCGGCGGCAATATCAGCGACGCGGTGGACGTGGACCAGGTTTGTGAGCAGGTGCGAAAGGTACCGGGGGTAGTGGTGGCCCGGGCCAATATGTTCATGTGTTCCGATCCCGGCCAGGAACTGATCATCGCGGATCTGAAAAGCGGTCTGGTGGATCGGGTGGTGGTGGCCTCCTGCTCCCCCAGCCTCCATGAATCCACCTTCCGCCGCGCCCTGGCCCGGGCCGGGGCTAACCCTTACGTGTATGAACATGCCAATTTGCGGGAGCAGGTGAGTTGGGTGCACCATGGGCCGGAGGCCACCGCCAAGGCCACCCGGCTGGTGGCCGCGGCCGCGGCCAAGGCCGGGATGCTGAAACCCCTTGATCCCCTCAAGGTGGAGGTGCAGCGCCAGGCCGTGGTCATCGGCGGCGGGGTGGCCGGACTCAAGGGCGCCCTGGAACTGGCCGAGAGAGGCCTGGCCGTGATGCTGGTGGAGAAAAGCCCTTTTCTGGGGGGACAGGTGGCGCAGTTGCCGCGCTTGGCCCCCGGGGGCGAAACCGCGGCCGCCATCATCGGCGAACTTGCCGGCTCGGTACTCAAGCACCCGGCCATTAGCGTTTATTCCTGCGCTGAAGTGGAGGGCTTTGAGGGTTACATCGGCAAATTCAAACTTCAAATAGTCAGGCAGCCTCCCGCAGGCGCGGCCTATGCCGAACGGCTCGAAAGGCTGAGCCATTCCGGCCGGGGCCTGGGAGAATACGTGCCCTTTGTGGGGGTCATGCCCGCGGCCATTCCAGAAAGCCGGGAGGATATTGACCTGGAGGCCGGAGTCATTGTCCTGGCCACCGGTCTCAAGCCCTACCAGCCCCGGCGGGGAGAATACGGCTACCTGGATTTTTCCGAGGTGGTTACCCTGCCGGAATTTATCTGCCTCCTGGCTGCAGCCCCAGCGGAGGGCGACACCCTGGTGCTGAACGGCCGGCCCATTCGCGGCGCGGCCCTGATCCACTGTGTGGGCAGCCGCCAGATTCCCGGCATTCATGCAGAGAATGAAGGCGGCTATTTGAACGAGTACTGCTCCCGCACCTGCTGCGCCGCCACGCTTTATGCCGCCAACCTGATCCGGGATAACTATCCCCAGACCCGGGTCTTTGATTTTTACCGGGACATCCGCACCTATGGCCGGGGACAAGAGGAACTTTACACCCAGGCGGCCGCAAACCAGGTGGTGTTTTTTCGCTTCGAGGCCGGCGAGGAGCCACAAGTTCTGAGGAATCCCGACCCTAAAGGGCCCCCTTTGCTGGTCCAGGTGAAAGACCTCCTGACCTTTGGGGAGGAACTGGCAGCCGCGGTGGACCTGGTGGTGCTGGCGGTGGGCCAGGAGCCCAACAACATCGACGACCTGGTGGAGAAGATGAAGATCCCCGTGGGTGCGGACCGCTTCCTCCAGGAAGTGCACCCCAAACTGCGGCCGGTGGAAATGGCCGTGGGCGGTATCCTGTTGGCCGGCACCTGCCAGGCCCCCTTTGACGTGGGGGAGACTTGTGCGGCCGCGGGGGCCGCAGCGGTCAAGGCCGCGGCGATTCTCACCCGGGGTTACGTGGAACTGGACCCCTTCGTGGCGGAGGTGGACCTCAGCAAGTGTACCGGCGCCGGCGCCTGCGTGGCGGCCTGTCTGGCGGAAGGGGCACTGGCCATGGTGGAAATGGAGGTGGCGGGCCGGAAGGTGAGGCGGGCCCAGGTCAACCCGGTTCGCTGTCTGGGCTGCGGCGCTTGCGTGGCGGTTTGTCCGGAAAATGCCATTGACGTCCAAGGCTGGACCCTGAAGCAGTATGAGGCCATGGTGGACATGATCGTCTCGGACGCCTACCTGGAAGGGGCTTGATTTTGCCGCAAAGGTTCTTGATGCGTGAGGTTTGAGGATGCCTGAGACGCCGCTAGAAACTGAGTCCGGGAAAGAGGCCCTAAAAAAACTGAAGGCGGCCCGGAAAGAGCAGATTGCCGCGGCCACCAGCCGGATGAAAGAGCAGCGTCGGGCGGTTAAAGCCATCAAGATGAGCCTTGCAGGCGCGGAGCTGACAGTGCCGGAGGTGGCCGCGGCCACGGGTTTGCCAGTGGCCGAGGTTCTCTGGTACGTGGCCTCTTTGAAGAAATATGGAGAAATCCTGGAAGGACCCAAGGCTGGCAGCTATTATCGGTACCGCCTGGGCCAACCCGTGGACCCGGAGACGGAGCCGGAACCGGAGGAGTAGGTGGCCCGGCGGCACGAGGAGCGGACATGGCTCTGGTAAACCTTGATTTTGCCGAAGAACTCAAAGCCTACGGGGTGGACACGGCCCTGGAGTGCTTTAACTGCGGCACCTGCGCGGCCATCTGTCCCCTGCTCTTTGAGCATTTTCCGCGAAAAATGATCCGCTACGTCCAGGTGGGGGCCAGAGATAAGATTCTCCAGCAGTCCCAGGACCTCTGGCGCTGCCTTCATTGCGGGCTGTGCACCCGGACCTGCCCCCGCCAGGCCAACCCCGGGGAACTCATCCTGGGATTGCGCCGTTTTGTGGTGGCGCACTCCAGGGGGGGCTAAGATGTTTAACCCCAGGGACATCATCGAGCTCATCGCCGCCAATATCCGGAAGACCCGGAATCCTTTCGGGGTGCCCAACTCCCGGTTCAACACCTGGTGGCGTCATGGGGCCGGCTTCACCCGGCGGCCCGGGGACGCGCTCCTCTTCACCGGCCTGATGTATCAGGCCATACCTTACATTGAAACCACCACCCGCTACCTGGAGCGTTTGGAGGGCAGCCGCGGGGCCGGCTATCTGCGCGCCAGCCGCTTTATCCCCGGCTCCTTGCTGGGCTGGGGGCTTTCTTTGCTGACCTCCGGGGCCCAGAAGGAGAAGTTTAACGGCATCCTGCACTCCATCTGCCGCCTCCTGCATAAGTCCGGCGTGGGCTTTTTCTATCACCCGGACCTGGATTTCTACAGCGGCATCCTGCTCTACGATCTGGGGGATCAGGAAGGCTTTGTGGAGCACGCCCGGTTTGTGGCCCGGACCCTGCGTCTGCACGGGGTTAATAAAGTGATCACCGTTGACCCCCACACCACCTATGCCCTGAAAGAGCTTTACCCGAGATACACGGGGGAAAGCTTCGAGGTGACCCCTTATTTTAACTTACTGCGATTAAATGAGGCAGGCGGTGGCCACGGCAGACCGCCGGTGACGATTCACGACCCCTGTTTTTACGGCCGCTACCTGGAACTCTCGGAGGGGCCCCGCCAGGTGCTCCGCGGCCTGGGCCAGCAGTACGTGGAAGTGCGGAACTGCGGCGCATTCACCTCCTGTTGCGGCGGTCCGGCGGAGTCGGTCTCCCCGGCCTTGAACCGGGAGATCCTGGAGCGGAGAGCGACTGAACTCAGGGCCAGCGGCGCGCCGGTGATCACCTTCTGCCCCATCTGCCTGGCTAACTTGCTCAAGGCAGGTCTGCCGGTGGAAGACCTGGCCAGCCTGGTGGGCCGTTATGGTTGAGTTGCGGCGAAAATGGTTTGACGGGGAGGGGTGAAGATGCTGACCCCCGGCCCCAGCAGTTATAACCCAGAGAATAGGAGGGCTAACATGGCGGAGGAGAAAGAAAAAATCGTATTAATCGCCACCCATGCGGGAGAGGACCCGGAACGGGCCATCTTTCCCTTACTGCTGGCCAATGCGGCCCAGGCCATGGATGTGGAAGCCGTGGTGGTGCTGCAGGCGAACGGGGTATACCTGGCCCAAAAGGGCTATGCCGACAACATTACCTTCCCCGGCCTCACCCCTTTAAAGACGCTGGTGGAAAACTATGTGGCCAATGGTGGCAAATTCCTGGTCTGAATCCCCTGCCTCGAGGAGCGCAAGATCAGTCAGGTTGACTTGATCCAGGGAACAGAATTGGTTAAGGCCGGCAGGCTGGTGGTTGAGATGACCAGCGCCAAGTCCACCGCGGTTTACTAACAGTATGGCCGGACGCAACCAGAGCCTAAGGCAAGGGCCTCTGGGCGAAGGCCGGGTCCGGCCAGGGTTGCGGGGCAGGGGCTTGGAGCTTTCTCACTTTGACCTGCCCCCATTAGCTGTATCAATATCCCCCAAAGGGCTTAGCGCCGGAAGGTGGAAATAATATGCGGATGGACTCGGCCATATAGGAGCTGACAGTCCATGCCCCGGCCTTACGGCCCACCAAAGAAAACTAAAGGGTTAGCCCATTGACGCTAACCCTTTTTATTTTGGGCTGGCATTAAGGGGAGCAAATTTAGGGATGTTAGGGGCTGAAAAAAGAACAGGCGCCCAAGCCCTCTTTTAACACCAATCTTTTGTCTCTCGTCCCCTTAAAAACCGCTGGGCGGCACGTATGGCAGCGTCTGGGCCAGTAGCCAGCACAGGAAAAGCACCACCGGGATGTGGAACAGGAGTTGGAGTATGGAGTAACCGGCCAAGTCCCGGGCCCGGCAGTTGAGGATGCCCATGAGGGGCAGCATCCAGAAAGGATTGATCAGATTCGGCAGGGCCTCGGCGGCGTTGTAGATCTGCACCACCCAACCCAGGTGGACGTGCAAGGTGTTGGCGGCCGCCATGACGTAAGGGGCCTCCACCACCCACTTGCCGCCCCCGGAGGGAACAAAGAGGCCGAGCACGCCCGAATAGATCCCCACCAGGATGGGGTAGGTCCCATGCGAGGTGAGCTTCACGAAGAGACCGGCCAGAAACGGGTTGATGGCGGTCTTGGCGATGAGCCCGAAGATGCCGCCGTAAAAGGGAAACTGGATGATGACGCCGGCGGTGGCCGGTACGGATTTGCTCACGGCCTTCAAGAAGGCCCCGGGGCGCCAGTGAAGCAGGATACCCGCGGTCAGAAAGATGAAATTAAAGGTGTTGAGGTCCGTGGCCGCCATGCCCCCCTTCTGCGAAAACAGGTAAACTATGTAGGCAATCATTAGGATGGCGATGACCACCGAGAGGACCGGGCTCGATTCGAGCCGGTCGGCGGGGGTCTTGGGCTTTTCCGCGGTCACTTCCAGCGGCTCGAAGGTGATCCCCATATCTTCCGCGGTCTTGGCCTTTTGGGGGCTGGGGCAGGAGAAATAGGCCACGGCCACCGAGAGGGCAATGAGAATGGCGGCGGTTAGCAGGCTCTGCCAGAGGAAGATGGTTTGGGTCAAGGGGATGACCCCGGTGATGGGCAAGAGGGCCGGAGGAATGGAACCCTTGGTGTTCTGTAGGAGCGCTGCCGAGGACGACAACCCCAGGGCCCAGACGGCCCCGAGGCCGAGATAGGCAGCGGCGCCGATGGCCCGGTAGTCGATACGCGGCACCCGCCGGACCACTTCCCGGACCAGCAGGCCGGTGAAGATCAGCGACAACCCCCAGGAAATCAGCGAGCTGAGCATGGCCAGAAGGGCGACGAAGGCCACGGCGCCCCGGGGCGTCTTGGGCACTCCCGCCAGCCACCCGATCAGCCGGGCCACCGGCGGGGAGCTGGCGACCACGAAGCCGCCGATGATGATCAGGGCCATCTGCATGGTGAAGGGAATCAGAACCCAGAAACCCTCACCGAAGACTTGCACCAGCTTGAGGGGCTTTTCCCCCAAAGCCAGGCCACCGAGAAAGACGATAATGACGGCGCAGAGCGCAAACACGAAGGCGTCGGGAAAATACCGCTCGCAGAAATCGGCCAAGGCTTCGCCCACCCGGGCGAGGGGGGCGGCCTCTGCGGTGGCTTTACCTTTTCCTTTCCTTTCGACTTTGTCACCCATGCCTCACCTCCAAGAACCTTAATAACCTGAGATTATGCCGCTGGCTTGGCCAATGCGGGCAAAAACATGGTTTGGGGACCTTCCATCCCGGGTTCAATCCCCAAAAGGTTGCTCTTTTTGGGCCAGAGCGTCTGGTGAGAGGCAGGATAGCACAAACTTCCCTCAAAATATATCTTTTCGCAGATTATGGGATATTTTGTGAACAGATTCTTCATGGAGGGCCGACCTAAGAACCCCCAGCCAGCACCGCCCTGTAATGGTGGGACAGGGGTAAGGCTGAGGTGACATATGCATACCACCTGCGGCGGATACAGGCGGAGCTTACCCGGATAGGCCGGACCGGGCAGCCACTAGCTGCACCACCCCGAGCAGGTAAGCGTCCCGGCCATGGGCAGCCAAAAGAGAAAGACCAACGGGGACGCCACCCACCTCGGCCAGGGGCAAAGAGACCTCAGGCAGGCGGCCGATGCCGGCAATGGCCGTCAATGACAGGGTGCGCGGGTAGTAGCTGGTTTTGGGCTTATCAGGCCCCTCGACTTTCAGGCCGCCTTTGAGCCGAGCCGGGGCCGGCACGGTGGGGAAGCAGAGGAGATCTCGCGGTCCCAGGAAGTTTTCCAGTCGGCGAAAATAGCGCTCCCGGGTGCGGGTGGCATCCCCCAGCCTGCCACGATCGGCATTCTTGATGAGGTCAAAAAACTTCGCGGCTTTGGGGCTGAGCGCCGGTTTGGCGCTCTCAACCCAGGACCCCAAGCAGTTCCACATCTCGCACCACTGCAGGATGGAGCTCGTTTCATACCAACTGGTTAAATCCAGGCCCGCCGCCTGGCCATCGATTTCCCGCAGGGAAGTCTCCTGGACCTTGTCGCCGAAAAGTTTTTGCAATAACTGAATGGCGCGGCGCAGGGCCGCCCTGATCTCCTGGTCGCCAATAGCCCAAGCCTCTCTTATCATGTGGAGGGTACCCACTTCAACGTCACCCGGGACTGGGGTAGCCAACAGTACCGAGCCGGCCCGGGTCAGGAGGCCGGCTGACTCCGCCAGGAGGCCTACGGTATCGAAGCCGGGGGCAAAGGGGGTGACGCCGGCCATAGAAATGAACCCATGAGAGGGGCGGAAACCGAAAATGCCGCAATTGGCGGCCGGGACCCTGATCGAGCCCCCGGTGTCGGTGCCCAGGGCAAAATCGGCCAAGCCACAGGCCACGGCCGAGGCAGAGCCGCTGGACGACCCCCCCGTAACGTGATGCGGGGCCCTTGGATTCAGCGGCGCTCCATAGAAATAATTTTCCCCGTCCAGGCTGAAGGCCAGCTCATCACTAATGGCCTTACCGATGCACTGAGCCCCCGCGCCTAACAGTTGGTCCACGCAGATGGCGTTGGCTGCGGCCGGGGGATGGGTTTTGGCCCAGTCGGGCGAGCCGCAAGAGGTGCGGTGGCCTGCCAGATCGATAATATCCTTCATGGCAAAACGCAATCCGTCCAAAGGCCCCGGGGCCGTGGGCGGCAATTTCACAATCTCTACAAAGGCTCCCGATTCCTGGATGCTGTATTTTCTGAGGAGAGGCATCTGATCGTCCCACCTAAACCGGGATTATGCGGCAGCCTTAGCCACCACAGCCAAAAAATGGCTTCGGAGGCAATTTCCCCCGAGTTTAATGCCGAATGGTTCCCTCTTTAATAGCCGAATTGTCCTGTGAACGACACGATAGCATAAATTTCAACGAAAAAGTGAATTCCCCCAAGAGGTTCGCCTGCCAGCCCTTCTTGAGCAGGTTCTTCGTGAGTCGGCAGCAGGTGAAGAGGGTAATCCGACAACCTTTAGAGGTCTTCCCCGCCCCGGGGCAACCTGGACCCGGTACCCAGCCGGCATCATCATATTAATTTATGCCGCAGCTCATCATCAAAATGATAGTATATAGTACGTAAAAACCGGCCCATCATCTCCCCCCAGGCTTGCAATTATTGTCGTTGGATTGACGGGGCAGGGAGGTCAAATGGATCGGGAGGCCATGGTTGAAGCGACTACTTGATTAATCAAGAGGGAGAGGGAATATGGTGGAGACTCCGGTTTCCGAAAGTATGGTGGTAATATGGTCTTCGGGAGATCGGGAAGTTGCCAAAAAAATGGTTTTTATGTACACCAAGAACTCCAAGCTCAAGGGCTGGTGGGGTCGTGTCAGGCTAGTGGTCTGGGGTCCCTCAGCCCAGCTACTGACCATGGACCTGGAGCTTCAAGAGGAACTGGAAGATTTGAAGGCAGCGGGAGTTGAACTGCAAGCGTGCAAAGCCTGCGCGGATCTTTACGGGGTAACCGACAAGCTCAAGTCGCTGGGCCTCGAAGTCATTTACATGGGCGCTCCCTTGACCGAAATGCTGAAAACGGGCTGGACCTGCCTCACCTTTTAACCGCGGCGGGGTGGGGCGCCAGGAGACTCGGGATGAAAACCATAATGAAACGGTGTCTGGGAGCCTGGATTTTCTTGTGGTATACGGGGATAATCTTTTCCCCTGGCTTTGCACTCTGCGCCGGGGCTCCGGATGATCTGCAGCGCCGCTTAGCCGCGGGAGAGATCATTGTCAATACGAAAGAAGATCCTGGAACCTGCCTTATACGCGGCGAGATGACCGGGGTTATAGACGCTTCCCCGGAAATCGTTTGGCAGGTGATTACTGACATTAATAATTTTAAGTATTTCATGCCCCGGACATCGAATAGTATGGCGGTGCCGGCGGAGAAGATTCCCCTGATCTTGCAAAGGCGGCCGAGCCGGGCTGAGGAAGCGGAAGCCCTAATGGGCTCCATCCCCGCGGACCCGGCCAGCTATCGTATCCCTGGCGGAAAATATTCTGGATATCACTATAGCCATCTGGAATTACCCTGGCCTTGCAGCAACCGCTGGTATATCATTAAAGGGTTGTATGATGAGACCGGCGCGGCCCAGCATCGTTATCACAGTTCTTGGTCGCTCGTAATCGGCAACCTGCAGGAAAATTCCGGCGAATGGATTTTGGAACCATTTGGCACTGGTAAAACCAAGGCCATTTATAGGCTTAATACTGATCCCGGCGGCGCCATTCCCAAGTTCCTTGTCAATCGGGGTACTTGCAGCACCATGCCCCAGATCATTAAAGCGGTCAGAGAACAGGCTGTTAAGCGGTGTGAGCTCAAACAGCCATAATGACTCATCGCCGGCGAACCTGCGGCCTGGTCCGGACCCAGGCGCTGGGCGACGATGCCCTGGAGCATGGCTGGGGTGATGTATGGGGGCGGGAAATATTCAAAAAAAATCCTTTAGCTCAAAATTCGGCCCGTGCTTAGCAATAAGAGCTTCAGCCTCGGCGTATATTACTTCGGGGTCAGGTTCTTTGCCAACTAGGTCCCGATATATCTTGTGCAATTCATTGCGAATATTCTCTATGGCCTGCCGCTTTTCCCGAGAGGCTGATTCATCTATGGCAGTATTCATGGTCCTTTACCTTCCTTCGCAAAGATAGCTGGTCGACCGCTGGGGATGGCTGTCAGATGGAACAGATAGGCCCTTCTGGATATTTGAATTGGAGCCAGCCGCAAATTTTAAGAATCCAATACCTGGTTTCTCCGATAAACTTCAATCCCTTTAAATGAGAGCCGATAAAACACCATTCCCGGCTGGCGGGATCGTAAAGGATCTTGTCGCGGAAGAGCCAAATCTCCCCGGGAGCATCCAACGCCTCTGCCGCCTCAACCACATAGTCTGTATGATTCATGATATCTCCCTTTTGAAAAACAGCCCTCTTAACCTTGAGCCTCTGCCAGGCATTGTCTCCCGCCCTTGTTTCCCTTTGGTTTCAGGAAGATTAGAAATTCATTTTATGATTAGACCGTCACCAGCCTTTCTTCTAGGGCACGATCAGGAAAGCCTTGATGAGGACGCAGGCCAGCCCCAGTCTCAGGCAATTCTTATGCTGCATTCCTAAATTTAATCATTGCTGCCCTCGGCCTCCCTCAAGCCAGAAAGCGGGCTTGTCTGGACCTCCTGGGATTGTGGCAGAAAAAAGTAATAAATTGACAGGGCTTATAAAATGGTTATCTGAAAACTATAGAGCGTCTATCCGACCTTCCGAAAAAATTCCTCTCGCAAAATCAAGCCTTAGAAGACCACATTCATGGGAGGTGCGAAATATGAACCCCAAGGAAACCAGTTTTCTCAATAATTGGTTCCCTCGTCTTAAGTCTGTCCTGGGTAAAAGACAGAAGATCTAACTGGCAGAAAGACGCAGTCATAAAAAGGAGGGCGCAGTCATGACAACTCCCGCCGGGCAACCGCTGGCAGTTCACGGAGACGAGAGCATCAGCGCGTATGGGCCGGCTCGCGCCACGGTCAAAGGGACCCCGCTGAGCCTGGAGGAGCTACGCCAGATCGACGCCTACTGGCAGGCCAGCCTCTACCTGTGCTTGGGGATGTTGTACCTCAGGGACAACCCTTTGCTCAGGGAGCCGCTCTCACTGGAGCATATAAAGCCGCGGCTACTGGGCCACTGGGGCTCGGACCCCGGCCAGTGCTTCACCTATATTCACTTCAACCGGCTGATCAACAAGTATGACCTGAACGCGATCTATATCTCCGGTCCCGGCCATGGGGCGCCGGCGGTCCTCTCGCAGGCATACCTCGAGGGGACCTATTCCGAGATCTACCCAGACAAGAGTGAAGACCTGGCAGGGATGCAGCGTTTCTTCAAGCAGTTCTCCTTCCCGGGGGGCATCGGCAGTCACGCGACCCCGGAGACGCCCGGCAGTATCCATGAGGGCGGCGAGCTAGGTTACAGCCTGTCCCACGCCTTTGGGACGGTCTACGACCACCCGGACCTGATCACCCTGGTGATGGTGGGCGATGGCGAGTCCGAGACCGGCCCCCTGGCCACGAGTTGGCACAGCAACAAATTCCTCAACCCGATCACCGATGGGGCGGTGCTGCCGGTTCTGCATCTCAACGGCTATAAGATCAACAACCCCACCATCCTGGCCCGCATTAGCCATGAGGAATTGGAGGCTCTGTTCGTCGGGTATGGGTACACCCCTTACTTCGTGGAGGGCAGCGATCCCGAGAGCATGCATCAGGCGATGGCCGCCACCCTGGGACACTGCGTCTTGGAGATCCGCAAGTTCCAGGAGGAGGCGCGGCAGACCGGCAAGGCCTTCCGGCCGCGCTGGCCCATGGTCATCCTGCGGAGCCCCAAAGGCTGGACGGCGCCCCGAAAGGTGGACGGCCACTACCTGGAAGGTTTCTGGCGGTCGCACCAAATCCCCATTACGGACGTCGCCACCGACCCGGCCCACCTGAAATTGCTGGAGACGTGGATGCGCAGCTACAAGCCGGAGGAACGTTTTGACGAGCAGGGACGGCTGATTCCCGAGTTGCAGGCTTTGGCCCCCAAGGGGAACCGGCGCATGAGCGCCAACCCGGTGGCCAACGGCGGTCTGCTGCGCCAGCCTCTGGACCTGCCTGACTTCTGCACGTTCGCCGTGGAGGTTAAGAACCCCGGTGGGACCCGGGCCGGGAACGTCCCCACCCTGGGCAACTTCCTTCGGGAAGTCATGCGACTGAATATGCAGAACTTCCGCGTCTTCGGGCCGGACGAGACCCAATCCAATAAACTCGAAGCCCTCTACGAGGTCACCAAGAAAGTCTGGCTGGGGGAGTATTTCCCGGAGGACGCCGACGGAGGCGAACTGGCCTTGCAGGGCCGGGTCATGGAGATGCTTAGCGAGCACACGGTGGAAGGGTGGCTGGAGGGCTACCTTCTGAGCGGCCGGCACGGGTTCATTAACAGCTATGAGCCTTTCATCCACGTAATCGACTCGATGTTCAACCAGCACGCCAAGTGGTTGGAAAAGTGCAACGAGCTTCCCTGGCGGGCCAAGGTGGCGTCACTCAACCTGTTGATCACCGCACTGGTCTGGCGGCAGGACCATAACGGTTTCACGCATCAGGATCCCGGTTTTCTTGACGTGGTCGCCAACAAGAGCCCCGGCGTGGTGCGCATCTACCTGCCGCCCGACGCCAACTGCCTGCTTTCCGTAGCCGACCACTGTCTGCGAAGCGTTAACTATGTCAACGTCATCGTGGCGGACAAACAGGTACACCTGCAGTACCTGGACATGGAGGCGGCCATCGCGCACTGCACGAAGGGCGCCGGCATTTGGAACTGGGCCAGTAATGACCAGTGTGCCGAGCCCGATGTGGTCATGGCGAGCTGCGGCGACGTGCCGACCATGGAGTCCCTGGCCGCCACCGCCCTGCTTCGCCAGCACCTGCCCGACCTGAAGGTCCGGTTCGTGAACGTGGTGGACCTGTTCAGGCTGGTGCCGCACACCGAACACCCCCACGGGATGACTGATCGTGAGTTCGAGGCCCTCTTCACTTCAACCAAACCGGTGGTCTTCAACTTCCACTCTTACCCGTGGCTGATCCACCGGTTAACCTACCGCCGGCCCGGACAGCATAACATTCATGTGCGCGGCTACAAGGAGCAGGGAAACATCGATACGCCGCTGGAATTGGCGATCCGCAACCAAACCGACCGCTATAGCCTGGCCATTGACGCCATCGACCGGATACCCCGTTTCTGTGACACGGGGTCCAGCGTGCGAGAGGCCCTGCTCAACCAGCAGATCGGGTGTAAGCAGCACGCCTACGAGTTCGGCGTGGATCAACCAGACATCACCGACTGGAAGTGGCCCTTCTGAGTCGGGACCTAAGGAAACCAATGCCCATGGGCCTTATTCTCTACTTCCTTCGACATGGGGAGACCACCGCCAGCCAGACCGGCGGCTATTGCGGGGTTTCGGACGTGGCCCTGACCCCCGAGGGTCGCCAAATGGCCCAGGATTTTGCCGCTGCCTATAGAGACCTTGCTTGGGAGGCCGTCTTTTGCAGTCCCCTGAAACGCGCCGCGGCCACGGCCCAACCTTTGTGCGAAGCCCTGGGACTAAAGCCGCACCTGAGGGAGGGGCTCAAAGAAATCGCCTACGGCCAGTGGGAGGGCAAGACCCCGGAGGAAGTGAACCGCGAGTTCCATGATGAATACGTCCGCTGGTTGGCCGACCCGGGTTGGAACGCGCCCACCGGCGGCGAACGGGGGGTGGACATCGCCCGCCGCAGTTCCATGGTGCTGGATGAGATTGAACGGACACATCCCTCGGGGAATGTCCTGGTAGTATCCCACAAAGCCACGGGGCGCATCATGCTGTGCTCCTTGTTGGGCATCGATGTGGGCCGCTACCGCGACCGCCTCGGCATGCCGGTGGCCGCGTTGAGTATCGTGGAAATGACCGAACAAGGGCCATTACTGCGGGTGCTGGGGGACCGCACCCATTTGCGTCAAAGTCTGCGCCTCAGGCCAGGCACCTAAGGGATTGCTTTTCCTATCACGACTAACATTTCTTTACCCTGCGATCTAAAAACAGAGTCTGGCCGTCTTGATAAGTGGTCATCTGCATAGGAGGACGGTGTCCATGATTATCCAAGAGATCACCAGTGACTTGGCCCAGCAACAAAGCGCTGAAGAGCTCTTTGCTACCCTCGCTACTTCATCTCAGGGACTCTCCAGTGATGAGGCCGAAAGTCGCCTGGCCCAATTTGGCCCGAATGCCCTGGAAGAAAAAAAGGTTAACCCAATCTTAAAATTCCTGGGTTATTTTTGGGGGCCTATTCCCTGGATGATCGAAATCGCCGCCATCCTCTCCGCGGTGGTCAAGCATTGGGACGATCTCATCATTATTTCGGTCTTGCTGGCTTTCAACGCCCTGGTGGGTTTCTGGCAGGAATTCAAGGCCGCCAATGCCCTGGAGGCCCTGAAAAAGCAACTGGCTCTCAAGGCCCGGGTGCTTCGAGATGGAAAGTGGCAAGAAATTGCCGCTGAGCAACTGGTTCCCGGGGATATTATCCGCCTCCGCCTGGGGGATATCATTCCCGCCGACGTCAAGCTTTTTGAGGGTGATTATCTCAGCGTGGACCAGTCGGCCTTGACCGGCGAGTCCTTGGCTGTAAGCAAAAAAGCGGAGGACATTGCCTATTCCGGCTCGGTGGCCAAGCAGGGGGAGATGGTGGCGGTAGTGACCGGTACCGGCGCTAACACCTTCTTTGGCCGCACCGCCAAGTTGGTCCAGGCGGCCGGAGCCCCCTCACATTTCCAGAAAGCTGTTTTGCAGATCGGGGATTACCTGATCTACCTGAGCCTGGGGTTGGTGGCAGTGCTCATCCTGGTGCAACTGGAGCGTGGCGACCCTCTCCTTACCCTCCTTCAGTTTGCCCTCATCCTCACGGTGGCTTCCATTCCCGTAGCTTTACCCGCGGTACTTTCGGTGACCATGGCAGTGGGAGCGCTGGCTCTGTCCAAGCAGAAGGCCATTGTCACCCGGCTCGAATCCATAGAGGAGATGGCCGGCGTTGACATCTTGTGTACGGATAAGACCGGAACTCTTACTTTGAACCAGCTTACCTTGGGAGACCCGGTAATCTTCGCGGCCCGCGACCCGGAAGAGTTGATTCTTTATGGGGCTCTGGCTTCTAAAGAGGAGGATCGGGACCCCATCGATTTGGCGGTGTTGGCCGGGCTGAAGGATAAGGAAGCGCTGCAAGGATATACCCAGGTTCAGTTTGTGCCCTTCGACCCGGTCCACAAAAAGACTGAGAGCACCATCAAAGATGCAGAGAATCGAACCTTCCAGGTAACCAAGGGCGCCCCCCAGATCATCATGGCCCTGTGTGAGCTGGACCAGGAAACTCTCGCTAAGGCTCAGAAGGTGGTAAATGAGTTGGCGGCCAAAGGCTATCGCACCCTCGGAGTAGCTCGCAATGAAGATAGCGTTTCCTGGCAGTTTTTGGGAATTTTGCCACTTTTTGATCCTCCCCGGGAAGATTCCGCAGAGACCATTACCGACGCCAGGCGGCATGGCATTCAGATCAAGATGGTAACCGGGGACGATGTGGCCATTGGCCGGGAGATCGCCAGCAAACTTGGACTGGGCCTGGACATCCAGCCTGCCGCCCAACTCTTCAAGAAAGACGTGGATATCGACCACCTGAGCGCCGAGGCCATCACCCAAATCGAAAAAGCCGGCGGCTATGCGAGGGTTTTTCCCGAGCACAAGTACGGAATTGTCCGGGCCCTGCAGTCCAGGGGGCACATCGTCGGCATGACCGGCGACGGGGTCAATGATGCCCCGGCCATCAAGCAAGCCGACGTGGGCATCGCCGTGAGCGGCGCCACGGATGCAGCCAGAGCCGCAGCCGACCTGGTACTCACCGCCCCCGGTCTCTCAGTGATCGTGCGGGCGGTGGAAGAAGCTCGCCGGATCTTCGAGCGCATGAACAGTTATGCCATTTACCGCATCGTCGAGACCATCCGCATCATGTTCTTTGTAGTATTGGCCATGGTCTTTTTCAACTTCTATCCCATAACGGCCATCATGATCATCTTGCTGGCCCTTTTCAATGATGTTCCTATCATGGCCATCGCCTTCGACCGCACCCGGGTGGATCCCAACCCGGTCAGATGGAACATGCGCCGGGTGCTCACCCTCTCCACCGTCCTGGGACTCACGGGAGTGCTGGGGAGCTTTCTGATGCTGATCATCGCCAAAAATTGGCTCACACTGGATATTCCCCAGATCCAGACCTTCGTCTTCCTGAAGATGGCCGTGGCCGGACATCTCACCCTCTTTGTGACCCGTACGCCCCGCATGTTCTTGAGAAAGCCTTACCCGGCGCCCATTCTGTTTTGGTCGGCGGTTATCACCAAACTCTTGGCCACCCTCTTCGTAGTTTATCCCTTCGGTCTCATTACCCCCATCCACTGGAGAACCGTGGGGGTCATTTGGGCCTACTGCCTTGTCTGGTTATTCATGGGCGACCTGGCCAAATTAGCGGTCCTGAGACACTTAGAAATGAGTGGCCGGCGGCACCAGAGCTTTCTGCGGGTGCTGAAGTACTGCACCCATCCTTTTTGCTCGGTGGGGAAAGATTCCTCCAGCGCCTCCCCTTCAGGGAGCCGTTGAAAAAGGAGAGTTATGGGGAGAGGCAGCCACATTCTGACCATTAATAGCGGTTCCTCCAGCATTAAATTTTCCCTTTATGTGATAGGGGAAAGCGAACGCCTGGTCTTAAAAGGGGAATTGGGCAGAATCGAGGTCAGCCAGGGATTCTTTCAGGCCGAAGATCACGAAGGCAATCAACTTACCGCCCAAGACCTGGACCTGCCGGATCATGATGCCGCCTGGAAAACTCTATTTGACTGGCTGCAAGGCCATGAAATCGGCAAGGACCTGCATGCCGTAGGACACCGTTTCGTGCATGGCGGGATGGCCCATGTCAAGCCGCAAATAGTCTCCCCCGCCTTGATCGCAGACTTAAAACTCCTGAGGCCGCTGGCCCCTGATCACCTGCCCCATGAAATTAAGGGGCTGGAGGCGGTGCACCGGCATTATCCGCGCCTGCCGCAGGTGGTCTGTTTCGACACGGCGTTCCACCGGCGGATGCCGGAAGTGGCCCAAAGATATGCCTTGCCCGAACCTCTCTTTCGGGCAGGTTTGCAGCGTTATGGCTTCCATGGGCTCTCTTACGAATACCTTACCCAGGAGTTGGAGCGGGAGGCGGAGCCGCCAGAGGCATACGGAAAGCTGATTATTGCCCATCTGGGAAACGGCGCCAGCCTGGGGGCCATCAAGGATGGCCGGAGCCTGGATACCACCATGGGACTGACACCGGCCGGGGGCCTGGTGATGGGTACGCGCGTGGGCGACCTGGACCCTGGGGTGATGCTTTATTTGCTTCAGGAGAAAGGCATGTCCCCGGCAGCGGCAAATCATCTGGTCAATCATCAAGCGGGTCTCTTGGGAATATCGGGAATCAGTGAGGATATGCGCGACCTCCTGGCCCAAGAGGACACCGCCGCCGGCGCGGCCCTGGCCGTGGGGATCTTTTGTTACCAGGCCAGGAAATTTATCGGAGCCCTGGCTACGGTCCTGGGTGGGCTGGACACCTTCGTCTTCACCGGCGGCATCGGCGAGAACTCGGCCACCATCCGGGCCCGGATCTGCGCCAACCTGGAATTTCTAGGTATTCATCTGGACCTGGACTTGAATAACGAAAATGCTCCGATTATTTCCCAGAAAGGTAGTCCGGTCACCGTCCGGGTCATGAAGACCAATGAAGAACTGATGATTGCCAGGCACACCCGGGATCTGCTCCCTGGATAACGGAGTGATAAAAACTATAACCGGAGGGGTTAAATGACCAAGCCCATCTTTCCTCATGAAATGCGCAGTATTGCCGGCATGGACGAACTCGTCGAGCTGGCGCTCGACTTGCGGTGGTCATGGAATCATAGCGCTGACGACATCTGGCGGCCTCTGGCCCCGGAATTGTGGGACCTCACCCGCAATCCTTGGGTCATTCTCCAAACCGTGGCGCCGGATAAGCTGAAAGATTTGGCCGCCGATGCCAAGTTCCGGACCCGGGTGAAAACCTTGGCCCGGAAGATGAGCGCTTCCCGCCGCGACGCCGCCTGGTTTCAAAAGGCTTATGCCCGCGCCGCACTGACCCAGGTGGCTTATTTCAGCATGGAGTTCATGTTGGGCGAGGCATTACCCATCTATTCGGGCGGCTTGGGCAACGTGGCCGGCGATCAGCTCAAAGCCGCCAGCGATCTCGGGGTGCCAGTCGTAGGCGTCGGGTTGTTGTATCAGGAGGGATACTTTCGCCAGGCCCTCACGGCCGACGGCTCCCAGTTGGCCCTTTATCCTATTAACGATCCAGGGCAACTACAGATCACCCCGGCACGCGATGCCAGCGGCGAGTGGATCAGACTGCAATTCCATCTGCCCGGTTTCGAAGTCTGGGCGCGCGCCTGGCAGGCGCAGGTGGGCCGCCTGAAATTATATCTGCTGGACCTGAACGACCCGGAAAACCCGCCGATTGTGAGAGGTATAACCAATGAATTATATGGCGGTGGCCTGGAGATGCGCATTATCCAAGAACTCGTGCTGGGCATTGGCGGCTGGCGGCTCTTGCGCACGCTGGGATTGAATCCCGAAGTGTGCCATCTGAACGAAGGCCACGCGGCTTTCGCTATACTGGAACGAGCCTTGGATTTCATGAAATCGACGGGGCTGCCTTTTGAGGTCGCCCTCCAGGTGACCCGCGCCGGCAATCTCTTTACGACCCACACCCCGGTGGAAGCCGGCTTTGATCGCTTCCCGCCGAAATTGATCTGGCAGCATCTAGGCTATTATGCGGAGAATTATTTAGGCCTGTCATATCGCGATTTGATGGCGTTAGGACGCCTTGATCCCGGCGACGACCAGGAACCCTTCAACATGGCATATCTCGCCCTGCGCGGCAGTGGCGCGGTCAACGGTGTGAGCCAGTTGCACGGGAAAGTCAGCCAAAGCATCTTCCAACCCCTGTTCCCCCGCTGGCCCCAGGACGAGGTGCCGATTGGCCACGTTACCAATGGCATCCATGTACAAACGTGGGATTCTCAGGCTTCGGACGAGTTGTGGACCAGGCACTGCGGCCAAGAGCGCTGGCTGGGCGAGACGACCCAGGTGGAAGAAGTGAACCGCCGGGTGTCCGACCAGGAATTATGGGCCATGCGCCAGGCCTCCCGGCACACGTTGGTTGAATATGCCCGCCAACGTTACCCCCAACAACTGGCCGCCTCCGGCGCCTCCTCGGAGCAAATCGCCCAGGCCGGACAGATTCTGGCCCCCGAGGCTTTAACCCTGGGTTTCGCCCGGCGGTTTGCCACTTACAAGCGTCCCACCTTGCTGTTGCATGACCCGGAGCGCTTGATTCGCCTGTTAACGGACCCCCAGCGCCCGGTCCAGATCCTGATCGCGGGCAAGGCCCATCCCGCTGACCGGGCGGGGCAGGAAATGATCCGACAATGGGTGCAATTCACCCGGCGTCCCGAAGTGTTGGGACGCGTGATCTTTTTGAGCGATTACGACATGCTGTTGACCGAGCAGCTCGTGGGTGGCGTCGACGTCTGGATCAACACCCCCCGGCGTCCCTGGGAGGCTTGCGGCACCAGCGGCATGAAGGTGCTGCCCAACGGCGGCCTCAATCTTTCGGAACTGGACGGCTGGTGGGCGGAAGCCTATTCGCCCCAGGTGGGTTGGGCGTTGGGCGATGGCCGGGAGCATGGTGATGATCCCGGCTGGGATGCGGCTGAGGCCGCGGCATTATACGGCATCCTGGAAAAGGAAGTAATCCCAACATTTTATGCCCGTAATGCCGATGGTCTCCCCACCGATTGGCTGGCCAAAATTAGGGCGAGCATGACGACGCTCACGGTCCGTTTTTCCGCCAATCGCGCCGTTCGTCAATATACCACGGAGTATTATCTACCGGCAGCGGAAGCCTATGAGGCCCGCCGGTCGAAGCAAAGCGCTCTCGGGATCCGCCTGGCGAACTGGCGGCGGAAGATTGAGCAGGAATGGCACTCCATTTCTTTCGGCGACCTGCAGATAGAAACCCGTGACGGACAACATCATTTCCGGGTGGAGGTGATTTTCGGCAGGGTGGATCCCCAGGCGGTGCAGGTGGAATTATTCGCGGAGGAGACCGAGGGCCGGCCCTGGCGGCAGCCGATGGCCCGGGGGGACAAGCTGCCGGACCGGGAAGGAGCTTACGTGTTTACCGCGCCCGCGCCGGCGACGCGGCCCGCGAGCGATTTCACCCCGCGTCTCATCCCTTACTTTCCCGGCGTCGCCGTGCCGCTGGAAATATCTTTAATTTTATGGCACCACTGATTGCCACTGGAGGAAAGTGATGAGTATTTCTCCTTATGCCGGGAAACCCGCCGAGCCCTGGATGTTGACGAACATCCCCCGCCTCGTCACCGCCTACTATGTCAATCGCCCCGATCCCACCGTGCCGGCGCAGCGCGTGGCCTTCGGAACCTCCGGGCATCGCGGCTCGTCGCTGGACCACGCCTTCAACGAAGCGCATATTCTGGCAATTACCCAGGCTATCTGCCTCTACCGCAAGCAGCAAAGTATCGACGGGCCGCTGTTCATGGGCATCGATACACACGGGCTGTCAGAGCCGGCCTTTGCCAGTGCCTTGGAGGTCCTGGCGGCCAATGGCGTCGAGGTTATGGTGGATGCGGCCGGGGGTTACACGCCGACTCCGGTGATCTCGCATGCAATTCTCACCTACAACCGGGGCCGGCGCCGGGGCCTGGCTGACGGCATCGTCATTACGCCCTCGCACAACCCGCCGCAATATGGCGGCTTCAAATACAATCCGCCCCACGGAGGCCCGGCGGGCACCCAGGTAACCCAATGGATCGAACGGCAAGCCAACGCCTTCCTCACCGGCGGACTGAAGGGGGTGGCGAGAGTCCCTTTTGAGCGCGCCCGCCAGGCCTCCACCACCCATGAGCATCGCTTCCTGGACGCCTATGTGGGCGATCTCTCCTCAGTGGTGGACATGCAGGCCATTCAAGACAGCCAGGTTCACCTGGGGGTGGATCCGCTGGGCGGCGCCAGCGTGGCTTATTATGACGCCATTGCCGAGCGCTACCACCTCAACCTGGAGGTCGTGAATCACCGCGTCGATCCCACGTTCCGGTTCATGACCATTGACTGGGACGGCCAAATCCGGATGGACCCATCCTCGGCTTACGCGATGGCGCGCCTGATCGACCTCAAGGACCGCTTTGCCGTTGCCTTTGCCAGCGACACCGATGCCGATCGCCACGGGATCGTGAGCCACAGCCGGGGATTACTCCCCCCGAACCACTATCTCTCCGTCGCCATCGCCTACTTATTCGCCAACCGTCCGGAGTGGCCGGAAGCGGTGGGCGTGGGCAAGACCCTGGTCAGCAGCAGCATGATAGATCGGGTGGCCGCGCGGCTGAACCGGCGGCTGGTGGAAGTTCCGGTGGGGTTCAAGTGGTTCGTGGAAGGACTTATCGACGGCTCACTGGGCTTCGGCGGCGAGGAAAGCGCGGGAGCGACCTTTTTACGTCGTGACGGCACCGTCTGGACCACGGATAAAGACGGGGTGGTCCCGAACCTGCTGGCGGCGGAGATCACCGCCCGCACCGGCAAAGACCCGGGGGAGCACTACCGGGAACTGACCGCGGAGTTCGGCACCCCATACTACACACGGATTGACGCACCGGCGACCCCCGAGCAGAAGGCGAGGCTGGCTAAGTTGTCCCCCGAAGCCGTCAAGGAGTCGGAGCTGGCCGGCGAGCCCATCACGGCCAAGCTGACCAAAGCCCCGGGCAACAATGCCTCCATCGGCGGCCTGAAGGTCATGACGGCAAGGGGCTGGTTCGCGGCCCGGCCTTCCGGCACGGAGAACATCTACAAAATCTATGCCGAAAGCTTTAAAGACCAGTCCCATTTGGACGCCATGGTGACTGAAGCCCAGCGGATCGTGAATAACGCGCTTAAGTAGTCGGAGCCAGGCCGCGACCGCGGCAGGATCGGCAGTGAGCGACGACAGTCTAGGTCCTCTTACTTGACAGGACGAAAGGAGCACGAACATGACAACGGGCATGGCACCATTCACCGGACGCCCGGCCTGGAAGGCCCTGGAAGCCCACTATCAGCAGGTTCGGGAGCTGCATCTCCGGAAACTCTTTGGGGACGATCCCGGCCGCGGCGAGCGGATGACCGCCGAGGCTGTGGGCCTTTACCTGGATTACTCCAAGAATCGCATCACCGGCGAAACCCTCAAGCTGCTTCTGCAACTGGCCGAGGAATCCGGCCTGCGAGCCCGGATTGACGCCATGTTCCGGGGAGAAAAGATCAACCTTACGGAGAAACGAGCCGTCCTACACGTCGCCCTGCGCGCCCCGAAGGGAGCAGTCATCATCGTGGACGGCGAGAACGTGGTGCCCCAGGTCCACGCCGTGCTGGACAAGATGGCTAATTTTTCCGACCGCGTCCGGAGCGGCGCCTGGCTGGGCCACACCGGCAAGCGTATTCGCAACGTCATCAACATCGGCATCGGGGGCTCCGACCTGGGGCCGGTGATGGCCTACGAGGCGCTCAAGCACTACAGCGAGCGCGCCATGACGTTCCGTTTCGTTTCCAATGTCGATGGCACCGACTTCGCGGAGGCGGTCCAGGATCTTGATCCGTCGGAAACCCTCTGCATCATTTCTTCCAAAACCTTTACCACGCTGGAGACGATGACCAACGCCCACACGGCCCGCAATTGGTCGCTGGCGGGTCTCGGGGGCGATGACAAAGCGGTGGCCAGGCATTTTGTGGCGGTCTCGACGAACGCTGAGGGAGTAGCGAAGTTCGGCATCGATACCGCCAACATGTTCGAGTTCTGGGACTGGGTCGGCGGGCGCTACTCCCTGGACTCGGCCATCGGGCTTTCCACCATGCTGGCCATCGGCCCGGACAACTTCCGGGCCATGTTGGACGGCTTCCAGCAGATGGACGAGCACTTCCGCACCACCCCGTTCCCGGGCAACCTGCCGGTGCTCATGGGCCTCCTGGCCGTCTGGTACAACAACTTCTTCGGCGCCCAGACCGTGGCGGTCTTGCCTTACGAGCAGTATCTGAAGCGATTCCCGGCCTATCTGCCAGCAGCTCACCATGGAGAGCAACGGCAAGCACGTCACCCTGGAAGGGACCGAGGTGGCGTACCAAACCGGCCCCATCTATTGGGGCGAGCCGGGCACCAACGGCCAGCACTCTTTCTACCAGTTGATTCATCAGGGAACCAGGCTTATCCCCTGTGACTTCATTGCCTTCGTCCAGCCGCTCAACCCCCTGGGCCGGCACCACGACATGCTCCTGGCCAATGTCTTTGCCCAGACCGAAGCGCTGGCCTTCGGCAAGACGGCCGAGCAAGTAAAAGCCGAAGGCACGCCGGATTGGCTCGTGCCCCACCGGGTCTTCCAGGGCAACCGCCCCTCCAACACGATCCTCGCCGAGCGCCTTACCCCAGAAACGCTGGGCAAACTCGTGGCCCTTTACGAGCACAGCGTCTTCACCCAGGGGACCATCTGGGGCATCAACTCTTTCGACCAGTGGGGCGTCGAGCTAGGCAAGGCCCTGGCCCAGCGCATTATCCCGGAACTGGAGAGCCAGGAGGAGCCCCGGCTCGGCCATGATAGTTCGACGAACACCCTGATCCTCCGCTACCGGAAACTCAAGGACGCCTCCTGATGACTTTTGAATTGGCCAAGCGGGTGGGAATCGCCACCGATCACGGTAGGTTTGGACTCAGTTGCCGGATTTGATCCGGGAGAGATCGATTCTTGATATTCCCTCTCCAATGATTAGTTTCCGAAATATTAAATGACTTGACGCACCGCTTCCCCGAAGTCTTGGATATATGGGAATCTCTTTTGCCCCACAGCCCCTTTTTCCAGAGTTCAAGCCTCTCGGCCTGGAGGATAGGGATATTTTCCGACGGCTCCTGTGGGATTATCAACCGGAAACTTCAGAGTTAACTTTTACCAACCTTTTTATCTGGAAGGATTTTTATAATTTTGCCTGGTCACTGGATCACGACTGGCTGTTAATTATTAGTGATTCTGCCGACGGCAGAAGTTGGACGTTTCTACCCATCGGGCCTTCTCCGAGAGTGGAACCCTGCAACCAACTACTCAAATGGCTCAAGGAAATAAAAGGGATAAAGATTCCCAGTATTGAACGTGCGGATAGCCGGCTGGTGGCGGAGCTGGCTCATGACTCTCGCTTTCTTATCGAACCGGCAAGGGATCATTTCGATTATGTCTATCGATCTGAAGACCTTATTCAGCTTACGGGAAACAGGTATCAAGGGCAGCGAAACCATATTCAGCATTTGCAGCGTTCCTATGCCTTTTCCTATGAGCCTCTCCAAGAAAGCCATATCTCTGCTTGTCTGGATTTAGCAGAAAAATGGTGCGCTCAAAAAAAATGCGCTGAAGATTTGAGTCTTCAAGGGGAGTGGGAAGCTGTAAAAGCGGGTTCGCAAAATTTTCATGATCTCAACTTGCAAGGCGGGGTGATCCTGATTAATGGCAAGGTTGAAGCCTTCACCCTGGGGAACTTCTCAATAAAGAAACCGCGGTAGTCCATATCGAGAAGGCCAATCCCATGATTTCGGGATTATATGCCACGATCAACCGGGAGTTTTGCCGGCATTCCTGGTCCCAGGCGCCATTCATTAACCGGGAGCAGGATCTGGGGTTACCGGGGCTGCGAACGGCAAAAATGTCATACCACCCCCATCATTTGGTGGAGAAGTTTCGAATTCGACTAAGCTGAATCATCTGGTTCATCTTTTTAAAATCTCTCTCCCGATAGTCTTGGAGCATTTAGGCTTGCCATGAACACGGTTCGTTACTTGTGGCGCTCTTCATGGTGGTCATGCTGGCGCCAGCCCCCTTCTGTTGGCTGCTCATCCACCCCTTCGTCCGCTTCTGGCGCCGGCTGGGGCCCGGGTCAACTGCGGCATCGTTTGGTCCTTGTGGGCGTTGGGCATGGCGGGCCTTTTCCGGATGCGCCACGCCCTCTTGGCCGTGGAGTTCGGGACCAACTACTATCTCACGGCCCCGGGTTTCTTGCTAATGTCTGTCCTCGGCCTGGCTGGGCGTGGTCTGGTTTCGGCGCATGAGCTTTCAGACCATCATGGGCCTACCGGAGCTGGCGCCGGACCGGCACCCGCAGGGCCTCATCACGACCGGAGTCTATGCCGTTATCCGCCATCCCCGCTATGTCCAGTTATTCCTGGGCCTTTTGGGCAGCGCCCTCATTGCCAACTACCTGGTCCTTTACCTGG
>CAWEWX010000065.1:0-36633 GCA_963812655.1 uncultured delta proteobacterium | reverse complement strand
CGCCAATTTCCATATTTTCCATAATGCTAAGCCTAAGTTTACGATGTGCGGGCACGTCCGCGGGTGCTTGCCGCGGGATAGAATTTATAAGACTGGCTCCCTTAGGGACCAGAAAGACCGGACCCTTAATTCGGAGAGGGATGGGCAAGTCTCAAATCAAACCGGGGATTATACGGGGTTTCCTCGTTTCAAAATATCGGCCAAAATCGGGATTACTTAAGACCAATCAAAGGCAGGTTAGATCCTGACCAAAGCTAATCCTTTTAGCCCTGCCTGTCAAGATGATTTTTTGCCAGTGGCCCCAGATTTGTTAATGTGAGCAAAAAAAACAGGTCCCGCCGGGGAAAATAACATTAAAGACGCCAGGGTCGGAGCCGGGTTAGGAAGGGGCCGCCTTGTGCCGGTTCCGCTCCCAAAGATGCTGCAGCTCCCTCCAGATGGCCGCCACCTGGCTGCGGGTTCCATTTATAGAGCCGCGATTGTCCACGACGTAGTCGGCCCGGGCGGCCTTCTCAACCAGCGGGTCCTGGGCCTTAAGGATGCCGCTGATCTCGTCGGGGCCGCGACCGTCCCGTTCCTGAAGACGCCGCACCTGGTCTTCCGGGGCCGTCTCCACCACGATGACCCGGTCGTAAGCCGTCTCGAGGCCGCCCTCGTACAACAGGGGCACCTCAGCCAGCACCACCCCGGCCCCCCGGCGCTCCAACTCCTGGAGGCGCCTCGTAAGCTCCCGGGCCACCCTCGGGTGGACAATCTCGTTGAGACGCCGGCGGTAATCGGGGTCCGAGAAGACCAGCCGGGCCACCCTGGCGCGGTTGAGCTCACCGTCTTGCTTAAAGCACTCCGGACCCAGGAGGCGGCGCAGTTCCCGCCAGGCGGGCTTCCCCACGGCCACCGCCTGCCGGGCGGCGGCGTCGGCGTCCAGGACCTCCGCCCCCAGCTCCCGAAACATGCGGGCCACGGTGCTCTTGCCGCTGCCTGCCCCCCCGGTGATAGCGATTTTTAACATGGCCAGGTTTCTAATTTGTCTAGCACCGCCTGAAAATCGTTCGGCAGCGGGGCTTCCCAGCTCAGGCGCTCGCCGCTGCGAGGGTGGGTCACCGAAAGGCGCCAGGCGTGCAGGAGCTGGCGGTGCAGCAGGGGCTTGAGGACTTGCCCGTGAGGATTGCCCTTGAGGCGGCTCGCCCCGCCGCCGTAGGTGGCGTCCCCCAGAACCGGGTGGCCCTCCGAGGCCAGGTGCACCCGCAACTGATGAGTGCGGCCGGTCTCCGGGGCGAGTTCCACCAGGGTCAGGGGACCGGGGAGCTCCTGGAGCACCCGCCAGCGGGTGGCCGCGGCCCGGCCCCGGCGCGGCCGGACGCTCATGCGCTGGCGGAGCGTAGGGTGGCGGCCGATCTCCTTGTCGATCCGTCCCGCGGCCTCGGGCAGGCGGCCCCAGACCACGGCCAAATATCTTTTCTCGATTTCCCGGGCCGCAAACTGGCTCACCAGGGAGGCGTGGGCCAGGGCGGTTTTAGCCACCACCATGACGCCGCTGGTGTCTTTATCCAGGCGGTGCACCAGGCCGGGGCGGCTCACTTCGCCGATCTCCTTAAGTTCCGGGCAGTGGTGCAAGAGGGCGTTCAGCAAGGTGCCGCTCCGGCGGCCGGCCCCGGGATGGACCACCAGTCCCGGGGGCTTGTTGAGCGCCAGCAGGTCCCTGTCCTCGTAAAGGATCTCCAGGTCCAGGGGCTCGGGGATGAGAGGGCTGGGCGCCGGCGGCGGCACCCTCACGGTGACCGCTTCTCCAGCCCGCAACCGGTAGGAGGCGGTTTTCGCCCCCCCGTTGACCGTAACCAGCCCGGCTTTGAGAAGTTTTTGCCAGCGGGCCCGGGACCAACCCAGGGTCTGAGCCAGGAACCGGTCCAGGCGGGCGCCCGCCTGATCCGGCGCCACCACCCGGCTCAGGGTCTCGAAGTCATGGGGGTTGGTTTCCAAGAATCAGAAGGCCCGGCGGGCGGCGTTTAGGGATTGGCGGGCAGCGCCCACCCTGCGTTTGGGTATCTTCCGTCCCTGGCTGCAAGCTGAAAGCCGGCCGCTGACCACTTTATGACGCCTTACGCCCGGGGCCGTTGTTCTTAATCTCGGAAAAGATCATCCGGCCGGCGGTGGTCTGCAACACGCTGGTGACCGAGACTTCTATCTCTTTGCCGATATAGCGGCGGGCGTTTTCGATGACCACCATGGTGCCGTCGTCCAGGTAGGCGACCCCCTGGCCCTGGGATTTGCCCTCCCGGAGAATCTGCACCTGCATGCTTTCCCCCGGCAGCACCGCGGGTTTCATGGCGTTGGCCAACTGGTTGATGTTGAGGACCTCCAGCCCTTGGAGTTCCGCCACCTTGTGCAGGTTGAAATCATTGGTGAGGATTTTGGCATGCAGTTTCAGGCCCAGCCCCACCAGCTTGGAATCCACCCCCGCGGCATTGGGGATGTCTTCATCGGTGAACTCCACCCGGAGGTGATTTTGCTGTTGTAGGCGTTTCAAAATGTCCAGGCCGCGGCGGCCCCGGGAGCGCCTCATATCATCGGAGGAATCGGCGACGTATTGCAATTCCTCCAGGATGAATTTCGGCACGAGGAGGGTACCTTCCACGAAGCCGGTATCGGTGATGTCGGCAATGCGGCCATCGATGATGACGCTGGTATCCAGTATCTTCAAAGGCAGGCGGGGGGCCGGCTTGCCCCCTGGCTCCAGGAAATAGGGGGTGCTGATCTCCGACATCTTTTTGCCCCCCAGCACCAGGCCGATATAACCAAAGATGGCCGAGAAAAAAATATATAAAGGAATCTGTAGGTTGGGTAGTTCCAGGTATTTATCGAAGGGATAGCTGGCCAGCTTGCCGATCCCCAGGCCCACAAACAACCCGAGGGTGCTGCCGAGGATGGTCTTCAGGGGAATGCGCTTGATTAGCTGTTCCAGGGCCATGGTGCTGAAGGCCACCGCCAGGCCGGCCACGCCCCCCACCCACCCGGCCCACCAGAAACGGCCGAACTGGGGTATCTGGGAGCCGATGAGGTAGCCGCTCACTGCGCAAATTATCCCCAGGATGGTCCCGGTGATTGCCTTCTGTAACACTCAGCCTTCACCCCCTGCCAGCGGAGACCTGACGGGTTGTAATTTCATCAAAAGTAACCCCACTGAGGCATTGCGAAGGTCCAGGCTGCTGCCGGTGATAGGGCAAAATACGCCCCCTATAAGAAAGGTAAACAATCTGAACGGTTAAAGGTTGCTGACATTAGTTGTCGGCAGGGTGGACCGTTTTAGGAGCCGCCCAACAGCTCTTGCAGTCGGGCCACGATTTCCGTTTCTTCTTTTTTGTGCGCCAGGGAAAGCTCTTTGATTAATAGATTCTTAGCGGTATCCAGCATCTTGCGCTCCCCGAAGGAGAGATCCTTTTCGGCCTTGAGGAGGGTGAGGTCCCGCAATACCTCCGCCACCTGGAAGGGGGAGCCGGTCTTGATTTTGTCCATGTAGTCCCGGTAGCGGCGGTTCCAGGTCTGGTTGTTGAGACGGGAGGGGCGGGAGCTCAGGATTTCGTAAACCTGGTCCACCGCCTGATTGTCGATCACGTCCCGGAGGCCGATGTTTCTGGCGTTATTGGTGGGGATCATGATGATCATGTCGGAGTCCAGAAGACGCATTATGTAGAATTGTGCCGCTGTTCCTGAGATATCCCGTTCTTGGACGGATTCGATCCTCCCTACTCCGTGGGCGGGGTATACGGCCAACTGGCCTACTTGGAACATCCTAGCCACCTCCTTTCCCAATTCTCTTTTATCACATTGGTTCTCAAAAAGCAACGCCCCGCGGCCATTAGGTTCAGCGCTGGAACCGGAACAGCAGGATATCACCCTCCTGGACCGGATAATCCCGGCCCTCCAGGTCTCCCGGGATGGGGACCAGCGAGAGGTTGCGAGCCCCAGCCAACCGCATCACGGCGGTGTAATGAGGGCCGCCGCCCAATTCCCCCTAACCTAAGTTAGCCACGAACAGGCAGGGTTTCAAGGTGAGCAGCAGAACCGCCTGGAGATGGACCAGTGCCCGGGGGTCCAGCCCCAGCTGGCCACTTCGGCCTGCCCGGCGATTAGGGCGTTGAAAATGGTGGCCTTGCCGGCGTCAGGCAGGCCGCTGCTGCCGCAGGTCCAGGACATGACTACCTGTTTTCTGTTTTCGGAAACAGAATACTGAAACTAAACCGGCTGGTTAATCCTTAATTTCCAAGTCCGGTTTGGGAACCAGGGGAAAGGTAATCTTTTACAGTTAACACTCGTGGCGGAAATCGGTGTGCCCCCTAAGTGAAAGCGACAGGCCAGCTCCGGGGTCTTGAAAGATGCTGTTGTCAGATGGGTCGATTACGAGGTTTACTTGCCTTCGTTGATGCGGTTGCGCAACACGCCGGAGGTTTTGAAGACCACTACCCTGCGGGCCCTGAGGATCAGGTTTTCTTTGGTCTGCGGGTTCCGGCCCCGGCGGGCGTTTTTCTGCCTCACCGAGAACTTGCCGAAGCCGCTGATGAGCAGATCTTCGTTGCGAGCCAGGGATTCTTTCATGATGTCCAGGACCTGTTCCACCGCGGCCCGGGACTCCTGCTTGCTCAAACCGACCTGGGTCTGCAAGCGGCTGATCAACTTTTCCTTGGTGAGGGCCATGAGATCTCCCCTGCGGCTGTCCGCGGTAACTCCTTTGATTTATTATGAATAAAATTAAATAGCTGTCAAGCCTTTTTTTTCTCGGTTCACGTAAGTGAAACGGCCCGTTTTTTCTCGGCCCTTGGGGACTGGCGAATACCGAACTGGAGGGCCCGGAACTGGCAGGCGTCCAGGCATTTCAGGCACATGATGCATTCGGGACTGTCGAATTCCTGGCTGGGTTTAACGCCGGTGGGACATTTACGGGTGCAGGCCCCGCAGTCCACGCAATTACCTTCGATGAACTCCAGGTGCACCATGGTCATACGGGTGAAGAGACTGTAAAAGGCCCCCAGGGGACAGAGCATGCGGCAAAAGGGCCGGCTGATGAAGACCATCAGTACCAGCAATATCGCCAGGATGGTAACTTTATTCCAGAAATAAAACCCCACGGTGGCCCACAGAGTCGGCTTCAGCATGATCACGGGCAGCGCCCCTAAGAGGGTTCCCGCGGGGCACAGCAGCTTGCAAAACCAGGGGTATCCCAGGCCGGCTTTGTCCGACAGGGTCAGGGGCAGGATGATCACCAGGACCGCCAGGACCCCGTACTTCACCCAACGCAGCGGCTTCCACAGGGAAAACTTGCGCACCGGGATTTTGTGGATCAGGTCCTGAATGAAGCCGAAGGGGCAGAGCCAGCCGCAGGGGAGGCGTCCTACCATGGTGCCGATGAAGCCGAGATACCCCACCACGATGGCCCCCGGCAGGGGGAGGGTGCCCGGGGCGCGGAAGCGGATGGCGGCCAGGAAGTTCTGGACGGCGCCCACCGGGCAGGAGAGCAGGGCCCCGGGGCAGGAGTAACAGTTAAGCCCCGGATGGCACACCGCCTTCAGGGGCCCCTGATAAATCACCGGGCCGCCGAAGGGGAAGAGAAGATAGGCGTTGGTCCCCAACGCCACCAGGGTCTGGATCAGGGTCCGCAATCTGACCATTAACCCACCCCGATGCAGGACAGTCAGAGAGTATTCCCCAGGTTCAGGAGAAAAGCCAACTCGCCGCTGTTGATCCCCCAGATGAAGAGCAGGGTGAAGATGATGATGAGCCAAACCGCTTTCTTGGGCATGACCCCTCCAAAGGGCCTGCCGCTTGCCTGCTAGCGGCAGGAAATGACCTGCTAAATTCTATCTTTAATTATAATCTCTGCTTGGGGCGCTGTGGAAATTTTTTATCCGGGCAGGGGTACTTTTCTGAAAATATTCCTAAAGGAAGAGCCTAAAATCTGATGGGGAAAGCGCATCTTCACTTGTCAACAGGGTAGGGTGGGCACTGCCCACCAATTCCGCTTTGAACTTGAGACTTCTGCGAAAAACAACTTTGTCATTTTTGAGATTCTTCGGTCGCTTCACTCCCTCAGAATGACAAGAATGGGAACTTTCGCAGAGGTCTCAACTTTGAAATTTTCGGAACAGAAAAATCCGGGACCCCTCGTGTTATCAGGGCCGCGGCTGCCTCCCTCTTGCTTCGGCACCCACTAGGAATTATCTTGCAGCTATCATTAGGGTTTTGCTTGCCGGAGGCGGCCATGGGTAAGCAGGCGCTGATCGTCGCGGACATGCTCAACGATTTTATCGACCCCCAGGGTTCCCTGTACGTGGGTGCCAAAGCCCGGGAGATCATCCCCTTCGTGGCTGCAAAGATTGAGGAAACCCGGCGGCAGGGCGGGGTGGTGATCTTCGTCTGCGACGCCCATGGACCGGACGACCGCGAATTTAAATATTTTGGCCTCCACGCGGTCCGGGGCTCCTGGGGAGGCCAGGTCATCCCGGAGC
Source organism: uncultured delta proteobacterium (assembly GCA_963812655.1). Lineage (GTDB taxonomy): Bacteria > Desulfobacterota > Desulfobaccia > Desulfobaccales > 0-14-0-80-60-11 > JAPLJC01. Next base: position 30,136 of record CAWEWX010000065.1, on the reverse strand, counting down.
TGCCCCTTAAACCCGGAGATCTCAAGGTGGAGAAGACCCGTTACAGCGCCTTTGCCAGCACCAACCTGGAGATGGTCCTGAAAAAGGAGCAGGTGGAGCGGGTGGAAGTGGTGGGGGTGTGCACCTCCATCTGCGTCATGGAAACGGTCAAGGAACTCTTCGACCGGGATATCCCGGCGCTGGTTTACCGGCAAGGGGTGGCCGACTTCGACCCCGAGGCCCATGCCTTTGCCCTGAAGCACATAGAGCGGATCTTCGGGGCCAAAGTGGTATGAAAAGATAGCGTCCGGCGATCAGGACGACCGGCGCGGGTGGGCCTCCGTACGGTCCCAAGCCCCACGACCTGGCTCAGGGCTCGTCGTACTCGTCGTGGCGGCGCCACCAAACGCCCGTCTCGTTGCGCCCCTTGGGGGCGCGGTCGAGCCACTGGTACATGCCCCAGAGGGCGTCTACTCCACGCGCATAGGCGGAATAGGTGTGGTAGACGACACCGTCCTCGAGCGCGAAGGCGCTCAGGCCCGGCCTGTCGAGCGAGTACGTGGCCGCGTCGGTTCCGGTCATGGCCGCTTGCTTGGCGACAGGCTCCGGGGCCGGTGTCACGTCCATGGCGTGGCCGCCGCGCCGGTAGTTGTATTCGATGAGCCCCTGGCGTTGTTGCTCCTCGGTGAACGAGACGTTGAAGTCGAAGTTGAAGTCTCCGCCGGACGACGACGCCCACGGAAACGTCCACCCCATCCGCCGCTCGTACGCCTGCAGCTTGGCGAGCGGCGCCCGCGAGACCGCCCAGAGCATCACGTCATGGTTGGCCAGGTGGACGACGAAGCCGTTGAACCCGTCCGCGATCGCCGAGCAGGACGGACACCCCGCCGTCCAGTCGGGCCCGAACATGAAGTGGTAGACGAGGAGCTGCGAGCGCCCCCGGAAGAGATCAGCGAGGGACGCTTTTCCTGCGTCGGTATCGAAGTGATACTCCTTGTCGATCCGAACCCACGGCAGCTCCTGCCGCCGTCGCGCCAACTCGTCGCCGCGCCGCGTTAGCTCCTTCTCATCCTTGAGCAGCTCGAGGCGGGCTGCCAGCCACTCTTCGCGTGTCCCAGTCAGGTGCTTCGTCATGGAGGATAACAGGTCATTCATGAGCCGATTTTAACATCAGGGCCGGCCGGAAACCGAGATAAAAAAGCCGGGCGTCCTGGCGGCGCCGATTATCCCTAGCTAAAAAGCAAAAAAAGCGATCCAGCCGGAAAGGCGCTCAATGAGCCAGCTACTGGTGGGAGGAACTGGGACTTTTCCGGATAATTGCGGACTTAATATGGATAATCCTATTTTCGTATTTATCTTGAGTTCCAGAAAGGGGTTTTAGGCTGCGGTAAAGCGGCTCATTCACGGCAATAGGAGGGACGCCCGGCATGAAGAAACTGTTGATTCTTGGCAGCGGCACCGGCGGCACCATCATCGCCGGAAAGATGCGGCAGAAATTGTCGGAATCCGAGTGGCAGATAACCGTTATTGACCGGGATTGGCAGCATCATTACCAACCCGGCTGGCTCTTCATCCCCTTTGGCATCTACACCCCGGAAGACTGCGTCAAGCCGAAAATCAAATTTATCCCCCCCGGGGTCAACTTTGTCCTGGATGAAATTAGCCTGATCGATCCGGTCAAGAAGCAGGTCACCACCAAGGGCGGGTCATATGACTACGATTGGTTGGTGGTGGCCACCGGCTGCGGCATCGTGCCCGAAGAAGTGGAAGGCATGAGCGAGGGGATGGGCCGCGACATTCACAATTTTTACACCCTGGACGGCGCCATCGCCCTGGCCGAGAAGATGAAATATTTCGAGAAGGGCAGGGTGGTGATCAATATCGCCGAACTGCCGTTCAAATGCCCGGTGGCGCCCCTGGAGTTCGCCTTCATGGCCGATTGGTTTTTCACCACCCACGGGGTAAGGGACCACCTGGAAATCGAACTGGTGACGCCGCTGTCCGCGGCCTTCACCAAGCCGGTGGCCGCAGCGGTGCTGGGAAACATCTGCAAGGAAAAAAATATCAAAGTCACCCCGAATTTCCAGATCGCCCAGGTGGACCGAGACAAGAAGGTCATCAAATCCTATGGGGATGAGGAGGTCCCTTACGATCTCCTGGTGGCGATTCCGCCCAACTTCGGGGCCCAGTGCATCATCGCCAGCGGCATGGGCGACCCCATGGGCTATGTGGAAACCGACCACAATACCTTGAAGGCCAAAAATTACGATAACGTCTTTGTGATCGGCGACGCCACCAATGTTCCCACTTCCAAGGCCGGGGCGGTGGCCCACTACGAGGCCGACACCATTATCGAGAACCTGGTGCGGGAAATCGACGGCAAGCCGGCGTTGCCGTCCTACGATGGCCACGCCACCTGACTGGTGACCACGGGTTACGAGAAGGGGTCCCTTCTCGACTTCAACTATAAGGTAGAGCCCTTACCGGGGAAATTTCCCTTTCCGGGAGTGGGGCCCATGGACCTGCTCAAAGAAAGCTTCGCCAACTACATCGGTAAGATGATGTTCCGGTGGGTCTATTTTAATCTGATGCTCAAAGGCAGCCACCTGCCCATGGAGAACCAGTTCATCATGGCCGGCAAGGTGAGGGGCATCCTCTCTCCGGATATCGAATTGCCCCTGAGAAGGAGGCGGCCATGACCACGGAGGAACTGCTGCTGGAGCGTCTGGCTCGCATTGAGGATAAGCTGGAGGGCGTCGCCAGGGTGGAGGCGCAGTTGGCCGCCTTTACCGGGCCCTGGGAAAATCTGCAGGATTTGGGCCGGGACCTCTCCTTGCTGATGGACCCCGCGGTCAGGAAGCTGAATGAGGGCCTGGCGGAGGTGGAGGTCGGCTTCCAGTTGGAAGACTTCTTTGCCCTGCTCAAGAGACTGTTGCCCAGCCTGAAGTATCTCACCTGGTCCCTGGAGCAGTTGGAAAACGTGGTGGACTGGTGGCAGGATATGGAGCCGCTGCTGAAGGTGGCGGTGCCCAAGATCATCGACTACCTGGACCACCTGGAGGAGCAAGGCATTTTCCGCATCAATGGGGCGATGCTGGATATGTATGCCAAGCTGGCCAGCCACTATACTCCCGAGGATGTCGGCGCCATCGGCGATGGCTTCGTCGAGTTTCATGAAATCGTCAAGAAACTGGCGAATCCCCGGTTGATCGAGTTCCTGGAAAAGCTGGTGGATCTGCCCCTGGAGGTGCGTCTGGAGGAAGTGAAGCCGGTGGGGCCTTATGGCCTGCTTTGGAAGATGCGCCGGCCCGAATGCCGCCAGGGTTTGGGGGTCATGCTGGAGTTGACCCGGGTCCTGGGGAAGCTAAAGGCCGGGCCGCCCCCGGCTCCTTGAGGTCTGGTCCAGGGGTGGGGCGGGCACCCAGCTCCCCGGCCAGGCCTTGAGCCCGGGTTTTAATTTTTTCTAATAAATCTGTCATGAGGGCATTGTATCGCGGCGCGAAAGGATGGCAGAAGGATAAAATCTTTGGTGGCACAGGCGTCGGTGGCACAGGCGTCTCGCCTGTGCAGCTATAGAAGCTATTGCAAAACCAGGTTTTATTGTCATCCTGAACGGAGTGAAGGATCTAAAGGCAATTAAAATACGAGATTCTTCGCTGCGCTCAGAATGACATTTTTGGGCAGAATGAGGTTTTGCGATGGCCTCTAGGCTAAATCCTGCGGCTACAGTAAGAAAGGGAATTTTGAAAGGAATTGAAGGCGCCCCCGCGGCCAGGCCGCCAGAGCGCCATCTTTGGTGGCACAGGCGTCTCGCCTGTGCATTTGGGCAATTGTGGTTACGAAGGCAGGAATAAGCACCTGGCCGTGCACCCTTCTTCGAATCCGCCACCGCCGTCGCGGCTGGCCAGGGGGTTGATAGATTAGTAACCGCCACGACACCGACCGCCTCGCTTACCGCTGCTTCCTTCCGGACCTGACGGGGTTCACGAGCGTCTGTTGCGCAGGGTCCAATCCGCCGTCCCGGTCAACCGGCATCGGAGGCGCTGCGACCCTCAAGAAGGGACTTCAACCCCGCATAAGCGGTTCTCGGGTTACAGGGCACCGCTAGCTCCCCATCTAGCACGGCCAGGTGTGAAATTGGCGGCAAAACCGGCCTCAGCGGTCGACGCGTTCCCGCATCTCCTTGCCGACCTTGAAGAAGGGCAACTTCTTGCCCTCCACCTTGATGAGGTCCCCGGTTTTGGGATTCCGGCCCTTGTAGCCGTTGTAAAATTTGACCTTGAAGCTGCCAAAGCCGCGGATTTCGATGCGTTCCCGCTGCACCAGGGCCTCCACCATGTTCTCGAAAACGGCGTTCACCACCATTTCCGCCTTTTTCAAGGTGATGCTCTCGGCTTTGGCCAGGCCTTCGATTAGCTGCGACTTGTTCATGCGGCGCTACTCCTTGGCGAGGGCGCCGGGTCCCGGACCGGGGTGGCTCCGGCGCTCGTGGGCTAATTTAGCAAAATATAAACAAAATCGGACCCAAAGGCAAAGAAAAAACTTCCGGACTTTCCCCGAGAATACCTGGCGCTTATTATATTAACACAATTTTGCAGGTCTTTTAAGGTAGCGGCGGCTGTGGCTCCCGGCGGACTGTCCGGCGTGCGGCGCCTGCCGCCAGGTTATCCGGGAGTTCGGGGCAGAGGCCTCATCATCTTTCCAGGCCCGGACGGCCTGGTGAAGATGAACCTGAAGGAATTATTGCCGGCAGGTCTTCAATTTCCCGGGAAGGATGGTTAACATAGAAAGGGCAGCGGCAGCGCAGTTAACCTGATATAAATTTCCTTAAGGAGGCGTTATGGACCCTCAGACCCAAGAACCCCCGTCCCGCGAACGGTTTGCCATCCGGCTGTTGTACACCCTTCTTTTTCCGCCCATCTACGGAATTTGTAATTTCCTGGTCCTCCTGACCACCCTGTTTCAATATGCCCTTCTGCTCATCACCCGGCGGCACAGCGAACCGGTGCGCACCTTCGCCAACCGGTTGATTTCCTATGAATACCGGATATGGCGCTATGTCTCTCTCAACAGCAGCCAGCGGCCCTTTCCCTTCGCCGAGTTTCCGCCGGAAGTGGAACCTCCGGAGGCAGGAATCAGTTTTCCTTAGGTTCGAGGCGCGAAAAAAGCAGCCGCGGGGAGTTCAACTTCCGGGGCCAATTCAAGACCCTTTTAACCGGTTCCCAAGCTGCGTTTGGGAACCAGAACAAGGATAGAAATCATTGCAAAACCTTGGTCCGCCCAAAAATGTCATTCTGCGCGAAGCGAAGAATCGCGTATTTTTAGTGACTTGAGATCCTTCACTTCGTTCAGGATGACAGTGAAATCAGGTTTTGCCATAGCTTCCAGGAAAAGGCCAGCGGCAGCGCCCTGCACCTGATAGCAATAACCTTAAGGAGTTTTTATGAACGCTGAGACCCAAGAACCCCAATCCCGCAAGCAGATTGCCATCCGCCTATTGTACTTCCTATTTTTTCTGCCCATCTGCGAAATCTGTAATTCCTTGATTCTCCTGACCACCCTGTTTCAATTCGCCCTTCTGCCCATCACCCTGGAGCACAGTGAACCGGTGCGCACCTTCGCCAACCGGATAATTTCCTATGTGTACCGGATATGGCGCTATGTCACTCTCAACAGCAGCCAGCGGCCCTTTCCCTTTGCCGAGTTTCCGCCGGAAGTGGAACCTCCGGAGGTAGAAGTCAGCTTTCCTTAGGTTCGAGGCGCGAAAAAACCAGCCCCGGGGGGTTCAACTCCCGGGGCCTATACAAGATTCTCAGTTTCGGTCAGGCTGGTGGAAAAATGCGGGTAATGACTGGAGGCGGCATCCGGATTCGAACCGGAGAATAACGGTTTTGCAGTTATCTCCAAATGCAGACCTATCAAGGATTTCAAGCACTTATAAATGCAAATCATGACATTTTATAGCATATCAAGGTGGCCATCTGCACCCTATATGCACCCGGCTTTTTGGCCGTAAGTGGTTGAAACATCGTCGTCTAGCTGGGCCACAGCTTGCCGGTTTTTGCCGGGCTCCAGGTGGCCGTAAATATCCACGGTGATCTGAATTGAACTGTGGCCAAGCTGATCCCGGACGTAAGCCAGACTCTCCCCCTGCTGGATCAGGAGAGACGCAAAGGTGTGGCGCAGATCGTGAATCCGGATTCGCCGCAGCCCGGCTTTTTCGAGGGCCCGATGAAAGACGCGAGGCCTGAGATTAAAGGCATTTATCAGCCGCCCTTCTTCATTCACGAAAATCAGTTCAGGAACCTCGCCCCAGCCTTTTGCCAGGGCTTCTTTTTTCTGCTCAGTCCGGAGGGTTTTCAAGATTTCGGCCAGTTGGGGGCTCATGTCAATCCGCCGGCTCTTGCCATTTTTGGGGGTAGTGATCTGCCCCTTGACGTGGGCCCGGCGCACTTCGATGAACCCGCCCCGGAAATCAAGGTCGCCCCACTCCAGGGCCAGGAGCTCCCCCAGGCGCATCCCGGTCCTTAAGGCGCACAGAAAGAAGGGGTAATAGCGGGGAGAATATTTGGCCACAGAGCCCAGGAAATCCCTGGCTTCTTCCCGGGTGAGCGGATTAACGTCTGCTTTCTGTTCTTTGCCTTTGATCATTCGCCCCAGGCGAGAAGCTGGGTTAGCTGCAATTAAGCCATTTTCCAGAGCATCGCTCAGAATTCCGGAAATCAGGGACTTGATATTGCGCACCGTATTAGCCGATAGCCCGGCTTTCAGCTTCTCGGAAATGAGATTTTTGAGCTCCGGCCTGGTGACCTCATCAACCGGCCAATCTAAGATGGGGCCGAGGTGGATCTTCAAAAGTGATTCATAGCCTTTATGCGAGGAATATTTCAGGTGAGTTTCCTTATCAAGCCACTCCCGGGCATACACGCCAAAGGCAGGAATCTGCCTTTTGGCGCCGATCTGGAAATCACCCTTGGCTAATTGCTGTTCAATCTCTTTGGCCACAGCCTCAGCCGCGGTCTTGTCTCCCACCCTGGTTGATTTTCTTTTGTTCTCGTGAGCTACGAAAACCCACCAGGGCTTACCCTTTCCTTTTACCTTTTGCCTCACCACGACGCCCATGATTCGCCTCCTTTTGCCGCCTGGTCAGTTAAAAAGTCTCCATAACGTCCGGCCAGCCATCTTCCCCACCAGCCGCCTTTCAACCCGCCGTTCAATGGCACAGGGGCCGTGCTGAATGGCGTTCATATCGCCTAACATCCTGGCCATCCAATAAAGCCAGCCCCGGGTTGATCTGATTTTCATGGTGGGGTTTCTCCCTTTTCCATCTTCATCCGATGCTCCAGCGCCTCCAGGGTCAGGGGCAGGAAAGAAGGAATGGCCCGGGTCCCGGTTTCCCACCGCGCCACGGTGAGCCGGATCACGCCCAGGCGCCGGGCTAATCCCTCTTGGGTTAAGCCCCACTTGCGCCGCCATTCTTTCAGTTCCTGCCCTGTCATGGTCTTATTGTATCCATAGGATATACAATGTCAAGGGGAAAATGAAAATTATTTTAGGATCACCGGATGGTTATGTAGGTTGCTTTGCACTCGCCCAATTCCTGCCAAAATTGCTCCCGCCATTCGCAGATCTCTTGTGGAGAAACCGAGCCGCCCTGGATTGCCGCCCGGGCCACCATGGCGCTAAGAGCTTCCAGCTTTTGCCAGACCCCCACAACGCTTATCCTTACATGGGCCGTTCCTGCAGGACCTTTCGCCAAACTGATTTTTTCCGCCTCTTTTTTCTCAAGATTTGATTCTGCCATTTTTTTGCCCCCTTCCCTGGAATAGATTTTCACCTATTCTTGCAGCTCGGGAAGAAGAACACCACAAGCGAACCGCTTGAAAAACGCATTTTAGGAAAGGATTTTTTGCAGCCTACCGAAAGGAGGAAAGGTGACAATCTCCTGGGGGCCATGAATCCACCTAACATTTGGCCGGCTCACCTTTCCCCCGATCTGGATACAGACACCGGCGATGCTGTTGGCCAGGTCATCTTGCCCCCGTGGCGGGTGATCCACCAGGTCACGGCCGCCCTTGCGGGTCCGGCGCTCCAGGGCCCGGAGTTCACTAAATAGGGTCTTGTTTTCCACCAGTTCAACCCGGCCACTCAAAACCATGGGCAGGAATTCGATGTAAATGTCACTTTTAGATTTCTCAGCCGGGCTGTATCTCACGCCATGCTTCGAAAATTCGGTTTCCGGCCAGGCGCCAGCATATCTATCGCCGGTCACCTTGCGCAGCCGGTAATCTTTGAGGATTGCCGCCATTTCCGCCGCCACCTGGGAAGGATCGTGGGGGGCCTTCCATCGCCGGGCCAAATCCACCACCGCGAAATCCTTTTCCTTGTGGGCAATGGCAAGGGTAGCCGCGTCCTTCCGGCCGCCGCTCGGATCGCAAAAGGCCGTGTAGGAGATCCCGGGCATGGGGGGGAGTTCATAGCGCCCTGGGATGGTCACGGCCTGGATAGCTTCGATGGTCAGGAAGGCCTCAAGGTCACTCCGAAATTCTGCAAACCATTCAGACCTTGCCGCCTCGGGGTCAACCGCCAGGTCCCGGTCAATGAGGGCTTGAGAGATCGTGGGGTTCATGGTGCGAGTCGCCGCCTGCCAGCAGAGCACATCGCTATCATCCTTGCCGTGATGGTCTTGAAAAGCCGTCCACAAGGGGCCAGAGCGGGCATAAGGGCTGCTAATCGCCAGCAAGAGAGAATTGGGGATGGTGGCCAGGCGGGGCCTCAAGGCCCGAAGCACCTCTGTCGCAGGGTTGGCGCCCTCGTCTAACCAAAAGGCGATTTCATCTAGGATCACCGCCGCCGCCGTAAAACCTCTGACGCTCTTATAGCTGCAAGTGGCAACGGTGACGGTGACCATGTTCGTAAGATCAATGCTTTCCGCTTTCTCATTTTCCACCAGCCGGGACAGCATGGGGTTGGTGGCCAGGAACCCTTTAATATATCTCAGGATTACTTGCGCCTGTGATCTGTCGCCAGCAATCACCAGGATCATGGCTCGCTCTCCGGGGGCCAAATGTGGACGATAGTCCCGAAAGCAAGCCAAGAATACGGCCACCAGGGCCGCTATAAACGACTTGCCGGACCTTACCCCTGTCGGAGCCCAGGCTTCCCGAAATGGCTCCGTGGGGGCTGTCTGCCGGCCTGTGCATTGCTGATAAAGGGCCAGTTCATCCCCGGTCATGGGTAAGGCAAAAAGGCTCTTTAAGAACACAACCCAGCTTGTCCAGGTTTTCAGATCCCGGAAAAGTGGCTTGAATAAATGGGGATCGTGAATGGCCTTGACAATATCAATCATCCCGTCCTCAAGCCTTTGCGCTGGCCAACCCCAATGGATTTCATAATATGCTGGTGGTTATTCTTAAAGAAGCTGGCCACGCCGCCGGCGTCAATCGCCGAAACATGGAAGTGGACGTGGGTATCGGCGCCGCCTCCAGGGCCCCCCTCATCCCCCTGGCCCACCATGTTCCGGACTCCTTCGGCCAAGTTGGCAGGGAGCACCATTTCTTTGGGATGGAGCAGGGCCAAGCCAGGCTTTACATCCCAGCCGCCACCCGCGAATGATGGCACATCCCAGCCCCGGGCCGCGGCGGGCACATCCCAGCCCCCCTCCGCGCCGGGGACGGCCGCGCCGGCCCCCCCCGTGGCTATAGTAAAGATACCCTTGACAGCCGCCATGATGGCCTGAGTCTCGAGCCATTTGGCGAGCATCTGCTCGGCCATCTCGATAAAAGTATTCAAAATGTCCTTGAAGGCGCTGGCCAGGACGGTCTGCATTTGTTTACCGCCAGATTCCAAGGCCCCTACGACTTTCTGAAATTGCGAGCCCATGCTATTGGTCAATTTGCTCCAATCGGATTGGCTCTTTTCTGCTATCTGATCATCGACCTGCTGTAACTTGAGGGCATTTTCTCTTTTCAAAAGAACCAACTTATCGCAATATTCCTTATATTTCGCCTCATCCTTTGAGTATAAAGCTGCCGCTTGCGTGGCCGTCTTTTCCTGTGCTGCTTGTTCTTGGGCCAGTAAAGCACGGTATTGAGTTAGTTCTTCAACATCGGTAATCTCCTTCATTTTCTGTTGCTTTTTAAGGCTTTCTTCTTTTGACTTTAAAGCAACTTCTTCCAATTTCATTTCATTACTTAGGGAGGCTTCCTTTTCTTTAAGGGCTTCCTGGTTAGCGGCAATCTTGCCCTTAATTAAATCTGTCTCACTGGCCAGGCGTTGCTTATTGATCTGCTGCCCCAGCTCAAAAATATTTTTCTCAACTTGAGAATAGGCGTCGGTCCCGGGCCCAGCATCGGCAAGCCGTTGGGTCCAGAATCCTTTCTCGGCCTCCAGCCTGGCGGTCACCCCGGCCTTCACCTTGGCCTGTAAGCTGTCCTCCTCGGCCTTGGTAGCGGTTTCGCCGGTGGCCAGGTGTTGCGCCCAGAAAGCCTTGACCATGGCGCCCTCCTCGTCCATGAAAGCCTTATCGTGCGCTTTCAATTCTTCGAGCTGCTTCTCCCATTGCGACACCTGATCATCTTTGCCTTTGCCACCACCTGTTTCTTTGGGCACAAAGGTGTCGCCCGTAGAGGCTTCCGCTTTCTTCTCGGGGTGCTCTACTTCGCCCCCCATGAAGGCGCCGCCCTTGGGCATCCCGGCCTTGGCGGACATGGCGCTGGAGATGGCAAAGCGCACATCATTGGCGTCCCGGATCGCCTTTTCCTTCCAATCCTCTGAGTTTTGTTTCATGGCGGCATAGCCGGACGCCACCGCCGCCAGCGCCTCCCGGAAATTGCCTGCCAGGGTGGCCTTGATAGCGGTGGAGGCTATTTCAGCCCCAAGCCTTAGTTGATCCCAAGCGTAATCGAAAACATTGCGGATTTTGCTGGCTACGACCGTGGCCTCGACTACAAAATCGGCGAAGGCATTGAGGGCCTTGGCCAGGGCTCCGGCGACGGCCGGCCCAAATCCTGCAAACATGGCAGATAGTCTCATCAAGGTTGGGATCAGGGCCTCCCCCATCTTATATTTCATGGCGTCCATCACCATCCCGACATCGTGTAACCCTTCCTTGAATTTAATCGCCTTGGCGACCGATTCCTCAGACATCGTAATTCCCAGGCTTGCCAGGGCTGCTTTCACTTCTGCCGTCCCGGTCACGGTCATGCGCAGTATGCCGGCCATCCCCTGCACCGAGCGGCCAAAAATGGTGGTGGCCAGCATGTTTCGCTCGGTGCCTTCCTTCATCTCCTTAAGGCGGTTAATGGCGTTCCACATGATTTCGTCCATACTTAAGAGACTGCCGCCGGCGTCCCGGGTTGCAATTTTATTGTCATTAAAAGCTGCTTCATTGGTTTTAAGCTGCCGGGTCATGCGGATCATCATGCCGGTCGCGGTGTCCCCTTCAATTCCTACCCGTTTAAAGGATTCTAAGAGGGCCTGGGCGTCGGCAATGGGAAGCCCCATCGTAACGGCCATCTGCTTGGCCGCCATGTTCATATCGACAAATGTATCGACGACACCCTTTAAAAGGGCACCCCCGGCAAAGATCGCCCCGAGCCCCATAAAGACCGTGCCGACTTTACTGAGGGAAGTGGAGAGTGAAGAAAAGGCCCCGGTGACCTGGCCGCTCATATTCTTAATCGAGCTAATGACCCCGGTGCTCATCTTATCGACGTCGGCTTTGATCTGCTGGGTGCTTTGCTGGGATTGAGTGCGCATCTGGTTAAAACCAGATTGCATCGTCTCATTCGTCTGTCGGAGGGTCGCAGCGATCTGGTTCAGCGCATTTTGCGCCTCGGTAATGTCGATGAGGATCTTACCGCTTATCTGGTCCTGGTCAGACATCAGGGCTCTCCTTCAACTCGGGATTCAAAACCTTATAAGCTAACTCATAGATTTGATCTATCGTCACCTTGAACCGCTCAAGCTCTATGATTTCGAAAATATCCATCCTATCTATTTCTGGATGATGGCGCCGCAAGGCCACGGCGACGACGGTTCTAAATTCATCAGGTTCTACATTTGCGTAGGGTTTCCCATTCCTAAGCAGGGGAATTCGGCACAAAATAGGGCGCAATGCCATAGCCTGTTGAAGGTTAAGGCTTGCGGTCCAGTCGCGGTCGCCAAAATGAACAATGACACTTTCGGGCTTGTCCTTCATGCCGCTTTCTCCTGTGCCCCGTTCCCTTGTCCCTTAACCGCCTGCTTATACCGCTCCCCGATCTCCCGAAGATATTTGCTGAGTAAGCCGTGCGTCATATACTCCGCCCCGGCCCGGTTGCCGCACCATACGAAAGGCACTCGATACCTAACCTGAAAGGTGATGAGGCTCTGTAAGGCCGCCTCTACCCGCATTTCGCTTCGGTACTGACCCCGTGACACAGCCGACAAGGGCGCCTCCACCACTACCGCGAAAAGTTCATAATGCCGTGCCCGGGCAAGCTCTCTCTCGAAACGATCCCGATTACTGTTCATAAGGCAGGAAATCAGGTCCTCCAGGCTTTTCCTCTCAATGGCCACCCGGTCTTGGAAGCCTGGCAAGGAATAATCCCCCACAGGCAAGGTGGCCGTCTCGGGCTCCGCCTCAAAGGCCCTAAAGAGGAAAGGCTGCTGTTCTCTCGAATCGACCAAAATTTTCATGGCCCTACCAAAGTGAAAATGCCCCCGGATTCGCAAGCCAGCCCTCATGGATGGATCCCATAAGCGCCAGGCGCGCCGACTGCTACTTTTACCGACCCCGGGGGCGCCGGCCGTTAGGAGTGCGCCTGGCTTTGGCGGGGGAGCCGCCCCGCCAATATTTAAACCGGGGAAGGACCGAAGCCCTCCCCGGGTGTAGGTTTACGAAACTTTCGCATCGCTGCAGAGGCAGAAGCTTTGCGGATGCCGCAACGCCGTGTCCACCTCCATGATAATGCGAAGCCAAGTCTGATCGCTGGCAAAGGCGGTCCCGGCCACGTCGGAAACCATGATCCGCAGACCGGCCCAGATTCCGATCATTAATTCGGCCCAGTTGCCGAAGTAAATCTCCGTGCAGTTGGAAGCGCTGCCCTTCACCAGGTTTTTGGGGATCTGTGTGCTGACGGCAAAGGGATATCCCAGGGCGTCTTCCAGAGCCTTGTCGCTCATGTAGCCACTGCCGGTGGCAATGGAGGCCAGGAAGGCAACCAAGGGCTGAGTGCCGGCATCCCCGGAGTAATGGGGAATCTTGATCTTCCGAAGGATTTTCCTGACCGTCGGGTTAAAGGCGAACCCCAGGTTGCCCTGCAGGGCGTTGGCCTGGGCCAGGACATCTTCCATTTCCACGGCGAAATCCATATTGGTCAGGAGGGCGCCACTGCCGGTATCGCCGTCCAGGGTCAAGGTGCCGATGCCCGGCCAGTTGGCGATCCCCAGGGGCTGATTGGCCGCCCCGGAACCCCTTAAGGCCGCGATATCCACGGCCAAGGCCAACTGCCGCCCCATGTCCTGTGTGATGACCTGCTCAGCAGCAGGGAGAGCCATCCGGATCAAGGAGTTGGAAATTTCGACCAGGGCCAGGGCCTTTCGGGGGGTGAGCTGCACCTGGCCGAAATTTAGGTCAACTGGATTCACCGGAATATTTTCACCGATCCAGTTGATCGCTGTCCCGCTGGTTTGCTTCGGCATGAGGACCGGTGCCCCCTGGAGATCGGGCAAAATGCGGGCCCCGAGTTTCGCCGTCACGACTTCCGGCAAAAGTAACGGAATTAACTCAGGGATTGCCTGCGCCGGGACCAGGTAGCCGCCCAAGGTGTCGCTTTCGAACCCCAAGGCTTTCTTGGCGGTCTCTTGGAAAACTTCCTGTTCATAGCGCGCTTCGCCCCAATCGTTTGTCCGCATGGCTTTCACCGCCCGCATGAGGGAGAATTGGTTCTTCCCCGTGCCAGCATCAACACCGGGAATATTCGCCCATTTCCGGCTTCGGGTCTGCGACTCCAGGTCCTCCAGCCGTTTCTTGAGGCCGGGGGGAATCTCGCCATGAATTTCCTTAAGCATTTCCTTAACCTGTTGCATATGATTCTCCTTCCCTCTTTTTAATGGATTTTTGAAACACTTCGATCTCGAATCCTCACAACCTCACGGCTCGTCTCACCCTTGAGGCTTTCGCCGGGTTTGACACCATGGGGCTTTGTAACTTTCCAGATAAAATTGATAAATTCAGAGAGCCAATCGCAGACCCCCAAAAAAATAAAGAAGGTCACCGCCGCAACTCCGACGCCGGCCGCGGCTCCAAAACCTATCACAAATCCCATTCGCAAAGTTGCTATCATTTGTGCGCTCCCTGGTTATAAGGTTCCACCTGTGCATCGTCGGGCCAGTTGATCGAAACGCCGGCCCCAAAGCAAACACAGGTGCTCATTGTCCCGATCCCCAGGGCCAGCTCCTTGTCGATAACCTGCTTTTCACAGGCAGCGTCGGCCAGGTCCGCGACTTCATTAACCAGATTAAAAATTATGCCGGGGGTTTTCCTCTGGAACGGCTGGCGCTCGCGGCCAGGCAAGCTCATTATGTGCCCCCAAAGGTGATCCCGGTATTCCTCCATCGTCTTATAGACACGGTAAAATTCTTCTGGAGTTCCGGAGCCCTGCTTAAGCTGATCAAGCTGCTCCTGCAGCTCTGCCAGGATTTTCCCGCTTTTTTCAAAAAAATCAGCCTCGGTCATAAGTCCTCCAATTTCCTTCATAATTCGCTTCACAATTTGCCCGACGTGCTCCACTTCGCCCATGGGGTCCTCAAAACAGGGTGGCCGCTTTCGGCTTGTCCGTCTCATTTTCCACAGGAATGAGCTTTCCAGCCTTTAGCGCCTCAAGGTACTCTGCCAAGGTAGGCGCTGGGTTCTTTGGGCTGCCCTCCTTCGCCATCCGATGTAACAGGTCAACATCTTTCGTGAGACTGTTACTCAGGGCAAGGTAAGCCTCGTCTGTGGTTTGGGCGGCCTTGCCATCACCAGTTAGAACGCTATGCTCAAAGGCCCTCAACCGAAGTGCCTTGTAAGCGCATTGCCTGGCCACCAACAGGGCGCCGGCCGGTATAGGCTCTGAAAAATACTCAAGAAGATGCTTTGTCACATCTCGAATTATCCGGGCTATCCGAGTTCGGCCGTCCATGTAGTGATTTCGCGGGTCAAAAAAGAGCCCATGAGCAACCCTTCCCCGCGGTCTGATTACCTTTGGAATAGAGTTTTGCACCCCAGACGCAACCATTTGGCCGTTGCCATTATTTTTATTATTCATCTCAAATACTTACCTTCAATGACTCGCGGTTAATGTATCCGTTCATAATGGCCTGGAAAGGTGCGTGGTTGACGTTTCCATTTGTGCCCTCTCCGAGTGAACCCTTTGAACCCTTTGAACCCATTTTCCGGTAAGTTCTCTTAAAAGGAGATTTCAATATATGAAGGTGGATTTAGGTTCAAACCCTTCAAACCCTTCACTCGATTTCCAATCCATAGAGTTGGCGGGGCTTTTATGTTGCGACCCGTTCTTATTTCCGCCGTTTTCGAGTGAACCCCTTGAACCCCCCAACCCTTCACTCTTTCACCCCAATACCGTGCCAAATGGTTTTGCCGCCTGTCCCTCTGCCCCTTTCAAACCCGCGCTCCGCAAGGGCTGTGCCGAAAAGTGTCTGCGAGAGGGGCCGTTTCTCGCCGGCCGCCTCTGCCCAGGACGTGTATTCCTTATAGAGGTCAGAGGCCAGGCCCGATGCACCCGGCGCCATGATGCAGCAATCGGAAATGAAATTGCCGATGGCGTCCATTTCCGCCTGGTATTCCTTAGTGGCCAGCAGGACCTCATCAGGCACCCCCAAACCCCCGAGCTGCCAGGAGAGGCCACCGCGGACCATCCATGCCAGGATTCCAGAGGCCTCAGCCTTGAGTTTTTCTGAAAGCTCCCGGTCCTGTTCCGCCTCTGGAATTTCAACCGGAAAAGGAATCAGCCTGATCCGCCGCCACATCCCATGGCTTGAATCTTTGATTACTGGTTTGTGATTTGTTCCAAGAAACAACTTGAATTGAGGCCGAAAATCAAAATACTCGCCAAAAAGGAAACGTGCCGAAATAGTATCTTGCCCCGTGAGTTGTTTAACAAGCGATTCCGCCAGCCGGCGCCCTTGCGATACTTCAATGGCAGTAACAAATCGTGGGCCGTTCAATCTGGCAATGTCGTTTGGAATATCGCCCTTTTGCTTGGCTAATAATGTCTCAGTAGGTGTCTGAATCGCATAATTACCAAGTATTGATGAAATGATATTAAGTAATGTCGATTTTCCATTAGCACCATATCCCCAAAGAACAAATAGGGATTGCTCCCGGCAATCGCCAGTTAAGGAATAGCCCAAGGTTCTTTGAATAAAAGAAATTACTTTATTATTTGAATCTTGAATACGATTTAAGAATTTCTCCCATAATGGGCAGGAAGCACGGGGGTCAAACTCTACGGGTGCCAGGCGGGTTATGAGATCCGCCCGGTCGTGGGGCCGGAGCTGGCCGGTCTTGAGGTCGATTGTTCCGTTCAGGCAATTCAGTAACCAAGGGTTTGCGTCCATCTCGGCGGGGCTTACTGGTATCCCAAATTCACTTTCAGCAAGAGACAGCATCCCCTTGATCCTGGCGTCGTGCTCGCTGCGCAGGGCGTGAGCTGCTATCTTCTTGCGTGAATCCTCATCCGGGGCGCCGGCCGCTTCGCTGTAAATGGTGGCAATGGCCAGCTTTGCCCGGCGCCGCACTTCACCTGAGGTGTCCAGAGCCCAAACCCTGCCGGTCCAGATCCACCACTTTTTTGAGAGGTGGCAATATCGGAGATCCCGGCCATGCTGGGCCACCAGGCGCCGGGCATTGCCAAGATCGGATAGGGAATAGCAGGCGGTGATCGTGGCTTTAGGCTGGGGTTGCCATTCCGGAGCCGCCTTCACCAGGGCCTGCAGTTGCTCCGCGGTTCCGCCTGCTTTAAGCCAATCGCTCACATCCCCTTTTTCCGGCAACCCGGGGAGCTCCACCACCTTGACCACGGCGGCCACGCCGTGAAGGTGTCCGGCAACCTGCTGGGCATGAGCGCGCCCCGGATCGTCATTATCAGGAAAAATCGCCACTCTTTTATTTTTGAAATACTGAGCAAACTCAGACCGCCCTTTGCCGGCGCCGCCCGGGTTCGTAGTGGCGGCAAACCCAATCCCCCTCAAAGCGTCACAATCTTTTTCACCCTCACAGACGGCGACCGTCTCTGCCTGGAGCACTTCCGGAAGATGATAAATAACGCGTTGGGTCAGATCCATCTTCCAAATCCAACCGCCTTTACCATCCGGCCGCCGTTGCCTGAATGACTTGGGTTCAAGGCGGCATACCTGAAAAAGCAGCTTGCCGGCGGCGTCGTGATAATCATAAGTCGCCACGATCCGGGGTTTTTGGGTCTGGGGCCGGTCGCCATTAGGGGAAGGCCACAGGTCCCTTTTCTTGAGTTCTTCAATCACCCGGTCCTGGCGGCAACCGGCGTGGCAATGCACAAGGAGCTTGTCGCCTTTCTGCGTAACCGAGAGAGAGGGATTTATGTCCTCATGGGCCGGGCAGAGCATAATAAAGCCCTCCCGGTAGGGCTTGCCGCCAAGGGCCTCGGAGATAGTTTCGGCTGTGATCACGCCTCAAGCCTCACAATGGTTTTGTCGATCAACAATGAGACGGTGCGCGAAAAAGGAAGGTAGGTAAACCATCCCAAAATGAAAAGGACCGCCTTTAAGGGAAAGGTTTTCATTTCCGGGCGCCTCCAAACTTCGCCATCACGCCCTCCACCAGGGCGCCCAGGTCTTGCCCCGGGGACTGGCGGAAACGGGCTAACCACTCATCGGCATCACTTTTTTTTACCAAGAGCTTGCCAGGCAACTTGATCACAGGGGGGGCGTCCGGCCGGCGCAAGTAGTCCCGCCAAGCCCTCACAGAAACGGAGGTGTAGGCGGCAAGGCCCTGGAGGTCCAGGTATCCGGGTTCAAGGTTTTTGGGGGAGTTAGCCATTATTCGCTTAGTCGGGCTATAACTGCCCGACAGCATTCAAAAAAAGAGAGGTCCAATGCCTACGAAACCAAAGCCCGCACGTTGCGAAGGTACTGCATCAAAATGGCTGCTATTGGGATCTTAACCACGGCCCCTGTATCCTCCAGGGGATCTTCCTCAAGTCCCGCAACCAAATCGAATGGCACATGGCGCTCAATAAACCGGGCCACAATCTCTCCCCCCTGCCTCTCGGGCCTTCTCGTGTAGATCCGGAACAAATACCTGTCGGGAAGGATCTCAATCACCGCGTCGGGGATCTTGGCCTCAGGATTTTCCCAGTAGGTAGAGGGCAAAAAAGAATCACGAAGGGATTGATTCGGCTTCGGCGGAATGCAGAGATCATTCCCCACAATTGGCCATATCGCCTCGTAAATCCCCCTTGCGTGCTTCTCGGCCTTATTGATATCGAAGCCAAAGTTTTCTATCAGCATGCCAAATAAGCAGATGGCGAATGCCTGATCTAATGAAAACTCCCGGCGCACTCCGCCAGCCTGGCCGGCTTCCGGATCAATGCTGAACAATCGCCTGGAACATCTCTTCTCTTGATCCAGGGAAAGCCCGGAGATAGAAACAATTTTTCGGTGGGTCAGTTTCGGAATCTTAGGAATCATGTCTCGCCTCCTTGAATGTTAAGTCGGGCATAGATAACCCGACTTTTTAGGGGATGTCAAGCACTTTCTCAATTTTTTTTTGAGGGTCAAAAAAAGCGCCGGCAGCCAATCGGCTACCAGCGCCCATCTGCACCCCCACCGCACCCTTAACCTAATTATGTATAAGAATACCGGGGGTTTTTTAAGGCTAAGTATCTGAAATACTTGGAGGCGGCATCCGGATTCGAACCGGAGAATAACGGTTTTGCAGACCGTTGCCTTACCTCTTGGCTATGCCGCCTCTGGAGCGGGAAACGGGATTCGAACCCGCGACTTCGACCTTGGCAAGGTCGCACTCTACCGCTGAGTTATTCCCGCTCATCCGTATTTTTTCGTAAAAATCGGGGCGCTTGTCAAGGGAGAAAGACGGTTTTCGGTTTTCGGTTTTAGGTTTTAGGCGGTGAAGCCTTTAAAAACAGGGGTTCAGCAGGAAATTAGCAGATTCACCTGCCGGATAGGCAAAGCAGGAGCTTTGCCTCAAATTTGGTTCCCGAGCACCCGCTTGGGAACGTCGCGGGTTTGCCAAACTCCTGTTGGCCATTAAAGGCGGCGATTACTGCGGCCCGCCCCACCGATGCTTGCAGGGAGTGCCCATCCCACATTTCTTCCTCAATCATCCGGATTAAAACCGAACAGTTTCATCTGGGGCGCTTCCCGGGCCGGGCGGCGCCGGGAGCGGGCCAGGCGGGGCAGGCCCATGGGGTCGAGGCTGCCGGCTTCCAGGTTTTCCAGGACCTCCCGGGCCCGGTCCACCACCTCCTGGGGCACCCCGGCCAGTTTCGCCACCTGGATCCCGTAACTCTGGGGCGCGGCCCCGGGGGCCAGTTGGTGCAGAAAGACGATATCGCCGCCGGACTCCGCCACCAGCACCTGGAGATTCCGGACCCGAGGTTTCAGCCGGGTCAGTTCGGTGAGTTCCTGGTAGTGGGTGGCGAACAGGGTCTTGACCCCGACGCCCTCCAGGTCGTGGAGGTGCTCCGCCACGGCCCAGGCCAGGGACAGGCCGTCGAAGGTAGAGGTGCCCCGGCCGATCTCGTCCAGGATCACCAGGCTGCGGGGGCTGGCCTGGTGGAGGATGCGGGCGGTTTCGTGCATCTCCACCAGAAAGGTGCTCTGCCCCCGGCCGATGTCGTCCACCGCCCCCACCCGGGTGAAGATGCGGTCCGTCAGGCCGATGGTGGCCGCCTGGGCCGGCACGAAGCTCCCCAGATGGGCCAGCAGCACGATGAGGGCCACCTGGCGCAGGATGGTGGATTTCCCCGACATGTTGGGTCCGGTGACGATGAGCACCTGAGACTCCTGATCCAGGGTCAGGTCGTTGGGGACAAAGGCGCCGGCGGGCAGCAGCCGCTCGATCACCGGGTGGCGCCCGCCCTTGATGGTCAGCCAGGGCTCGGGCGTCAGTCGGGGGCGGCAGTAACGGTGCTGCGCCGCCAGTTCCGCCAGGGAAGCCAGGACGTCCAGGATTCCCAAGGCCCGGGCCACCTGCTTGAGGCGGGGGACCTCCTGGCCCAGGCGCTTCCTCAAGTCCTGAAAAAGCTCCACCTCTCGTTTGGTGCGGGCCTCTTCGGCCCCAAAGATCCGGGACTCGTAGTCTTTAAGGTCCGCGGTGATGAAGCGCTCGGCGTTCACCAGGGTCTGCTTGCGGAGGTAGTGGGGCGGCGCCAGGTGCAGGTTGGCCCGGGAGATCTCCAGATAGTAGCCGAAGACCTTGTTGTAGCGCACCTTGAGGTTGTTGATGCCGGTGGCGCTGCGTTCCTGGGCCTCCAGGCGGGCGATCCAGTCCTTGCCTTCCCGGCTGAGAAGGATGAGTTCATCCAGCTCCGGGTCATAGCCCTCCCGGATGATGCCGCCCTCCCGCAGACTCAAGGGCGGGTCGTCCACCAGGGCCCGGCTGATCAGTTCCTGCAGCCCGGGCAGCGGGTCCAGGTCCTCCTCCGCCCTCGCCACCAGAGAGGAGGAGGAGGTAAGTTCCCCGGGCAACAATTCCTTGAGCGGCGGGATCTTTTCCAGGGCCTGATTGATGGCGGCCACCTCCCGGGGGGTGGCCTGCTCCAGGGCTACCCGGGCGGTGAGGCGTTCCAGGTCTCCCAGGCCCTTCAGTATCTGGCGCAGGCGAGGCCGCAGCAGGCTGTGGCTCAAAAAAAATTCCACCCCGTCCAGCCGGGCCTCGATGGCGGTTAGCTCTTTCAGCGGATAACGCAGCCAGCGGCCCAGCCGCCGGGCCCCCATGGGGGTGACGGTGCAGTCCAGGGCGTCCAGCAGCGACCCCTGGCGGGAGCGGCTGCGCCAGGTCTCGAAGATCTCCAGGTGGCGCAGGGTGGCTTCGTCCAGTCCCAGGTAGTCGTCCCGGCGATAGGGGAGCAGCCGCTCCAGGTGGGGCAGCTCCGGGGTGTGGGAATCGTGCAGGTAGCGGAGGATGGCTCCCGCCGCGGCCACCCCCAGGGCCTGGTCCTCCACCCCGAAGCCGTCCAGGAACAGGGTGCCCAGGGCGCGGCCCAGCTCCCGCCGGGCGGTTTCCGGGTCAAAGGCGTAGCGGCTGAGGGTCCGCCGGGTGGGCGGGGTATCGAAAGAGGCCAGGGCCGCGGGCAACAGGGCCGGGTCGGGGCCTTCCGGGACGATGAGTTCGGCCGGCTTCAGCCGCCAGAGCTCATCCCCCAGGGCGTCGGCTCCCTCTCCCTGGGTGAGCCGGAATTCCCCGGTGGAGACCGAAAGGTACGCCAGTCCCCAGTTATCGCCCTTGAAATTCACCGCGGCCAGATAATTGTCCCGCCGGGCGTCCAGGGCGGCGGGGTCCACCAGGGTGCCCCGGGTAAGGACCCGGGTCACCTCCCGGCGCACCAGTCCCCGGGCCTGGGCCGGGTCCTCCGTCTGCTCGCAGACCACCACTTTGAAGCCGGACTCCAGCAGCCGGCCGATGTAACTCTCGGCGGCGTGGATGGGGAAGCCGGCCATGGGAATGCGCTCGGCGTCGGCCCGGCTCCTGGAGGTGAGGGCGATGTTCAGGGCCGCCGCGGCCCTTTCTGCGTCCTCGAAAAAGGTCTCGTAGAAATCCCCCATCTGAAAAAGCAGCAAGGCGTCGGCGTACCGGGACTTGAGGTCCAGATACTGCCGTAACATGGGGGTGATTTTATCCGGGGGGGAGTCGGCCATCACGGCTCGCGTGAAACGAGAGCGGGAATTTTGCCTGAGGGGCTCCCCCGGTCTCCGGAGAGATGGGGGGCCCGGGCCATCATTCGCCTGGGGATGCTGCCTTGGGTCCCGGGGAAGCCGCGGCAGCCTCCCCGGCCCTGGCGCCGGCGCTCTTCAATTCTTTGGACAAAATCTCCAGATTGTGCTTGAGCTGGCGGATGGTCTGACGCTGGACGACAACCTCGTAGATGCCGTAAAGGGCGGCGGTGAAGACCCCCAGGAAGAAGCAGAACAGGACCATCACCCAGAGGGGCACCTCGGGGGTTTCCATCTTGACCAGATGGAGATCCAGATTCAGGGTCACCGTTTGCCGCAGTACCTCCAGGTTCTCGACGATAAAGATGATGGCCAGGAGGACGATAATAGTGCTGAAAATCATTTTCAGGAAACGCATGTCTGTTCCTCGGCGCAGATGGCCTGAAAGTGGGGGGCCAAACGCTCATAGGTCTGGCGGAAATGTTCCGGAATCACCCGGATATCGGCAAAGACCGGAATGAAATTGGTGTCGCCGTTCCAGCGGGGCACCACGTGAAAATGGAGATGATCCTCCACCCCGGCCCCGGCCACCACTCCCAGGTTGAGGCCCACGTTGAAGCCGTCGGGGCGCATCACCCGCGTCAGGATGGCCAGGGCTTGCCTGAGTTTGGCCATCAGATCCAGCATCTCCTCCTGGGTGAGGTCATCCAGGCCGGGGAGGTGGCGCAGGGGCGAAATCAGCAGATGCCCGTTGATGTACGGGTATTTATTCATCATGATGCGGGTGAGGCGGCCGCTGCAGAGGACCAGCCGCGCGGCCAAATCCTCCCCCTTCTCCGGGCAGAAGATGCAGCCCGGGGTCTGGTCCGCGCCCAGGATATAATCCATGCGCCACGGGGCCCAAAGAACTTTCATGGTGAGCTGGCGGATTCCCCTTAGCCCCTCCGGGGGCAACCGGTAGATAACTAAGGACTATAGCATGATCGGCCAAAGATTCAAGGGCTTTTCTGAAGGCGGAAGACCGGCCTCAGAAGCCCCACTGCCTCCTTGCGGTGGTTGAGGATGGCGGGCTGGCGGTAGCGGGCCAGAGCCTCCCGGGCCGCCGGGGTGAGAAGGCCCAGTTGCTCCAGGATGGAGATGATGCTGGGGTTCAGGGCCCGCTGCTGGCCGTCTTCGATCTTCAGGGCTACCCCCAGGCCGCGGTCGGTGAGGCTCAAGGCAAAGCCCCCTTCCGCTCCGGACTTGGCGAAGATCGTCCCCGGCAGGGCCCGCATCACTTCGGTCTCCAGGCGGCCGTCCCCGGCGATGTGGCGGGGGTGGTCCAGGATTGCCTGCATCAGGGTCCCGGCCGGGGAGCCCTTGGGGGCCGCGGCCAGACGGGCATAACCCATGGCGATGCGGCGCAGGGGCGCGTAAAAGACCGGGGCGCCGCAGCCATCCACGGCCACCGGGATTTCCTCGGGTTTCAGGCCCACCGCCTCCGCCACGGTCTTGAGGATGAGCTGCTGCACCGGATGTTTGGGGTTCAGATAGTCATCGATGGGCCAGCCGTGATGGACGCACAGGGCCAGCATGGCCGTGTGCTTGCCGGCGCAGGTGTTGTGGAGCGGAGAGGGAGGCTGGCCGGCCTTGGCCAGGGCCTGGGCGGTGGGCCGGTGCAGCGGCGGGTGGGCGCCGCATTGCAAGGCCTCGGGGGTCAGGCCCAGGCGCGCCAGGGTGGTGGTTACCAGCTCCGTCTGGAAATCCTGGCCGGAGAGCGAACCGGAAAACAGGGCCAGCTCCGCGGCAGCCAGCCCCAGGGCGGCGGCGGCGCCGCTGGTCAATACCGCCAGGGCCTGGAAGGGCTTGGCCAGGGAGCGCAGACACACCAGGGCTTCGCTGTCGCCTACCCGGCGACCCGGATTCCCCTGGGCGTCGGACACCACCACCTGGCCGCGATGGCTGCTTTCCACCGCGGGCCCCCGGGTCACTTCCACTAACACCGGTGCGGCCATTGGGCCTTGCATGGTTTTTCCCTCTCTAAGCGGGATAGCTTCTTCTCATCCCCAAACCTGGCCAGGGGATGCCATTAGCCACCAGGCTTTGCCTGGCCTGGCAAAATATTATAATGATCCCTCCCGGCCGAAACAACTTCTTTCCCGGCGCAGTCAGGGAAAATTAGTCTGCGGACCAGTCAGGTGCTAGTGACCATGGATCCGGCCGGACTTGCAAATCCCGCGGCCTTGCTCTATGGTGAGCGCGGGGTTCTGCGAAGGCATCTTGCCGCCAATAGGGTGAGAACATGGGCTGGTTGAACCGCGAACGGCTTGGCGTTTATCCCAAAATCATTTGCGTGTTTTACCTGTTAATCCTGAGCTACTTATATCTCGGCGGCTCCGGGTGGCTCGATGTGCGCGGCGATCCCATCGGCGGTGATTTTTCCCATTATTGGGTGGCCTCTTCCCTGGCCCTGAAGGCAGGGCCGGCCGCGGTTTACGATCCTGACCGTTTCCTGGCGGCCCAGAAAGAGTTCTTTGGGATAAGAGTTCCCCTGATTTGGCTTTATCCTCCCACCTTTCTGCTGCTGCTCCTGCCCCTGGGCCTGCTGCCCTACCTCCTCGCCTTGGGGCTCTGGTTATCAGTGCCTTTGGCCGCCTTGCTCCTGGTGGTGCGCCGGATAGCCCCCAGTCATCTCAGCCCCTGGCTGGCGTTGGCCTTTCCCGGCGCCTTCATGAATCTGATTCACGGTCAAAACGGTCTGTTATCGGCCTCGCTATTGGGGGCTGGGTTGCTGCTGCTGGAGCAGGCGCCGGTCGCCGCCGGGTTTCTCTTGGGCCTGCTCAGCTACAAGCCGCATTTGCTCGTGCTGATTCCGGTGGCCCTGGCCGCGGGGCGTCGCTGGCGGGCCTTGCTGAGCCTGGGGATCTCTGCGGCTGCATTAATGGCGGCCAGCCTCCTGGTGCTGGGGACCGGGGCCTGGGCCGCCTTTTTCCGCAACCTCCCCGGTACCGTGGCGATCTTAGAGACTGGGCGGTTGGGGAAAGACGTGATTTTATTCACCGCAAAGATGCCCACCTGGGCGGCGGCGGTGCTCCTGGCTGGCGGCCCCCTGTGGTTGGCGCAGTTCCTGCAGGCCGGGGTGATGTTGGCCACCACCGGGATCGTGTTTTGGGTCTGGTCCCGCAAGGCGCCGCCCGCCGGGGTGCGCGCCGCCGTGCTGGTGCTCTGCGCCTTGTTATTTCCCCCCTATGAATTTCTCTATGACCTGGCCATCCTGGCGCTGCCCCTCGCCTGGCTGGCCTGGGAGGGACATGTCGAAGGATGGCGGCCCGGCGAGCAGACGCTTCTAGTCCTGGCCTTCCTGACTCCCCTGTTGGTGCCGATTTTCGCCGAGACCATTCATTTGCAAATCGCCCCCCTGGTCCTGGCGGCGCTTTTGGTGATGGCCCTGCGGCGCCTGCGGCCGGCAGCGCGGCTTACGCCTTCCTGAAGCCCGGACAAGAACTGGGGGGAGGGCCAGGGCCGACGGCCCTGCCCTCCCCCCAGACCCCCCTCCCAACCCGTGTAATGGCCGGGGAAGGTGGGGGCCACAGACCCCCGCCTTCCCCGGCCATAAAACCTAGGGATTGGGAGAGAAGGGAATATCAAGATAATAATCAGCCTCGTCGCGCCAGGCAACTTGAGCCCATAAAGGAGAACTTGATGCCAAGGCGTGGGATAATTTACGAGATCAAAATGTAGCGCCGCCGCCCCCGGCGGCGCGGGAACCGGCTGCCAGAAGGTGGATATCCCACCTACTCAAGAACTTTTCCAAGCAGGCGAGCCCTAAATTCCGCCCGGTTGACTTAAGTCATGGCGCCCCAGGCCAACGCTGCTTAATATATAAATAACGAGCCGAGGCTGGCTGGCTGGCCTGGAAGCGGGCCTCGCGGCCTCCAAAAAATCTGAAATCGGCAGTTTAAATAGAATACTGTTTATTTAAGCATCAGGAGCTGATGGGAAGTCATTTCTTTTGTCATTCTGAGGGAGCCGGAGGCGACCGAAGAATCTCTAAATACGAGATGCTTCGCTTCGCTCAGCATGACAAAAAAATGTAGGGTGGGCACGAGCCCACCAATTCCTTTAAAAAGAACCGCTTAAGTGAACCGTATTGGGGTTAAATATCTTTCTCCGGGAATTAAGGATATGGCGAAACGGCAAATTATTCGCATCGACCAGGAAAAGTGTGACGGCTGCGGCATGTGCGTCCCGTCCTGCGCCGAAGGGGCCATCCAGATCGTGGATGGCAAGGCGGTGCTGCTGGCGGACAAGTTCTGCGATGGTCTCGGGGCCTGCCTGGGGGAATGCCCCCAAGGGGCGCTGACCATCGAGGCGCGGGAGGCCGGGGAGTTCGAGGGACCGGCCCCGGCCGCGGCTCATGAGGCCCAGGCGCCCTTAACTTCCCAGGCGCCTAAAAAAGAGCCGGAGCCGGAGGTCTTTGTCTGCCCGGGCAGCCGTCTGCGGCAATTTGCGCGGCCGGACGCGGTCCCGGCGGGGGCCTCGGCCCTGGGCCATTGGCCGGTGAAGCTCAAGCTGGTGGCGCCCAAGTCCCCCTTTCTGAAAGGGGCCCACCTCCTGGTGGCCGCAGACTGCGCCCCCTTTGCCGCGGGGGACTTCCATGCCCGCTTCCTTAAGGACAAGGCGGTGGTTTGCGGCTGCCCCAAGTTCGAAGACGAGGCTGCCAGCGTGGCCAAGCTGACCGCGATCCTGGCGGAAAACGAGGTCCGGGAGATTACCATCGTCAATATGGAGGTCCCCTGCTGCTTCGGCCTGGTGCAAGTGGTGCGCCGGGCCATGGAAGCCGCGGGTCAGACCCCGCCGGTCACCATCTGCACCCTGGCCACCAGCGGGGAGTTGTTGCAGCAACAGAAAGTCCAGGGAAAGTGAGGGACCAGCATGGAACAGATGAAGTGCCCCGGCCAGGATACCCGCTTCTGGAAACCCGGCGACATCTTTGTGGCGGAATGTCCCAAGTGCGGGGCCGAAATCGAGTTTTTCAAGAACGATACCCGGCGGCGCTGCGCCTGGTGCGGCCATCTGTTCTATAACCCCAAGATCGAGCTGGGTTGCGCCGAATGGTGCCAGTACGCCGATAAATGCGTCCCTGACCTGGTCCGGGCCAAAAAGGCGGCCCAGACCTTCAAGGATCTCCTGGGAGAGCAGGTGCGACATTATCTTGCAGGCGACCCGGCGGCCTGGGAGCGGACCGAAGCCGCGGTCCATCACGCCCAGCAGCTCCTCAAGGCCGAAGGGGGCGACCCCAAGGTGGTCCTGGCCGCGGTGCTGCTGCACCGGGTGGACCCGGCCCGGGCCCGGGATTATCTGGCGGAGTTGGAGACGGAGCCGGAACTGGTGGCGGCCATCCTGGAACTGATCGAGGGCTTGGGCTCGGCCCGGGACCTGAACCGGCAACTCTACCAGGACGCCCTGAACCTGCTTAGCCCCGGCCCCGACACCCCTCCTTTTAACACCAGCACCGCCCGGCGCCTGGCCCAGGAGGGCAAGGAGTAGGAGAGAGTTTAGGGCCGCCTGGCTGGGAGCCGGCGGCATCGAAGGCATCACTCCGGAGGTGGCGTCGCGGCTGGCGGCGCTGACGCCGCGGGAGCTTCCGTAACCGGCACATAATGCTTCCGGGCCTCGGGGAGGAAATCCACCAGGGCCTGCATGTGGCGGTCGTCCCGGCGGGGGACGGTGAGGAACTGGGGCGGGCGCAGCTTGACGTCCTCATCGGTCATCATGCGCCGCCAGAAGTCCAGGGCCAGGGACGGGTCGTAGCCCGCCTTGGCCATGAGGATGAGCCCGATCTTGTCGGCCTCCAGCTCCTGAGCGCGGCTGTAAGTGGGCAAGATCCCATACTTAATCCCCAGGCTGTAACCCTCGGCGACAGCCTGGCCGGCCACGGAGCCCACCCCAGCCGTTCCCAGGCCGAGACCCATGCTCCCCATATGGGCCAGCGTGGCCTCGCTCTGGCGCTCCCCGGTATGGCGGGCCAGGGCGTGGGCCATCTCGTGGGCCAGCACCGTGGCCAGGTCCGCATCACTCCGGGTGTACCTCAGGACGCCGGTGAAGATGCCCGCCTTACCCCCGGGCAGGCAAAAGGCCCTGGTCTCCTGGTCGTTTTCCAGGACCACAAATTCCCACTGGTAATCCGGACGGTCGGCCGCGGCGGCAAGGCGGCTTCCCACCCGGGTCACCAGGTCGTTCACGGCCGGGTCCCGGCAAGTATCATTACGGCAGCGCAGGTCCTCGTAAGTCTTGTTGCCCGTGGAGATATCGCTGCCTTCGGACTCCAAGATGACCTGGCGCCGGCCGGTGTAAGGCGCAGTGGCGCAGGCGGCCACCAGGACAGTGAGCCCGAGTCCCAAACCCAGGATTAGCTTGCCGGATCTAAAAAACATTGCCAGCCTACGGTGCAGGATAGATTGCGGTCTAATTTTATCAAAACATTTGCCCGTCTTCATAAAAATCAGGAATGATCTGAACCGGCAACTCTACCGGGACGCCCTGAACCTTCTTAGCCCCGGCCCCGACACCCCTTTTAACACCAGCACCGCCCGGCGCCTGGCCCAGGATGGCAAAGAGCAGGGAGCGCGTATTGGGGCGCGCCCTGTGGTCTTGTAGGGGCGCACCCATGTGTGCGCCCCTTATGAAATGGTGGGCAGTGCCCACCCTACACGGGCGACCCAGCGGGTCGCCCCTACATCTTTCCCTAATGGCGCGGAAGACGCGCCCTACGCCTGGCCGGCCCTGGCCTGCTACGTAGCTAAATTATTTTATCCTTAAGAAGCGGGGGCCTGCGGCCCTCGCCCCTCTCATGATGTATAATCTTCTTCATGGAAGCAACTGCGCTGCCGCCACCACAGGCGGTGGGCCGCATTCTCCTCTGGCATCAGGGGGCCTTGGGAGATTTGCTGCTGGCCGGCCCGGCCCTCCAGGCCGTCAGGAGGCGTTATCCCCGGGCGCGGCTCACCGGCCTGGGCCAGCCGCAGCCCTGGGGCCTGCTGTCCCATACCTTGTCCCTGGAGGCGGTTTGGGACAGCGGCGAGTCCGGGTGGGCGCCGCTCTTTGCCGACACCCCCTTGCCGCCGGAGCTGCAGGTCCGTCTGGCCGGCTTTGATTTGGCCCTGGTGTTCACCCCGGGGCCTGACCCCCCGGTGCTGGCTCGCCTGCGGCAGGCCGGGATTCCCGCGGTTACCTGGGTTCCTTCTTTCCCGGAGGCCGGCTCCGAGGCGGTGGCGGCCCTCCAGGCCAGGCATTTGGCCGGCCTAGGACTCACTGTGGCCGGCTCTTTCCGCCTGGCCTGGCCCCCGGATGGGGAGTCCGCCGCGGCCCTGCCAGACGCGGCAAACTGGCTGGCGGTGGCCCCGGGGAGCGGCCATGCCAAAAAAAACTGGCCCCTGGGCTATTATTATGAAGTGAGCCGGGCATTGGCCTGGCAATACCGCTTGCGGGTGGTGTGGCTGACGGGGCCCGCCGAGGCTTCCTTAATTGCTTACCTGAAGCCCCTGGCGGCGGCGCAGGGGCAGGTGCTCCTGGCTGATGCGCCCCTGGCGAGGGTGGCCGGGGTGCTGGCCCGCTGCCAGCTTTTTTTGGGAAATGACAGCGGCCTGAGCCACCTGGCCGCGGCCCTGGGCGGCCCCCGGGTGCTGGCCCTGTTCGGTCCCACCGATCCGGCAGTCTGGGCCCCCACGGGAGCATGGGTCCGGGTTTTGAGCGGCCCTTGCCCCCAGGCCCCCTGCGCCCGGGGTCGGGAAATCTCCTGCCCTCGACCCCAATGCCTGGAAGACCTCTCTCCGGAGCAGGTCATGGAGATAGCCGGGGCGATTTTATCCAGCGGTTAAAAAATTTGGCCAGCCTTCCGGGTCGGCGGGGATTCTCGGTTTCCTCGGGAAGGATCAGGGCGGATCCCGGCCAACCGGACCGATACGGTACAATTATTTGAACTAAAATCGACGGATTACTTACGGAGGGATTCGTCTCTAGACTAGAATATCTTGTGATTATAGTAGGATATGTAGGTTGGCACCATTAATGCAAGGAATACTATCAGGTTACCCCCTAAAGCAAAAAACCAATTTCTCCTTTCTCCAAATGGCCGGGCTCCCCCTCCCGGCCATTTCATTTTATAGCCCCCGGGTAGGCGCTTACCCAAAACTACCCTCAATAGAAGCCAAAATATTCCTTGACCTCTTCCAGGCCGGTCTGCTGTGCCGGCAAAGTC
>CAWEWX010000064.1:0-8102 GCA_963812655.1 uncultured delta proteobacterium | reverse complement strand
TAAGATCCTGGCCGTGTTGGAGCAGCCGCAGCAGCCGCAGGAAGAAGCCCTGGAATCCCAGGAGGAATCGCGGGATCCCGACCAGTTTCCCTTGAGCCAGCGAGCTTAAGAGTTTTGGTATTCCGGAGGTCAAAGAGAAAACCTGGGCAGGTCTCGGGGCCTGCCCCAGTTTTTTGGGTCAGGGGCCAGCCTTGACGCCGCCCTCCGTAGATGGCGCTCCAGGCATTGCGGATTAGCCCATGACCGACACCCCTCCATTGGCCGCCTCCGCCCAGCTCCCTCCTGGCCGCCAGTCCTGGCCGGAGCTGTTGGCCTCGCGCCGGCCCCTGATCATGGGCATTCTCAACGTCACCCCTGATTCCTTCGCGGATCAGGGCCGCTTCTTCGACCCTGACGCGGCCCTGGCCCAGGCCCGGAATCTGGTGGCCGCGGGGGCCGATATCCTGGACGTGGGCGGCGAGTCCACCCGGCCCTTTGCCGAACCGGTGCCTCTGGAAGAGGAACTGCGCCGGGTCATCCCGGTCATCCGGGCCATGGCCCCGAAAATCCCCATCCCTATCTCCATCGACACTTACAAGGCCCCGGTGGCTCGAGCCGCCCTGGCCGCCGGGGCCAGCATCATCAATGATATCAGCGCCCTGCGTTTCGACCCGGAGATGGCCCCCCTGGCCTCCGCCTCCGGGGTGGCAGTGATCCTGATGCACATGCAGGGCACCCCCCGAGACATGCAGCGGCAGCCCCATTACCACGACCTCCTGGGTGAGATCACCGCCTTTTTCCGGGAGCGCCTGGAGTTTGCCGAAAGCCGGGGCATCCCCCGGGAGCTGCTGGTCCTGGACCCGGGCCTCGGCTTCGGCAAGACCGGGGAGCATAACCTGGAGATTCTCCGACGGTTGGAGGTCTTCCTTAAACTGGGTTGTCCCCTGTTGGTGGGGCCCTCCCGCAAGGCCTTCATCGGCCAGATCACCGGGCTACCCAGCGGCCAGGAACGGGATGTGGCCACCCTGGCCGCCCTGGTGGCCGCGGTCCGGGGCGGCGCCAGGATCGTCCGCACCCATAACGTCGCCTATGCCCGCCAGTTTTTTGCGGTGTGGGAGGCGATTTGCCCAAATAATTTTTAGCTTTACTCCGATAAAATTCCGGGTGATCATTTTAAAGAAAGGGCTTGGCCTGCAACCTCCCAGGCACAATAATTGATCCGACTATGGGGCACACCTTCCTGAACCTGCGCTGGCAAGACCTGGTGGACATCCTGCTGGTGGCCATCATCATTTACCAGGTGGTCCTGGCCCTGAAAGGCACCCGGGCCATCCAGGTCCTGGCCGGGCTGAGTCTTCTATTCCTGGCCTATCTGGTGGCCCGCCGGTTGGAGTTCTTCACCCTGGAATGGCTCTTGGACATCATCGTCAAGAGCTTTGTCCTCATCGTCATCATCCTGTTCCAGGCCGATATCCGCCGGTTGCTGAGCCGGATGGGGAAAAAAGCCCTGGCCCCGGGTGGAGAGCAACTCCCGGAGACCACCGAAGAGGTCTGCGCCGCGGCGGAAACCATGGCCAGGCGCCGCATCGGGGCCCTGTTCGCCCTGGAACGCCATAACGGGCTCTCCGAGTACCTGGAGGAGGCTATCAAGTTGGACTCCCTGGTTACCAAGGAATTGCTCATCTCTCTGTTCTGGCCCCATACCCCCACCCATGACGGTGCGGTGGTCATCCAGAAGGATCGGGTGGCTGGCGCCGGGTGTCTGCTGCCCCTATCCAAAAACCCCAATCTCGAGCCCACCCTGGGCACCCGTCATCGCGCCGCGGTGGGGCTCACCGAGCAATCCGATGCCGTGGTCCTGGTGGTCTCTGAAACCACCGGCCAGATCTCCCTGGCCCAGGGAGGCAAACTTCGCCAGAATCTCGATCCCGCGGAAGCGCGCCGGGTCTTGCAGAATTTGATGGAAACTCCCAATGAATCGAAAGGAACCTGGACTGAAAAACTGGCTCGGGCACTTTGGGCGTAACAAAGGTCTCAAGCTCCTGTCGCTGCTGCTGGCGCTGGCGTTGTGGTTTGCCGTCAGCGGCGAAGAGCGCACCGAAACCAGCCTGCATATGGCCCTGGAGTTCGCCAACCTGCCGGCCCAGATGGCGATCGTCGGCGAAGCCCCCTCCGAGTTGCAGGTTCGGATCATCGGGCCCCAGTCCATCGTCAACAGGCTATCCCAAAGCCACCTGACCCAGACCATCGACCTGGCCAATTATAAGAGCGGCTCCCACGCCTTTTACCTGGGGCCCAGCAGTTTCTCCTTTCCCCAGGGGGTGATGGTGATCCGGATTCAGCCCAATCCCTTAATCATCCGCCTTTCCAATACCATCAGCCTCACCTTGCCCATCAGGCCGGTGCTGGCCGGCAATCCCCCGGAAGGCTATGAACTGAAGAGCATCGAGACCAAGCCGGAGCAGGTCACGGTCAGCGGTCCCGAGGAGGAACTCAAGGACCTCAAATTTCTGCCCACCCACCCCATCGAGCTGAGCCACCTCACGGAGTCAAGCACCCTGCGCACGGACCTGGATTTTAAGAACCTCCACCTCACCTTGAAGGTTCAGGTCCCCATCCTGGCGGAACTGGTGATCCAGCCCAAGACCTTGACCCACACCCTAGCCAAAGTTCCGGTGATTCCGGAGCCGAACCCGGCCAGGCTGCAGCCATCCCAGGTAGCCGTCACCGTCCAGGGCTCCTGGTTCCAGATGAAGGAGCTGAAACCTACCGAGGTCCAGGTCCGGGTAGATACCTGGAATCTGGGCCCAAGGCGGTCGCGGCTCCAGGTAGCCGTCAGCCTGCCCCAGGGGGTCAGCCTGGTACGGGTGGAGCCCGCCTGGGTGAGCGCCACCCGGCAGGGGTCTCCTTGATTACCTGAGCCGGCCAAACGCCGGCCCGCGGCATCTCGGCGACCAGCCGGCGCCATCCAAGGAATGGACCCGGCCGCTGGCTAGATAATCCATATTTTAAAAAATCTAACCCTGATGAATTATCCGGCTACCCCCCACCTCAAGCACCGCCTCATCGCCATCTCCGCCTCCCTGGCCATCGGCCTGGGGCTGATGGTGTTGAAATTCGTCGCCTTTGGGATCACCAACTCCACCGCCATCCTCTCCGATGCCCTGGAGTCCATCATCAACGTGGTGGCCGCCTCTTTTGCCCTGTGGAGTATCATCTTCGCCGCCCAGAGCCCCGATCCGGCGCACCCCTACGGCCACGGCAAGATGGAATATTTTGCCGCCGGCTTTGAAGGGGCCCTCATCGTCCTGGCGGCCCTGGGCATCTTCTACGAGGCCTGGCCCCGGCTCTTTCATCCCCAGGCCATCTCCAGGCTGACCAGCGGCCTGTACCTCTTACTGGCGGCGGCGGCGATCAATCTCATTTTGGGCCTGGCTTTGGTGACCGTGGGCAAGCGCACCAACTCCCTTATCCTGGTAGCCGACGGCAAGCACGTCCTCACCGATGTCTTCACCACCGCCGGGGTGGTGCTGGGCCTCACGGGGGTCATGGTCACCGGCTGGAACTGGCTGGACGGCGCCGTGGCCATCCTGGTAGGGTTCAATATCCTGATTACCGGAGCCCTGCTGGTGCGGCAATCCTCGGCAGCCCTGCTGGACACCTCGGACCCCGGGCTTTTGCAAGAGATCTGCGGGGTCATCACCCGGCATCGCCAGGATCTGTGGATCGATGTCCATCAGCTAAGGGCCCGCCGCTCCGGTTATCATGTCTTCATGGACTTCCACCTTATTTTGCCCCGGGACCTGAGCCTGGAGGCCAGCCACGCTGAAGTCAAGAAACTGGAGGAAATCTTGAGCGATCACTTTGAAGGGCGGGCGGATATCCTGATCCACGCCGATCCTTGCACCGTCCCGGAGTGCCCCATCTGCGGTCACGCTCCCTGTGAACATCGCCAGGAAGGCCAAAAGATGCAGCGCCTCTGGACCAGGGAGAACCTGACCTGCAGCGACCCGCCGGGTGGGCAGGCGAGAGACCTTGAAGCCCGGAAGACCTCGTGATAAAATGGATTTGGAGCGAGGGCGCGGTGGCTTAATTAGCGGCTCCTGCCGCAGCCTCTAACAAGAAAAACAAAAAAAGCAAAAATCTCCCGGCCCATCCCATTTCAAGGAGGAGCGTTTTGATGAAGATGCTCGCGGCTCCTGCCGCCGCCTCTAGCAAAAAACCAAAATCTCCCGCCGCATCCCATTCCAAGGAGGAGAGTCTTAATGAAGATGTTCAAAATCCTGCTCGTTTTCCTGGTAGTCCTGGCCCTGGCCGCCGGTCCGGCCCTGGCCGCCGAGCCCCAGCCCCAGACCGTCTGCCCGGTGTTGGGCGGCAAAATCGATAAAAAAGTCTATATCGATTACCAGGGGAAGCGCATCTACTTCTGCTGCCCCGGCTGTCCCGCGGAATTCAGCAAAGACCCGGAAAAATATCTGAAAAAGATGGAGGCAGAGGGGATTACCCCGGAAAAGTGCCCTGAGACCCAGGCAAAGTAGAAAGGACCCCTAACAAAAAAGCCTCACCCCTCATAAATCGAGGCGGTAGGCCAGGGGTCCAGGCTCGCGGGGCGGCTCGATCCTGACTGAGATCAGGTGGCTTTCTTCTCTACTCACGCCGTACGGAGAACACCAGGACCGCGGCTCCCCCTTCTGTTTCATTAACCAGACGCAGCAGATAATCCCGCCGCCGGTGTTCGTAGCTGGGTTGTTTCCCCAGATAAGTTAGGTATCCCGGGGTCGGCTTTGCAGGCAGCTTGGGTTCATTCGCCGCTCGTTTAATGATGGTCATGGTGGATGTACCTTGGAACTCGATTTCATTGATAAGGTCGGTGGTTTCCGAGTCCCTGGGGGCCGGGAGCCCGTCCTGGAGGAAGCTTTTGGCGATGTCCCGGGCGAAGATTCCGTCCCGGGGGTCATCAATGAAGGACCGGACCAAAGCCATCTCCAGGGCCAGGATACGGCCGGCGCCGTCAGTGGTGACCCTTATGGTCACCAGGGGGTGGAACTTTTCGCCGCTGGGCTTGAAGGCAGTCACGGTGCTGCCATCGTTTTTGCTCACCTGGCTCTGCTCCAGGTGAAAAAAACGGAAAAAATCTGTTTGTTTGGCCTGCTCCAGGGTCTCCCCCAGGTTTCCGAAGGATGCCGCGACCAGGGGCGCGGCCAGACCCAGGGGAAGCAGCACCTTGGATAGAATTTGGCGGAGTTTGGCCATTAAATTCCTCCAAAAAACCAGAGCCCTGGCGCGGCTCCGCAGCCCCGCGCCGAAATCGTAGAGGGGGTTAAACTACCAATGAACCTCACCCCTCATAAATCCAGGCGGTAGGCCAGGGGTCCAGGCTCCCGGGGCGGCTCGAACTCCGGGGCTCGCTTAAAGCCCAGTTTCTCATAGATATGCCGGGCCGCCAGCATGAAGCGGCCGGTGTATAAAAAGATGGTGGGCAGTTTCAGCTTCCGGGCCCGACGCAGGCACTCCCGGATCAGCCGGGCGCCCAGGCCTTGGCCCCGGGCCTCCGGGCGCACTGCCAGCAGGCGGATGGTCCCGGACCCCACCGGCCAGCGGCCCTGGCCGGAGCGACTGGCGTCGGGGAAGAACTGCACCACCCCCTGGATGGCCCCTTCCACTTCAGCCACCAGCAGCAGCCCCACCCCGGCGTTGATGGCCTGGCTGACGCTCTCCATCCACTTCTCCCAGGCCTCTCCGGGGACCAGTTCCCGGTATTCCAGGTAGGCGCCCTTCACCAGGGACTCCGCGGCCTTCAAGTCCCCGGCCCCTGCCTCCCGGATCACTATTTTAACGCTCAAGGTCTGCTTATTCCCGTTTAGGGTTTCTCCACCACCATGGCCTTGACGATGACCACCGGGGTTAGCGGCACGTTCTGGTGGCCGTCCCGGTTGCCGGTGGGCACGGCCTTGATCTGGTCCACTACCTCGCGGCCCTGGACCACCTTGCCGAAGACCGCGTAGCCCCAGCCCTGGGGAGTCTTGGCGGTATGATTGAGGGCCTGGTTGTCCGCCACGTTGATGAAGAACTGAGAGGTGGCGGAATTGGGGTCGGAGGTCCGGGCCATGGCCACCGTATAAGGCTGGTTGGTCAGGCCGTTGTCGGCTTCATTCTGAATGGGCGCCCGGTTGGGCTTCGGGTTCAGGTTGGCGTCGAGGCCGCCCCCCTGGATCATAAAACCGTTGATGACCCGGTGGAAGATGGTCCCGTCATAAGAGCCTTCCCGGACGTATTGCAAAAAATTGGCCACGGTGGCCGGGGCCTTATCCGGATACAACTCCAGGGTGATCACTCCCAAGCTCGTTTCCAGTCTTACCAAGGGATTGCTCCTTTCCGCCCGGGCCCAGGTCCCGATAACCATGACCAGGGCCAGCATCGTTAAGCCCGACAGCGCCAGCTTGCCATAAATTTTGGGTGGCATAATCATCCCCTCTTATAGCCTTGTTCCGGTGGGTATTTAGAAACCGCGATTTCACCCCAGTTTAACAAATCGGCGGTCCCAGATCAAACCTGCACTTCTGCTTTGAAAAGTTTTGCTGCGAAAATCCAAACGTGGATTTTTTTTTAGGGCCGCCTTCGGCTGTCATACATCTTCAGGATGCTAAAAATCCAGGGGTTTTTTGCTGCGTTCAGGAGGACCGCCGGGCGAGGTTTTCCAGGTCTGCGGTGATCTTAGTGCGATAATGTTCCACCTCCGCTTCATTCAGCATGATCATGTCCAGATGGCGGGGAACCCCGATCTGAACCCGGAAGGCTCCTTGCCCCGACCCCTGGTTCCTTAAACCTTGGTTCTCACCCGGAAGAATTGCCGCGGGTAATGCTTGTCCAATACTTCGGCCACCACGGCCTTCAGATGATCCGTATCCCCTTTCTTTTCCAGAAAGGCGGCGGCCAGGGGAACCAACAGGCGGGTGGAATATTCCGGCAAGAAGGTGTGGATCACCACCGGCAGGGGCGGCCGGCGCTCCTGGAGCCGGGCCCAAATTTCCATCTCGTCCAGGTGGGGGATCTCCAGGTCCAGGATCAAGAGGTGCGGCGGCTCATCGCCGCTCAGCAGATTCAGGACCTCCCGGCCATCCCCGGCCACCTCCACCTGATAACCCTCAGCCCCCAACTCCCGGCGCAGAAATTCCCGGACGTGACGGTTGCGATCCGCAATCAAGATTTTGCAAGGCTCGGCCACCGCAGGATCTTCCCCCGGATCATAGATCAGCAACGGGCGTGCCAAACCCCGGGCTAAGGTGGCCTGATGCAACTAATTTAAAAGGTTATCTTTTTCCCGAAGCCCCGCCCCAGCCTCCCCCTTCCTGCCACTGGGGTGACTGTCGTTATTTTTTACAGTTTGTAAAAGAAGGCGAGGCGATTGGATAATTTCCCCCGAACGAGAGGGAAAAATGCCTAAAGAAACTCGCCTGGTGACACCCTTAACCGTGAACTCAGGTTAAGGGAAGGCCCTTAAAAAAAACGCCGGTTAAGGCAGTAGTGTCCGGCAAGGTTTTTGCTATGAGGCAGGCAGTAGAGAATTGTTTGAACTTAGGCATGCCTACTAGCTAATCAATTGATGGAATTTACAAGCTATTCCCCTCTCCCCCCTTGGGGGGGAGAGGGCAGGGTGAGGGGGGGGATGGAACGGCCGATGAAGCCACCCCTCACCCTAACCCTCTCCCCTCGCAGGGGAGAGGGGATTTAGTTGCTCGGTATAATGTGTTGATATCGCTGAAATTACAATGGTCTAGAGTTTAACTGCGCGATAGTGTAATCTTCTTCATGCAATTTTGCTGCCGGACACTACTGGGGTTAAGGCCCTTCCAGTCTGATGGAGGTCTCGAACTTCAGGCGGTATTTATCGATTTTGGAGAGCAGGGTGGGTCGGGAAATGCCCAGGAGCTTGGCGGCCCGGCTGCGGTTGCCGCCGGTGAGTTCCAGGGCCTCGCTGATGAGCAGCCGGGCGAAGCGGTCCATGACGCTGTCGAACAGGTCTTTGCCGTCCCCGGAGACCAGGGATTGCCGCAGCCACTGGCGGATAACCTCATCGGCCCGTTGGTCCCCCTCCACCCCCCTGGCCGGGCTTTCCACGCTCA
>CAWEWX010000063.1:0-6590 GCA_963812655.1 uncultured delta proteobacterium | reverse complement strand
TCGGCCGCGGCCAGGGGATCGCCGGGGGGGAAAATGCCGGCATGAAGCAACCCTGTAAGGGGGAGGATGAATCAATGGCCTCCCCCTTTCAGAGCCGGATCAGATTATTTTTCCTTCCCAGGGAAGAAGAAACCCTTATCTTCAAGATCTTCACGATACTCTTCTTCATGAACGATTTGCTCAAGTGAAGGCAGGGCTTCCTGAGTCAAATAGTACCGCTTCTCTCCGGATAACCATTTTATCCTTAGAATTTCTGGTAAGTTATGTCTTTGCGACACGAGCTTTGCCCCACCAACTCTGGCAGAGAGATTGCGCTCACTCTTAAATTTTTTCCCTTTAGGGCCTAGCTCATAGGCGAGCAAATCATCACTTGTCATATATCTTCCCTTAGTATCCTCAGTACCATGCATTAGGATAATGTGGGCAAGGTGGATTGTGTCCCAACTCAAATCCCAAATTGCCCCAAGCATTTCTGGATTGTCTCCTTGGGTGTCTGTGGAAATTTTTCCCTCCTTCACAAGAACTTCCAAAAGTTTGTTTTCAGCCAAAAGATTTTTGATTTGGTTTTCCGTACCTCTGACTCGGATTTGGATTTCCATGGCCCAGCCCTCCTGAAAAGGTTTATTGATAATGCAGCCTCTATGATAAGGCAATAATAGCGATAAGGCAATGGCTATTTTGAAGAAAATTTATAAAAAATTGGGCTTAAGTGAGTCAGCACGGCGGGGGCCAATCCCCCGGGAGCATTTTTCCCTTTACTTCCCTCCAGGTCTTTAGTAATAAATAATCTAACTTAGGGTATGAAACCCTGAAAACCGTAATCAGATAAGTGAATTTAATAGCCACGAAGGCTGGGGCGCTCGAAGGCGCCAGGTATTCGTGGCTTTTTTTATGCGGGAAACGGACGGAGGCTCTGCCTGAGTGGAGGATTTTCGATAGCCCCCAAAAGGCCAGGTGTTACGGCGGCGCATCATGTTTCAGGGAGGGTAACTGTGAACAACCCAGCGGCACGCAAAACGCTTTGGTTCGTCTTGGCCATGGTTCTGGCGTTTCATTGGACTCTGGCCTGGTCACCGGCCTCGGCCCAAGGCCCGGCCGCGCCCATGATGGAGAATCCAACGGCACCGCCGGAAGAAAAGAAGGAAGAGGCCGCGGGAGAGAAGAAGGAAGAGGCGCCCAATACCTGCGGCCCCTTGATTACCGACACCTGCGTTCCCATCGAAGAGCACCATGCCAGCATGCAGGTTCTCTGGGGCCTGTCCTTTTATCCGGGCAATTTCTCCCCCAATTGGCGCTACGTCAGCGCACATGGGAACTTCTATACCCTCAATATGCCGGTTAAATTTACTTACGGCCTCACCAAAAACCTGGAGACTTACATCATCGCGCCCCTCATCGTTGACTGGGGCAACCATGTGGATCTGGGCGCCGCCGGCCCCAATGGCGAACGATCCGCCAGTTACGCCGGCATTGGGGACATTACCACGGTGGCCAAATATTTGATCTTGGAGGAAGAGGATACGCGGCCGGCGGTCTCCTTAGTGGGAGGGGTGGGCTGGCCCAGCGGTCACGCCTCGAACCTCAACCCGCGGTTTCTGGGCCAGGACGCCATCGGCACCGGGTCTTTCAACTTCATTACTGGGGTCAACCTGTACAAATGGCTGAAACCGCTCTTGCTATACAGCAACATCTGGTTGAACAGTCCGGTCAACCTCTATACCTCGAGTGATGACGCGGTCCGCTCCCGGGAGTATGTGACCTTCAACCTGGGGGCGGAATATCCCATCAGCAAGCCATGGGTGCTCCTGGTGGAAATGTACAGTACCTGGACCTGGACCAACATTTCTACTCCCCAGGGCTTCCAGTCACCCTCCACCCTCTTGGGGATTCTGCCGGGGGTCGAATATCTTATCAACGAAAAATGGGCCGTCTCCGCCGGTTCGGCCTTCGACCTGGTGGGGAAAGCCGGCAGCCGGAAATACACCCCCATGTGCAGCGTGTGTTATAATTTTTAGGCCAAGATATTTTGGCGAGATCCCGAGGTTTCGAGGCTCCGGAACGATAAGGAGGATTAATCATGCACATTCCCGACGGGTATTTGAGTCCCTCGACGTGCGTGAGCTTCGGCCTGGTCATGATCCCCGCGTGGGTGGTGGCGGCCCGGAAGGTGAGGAACTGGCTCAAATCCAGATACGTTCCTTTGATGGCCATCGGCGCGGCTTTTTCCTTTACCATCATGATGTACAACGTGCCCATCCCCGGCGGCACCTCCGCCCATGCGGTGGGAGGCGGGCTGCTCGCGGTGGTGCTGGGACCGTGGGCCACCATGATTTGCGTTACCATTGCCCTGGCCATTCAGGCCCTGCTCTTTGGGGATGGCGGCATTTGGACCTTTACCGCCAATTGTTTCAACATGGCGCTGGTTCTCCCTTTCATTTCCTATGGCGTGTACCGGTTGATTAGTGGCCAAAGTGAGCTTAACGCCAAACGCCGCTGGGTCGGAGCAGCAGTAGGAGGTTACCTGGGGATCAGTGCGGCGGCTCTAAGTGCGGGAGTGGAGCTGGGACTGCAGCCCCTTCTGTTCCACACCGCCAATGGCGTCCCGCTCTACTGCCCCTACCCGCTTAGTGTGGCGGTCCCGGCCATGCTGTTTGGGCACCTCGTTCTCGCCGGCCCTCTGGAAGCGGTAGTTACCGCACTGGTGGTCCGCTACCTGCAATCCTACAACCTGGACCTGTTGAACATTCAGGCCTTGTCAGCCGCTCCCTCTCCAGCAACTGCCGGTAACTATCGGAAGTTCTGGTGGGGGCTGGGGGCCCTGACCGTCTTGTCTCCTTTGGGGTTGCTGGCCGGCGGCGCGGCTTGGGGAGAGTGGGGAGCCGAGGAGTTGCAGAAAATGCTCGGTTTCATTCCTGCCGGGATGCAACGCCTGGCGGACACCTGGTCACATGCTCCTTTGGGCGATTATTCCCTCCCCGGCCTTGAGAATTTCTGGTCCGCTGCCATCGTCTACATTATTTGCGCCATCCTCGGCGTTGGCATCATCTCCCTGCTCACTTATTTATTCTGGCGATTCCAGGTTGCAGAGAGTAAGGAACAGAATTGAAACGAGAGGGAGTGCTGAATTGATGGCCGGAATGCAGTCCGTTCCGTCATGGCTTCAAGAGAAAATACCCCCGCCTGGGCCCCAGGCGGCAGCCAGGCGTTCTTCTAAGCGCGGTTTCCTGGAAAAGACTTTGCAGGCCATCGCCGAGGCCCTCCAGAATGAGATCTTTTCCGAGTCTCTCGCCAGCCGGCCGGGTCTTTTGCAGGGGTTGGATCCCCGCGCCAAACTGCTGACGCTCCTCTTTCTCATCGGTGTCGCGGGGCTCCTCCATCATATCTTCTCGTTGGTCCTGTTAAATTTATGGCTTTTCTGGCTGGCGAAGAGCTCCCGGATACCGCTGGGAACTTTCGCCAAAAGAGTATGGGTGGTGGCGCCTCTGTTTACGGGGATCGTGGTCTTTCCCACTCTGTTCAATGTGGTGCGGCCCGGGACGCCGCTCCTGGTGTTGTTTCATCTGAGCCTTCCGGTGAAACTGGGTTACTGGACCATTCCCCCAGAGGTGGCGATCACCAGAGAAGGGGTGGCCGCCGCGGTGCTGCTGATCCTAAGAGTTGGCGCCTCCGTTTCTCTGGCCGTGTTGCTGACCCTCACCACCCGCTGGAATACCCTGCTCAAAGCGTTAAGCGTACTGCGGATCCCCCCGGTATTTCTCACGGTATTGGAGATGACTTACCGGTATATTTTTCTCTTGCTGCAGACGAGCAGTGACCTGTTCATGGCCCGCCGGAGCCGCCTGGTAGGCCGGGTGAACTCCCGGGAAGCGCGCCGGTTTGTCACTTCCGCCATGGGAAATCTCTGGGGCAAGACCGCGGCCTGGAGTGAAGAGGTGCATAGCGCCATGCTGGCCCGCGGCTATGCGGGGTTGCCCAAGTCGCTGCTCCGGTTTGAGATGAAGCGCAGCGATTGGGTCTGGATGGTTTTGGTGTTCATGGTCGCCATTTTGTTTGTGGGAGGTGACCGTGTCCTCGGTTGAGACTGCCAGGGCGCCGGCCTTTCTGCTGGAAAAGGTGGGCTACCATTATCCAGGTGGGGAAACCGGGGTTCGGGACCTGGACCTGCTCATTCACGAGCAGGAACGAATTGTTCTCTTGGGCGCCAACGGCTCGGGCAAATCTACCTTGCTTAAAGTTCTGGATGGTCTGCTTTTTCCCCAAGAAGGGGTCATCCAGGCCTTCGGCCAGGTGTTGCAGGAGAAGAGTTTAAACGACGACGGATTCAATCAGGCCTTCCGGCGGCGGGTGGGGTTCGTTTTTCAGAATTCTGAAACCCAGCTCTTTTCATCCACCGTGGGGGAGGAGATTGCTTTTGGTCCCTTGCACCTGGGACTGGGCGAAGCGGAAGTGCGGCAACGCGTTGCGGAAACCCTGGAACTTTTTGGCCTGGAGGACCTTAAGGACCGGCCGCCTTTCAAACTGAGCGGGGGAGAGAAAAGGAGGGTGGCCTTGGCTTCGGTAGTGGCCACGAATCCAGCCGTGTTGCTGCTGGATGAACCTACGGCAGCCCTCGACCCGCGCACCCGGCGGTGGGTGATTGACCTGCTGGCTCAGTTTGGCCAGTTTGGGAAAACAATCATCACGGCTACCCATGACCTGGATATCGTTGAAGAGATTGCCGATCGCGTCCTGGTCTTCGATGAGGAGCATCGGGTGGTGGCCAATGGAACCCCTGCGGAGCTTCTCTCCGACCGGGATCTGCTCTTCCGCGTGAACTTGATCGATCCACGGTTTCACAAACACGCGCACGAGGGTGATCATCAACATTATCACCTCCATGATTGACACCGGGGGTGCGTGGCTTTCCCTGCTTGCTTCCCGTTTTCCTAGCCGCTGAGTCGAACCAGAGGGGACAGAGGCCGCAAACATTTTTGGTCGGTTTGCGCCACCAAGAGTTTGATGTTCCCATAACCCTTGGTAAACAGGTAATGCCAGGCATCGTTCACCTCAAAGAATCCTTGCCTGGAACCCACCAGTTCCACGCGATCGGCCGGGAAGCCCATTTCCTTACAGCCGCTTGCCAGATCGAAGCCTTCCGGCAACTCCCCCTCACCCACCAGATAGACGATCAGCCCGCTCCTCATAGCACCTCCTAAAAGTTCTGCAAAGCCTGGGTCAAATGTTCCAGATAAATATTGACGATCTCTTGCTGCTCTCCCAGTCCCTGGCGAACGCCCTCAACCTGATAGTTACCCATCTGCAGCAGTTTGGATTTCCAGCTCTCCGGGCCGTTCCCCAGGATATCATTTTGCACGTGATCCCCGGCTACCAGAAGAAACGGGATAATCTTGACCGAGGTGGCCCCGGACCTCTTTATTTCCTGGAGCACCTCCTCTTTCCCGGGTTTTTCAAATTCCACCATGCCGAAGAAGACATTGCCCTGGGGATAGCGGGAGCGCAGTAACTGCGCGAAGGAGTTATTGGCGGCCTGGGCTTGGGGGTCGGGACTGCCGTGTCCCACCAGCACCACGGCGTTTTTCTGCAGATCCGGGGGAAATTCTTTAGATAAGTCATCGAGAACCTTTATTTCGTCCGCCTTGCCGCTGAGCAGCGGTTTGCCCACGGCTACGGTGAGCCCGGGGACTTCCCGGCTTTGCTTAACTACCT
The DNA here is from genome assembly GCA_963812655.1 of uncultured delta proteobacterium. GTDB lineage: Bacteria > Desulfobacterota > Desulfobaccia > Desulfobaccales > 0-14-0-80-60-11 > JAPLJC01. The sequence goes on along the minus strand of CAWEWX010000063.1, from coordinate 884 downwards.
CTTCCCATTCTTTTCCCGGAGCCAGAAGCAAGGATTGAATGGCAACCTTGGTAAAGCCGTCCGCCTTCAGGTCCGTCAAGACCTCAGGCAAACTTTTTAGTTTTTTGTGCTGCTGCTCCAGCACCTTGTGACGCACCATATTGGAAGTAAAGGCCCAACGGACTTCATAGCCGGGGAAGCGCTCTTTGACCTGGTCTTCGATCTTTTGGTAAGTGGGAAAGGCGTTGGTGGTGGTGCCAAAGGCCGCCAAGACGATGGCGGGTTTCGGCGTCGCCGCGGCGTTCAGGGTCCAGGGGGCGCTGATCATCGAGAGGATAAGCGCCAAAGTTAGCCAGCCAAACTTGCTCCGCTTTACCATGTTTTCTTCCTTCCTTGATTGAGACGGTTTTTTTCCAAAAAAAAATCCTTAAGTCGCGATGACTTAAGGATGGCACCCAGCTTCTTGATCCTTAACGGAGCTTACCGCCCGCATACCTCGTGGGGCTTAAGCTTCTATCCGGGCAGGTCTTCTGACTTCCGGTTCTTCCTACCGCCTGCGCCTTCCCATCCCACTTCAGTGAGACAGTGGCCTGATGCAGGTTTCGTCACCGGTTACAGCGGCGGGACCATGCCGGACTTGCACCGGCTTCCCTATTATGCCCTATATGGGCTCCCGGACTATTTAATGCCACTATATATAGCGCTTGGTTCTGCCTGTCAAGGAAAAACTTCGCCTGGGTCCAGGGCGCCTACAGATGTCCGGTTTTCCTAGTGCCTGAAATGTCCGCTTGGTTTTTAGGCAGAGCCGGTTCCCGCGCCGCCGGGGGCGGCAGCGCCACATTTGCATGATTTACGGGCGAGCCCAGGGCTCCTGATTTACTTTGAAACTGTTAATTCACCTAGAA
>CAWEWX010000062.1:0-26565 GCA_963812655.1 uncultured delta proteobacterium | reverse complement strand
CCGAGTTTACAGACTCCGGCCCGGCATTTTTTCTCCCGGATATGTTCCTCGAATTCAGCGCGGAAGTTCTTGAGGGCGCTCATCATGGGTTGAGCCGCGGTCTGCCCCAGGGGACAGAAGGAGGAGTCGGCCAGGACGCCGGCCAGCCGCTCCATCAGGTCCAGGTCCGCCATGGTTCCGCGGCCCTGGGTGATCCGGGTCATGGTCTCCAGGATGCGGGGGGTGCCTTCCCGGCAGGGGGTGCATTGGCCGCAGGACTCGTGGCGGAAGAATTGGGCCACGGAGCGGATAAAATCCACCACGCAGACACTTTGGTCCATCACCAGCATGGTCCCGGAGCCCAGGGCGCCGCCCGCCTTGGCCATGGAGCCGTAGTCCATCGGGGTGTCCAGGGCCGCGGCGGTGACGATGCCTGCCGAGGCGCCGCCAGTCTGGCACATCTTGAACTGGCGGCCGGGGCGCAGCCCGCCGCCGTAGGTATCGATGAGTTCCCGCAGGGTCAAGCCCGCCGGCGCTTCCACGATTTGCGGGGTCCGCACCTGGCCGATGATCTGGTAGATCTTGGGGCCGCTGGTGTCCGCGGTGCCCAGGGATTTATACCAGGCCCCGCCTTTGCTGAGAATGGCCGGCACGCTGGCCAGAGTCTCCACGTTGTTGACGATGGTGGGTTTATGCCACAGGCCGGCCACCCCGGGAAAAGGCGGTTTCATGCGGGGATAGCCGCGCTTGCCCTCGATGGATTCGATCAGGGCGGTCTCCTCACCACAGATGTAGCAGCCGGATCCGGAACGGACTTCGATGGTGAAGGAGAAGTCGGCGCCGAAGAGCTGCCGACCCAGGAAGCCCCGGGCGGTGGCCTGCTCAATGGCCTGGTTTAGACGGGCCTGGGAGAGGTAATATTCCCCCCGGACATAGATGAAACCCTGGGAGGCCCCCACCGCGAAGCCCGCGATGGCCATGCCTTCCAGGACCTTGTGGGGGTCGCCTTCCATGAGGTAGCGGTCCTTGATGGTGCCCGGTTCCCCTTCGTCGGCGTTGCAGATCACGTATTTGGGAGTGTCCGGCAGGGGCCGGGTGAAGGACCACTTGAGGCCGGTGGGAAAGCCGGCGCCACCCCGCCCCCGCAGGCCGGAAGCCTTCACTTCCTCCACCACCGACTCCGGGGTCATGGTGGTCACCACTTTCTTTAGGGTCTCATAGCCGCCCTGGGCCAGATAATCCTCGATCCGGGTGGGATCGATGACCCCAACGTGGTCCAGTAAGACCAGGTCGTAGGGGCTTTGGCGATATTGGCGAAAGTCCCTGGCGCTGTAGGGCAACCGCTGGTAATCGGGGACCTGGCCGCTGCGGTAGTCGGCGACCACCTGTTTGATTTTAGCGGGGGTGAGGTTGCCGATGACCACTTCATTGATCTGCATGGCGGGGGCCACTTCACAGACCCCCAGACAGGCCGAGAGTTCCAGGGTGAAGAGGCCGTCGCCGGTGGTTTCCCCCACCCCGACCCCCAATTCTTGCTGCAAGGCGTGCAGCATATTTCCGGCGCCGGCAATATGGCAGGGCGGGGATTCGCACATGCGGACGACGTAGCGGCCTTTGGGTTTCCAGGAGTACATGGAATAGAAGCTCATCACCCCAAAGACCTCGCTTCCCTGGATCTTCAGGCCTGCGGCGATGCGCTCCTGAACCGCGGGGGGCAGATAGCCCACCGCCTCCTGGACCTCCTGCAGGACCGGCATCAGGGCCCCGGACTGATCCTTATGCCGATTGATGATCTCATCCACCTGGCGGATAATTTCCGGGCTGAGGGCGGCTGCCGTTTGGCAGGCGCATCCTGATTTTTTGGTCAGCGCAGTCATAGTCGGCCTCCTCAAATTTTCTCGATCTGCACCGCACAGACCTTGTATTCCGGAATCTTGGAGACCGGATCCAGCGCGGCGTTGGTCAGTTTATTGGCCGAGGCCTCGGCGAAATGGAACGGGAGGAAGATAGTGCCGGGGACGGCCTTGTCGGAGATTTGCGCCTTGGCGGTGATCTTGCCGCGGCGGGTGCGGAGGCGCACCTGCTGGCCGTCGGCAATGCCATACCGGGCCGCATCGGCCGCGGCCATTTCCACCCGGCATTCCGGCGCCTTTTCCACCAGGCCGGGGGCCCGCCGGCTCATGGTGCCGGAGTGGTATTGATACAGGAGGCGACCGGTGGTGAGATAGAGCGGGTACTCGGCGTCGGGCATCTCCGCCGGGTCCCGGTGCTCAATGGCGAAGAACATGCCCAGGCCCCGGGCAAAGCGGTCCTTGTGGAGATAGACCGTGCCCGGGTGCTCCGCATTGGGACAGGGCCACTGCAGGCCGCCGGCCTCCAGGCGTTGATAGGAAATCCCCGCATAGGAAGGGGTCACCCGGCGAATCTCTTCAAAGATTTCTTCGGGTCCGGCATACTTCATGGGGTAGCCCAGGCGCCCGGCGATCTCGCAGATGATCTGCCAATCGGGTTTGGCCTGCCCCACCGGCGGAATGGCCTGGCGCACCCGGGACACCCGGCGCTCGGTGTTGGAGAAGGTGCCCTCTTTTTCCGCAAAGGAGGCGGCGGGCAGGACCACGTCGGCCAGTTTGCCGGTCTCGGTGAGAAAGAGGTCCTGCACCACCAGGAGTTCCAGGGCCCGCATGGCCTTAATGGCATGGTCGGAGTCGGGGTCGGTGAGGGCCGGGTTTTCTCCCATGATGTATAGGGCCTTGATGCCGCCCTGGGCAATGGCCGGGAGCATCTCGGTCATGGCCATCCCCGGCCAATCAGGGAGGGTGGCCACGCCCCAGGCCTCCGCCATCTTCTGGCGGTTGGCCGCGTCGGTGACCGGCTGATACCCGGAGAAGACGTTGGGTAAGCCGCCCATATCGCAGGCCCCTTGCACGTTGTTCTGGCCCCGCAGGGGATTGACCCCTCCCCCGTGGATGCCGACATTGCCGCAGAGCATGGCCAGGTTGGCCAGGGTCTTGACGTTGTCGGTGCCCACCGTGTGCTGGGTGATCCCCATGCAATAGACGATGGAGCCGGCCCGGGCCTTGGCGTACATGCGGGCCGCGGCCGCAATCTCCGCGGCGGGCACCCCGCAGATCCTTTCCGCGTATGCCGGCGTATATTTGGCCACCGTCTCTTTTAAGGCCTCGAAGTTCTCGGTGCGTTCCGCCACATAGGTTTGGTCATAGAGCTGTTCCGCGATGATGACCTGCATCATTCCATTGATCAGGGCGATATCGGTGCCAGGAATTTGCCGGAGCCAGAGGCGGGCGTGCCGCACCAGGTCGTGGCGCCGGGGGTCGATGACGATGAGATCCTTATTTTTCAGATGCGCCGCCCGCTTGATGCGGGCCGCAATCACCGGGTGATTTTCATTGGTGTTGGAGCCGATCACCAGGATGCAATCGGCATCCTCCAATTCGGCGATGGAATTGGTCATGGCTCCGGAACCGAAGGACGCGGCCAGCCCGGCCACGGTGGAGCTGTGTCAGAGGCGGGCGCAGTGATCCACGTGGTTGGTGCCGATCGCGGCGCGCAGCAGTTTTTGCATCAGGTAATTTTCTTCGTTGGTGGTCCGGGCCGAACACCAGCCGCCAATCTTTTCGGGGCCGTGTTTTTCCTTCACCTCCCGGAGGCGGCGGGCCACGAAATCCAGGGCCTCATCCCAGGTGGCCTCTTGAAGCTCGCCGTTTTTCTCCTGGCGGAGGAGTGGGGTCTTGAGGCGATCGGCATGCTGGACGAATCCCATGCCGAACCGCCCCTTGACGCACAGCCGGCCGTCGTTGGGCTGGGCATGGGCGCCGGTCACCTTGATGAGGTGGCCGCCCTTGACGTGGAGATCCATCTGGCAGCCCACCCCGCAGTAAGGGCAGGTGGTGCGGACCCGGCGGCGTTCCCAACTGCGGCCCTGATGCATGGCGTTCTTGTCCAGCAGGGCCGCCACCGGACAGGATTGCACGCATTCGCCGCAAAAGACGCAGTCGGAATCGATATAAGGGTAATCGGCCTTGGCCACGATCTTGTTATGGGAACCGCGGTAGCCGATGCTGATGGCCAGGTTCACCTGCCGTTCATTGCAGCCCCGGACGCAGCGGCCGCACATGATGCACTTGGAAAAATCCCGGACGATCATGCTGTTGTCGTCTTCGTAATAGTATTGGGTGTCCGGGGGATTGGCAAAGCTGGGGGTGGGCACCTGATAACGATAGGCCAGGGCCTGCAATTCGCACTCGCTGTTGGCCTCGCAGATCAGGCAGTTATGGTTGCCGGAGCCCAGCAGCAGTTCCAGGACCATTTTGCGGGAGGCGTCGATCCTGGCCGACTCGGTCTTAATCACCATCCCGGGGGTGGCCACGGTGGCGCAGGCGGGCAACAGGGTGCGGGCCCCTTCCACCTCCACCATGCACATCCGGCATGACCCGGTGGGGGTGGTATCTCTCAGATAGCAGAGGGTGGGGATGGTGTAGGTTCCATGCCCCCAGGCCACTTCCAAAATGGTCTGGCCGGGCTGAAACTCCACCGTCATCCCATTAAGGTTGAGGGTTGCCTTGCTCATGCCTTGGGTACCTCCATCTTGAAGTCGGCAAACCGTGGCCTGAGCCAGCGGAGACCGGAAACCGGGGGGTTAAGCCCATGTACATATTAGCACAAAGTAAGGGCCTGGCAATAGTAAATTCCAGGTTTACCCAGGGAGCCGGCGCCAGGCCCCCCCGGGCATCCAGGGCGGCCGGTGGCCGCCAAGAAAAAATCAGGGCGGCCCCGTCACAGGCTGGAAGCCGGTGCCGCTAAGCGCCCCGGCTCGGCGGCAGCCGCCGGAGCGCCTCACTAATGCAGCAGCAGGGGATGTTTCTGGGAGAATTCGGGGGATTCCAGGACTACCTGCTTCCCCAGGCGGGGGCCCGGGTTGATGAGGATGGGGCTCACCAGATTGGCGGTGGTTTCGGCAGGCCGTCCCGGCGGGATGGTCAGGGTGACGAAAACCTGTAGTTCTTCGGGGGCTTGGGCTTCCAGTTCCTTCAGGGCGGAATGGAGGCGGCCCAACTTAAAGCTGGCGCCCAGCCGGGAGGGTTCGGCCACCAGCAGGGCCAGCTCCGGGTGGTCCAGGCATTGCAAGAGGAAGAAAGGAGCGGTGTCCGGCGGGGCCAACAAGGCGTAGCGGTGAAATTCCACAAATCCCAAAAGCCCTTGGCGGAAGAAGATTATCCGGTCTTCCGGAACCTGGATGGCTCCTAATCTGGTACGATCGAGGCGCAACCGGGGAACCTGCGGCGGGGAGGAGGGCAGGGGGCCGGCAGCCGGGAGTTCACGGCCCAACAACTGTTGCAAGGCCTGCAGGTCGCTGAAAACGAAGGCGGCAGCCTGCCGGTTCTCCTGGAGAAGCCGCTGGAAAATCTCATCCCGCAGGACCACCACGCCCGCGGGGGCCTCAATCCCCAGACGGACTTGCTTGCCCCGAAGTTCCAGGACCACCACCCGGACCTCGTCCCCGATGGTGACCCCTTCGCCAATCTTGCGAGTAAGTATCAGCAAACTTTCCTTCCGATCCCCGGGCATGACCAGGGAAAAACAGGACCGCGGCCGGCCTGAGCCAGATCTCCGGCGCGCGGATTCCTGGGGCGCAGGACTCCGAGCCGGGAGGATTTTCGCGCCGCTATAAACTTGTAGGGCAATCTCTGATTTATTATCGGCGTATCCTGAAAATGTATAAAATTTCCGGTTAGCCGCGCTAAAAATTTCCGGGTCCGCGGCAACGGCCCTTATAATTATACCAGGTATTAAAAGCCTCACTTTCTGTGGCCGCGGCCGCGGTCGCTTCCCTGCCCCAGCCATTTGACAACGCCACTATCCGTACCTAATTTTAATCCAATTCCCTTTTGGTATTATTTCGCAATTTCCCAGCCAGTTTTCCCTGGCCGGAGTGGCGAAAAATAACGGGGTGGAGGCTCGCCGAGGTCCTGGGGCGACAGGGTGGCCGGGTTTTTCTCCCCCCTTGGATAAAGGGAGCAGCCGGGATTAATTCCGCAGCTCTCCCGAAAGGCGGGAAACCCATGGCAAAATGGCTAATCAACACCTCTCATAGTGCGGCAGTCTTCTCGGTGCGCCACCTGATGGTGACCTGGGTGGTGGGGATGTTCCCCAAAATTAGCGGCAGCCTCGATTTTGATCCGCTGCAGGTGGCGGGCTCCAAGGTGGCGGTGGAAATAGAGGCGGCGTCCTTATGCACCGGGGTGGAGCAGCGGGACGAGCATCTGAAGAGTGCCGATTTCTTCGACGCGGCGCAATACCCCATCATCACCTTCAAGAGCACCCGGGTGGAGGCGGCGGGACTGGACCAGGCCTGGGTCCACGGGGACCTGACCCTGCGCGGCGTGACCCGCGGGGTGATGTTGGACGTTCACTGGGCCGGGCCGGCGTACCTGGAGGATCAGGGCGCCATCTATACCAGCTTCGGCTTTCAGGCCCGGGCCAGGCTCAACCGCGAGGATTTCGGCATGACCTATAACGTCGAGCTGGAACACGGAGGGGTCGGGGTTGGCAGGCAGGTCTATCTCAGCCTGAATTGCGAAGTAGATTTGGCTGAGGTCGGAGGAGTGACCGCCGCCCTGGCGGCCAGGAGTCAACCCGCTCCTGAGGCGTAGGTTGGGCCGGCGCCGCCCGGCTCGAGAACCGCGCGACGGCAGGAACGCCAAAGAGTCCCACTTATTATCTGTGTCACTTATTAACGGGAACGATAACCGCATAATTTCCCGGGAATCACCGCCGCCAGGCCAGAAACCGGGAAAACAGCCATTTGACCGCCGGGGTCAGTTTGGTCCGGTTGTAGAGGTCGCCGGTCTGCCGGATGGCCTCCGCCTGGGTGGGATAGGGATGCATGACCGCGGCCAGGGTTCCCAGGCCGATATGGCCCACCATGGCCGCGGTGATCTCGCTGATCATCTCCCCGGCATGCCGGGCCACAATGGTGGCGCCCAGGATCTGGTCGGCGCCCTTTTTGACGTGAATCTTCACAAACCCCTCTTCTTCGCCGTCCAAGATGGCCCGGTCCACCTCGCGCAAAGGTTTTATGAAGGTCGTGACCGGGATCCCCTGCTTTTCCGCCTCTGCTTCATTCAAACCCACGTGGGCCACTTCCGGGTCGGTGTAGGTGCACCAGGGAATGGTCAGGGCGCTCAGCTTTTTGCGCCCAAAAAACAGGGCATTCTGGATGGCGATACGCGCCGCGAAGTCGGCCAGATGGGTGAACTGGTAGGGCAGACAGATGTCGCCCGCGGCGAAGATATGGGGATTGGTGGTTTGCAGCCTGTCATTGACTATGACGCCCCTGCCTTTCCCGGCTTCATACCTGACGCCCGCGGCTTCCAGGTTGAGGCCTTCGACGTTGGGGGCCCGGCCGGCGCCGAGGAGAATCTCGTCAACCTCGATTTCCCCCTTTTGGCCCTCGCTTTCATACTGGACCAGCTTGCCGTTGCCGGTTTTGGTTACCTGGAAGGGCCTGGCATTGAGGATCAGGCCGATGCCTTCCTTTTGGAAGGTCTGCTGGATGAGTGCCGCCGCGTCCGCGTCTTCTTTATTCATGAGGCGGGGATATTTGTGCAGCAGGGTCACCCGGCAGCCCAGGCGTTGGCAGGCCTGGGCAAATTCGCAGCCGAGGGGCCCGCCACCCAGCACCAGAAGACGCGCCGGGCGCTCGGTTAAAGAGAAGACCGTCTCGTTAGTCAGATAACCGGCTTCCTGCAATCCCGGCACCGGCGGGCGCACGGCCCGGCCGCCGGTGGCGATGACCGCCTTTCGGAAGCGCAGGGTCTTGCCTCCCACCTCCACGCGATCCGGGCCGGAAAACCTGGCCTCGCCCAGGAAGACGTCCACCCCCAAATCCCGGAGGCGCTGGGCTGAATCGTGGGGGCTAATCTCCGCCCGCAGGCGCCGCATGCGCTCCATGACCGCGGCAAAGTCCACTTCAGCCGCGCCCGCGATTTTTACGCCAAACAGGGCGGCATCCCGGATGTCGGCATAAACTCTGGAAGAGCGGATAATGGCCTTGGACGGCACACAGCCGTAATTGAGACAATCCCCTCCTAAAAGATGGCGCTCCACCAGGGCCACTTTGGCGCCCAGCCCCGCGGCGCCCGCGGCGCTTACCAATCCCGCGGTGCCCCCACCTATGACCACCAGATTATAACGGGGTTGAGGCTCGGGATTCACCCAGTCCGGCGGCCGCACACTAGCCACCAGGGCTTCATTATATGTGTCCCGGGGGCTGACCCCTTCCGCCATAGCTTCAGTTGGCTTCATTACCTTCTAACCCCGTATCTGCGTGGGTGATTTGAGGAGCGGTTCCGGCTCACTTCTTTTGGGAGAACAGGAGGAGATACTGGCCGTAGCCTTCCTTCTCCAAATCCTCCTTGGGAATGAAGCGCAAGGCGGCGGAGTCCAGGCAATAGCGCAGGCCGGTGGGCGGCGGCCCGTCGTCAAAGACGTCCCCCAGATGGGAGTCGGCGTGCCGGCTGCGCACCTCGGTGCGCAACGAGAGCCACTCCCGCTTTTTCCGCTCCACTAGATTGCCGGGTTCCAGGGGTTTGGTGAAGCTGGGCCAGCCGGTGCCGGAGTCGAATTTGTCCGTGGAGCTGAACAGCGGCTCGCCGGAGACGATGTCCACGTAGATGCCTTCACGATGGTTGTTCCAATATTCATTGTGGAAGGGCCGCTCGGTGCCCCCCTCCTGGGTCACCTGATACTGCAACGGGGTCAACTTCTGCCGCAGGACTGCATCACTCGGTTTTATAAAATTGTCGCCGGGAGGATCGGGGGCGGCCGCGGGCTTTCCGCCCCAGACCTTTTGCAAAAACTGGTCACGGCCGGCATTCCAGCGGTAATACTTATAGCGCACCGGATTCTTATGGGCATAATCCTGGTGGTAATCCTCCGCCGGGTAGAAATTGGTGAACTTGATGATCTCCGTGACGATGGGTTTCTGAAAAACTCCGGAAATGGCCAGCTTTTGTTTGGATTCCTCCGCCAGGCGCCTTTGCTCTTCGTCGTGGTAGTAGATGACCGACCGGTACTGGGGCCCCCGATCCACGAATTGGCCCCCGGCATCGGTGGGATCGATATGCCGCCAGAAGTAATCCAGCAGTTCCTGGTAAGAGACCTTTTGGGGATCGTAGAATACCTGGACCGCCTCCACGTAGCCCTTTTCGGCGTAATCTTCATAGGTGGGATGGGGGCCGCGGCCGCCGGCATAGCCGGAGACCACCTTCACCACCCCCGGGGCCTTCCTGAAGTCCGATTCCGTGCACCAGAAACAGCCGCCGGCCAAGGTGGCCACCGGCAGAGGTTGCTTTTCATTCATCGCGCTCCCCTGTGTCTGCCCTTTTTGGGGCTCGGCCCTGGCCGGCCGCGGAGCCGCCAGCAGGATTGTCAGGGCCAGTAATAATGGGAACATGGGTGCGGTTTTCATGATTTTTCCAGCCCTTTTCAAACTAACCCGTAGCCGCCAAACCCTGATGCGTCTGGGTGGACCAAGGAGTTCATTCACCGCGACCACCTGGAGATGGGGTTCCTTGAGATTTACCATTAAATAAATAGTTAATCTGAATTTAGGGAAAGTCAAGAAAGCCGGGAAGTGGTGGTCACTGGCTACGGGGGCCGCCTCGCCTCAAGCGCGGTTGAGACGCCTGCTTGAAAATCGCGCCAATTCTAGATAAAATTAATGATGCCTTCTGCTTTGGCCCCGGGGGTCGAATCCCCCGATCTCCTGACCGCGTTTGCCCGGGAACCCAGCCAGGTCTATCTGCAAGGTCTCACCCCCGCTTGCGGCGCCTACCTTCTGGCCAGCCTTTTTCGGCAACTGGGGCGGCCCTTCCTCCTGGTGACCCCCAACGGTGAGGGCCATGAGACCTTTTTAAAGGACCTGGCCTTCTTCCTGGGAAACCCGGCGGACCAGGCCGGCGGCGCCCGGCGCCTCTTCCTGTTCCCGGGCCACGAAGTCCTGCCCTTCCGGGAGTTGAGCTTCGATTCCGAGGTGAGCTGCGCCAGGATGGCCTCGGCTTATGTGGCCCTGACCGCGGCGCCCCCTTTTCTCATGGTGGCCCCGGCCCTGGCACTGCGCCAGAAGCTCCCCCCGGCCCAGCGGCTGCGGGATTTGCTGGCCTACGTGCTGCCCGGCGAGACCCTGAGCCGCCCGGAATTTCTCCAGAGCCTGCTGGACGGCGGCTATGCCCGCCGTCCGGTGGTGGAGGAGAAGGGCGAGTTCAGCGTCCGGGGCGGCATCATCGACCTGTTCCCGCCCCTCTATGAGCAGCCGGTGCGCCTGGAGTTCTGGGGAGACGAAGTGGAGTCCATCCGGCGCTTTGACCCGGCCAGCCAGCGGTCCCTAGGCCAGCTTCCGGAGCTGGTGGTGTTGCCCGCCAGCGAGGTGGTGCTGGACGGCGCGGCCCGGGAACACGCCCTGGCCCGGCGCAAACGCCGCCAGGACCCCCAGTTCTGGGAAAACGTCCGGGAAGGCCGCCACTTTCCCCGCATCGAGCGCCATCTCGAGGAATTTTACCCGCAGCCCCAAACCTTGTGGGAGATGCTGCCGCCGGAGACCGTGGTGGTGGTCTGGGACCCCCTTAACCTGGAGCGGGAGCTGAAGAAGATGGCGGAGGACACGGCCCATGAACCCCGGGGCTGGCTGGATCAAATTCCCTGGGAGGACCGGCTCGGCCGGTTCAGCACCGTCTTCTGCCCGCTGTTGCCCTGGGGCCACGCCCATCCGGAGCGCGACCTCCATTTCCAGGTGGAGAAAAACGACGGCCTGGCCCAGGAGTTGTCCGGGGCCGCGGCCGAAGCCGGGCGGCTGGTGCCGGCCCTGGCAGCCCGCCTGGAAGAGTGGCGCCAGGGCGGGTTTCAGGTCCTGCTGGCGTGCAAAAGCCGTCATCGGGGCGAGCGGCTGGCCCGGCTCCTCCAGGAAGAGGGCCTGGAGGCGCCGCTCAACCTCACCCCCACCTGGGAGCCGGGCAGCCGGGTGGAGCTCACCGTCGGCGAACTCTCCGGGGGATTCCGGCTCCTTTCCCAGGGACTCATCGTCCTCACCGAAGACGAGGCGCTGGGGTTCCGCCCGGAAGGGCGGCGCCGCAAAGAGGGCCGCGCCCCCCAGGCCCTCACCTCCCTGGCCGACCTCCAGGAAGGAGATTACATCGTGCACCTGGAGCACGGGATCGGCATCTACCGGGGGCTGGTGAAACTCTCCGTCGGACTCCAGGCCAATGATTTCCTGGAGCTGGAATACCAGAACGGCGACCGCCTCTACCTGCCGGTGGACCGCCTCCACCTGGTGCAGAAATACCTGGGGGTGGAGGGGGTGGAGCCCCGGGTGGAGCGTCTGGGGGGCAAGTCCTGGGAGCGCACCAAGAAGCGGGTCAAGAAGGCGGTGGAAAAAATCGCCCGGGAACTGGTGGAGCTCTATGCCTTGCGCCGGGTCCTGCCGGGGCACCAGTTTTCGCCCCCGGACCCGGTATACCGGGAGTTCGAGGCTACCTTCGAATTTGCCGAGACCCCGGACCAGGAACAGGCCATTCAGGAAGTCCTGGCGGATCTGGCCTCGGATAAACCCATGGACCGGCTCATCTGCGGCGACGTGGGCTACGGCAAGACCGAGGTGGCGGTGCGGGCCGCCTTCAAGGCGGCCATGGACGGCAAGCAGGTGGCCATGCTGGTGCCCACCACGGTGCTGGCGGAGCAGCATTACGAAACCTTCAGCCGGCGGCTGGCTCACTATCCGGTGGAGGTGCGGGTCCTGAGCCGCTTCAAAACGCCGGCGGCGCAACGGCAGACCCTGGCGGACCTGGCCCGGGGACAGGTGGACATCGTCATCGGCACCCACCGGCTGCTGTCCAAGGACGTGGCCTTCAAGGATTTGGGCCTGGCCATCATCGATGAAGAGCAGCGTTTCGGGGTGAAGCAAAAGGAGAGACTGAAGGACTGGCGCCGCACCGTGGACGTGCTTACCCTGACCGCCACCCCCATTCCCCGGACCCTGCAATTGTCCCTGACGGGCTTGCGGGATCTGAGCATGATCGACACCCCGCCGGAGGACCGCCTGGCGGTGCGCACCTACTTGTGCCGCCCGGAGCGGGCCGTAATCCAGGCGGCCATCCGCCGGGAACTGGCCCGGGGCGGACTGGTCTTTTTCGTGCACAACCGGGTGCGCAACCTGGCCAGTTGGACCCGCCAGGTCCAGGAGATGGTGCCCGAGGCCCGGGTGGCCATGGCCCATGGCCAGATGCCGGAGCGGGAGCTGGAAAAGGTAATGCTGCGCTTCTGGCGCAAGGAAGTGGACGTGCTGGTGTGCACCGCGATCATCGAAGCGGGCCTGGACATCCCGGCGGCCAACACCATCATCATCAACCGGGCCCACACCCTGGGGCTGGCGCAGCTCTATCAGTTGCGGGGCCGGGTGGGCCGCAGCCAGTCGCAGGCCTATGCCTACCTGCTGGTGCCCGATGAGGCTGCCCTCTCCGCTGAGGCCCAAAAACGCCTGAAGGCTTTGATGGAATTTACCGAGCTGGGCTCCGGTTTTAAGATCGCCATGCACGACCTGCAAATCCGGGGGGCCGGCAATCTCCTGGGCCAGGCCCAATCCGGCCAGGTGGCGGAAGTCGGGTATGAGCTTTACCTGCAGCTCCTGGAACAGGCTATTCGGGAGTTCAAGGGCGAGCCGGAGGACCTGGCCCCGGACCCGGAGATCCGCCTGCCCCTGGCCGCCTACCTGCCCGAAGATTACGTGCCCGATGTCCAGCAGCGCCTGGCTCTCTACCGGCGGCTCTCCGGCCGGTTGACCCCGGAGATGGTGCAAGAACTGGAAGAGGAATTCCAGGATCGCTTTGGACCGCTGCCCCCGGAGGGGCGCAACCTCCTGGAGGTGGTCCGCCTCAAGCATCGCTTGCGGCAGTTGGGCCTCAAGCGTCTGGAGGTGCAGGACAGCTTTGTGCGGCTGCAGTTTGCCCAGCCGGAGCGCCTGGACCTGCCGCGCCTGGTGGGCCTGCTGAAAAGCAAGCCGGATGCCTTTCGCCTGTTTCAGGATCAAACCTTACGGGTGCGGCTGCCGCAAGACGGCCCCTACATGAGGCGTTTGCAAAACTGCTTGAAAGAAGTGGAGACATTTGTTAATGCAGAAGAAGAGAGGTAGAAAAACCATGAAGAGATTTTCCAGAGGGCTGTTGAGTTTGGCCCTGATCAGTCTGCTGGTGGGGTTATCTGCCAGGAACGGTTCCGCTAAAGTGGTGGATCGGATTGTGGCCGAAGTCAATGATGAAGTCATCACCATGTCGGAGCTGGAAAGGGCCTCCAGGTCCATCGAGGCCCAACAGGGTATTTCTCCCAAGGGCAAAGAAGGCAAGGATCTCGAACACCAGATGCTGGAAAGCCTCATTGACCGGAAGCTGGCCAATGCCGAGGCCAAACGCCGGGGAATCAAAATCGAGGATAAGGAACTGAATGCGGCCCTGGAAAACTTTAAGAAACGCAATAATCTGACGAACGAGGAGTCCTTGAATACGGCCCTGACCAAGGCCGGCCTCACCCTTAAAGAGCTCAAGCAAAATATCGCCGACCAGCTGATCCAGGAGCGCCTCCTGGTTATGGCGGTGGGCCTCAAGTCCGTGGTCAGTGAGGCGCAGGTGCGCCAGGTTTACGAGGAAAAATATAAGGCAGGTGGCGCCCAATTGCACCTGTGCGCCATCAAGATGGAGATCCCGCCGGGCGCCACCGCAGCCCAGCAAGAAGAGGTAAAAAGGAAAGCGGAAACCATCGTCAAGGAAGTCGGAGACGGCGCTACTTTTCCGGAAGTCGCCAAGAAATACTCCCTGCCGGAAACCGACGTCGGTTTCGTTCCTGAAGGCGACCTGGAGCCCCAGCTGGTGCAATTTCTGGGGCGGTTAAGGCCCAAAGAGGTGGCTCCGGTTATGACTCCGCAGGGGATTCAACTGATTCAGGTGCTGGAACGCCGGAGCGGTCAGGCCCGGCCCTACGAGGAGGTGGCTCCGGAGATTCGCCGCATCCTGACTAACCAGGAGATGGAGAAGCAATTTTCCGTATGGGTCAAAACCCTCCGGGAAAATGCCCATATCAAGGTCATGCTGTGAGACGCAGGGCGACAGGTGAGCCCGGGAGCCACAACTTCCCGTTACGAAGGCGCCGGGTGATCATTATTCCAATCAACCTGAGGCAGATCTTCACCTGAGATACCAGGGGCGGGTTTAAACCCCGCCCTCTCTCTTCCACCGGTATTCCCGGCGCAGTTGGGGATGGTCGCATGTCCAAGAAAACTTCGCCCCTGGTAACCGATATCGCCAATTTGGCCCAGCATCTCGGGGAAACGGTGACCCTCCGGGGTTGGGTCTACCATCTGCGCTCCAGCGGCAAGGTGCGCTTTCTGGTGATGCGGGACGGCGCCGGGTTGGCCCAGGGTGTACTGGTTAAGGGGAATCTGCCGGAGGAAGACTTTCAGCAATTCGAGCGCCTCACCCTGGAGTCCTCCCTGATCCTGGAGGGCAAGGTGAAGGCCGAACCCCGGGCCCCCGGGGGCTATGAACTGGAAGTCTCCCGATTGCGCCCGCTGAAGATCGCTCCGGAATATCCCATCTCGCAAAAGGAGCACGGGGTGGGCTTCCTGATGGACTGGCGCCACCTCTGGCTCAGGTCCCCCCGGCAACAGGCCATCCTGCGAGTTCGGGACGAGGTCTGCCGGGCCTGCCGCGATTTTTTTCATGAGCGGGGCTTCGTCCTGGTAGATACGCCTATCCTGACGCCCACCTGCTGTGAGGGGACCACCAGCCTGTTCGAGACGAACTACCTGGACCGGGGCAAGGCCTACCTCTCCCAGAGCGGCCAGCTCTACCTGGAGGCTGCGGCCATGGCCCTGGGCCGGGTCTATTGTTTCGGGCCCACCTTCCGGGCGGAGAAATCCAAGACCAGGCGCCACCTGACGGAGTTCTGGATGGTGGAGGCCGAGGCCGCCTTCTATACCCTGGAGGAGGTCATGGGGCTGGCGGAAGACCTGGTGCGCTTCGTGATCCAGCGGGTGCTGGGGCGCCAGGAGGCGCAGTTGCGCCTGTTGGAGCGGGACCGCGAGCCCCTGGCAGAGGCGGCGGCCGGGCCCTTTCCCCGCCTCAGCTATGGCGAGGCCCTGGAGCGCCTGAAGGCGCAGGGCAAAGAAATCCCCTGGGGGGAGGACCTGGGAGGGGAAGAAGAAACCGTGCTGTCCCAGATGTTTTCCAGGCCACTGCTGGTGCACCGCTATCCCCGGCAGGCCAAGGCCTTTTATATGGAGCCGGACCCCGCGGACCCCAGGCTGGCCCTGTGCGTGGATCTGCTGGCCCCGGAAGGCTACGGCGAGATCATTGGCGGTTCCCAGCGCATGGACGACCTGGAGACCCTGCTGTCCAGCTTAGAGGCCCATAACCTGCCCCGGGAACCCCTGGAATGGTACCTGGACCTGCGCCGCTTCGGCAGCGTGCCCCACGGCGGCTTTGGCCTGGGCATCGAGCGTCTGCTGGCCTGGCTTTGCGGTCTGCGCCACGTCCGGGAGACCATCCCTTTCCCGCGGCTCATCGACCGGTGTTATCCCTGAACCAGCTACCGAAAAGCGAAAAGCGCACCCTGGAAAGCGGCTCCTGGGGCCTGCAGGCCGTGGTTTTCGGCCTGGTGGCCGCGGCCATCACCAACGTTTACCTCACCCAGCCGGTGCTGCCGGTATTGCAGGCGGAATTCGGGGTCAGCCCTTCCCAGGCTTCTTATACCATCTCCGCGGTGATCCTGGGGATCGCCCTGGCCAGCCTGCCGTTCGGTTGGCTGGCGGACCGCGTCCCGGTGCGGAGCCTCATCCTGGCGGGAGGCGTGGTGGTCTGCGCCGCCGGTCTCTGCTGCGCCGCCACCCATAGTCTGCCCCTGCTGGTGGCGGCCCGCTTTCTGCAGGGGCTGTTTGTGCCGGCCCTGACCACCTGCCTGGCCGCCTACCTCTCCGCCAACCTGCCTGTGGAAAAGCTCAACGTGGTGATGGGGTCCTATGTCGCCGCCACTACCACCGGCGGCCTGGGCGGCCGCTTGTTGGGCGGCATGCTCTCGTCCCTGCATTGGCGTTACGCCTTCGTCAGCGCCGCCGCCCTGCTGGCCGTGGCCACCGTTATCGCGGTCTGGCGGTTGCCGCCCGGCCGGGGACCGGATGAGGGACGGAGCGGCGGCGCAGGCTTCCTCACCCTGTTAACCCACCCGGAACTGAGACGCATCTTTCTGGTGTCCTTCGGCGGCTTTTTCGTCTTTTCCTCGGTGTTCAACTACCTGCCATTTTATCTTTCCAGGGCGCCGTTCTACGCCTCTACCCACCTCATCACCCTGCTGTATCTCTCCTTCCTCATGGGGATCTTAGCCGCGCCGCTGTCCGGCAAGTTGAGCAACCGCATCGGCAACGGCGGCACCATGATCCTGGGTTCGCTGCTTTTCGCCCTGGCCATCGCCCTGACCCTGATAAAATCCCTGGTGGCCATCCTGGTGGCGCTGCTCCTGGTGTGCGGCGGATTTTTTTCCATTCATGCGGCGGCGGCCGGTTCACTGAACCGCAAGCTCACCTCCAACCGGGGCCAGGCCAATTCCCTATACATCCTAGCCTATTACCTGGGCGGGGCGGCGGGCATCACGGTGAGCGGCTATGCCTACGGCCTGGCTGGCTGGCCGGGAGTGGCCGCTTTGGGGATCGCCATGCTGGCCCTGCCTTTCGCCACCGGGCTGGCGGAGCGGCGCCAGGAGCAGGGCCGGAGATAGGCGGGCTCACAATAAAGTTGAGCCTGGGGACCGGATGGGTGATAATAATTAGCAAGTAATCCGAAACAAGCAGGAAACCCATGGTCTTATGTGGATATCACCCGGGCGGAGAGTGGTTATCGGGATCTGCGGCAATTACTATTTAACATTTTCGTTTATGCCGGGTCTAATCTATTGAAAGCCGGCGACGAGAGATCATGACTGACGCACAGCTCGTGGCCCGGGCTCAGGGCGGAGACCTGCAGGCCTTCGAAGAATTGGTGGAGAAGTACCAGCGGGAGATTTACGGCCTGGCCTGCCGGATGGTGAGCGATCCGGAAGAAGCGAAGGATTTGTCGCAGCAGGCCTTTATGCAGGCCTTCATCTATATCAAGAGCTTTCGCCAGGATGCCCAATTCCGCACCTGGCTGTTCCGGATCGCCATCAACCAGTGTTACAACTTTTTGAAAAGCCGGAAAAGGTTTGGGGAGCCGGTGGATTGTGACGAAGTGGCGCTGGTGGCGGAGGAGGACTCCCCGGAAGAGGAGTTGGTATCCAGGGATGAGCGCCGGCGGGTTTACGCCGCCCTGAAAAAGCTGCCCCCCAAACAGCAGGCAGTGCTCACCCTGAAGTTGGAACAGGGCCTCTCGTACCAGGAGATCAGCGGGGTCCTGGGAGGAACCCCGGGCGCCGCCCGGGTGAATTACTGCCAGGCGTTGAAGAATTTGAAGAAATATCTGAAGAGCGAGGAAGAAGATGAAGTGGCAATGCGCGCTTCTCCAGCGGTGGCTCCCCGAGTATCCCGACGGTGACCTGCCCGCTTTTTGGCTGAGACGGCTTAAGCCTCACGTGGAGCGGTGCCCAAGCTGTCGCCAAGAGCTGGCGGCCCTGAAGGAAATGGCCCAGGCCATCCGGACCGCTCCGGTGGCCGATCCGGGACCGGAGTTCTGGAGCGAGTTTTCCCGGGAGATGCACCTGAAGCTGGTCCAGGCCGCCCAGGAAGGGAGAATGGCCCCGGCGCGGTCCTCCTGGTGGGGCAGGATTCCCTATCTGGTAGGGGCCTCGGCCCTGGCTGCCCTGCTCCTGTGGGTGGCCGTCAGCTATCAGACCTCCCGGCAGGCCGGCCCGGCAGCGCCCCAGATCGCCCAACCAGCCCAAGAAAAGGGCGCCAAGGAGCAATTGGCGGTGGCTCCCCAAGCTCCGGCCGGCGAGGAACCCAATAGTTATCTCTACGTGTCCAATAACCACAGCGAGGGGGCGCCTCCGGAAGAAGACCTGGGGGACGACCTGGACGCCACCTTGAGCGGGATGACGCCCCAACAAAAGGAAACCTTCCTGAAAAGATTAAGCGAGCAGCAAAAGGATGGATCATGCATAAAAAGCTACTCTTCTATTTTCTGGGCCTGATTCTGGCCGGGATGGCCTCGGCTACCTGGGCCCTGGCGCAGCCCGCGGGGGGCTTCGGACCGGGCGGGGGGGGCGGCGGCGGTTTTCAGGAACGCTTCCAGCAAGTGAAACGCACCCAGATGGGACCAGCCCTGGGGGTGAATCAGCAAACCGTGGACCAGCTCCTGCAGATCGAACAGCGTTATCAGCCGGGCCGGCGGCAATTGATCCAGAATATGAAGGTGGATTACCAGCGCCTGCAGCAGGCCATGTCCCAACCCGCGCCGCCGGAGCAGCAGGTGCAGGCCATTCTTACCGACATGAAGCGGAAGAAACAGGAGATGCAGGACCTGCAAACTCGCCAGGGCGAGGAAGAGGACGCTCTGCTCACCCCGGTGCAACAGGCCCGCTATCTCATGTATAACCAATCCTTGATGAGAGAGGCCCGCACTATCAAGAGAGGCGGTCCGGGGGAGGGTGGAACCTTTACCCCGGGGGGGCCCCGGGAGGTTCCGGTAATCAACCCTTCCGGCCGTTAACGGCCGGCGGGCCCCGGGAAAATCCAGTGTCTGGTCCCTGAGGTTCATTACCAAATTATTTGTCATTCCCGGTAGGGGCGGACCCAGGTGTCCGCCCTTTTTGCTGCCACAGCGTCTTTTTCTGCGCCCTTTGGGACTCTTCGGTGAGCCTGCAATACCTGTTAAGAGCTACATCTGGGGCACAACACTAGAAGCTATTTCAAAACCGCTTTTTCTGTCACCCGGAGCGACGCGAAGGGTCTCAAGTATTTAAAAAGACGAGATTCTTCGCTTCGCTCAGAATGACAATTTTCTAGTATATGGGGTTTTGAAATAGTCTGTAGCGGCTGGCGCCTTAAGGCTGCCTGAGCCGGAGAACGAGCCAGGAGAAGGCGGCGGAATGATTTCTGCCGCCTTTTTTAGGTTTTCGCCAAATGAATTTCAGGATGGGAAAAGAGAGCGGCCCCCCTTGCCAACCGCGGGGCGAAGGGGCTAAAATATCTCTGCTGCCGGAGTGGTGGAATTGGTAGACGCAGGGGACTCAAAATCCCCCGAGGGCAACCTTGTGCGAGTTCGAGTCTCGCCTCCGGCACCAATTATATCAGGTAGTTACCAGAGCTTGGGTCGATTAGCCTAAGCCTTTTTCTTTAAGTTGAGTGTGAATCTGAGTGTGACTTTCCCTTGGCCTGTTCATAGACAGCCATAGCCTCGAACTCAGCCTTACTTTGAAAATGATAGCCCCTGGATGTATTTTTCCCTTTAAATCATAGGACTTGCCCTTGACCAGCATCTCGTTCGAGCTCTATCCGAACCCCCCCTTCCGCTTGGATCTGACCGCCTGGGTGCTGCGGCGGCGCTCCCATAATTTGGTGGATCGCTGGGACGGCCGGACGTACCAGAGAGTCCTGGTTCAGAAGGCAAGTCCGACTCTTTACCGGTAACTTGCCTTTATTATTGCCAGTTATTGGTCGGGGACGAGAAGCTTGGCACCTCCGCCCCTTGAACCAATGCGGGTTAGGGGTTTTTATGTGCCATGCAGCCGCAACCACCCTTTTTCATGCTCGTACGCACCATGCTCCTCATCTGTTCTTCTGATACTTTCATTTCACGATGGGCCCGGTTTTTATGGGCGGTGCCAGCCTTCATGATTTTTTCCACCGCCTCATCATCATTGTTTGCTTCCACCTTTATTTCGAAATTGCAAGGCGATGGACTTGGAAAAGCTGGATACTCTGGAGGACGAGCAGGCCATTAAATACCTGGAAGCCTTGCGGGGCATCGGCCGCTGGAGCGCGGAATACGTCCTGCTGCGGGGCTTGGGAAGGTGGCGGATCTTTCCGGGAAACGATGTGGGAGCCCGCAAGCGACTGCAAGCCTGGTTAGACCTGCCGGAGCCGCTGGATTACCAGGAGGTCGGCCGTTTGCTGGCCCGCTGGCAGCCGTTTGGCGGTCTTATTTACTTCCATTTACTGCTCAGTCACCTGGTGGAGGAAGGGGTCCTCGGCACGTGAGCGGCGACATACCAGGATCAGCATTGGTTTACACCATCGGGCATTCCACCCGCCCCCTGGCGGAATTTATCCAGATCTTGCGGAATTTTGGCGTAACCCTGGTGGCCGATGTCCGCACAGTGCCCCGTTCCCGGCACAACCCCCAGTTCAATAAGGAAATGCTCCCCGAGGACTTGGCGCCCGCGGGCCTCGGCTACGTCCATCTGCCGGGGCTGGGCGGCCTCAGGAAGACGCGGCCGGATTCCCCCAACCAGGGCTCGCGCAGCCCGGCCTTCCGGGGCTTTGCCGATTACATGCAGACGCCGGGGTTTGAGGTTCAACTTTCCGGGTTACTGAAGCTGGCCCGGAAACAGCCCACCGCGGTGATGTGCGCCGAAGCCGTGCCCTGGCGCTGCCACCGGTCCCTCATTGCCGACGCCTCATGGTGCGGGAAGTCCGGGTGGAACACATCCTGGGATTGGGGAAGAGCCAGCCTCACCGGCTCACCCCTTTCGCCAGGGTGGCGGGTACCCACCTCAGCTACCCGCCGGAGGAAAACCAGGGAACCCCGGGGTAAAAGCGACTCAGCGAGTCACGCCTACAAGCCTGTGCCACTCTCGCCCCTACAATCCTGGGCCACTGCCCCCTCTATAGCCAAACCACTTTCATGCAGACAAGGCCTCCAGGGGTTTATTGCAATCGAGCCCGCCTGGCTCTATAATTACTCAATATGGCTAAGGAAACCTGGATTGAGGTTAGGATCCTGGTGCCTGCCGGGATGCAGGAGGAGGCCGGCCTTTATTTCACGGAGTTCAGCGGCCGCGGGGTGATCCTGGAGGAGGAGGGCGCCCCGCCGCAAGGGGTGGTCATCCGGGCCTTTTTTCGGTCCGGGGAGTTCGGCGCCTGGCAGCAGCAGCAATTGCAGGAATACCTGGAGCGTCTGGCCGGCCACCACCTCTCCCCCCTGGGTCTGGAGACGCGGCTGGTGGCCGAGGAGGATTGGGCCGAGGCCTGGAAGTCCCATTTCAAGGCGCAGAAAGTCACCGCGCGCCTGGTGATCCGCCCCCCCTGGGAGGACTATGCCCCGGAGGCCGGGGAGCTGGTGGTCACCATTTATCCTGGCATGGCCTTCGGCACCGGCCGCCATCCCACGACCTTGCTTTGCCTCAGGGCCCTGGAAGAAGTCTGGGAGCAGGTAAAGCCTGCGGCCAACGATACCCGGCAGGTGCTGGACGTGGGCACCGGCACCGGCATCCTGGCCCTGGCCGCGGCCCGCCTGGGAGCCGGGGTGCTGGCCATCGACGTGGACCCCGAGGCGGTGGCCGCCGCCCTGGAAAACGTGCGCCTGAACGGCCTGGAAGCCCAGGTGCTGGTGGAGCCCACCCTGCTGCACGCCATCCGCCAACAGTTCGCCCTGATCCTGGCCAACCTCACCACCCCTGACCTGCTGCAATTGGCCGAGGCCCTGAGCGGACATCTCTTGAGCGGCGGCGCCCTGATCATTTCAGGGTTTCTGGAAACCGATCTCCCGGAACTCGAGCCCCGCTTCCTGGAATTGGGACTACGCAGGGCGGGGCTGCTCACCCAGGACGACTGGGGCGCCTTGATCTTGCGGCGGCCATGAGATTTTTTTTAGCTGCAGGCGCGACAGTGGCACAGGCTTGTAGGGGCGACTCGCTGAGTCGCCCAGTGACGGGTTGCCCGCGGAACGCTGAGATCTTTAAAAAATGGGAATTATCTATATATTTGACTCCCTATGCCGTCTCTGCCGTAGGGGCGGCGTCCGGTGGCACAGGTTTCAAACCTGTGCTACTGCGGCCCTGGGCGGAGAAACCCCGCGCCTACAACGGATAATTCGCAGGGGAGTTTAATATATAATTCCGCAAAAAATGATTAATTGACCAGGCTCGTGGCACAGTTATTAAGGGAAGCGGAGAAGAGACTAAATTCCCCCTCACCCTTAGCCTCTCCCCCATTGGGGGAGAGGGGATAAAGAAGAAACGCCTGAGAGGGGATAAAGAAGAAACGCGGGGGAGGGGATAAATAAGAAACGCGGGGGAGAGGGGATAAAGAAAAAGCGCCGGAGAGGAGATAATTAAGGGACCACATAATGCTCCCACTAATCATTTTTGCCAATCTCAATAAGGTCAGGTATAAGATTTCCCTTTAATAAAAAAAGGTCCTTCATCTTTAAGCCATTAAAATGTAGCCGCAAGCTGGAGCTTGCGAATATCCTTGATAAAAAGAGCGCAGGTTTTTTGTTAGGGCCTGCGGCTACCAGAACATATAGATATTTTTAAGGGTATTTCTGAGACACTACCATTAGGAGGAAACCATGAAAGATTTCATGCGGAAGGCATCGTCCTTTTGTCTGGGGTTCTTCGATTTCACCCGGGACAGGGTCGAATCGCTGGTGGAGGAAATGGTGCGCCGGGGGGAAATCGCCCAGCAGGAAAGCCCCGAGGCGGTGAAGGAGCTCCTGGACCGGGCCCAGGAGGCCCAGACGGCCCTGGTGGACAAGGTAAAGGAGCTGGTGGCCAGGGCCCTGGCGGAGACGAAATTGGCCCGGGCCGCGGATCTGGAGGCGCTGGCGAAGCGGCTGGCGGTCTTGGAAGAAGAGATCAAGAAACTCAAGCGCGGCTGAGCAGCTACTTAAGAACCAGGAAACTCATCGCTCTGGTGCGCAGTGCGCACCCTACAGGGCTGGTGGGGCGACTCCGGGTGGGGGTGGTATCGTCTTTGGAGTCTTAGCGGCGATTGTCACCACCCTCCCCCCAGCCCCCTCCCCTCTAAGGGAGGGGGAGTTTTCCAATACTCGGTCCCGGAATATCGATAGATTAACGAAGAAATAAAAGGCGTTATGTATAACAACTAACCACTCAAGTTCCCTGTAGGGTGCGCACTGCGCACCATGCGATTATAGGAAGCAACCCTAGATCGGTGCGCAGTGCGCACCCTACAGGGCTTAAACCTTAAACTTTGAACCTTAAACTTTGAACTTTGAACCTTGAACCTTGAACTTTGAACCTTGTGGCGCCTATGCATCGTTTCTACGCCCCTCCCGAGCGCTTTCAGGATGACATTGTGTATCTGGACCAGGAGGAGATCCGGCATCTGGCCAGGGTCTTGCGGCTGGGGGTGGGCGACCGGGTGGAGGTTTGCGATGGACGGGGGCGCCAGGTGGAAGCCCGGGTGATCAGTCTGGAGGCCCGGGGGGCACAACTGCAGGTGCTCCGGGAACTGGCCGATTGGGGGGAATCCCCCTTGCGCCTGGTGTTGGGCATCGGCCTGGCCAAGGGCGAGGCCCTGGATGGGGTGATGCGCCAGGCCACGGAAATGGGGGTGCAAAGGATCATCCCTTTTTACTCGGAGCGTTCGGAACGTCCGGCCCCGGAGCGCGCCCGCCGGCGGCAGGACCGCTGGCAGCGCCTGGCCCGGGAAAGCCTCAAATCCTGCCAGCGGGCGATGCTCCCGGAGATTGGCCCGGTGCAGGAATTCGCCGCGGTGTTATCGGGGTCCGAGGAGATGAAGCTGATCTTCTGGGAAGAGGAACGGCGCGGCGGGCTGGAATCCTGGCTCAGTCTGAAGCGGCCCGGGTCCGTGCGCCTCCTCATCGGCCCCGAAGGCGGCTTTTCCGCGGCCGAGGCAGCCCAGGCCCGGGAGGCGGGCTTCCGGGTGGCCAGCCTGGGTCCCCGGCGCCTCAAGGTGGAGACCGCGGCCGTGGCCGCCCTGGCCCTGGTACAGGGCGCCTGGGGGGACCTGGCCTGATGACCCGGCTGCCATATCTGGATCTAAATACCCACCTGCGGGGGCGCTTTGGGGTACGGGTACAAAAGATCGCCTTGGACGCGGGCTTTACCTGCCCCAACCGCGATGGACACGTGTCCACCGGGGGGTGCCTCTATTGCAACGCCCGGGGCTCCGGCACCGGCGCCTGGGCCCGGGGGGTGAGCCTGGCGGCGCAACTCCGCCAGGGCATGGCTCGCCTGCAAGAACGCTACCAGGCTTCCCGGTTCATCGCCTATTTCCAAAGCTTCTCCAACACCTACGCCCCGGTGGCGCGGCTGCAGGCCCTCTATGATGAAGTCCTGGCCTTCCCCGAAGTGGTGGGTTTGAGCCTGGGAACCCGTCCGGATTGTCTGGGGGATGAGGTGTTGGAGTTACTGGCGGGCTATGCCCGGGAGCGCTTGCTGTGGCTGGAGTTGGGGCTGCAGTCGGCCCATGACCGGACCCTGGCGGCTCTGAACCGGGGCCACGATGTGGCCTGCTTTTCCCGGGCGGTGGAACGGGCCGCGGGCGCGGGGTCTGGAGGTGGTGGCCCACGTGATCCTGGGGCTGCCCGGGGAGGGCCCCGAGGAGATGGCGGCCACCGCGGACTATCTGGCCCGCCTGCCCTTACAGGGGGTAAAAATCCACCTGCTTTACGTGGTTCGGGGCTCAGCCCTGGCCCGGCTTTATCAGCAGGGGGCCTACGCCTGTCTCTCGGAAGATGGTTACGTCAGTCTGGTAGCGGATTTTGTGGAACTCCTGCCCCGGCGCTTGGTCA
The DNA here is from genome assembly GCA_963812655.1 of uncultured delta proteobacterium. Classification (GTDB taxonomy): domain Bacteria; phylum Desulfobacterota; class Desulfobaccia; order Desulfobaccales; family 0-14-0-80-60-11; genus JAPLJC01. The sequence goes on along the minus strand of CAWEWX010000062.1, from coordinate 1,837 downwards.
TCCACCGTCTTACCGGCGACCCGCACCCTCAGGAACTGCTGGGCCCCAGCTGGTGCCTGGACAAGGCTCGGATCCTGGGGCGCATCCGGGAGGAGTTCTGCCGCCGGGGCAGCCGCCAGGGGAGCAGGGGCAGGTTTTAAACCCGCCGATAGGTGGCGGCCGTGAGTTTGCCTGAAATAAAGGAAGGGGAGGGCTCGGCAAAGAGCCCTCCCCTCGTCACTCCTGGCGCCACCGGGGCGTAAGGAAGTTGGGCCCGGCCAGCCGGGTTGGGGAGAATCGCCCGGCAGGCCGATGCTTGGGAAGATCCCAGAAATTATTTAATTTTAGTTTGGCCGTGCGGTCACGGTCACCCTGCCCGGAAAGGCGGGAAGGGACAAGCTGGTTCCACCCCGAACTGGCGCCTGCTCAGTGAACCGCCGGCACCGGCCTCTTAAGATAAAAGATATTCCAAGAGAGCCCGGGTCGCCGGCGCTGGGGCGCTCCAGAAACCAGGCTGAAAGCCTTTACTTTACCTTTTCTTTCAGTTGTTTCCCCGGTTTGAATTTCACCACCTTGGTGGCCGGAATCTTGATGGGCTTGCCGGTCTGTGGATTCCGGCCTTCCCGGGCCTTCCTCTGGTTCACCGAAAAGGTGCCAAACCCCGCCAACGCCAGGCGGCCCTTTTTCTTCAGGGTATCGGAAATAGTCTTGATCAGGTGATTAATGGCTTTTTCCGCCTCCACCTTCTTTACCTGGGCCCCTTCCGCCACTGCCGCGATCAATTCTGCCTTGGTCATAATCTTATTCTCCCTTTCTCCTGGTTTGGGTTGACTGCAATTCCCCTTCAGACACGGCCACTTCTGGAAAATGGGTTTTCCGACGCCCATCCCCCCCTTAATTAAAGATATATCTTTGCAGTCCCGATGGCTCGCAGGCCGATTGCTGCTAAATCAGAGGCCATCGGACATAACAGCTTCCCCTTGATAGCAAAAATATCGCCGGATGACAATAAAATTATTGCACGGTTTCCCTTTTAATCATCATATTTTCATCCGCCTGGCAGGGGGGGGCGGAGTTAGGGGGAGGCAAAGGTTCGGCCGAAAATTGGACCTCGTAGTCTAACTCATTAACATTAAAAGTCATTTCTCGATAAGGACCATATTCCGGGAAACCAACCGAACCGGGCCAGCCGTGGCCGGGGTTGATGGGAGGACAGGCACTAGGGAGGGAAGGAGCGAGCAAGCGAGTCAAGGATTACGGGTTCCCTGGGGTCCGGACCGGGGGGTCAGGCCGGGGCATGATGGCCTGGCAGTCTTTTTTTAGATGGGGGGGCTGGGTCCTCATCGGGTAACCCGCCGCAGCAGCCCCAGGGCCAGGCCGCCGAAGACCAGGTGCGGGCAACTGACCGCCCACAGGGGCGGCCAGCGGCCGGCCTGGCCGAAGGACGCGGAAAACCCAAAGAAGAGCCAGTAAATGAACATCAGCCCCATTCCCAGGGCCACCACTGAGGTGAGGTGGACCTGGTTATGGCGCAAGGCCAGGGCCAGCCCCAAGATGACCATGATCAGGGGAGTCAGCCCCAGGGAAAGACGGCTGTAGAGATCCACCCGGTAGGTGGTGGATTTGTAGCCGTCCCGTTCCAGGCGCCTCACGTAACCGGCGAGTTCATTAAAGTCCATCTCGGTAACCTTCTTTTCCAGGTCGGCGAAATCTTCCGGGCGCTCCGTGAGGACCAGGTCGCGCTGCTGGAACATCTCCCCTCCGGTGGGGCCGGTGGGACCCATGGTCTGGATCTGCCCCTGGGAAAAGCGCCAATGACCACCCTGATATTGGGCCCGGGCCGCGGCAATGACCTGTA
>CAWEWX010000061.1:0-7015 GCA_963812655.1 uncultured delta proteobacterium | reverse complement strand
ACATTAAAAGTCATTTCTCGATAAGGACCATATTCCGGGAAACCAACCGAACCGGGCCAGCCGTGGCCGGGGTTGATGGGAGGACAGGCACTAGGGAGGGAAGGAGCGAGCAAGCGAGTCAAGGATTACGGGTTCCCTGGGGTCCGGACCGGGGGGTCAGGCCGGGGCATGATGGCCTGGCAGTCTTTTTTTAGATGGGGGGGCTGGGTCCTCATCGGGTAACCCGCCGCAGCAGCCCCAGGGCCAGGCCGCCGAAGACCAGGTGCGGGCAACTGACCGCCCACAGGGGCGGCCAGCGGCCGGCCTGGCCGAAGGACGCGGAAAACCCAAAGAAGAGCCAGTAAATGAACATCAGCCCCATTCCCAGGGCCACCACTGAGGTGAGGTGGACCTGGTTATGGCGCAAGGCCAGGGCCAGCCCCAAGATGACCATGATCAGGGGAGTCAGCCCCAGGGAAAGACGGCTGTAGAGATCCACCCGGTAGGTGGTGGATTTGTAGCCGTCCCGTTCCAGGCGCCTCACGTAACCGGCGAGTTCATTAAAGTCCATCTCGGTAACCTTCTTTTCCAGGTCGGCGAAATCTTCCGGGCGCTCCGTGAGGACCAGGTCGCGCTGCTGGAACATCTCCCCTCCGGTGGGGCCGGTGGGACCCATGGTCTGGATCTGCCCCTGGGAAAAGCGCCAATGACCACCCTGATATTGGGCCCGGGCCGCGGCAATGACCTGTACTAAATGAAATTGCCGGTCGAAAAGATAGATCTTGACCCCCTCCATGGTCTGAATATCTTTTCGGAAGAGGAGGATGTTATAAATGGCCTGGTCTCCCTTGTACCAGAAGTGCTCCATGGCTTGCAGGTTGCGGGCCGGCTTCTTGTCCACCCGGCTTTGCCAGAAACTGTCGAGGCTCTCCTGGCTCCAGGGGATCAGATAGAGGTTCAAGGCCAGCATGACGGCCATCACCCCGCTGGTCACCACCAGCACCGGCCGCAGCAACTGCAGGATGTCCAGCCCCGAGGTGCGCATGGCCATGGTTTCATAAGAGCGGGCCATGAGGCCGAAGGTAAGCATGATACCCAGCAACGCCGCAGCCGGCAGTACCTGGCCGGCGGCGAAGGGAACCTTGAGGAGGACATAGCGTACCAGGTCCCACAGCCCCAGATGGGCCTCCACCAGGCGGTCGATTTTCTCAAAAAAATCGACAATGACAAAGAGGGAGACGAAGACGGCCAGGCTCAGAATCAGGAGTTTGAGAAACTCCCGGGCCACGTAAGCTTCCAGGATGCGAGGCCGCAGAGGCGGGTTGCCGGTTTTCATGAAGATGATATATCAGAATGACTGCCGCTTTTCATCCGGTAAAGGGAAAAACCGCCAGGAGCAAGGAAAACCAGTAGTGTCCGGCAAGGTTTTTGCTATGAGGCAGGCAGTAGAGATCTGTTTGAACTCAGGTATGCCCCATACTAATCATTTCATGAAATTTACGAGCCCTTCTCCTCTTTTTCGGCTACGGGCGACCCGGTCACAGGCTGGAAGCCTGTGCCACTATCGCCCCTACAATTCATGGAATTTACAAGCTATTTCCCTCTCCCCCCTTGGGGGGGAGAGGGCAGGGTGAGGGGGGGGTGGAACGGCCGATGAAGCCACCGCTCACCCGGTGTCGTCCCCTCGCCCGTAGGTAGGGCGGGCCTCCGTGCCCGCCAACCAGGGCAGGCAGGGACGCCTGCCCCACCGAAACCCCGCCCCTCCGGGGGGAGAGGGGATTTAGTTGCATCGGTATAATATGGTGATATCGTTGGAATCACCATGGCCTAGAGTTTAACTGCGGGATAGCGTAATCTTCTTCATGCAATTTTGTTGCCGGACACTACTGAAGGAAAACTGCCGGGCCTGAGGAGCGGCCAATGCCGCGGCCCCACCTGATAATTCTTGAATATTTACTGAAACCGTAAACCGTAACCCGTAAACCGAATACCAGATAATGCGTCTCGGCTTTCACCTGTCCATCGCCGGTTCCTTGCTGCGGGCCATCTCCCAGGCCCAGCGCCTGGGCTGCCAGGCCCTGCAGATCTTCGTGCAGAACCCCCGGGGCTGGCGCTGGCGCCCGGTGGAGCCAATGGAGGTCAGGAATTTTATCCGGGCCCGGCGGCGGGCCGGCCTGGGGCCGCTGATGGTACACCTGAGCTACCTGCCTAACCTGGCGGCTTCGCAGCCGCTGCTCCAGCAGCAATCCGCGGCCCGACTGGTCCAGGAGCTGACCCTGGCCCGGGCTCTGGAGGCCGATTACCTGGTGGTCCATCCCGGCCATGGCGAACTTTCGGAGGCCAGCTTCCAGCGGGTGGCCCGGGTTCTGAGCGCGGCGGTCTCCCGGGTGCCGCCGCCGCCCCTGGTGCTCCTGGAAAACACCGCCGGCCAGGGACGGGAACTGGGTTGGCGCCCGGACCAGCTGCAGCGCATTATGGATTTGAGCGGCGTGGATTTGGGGCTCTGCCTGGACACCGCGCATGCCTTTGCCGCGGGCTACGACCTCAGAAGCCCCTGGGGAGTTTCCCTGCTCCTGGGGGAGATCGCCCGGGGGCCCGGGCTGGAACGCGTGAAGATGCTGCACCTCAACGACTCCAAGGCGGCCTGCAACTCCAGGGTGGACCGGCACTGGCACCTGGGCCTGGGGCAGTTGGGCCTGGCCGGTCTGCGCCAGTTCCTGGCCCATCCCTGGCTCAGGCCCCTGGGGGCCATCATGGAGACCCCCAAACGCCACCCGGCCGATGACTGGCGCAACCTGCTGACGGCCCGGAGTCTGGTGCCGACCCTGGCCTTGCGGCCCCCCGCGGCCGCGGCAGGCTCTGCCCCTGAGCCTTAGCGCCCCCGGGCGTGCGAAAAATCCTACCGGGCAGGCAGGGACGCCTGCCCCACCGAAACCACAGCCTTGCCATGGCGGGTTTTCGATATTATCATTTGCTGGACGGATTCCACCTCTCATCCAAGGAGAAAGCCATGCCCACCTACGTTTATCTCTGCGATAAATGTGGAGAAGAGTTCAATCTCATCATGAGCATCAGGGAGTATGGCGAGGCCAAGGCCGCCTGCCCCAAGTGCAACTCGAAGAAAGTGAGGCAGCAGTTGGTCGAATTCATCGCCAAGACCTCCCGGAAGAGCTAGTGTAGTGTTTCTGAAATACCTTTAAAGATATCTACATGTTCTTGTACGCAGGGTTTAGCCTGCGGTCTTTTTATTAAGGATTTTCGCAAGCTTAAGCTTGCGGCTACACTTTAAAGGCCTAAAGATGTTAAGGACATTTTTTATTAAGGGAAAATATTATCCTACCCTTACCTCATCCCGCCATTCAGTACCCCCACTGCCGCACCCTAACCGCGTCCGGTCCGAGAAAGACGCTCACCGCGCCGTCCCTGGTTAACTGGCAGGGGATTTTGGCCAGGCGCGGGTAATCACCGGGCCGGACGGCTCCCCCGTAAAGCACCAGGAGGCGGGGTTGCAGGCGGGCGAGCCAGGGTTCGATTTCAGGGGACCGGGCCAGGACCGCCGGCAGGATCAGCAGGTCCGGGCCGGTGGGGACGGCCTGGATCGAGGGCGCCGCCCTTAAAAAGAAATCTTGCCGCTCCGGCGGCAGGATAAGGACCCGGCGCCCCTGGCCGGCGATAGCCAGGGCGAAGCCCTCCTCCGGTCCCAGCTTCAGGTATTGCAGCTCGGCGCTCCCCAGGCTGGCGGGCGGCTGGGACCTGCCCAGGTCCGCTTCCAAAGGCCGGGGCAACCGGCCCCGGTCCCCCAGATAGTTCCACAGGTCCCATAAAACCGGTCCCGACCAACCGCGGTGACCGTACCAAAAAGCGCCCACGTTGAACTGCCGGGCCAGGGGGAGTAATTCCCCGGCATTGTCCCGGGAAAGGGTGAAGGCCAGCACCTGATCGAGGCTGCGAAACTGGCGCCAGTGGCAGTAAGCCGGCAGCGCTCCCGAGCCGCGGCCCGCGTGCCCGGGCCAGGAGGGCGCCGGGGCGCTGAATGCCAGGCGCTGACCCTCCGGGGATACCACCACGCCGCTGAGGTCGCCGTAGGTATCCAGACAAGTCACCTCCAGGGGTCCCCGGGGCCCCATAAAGGGCCAGGCCAGCGAAAGGAGGAGGGCTCCTCCGGCCAGACCGGCCCCCCCCCAGGTCCAGAAACTGCGCCGGGGGGCGAAGACCAGGATGAGCACCAGGTAATAGAGGGCGATTTGCAGCCAGGTGGGTATGGGCGCGATGATGGCGCTGCCGGGAAGAGCGGCGCTCAGGGTAATGGCCTGCCAACCCAGCCACAGGGGAAATTGGCCCAAAAAAAGCAGGGCCCGGGCCAGAGAGGTTAGATGGATGGCCTGGGCGAAGACCGCAGCCTCCCCTAACGGCAGGGCCAGCAGCAAGAACAAGGGGATTGCCAGCAGATTGACGATGACCCCCAAAAGAGAAACCACCTGGAAGTAGGCGGCCACCAGGGGGGCCGTGGCCAGGGAGGCCACCGCCGCGGCTGCTCCCCATTCCTTCAACAAGGTGCGGAGGCGGGCTCCCAGTCCGGGCGGGGAATCAGAGGGGCGGGCTGCTCCCCAGCGCAGTATCCGAGGCATCAGGTAGATTAGAAACGCCACCGCCGCGAAGGAAAGCTGAAAGGAGATGGCGAAGAGGCGCAGGGGGGTGAGGCTGAGAATGATCAGGGCCGCCAGGGCCAGGGCGCTCCATAACTCTCGGGGCCGTCCCACGAAGACCAGGAGGAGATAGGCCAGGACCATGATCTCAGCCCGCTGGGTGGAAGGCGACCCACCCGCCACCCAGGCGTAGCCCAGCACCGCCGCGGCGGCCAGCAGGGTGGCGATTTTCATGACATTGAGACGCAGCAGCAGCCAGGCTGAACGGCGCAGGAGCCAACTGCTGAAAAAGAAAACCACTGCAGCTACCATCCCCAGGTGCAGGCCATTGACTACCAGGAGGTGGCTGGTGCCGGAACGGGCCAGGTTGCGGCGCATCTCCGGGGTGACCTCTCCCTGATCGCCCAGCAGCATGGAGAGGTAGATAGCCCGCAATTCCGGCTGCAGGGGCTTCAATAACCGGCGGATGCCCCCCCGCAGCCGCTCCCCCAGCGGGTAGCTGGCCCCGGAGGCCAGGAAGACCAGATCACCGTCTCCCTTGAGGCGCAAATCCCGGAAGATGCCGTCCGCCGCCAGGGACCGGGGCCGATTATAGGCGCCGGGATTATGCAACATCCCGGGAACCCGCAATCTTCCCCGGACCACCAGTCCGGTACCCACCGGCGGTGGTTCCAAGGGGGGAGCGCTCACCAGGAGGCGGCCCGTGGCTGGACGCCACCCCTGGGGGCTCAGCCAGGCCTGGGCGGCCATAAATAGCTGGACCCCTTGCGAGCCCATCTTGCTCGGGTGGTTCAGGCGACCCTGGATGATGAGCCCCTGCTCCTGGGACAGATTTACCAGATGGTGGAGAGGAAAGACGGGTTGGAGGGCTTGCTGGTAAAAGGCCACCCCCAAGAGCCAGAAGAGGGCCAGGGGCAGTAGCCGGACTGGACGCCGGGCCAGCCACAGGACTCCCAGAATCGCCCAGAACAAAACCAGGCCCGCGGCCAACCATTTTTCCGGCAGGCGTAACCCCCAGGCGGGGGAGGCCAGCCCAGCCATCAAGGCCAGGACCACCGGCAGCAGGGGCCGGGAGAAGGAGGTAGGGTTTTTCCTTGGCGTTTTGCAGTTATCGCTGGTCAAGTTAGCGGCTGCCGACGGCGATTTTGGCCCAAGCAACAGGGTTTGAGACTAATCGGTTTAAGGAGAGTGGGTGTGGCCCCCTTTGCTAAAATTATCCCGCCGGACCGCAGACAGGCCGGGAAGCAAATTTCCGGAAGGTTTAAACATCTTACAACGTATCGTCTCATTTGGCAAACTTACCTACCGTTATATTATCGGCGCCTGCGGCTGCCGCCGCGGGCTTGGATTGGAGCAGCACCGGCCTCTCTTTCTGCTTGACAAATTCCGGGAAAGAATTCATAAATTGTGGTCATGAGGAGAGGACTAGTCATCCTGATCCTGGCCATGTTATTACCGGGCTGGGCGGCTGCTGCAGACGGAGTCCCCCAGGTGAGGTCTGATGGCGGCTCACTGGTTCTGGGGGGCGCCAAAGATTCCCGCAAGGCCGCGTCCTCCGGCGACACGCTCTACGACCTGCTGGGCGGGGAAGTTCAGGTCTACATCTATAAACAGCAGACCCGGGCCTGGCCCCAGCCCCTGGGGCGCGGTTTCTGGGTTTACCGGAGTTCCCCCGGCGGCCATCCCGACCCCAGGGTGGACCTGTTGATCAACAAGTATGCCGTGGCTTACGGGGTGGACCCGGCCCTGGTGCGCGCCGTGATGCGCAACGAATCGGATTTCAATCCCATGGCGGTCTCTCCCAAAGGGGCCCAGGGGTTGATGCAGTTGATGCCCGGCACTGCCGCCCTCATGGGCGTCCAAAACCCCTTCGACCCGGAACAGAACATCGCCGGGGGGGTGGGCTATCTGCGCCACTGCCTGGACCGGTTCGGCCACAACGTCCCCCTGGCGGTGGCCGCCTATAATGCCGGCCCCGACGCGGTGGCCAGGTATTGCGCCATCCCGCCGTACCTGGAAACCCAACTCTTCGTCAACAACGTTATGGGGACTTACGGCCCCGGTGGCCCCAATCAGGCGCCCTACACCGCCGCCGCCAAGGGAGCCGCCACCCCGCCCGGCAATGGTAAGGCCGGCCCTGCGGGGATGAGGAAGATCACCAGGGAGACTGCCAGGGCTGCCCAGGAAAAAGACCCGGACGCCCCCCACCGCCCCAAGGCCAAGATCATCGAAGTCCACCCCCACAAGGTCCAAACCCGGGCCATCTCCGAGCTCAAGGACTGATCGCGGCGCCACCCTGGCCGGGCACCAGGCAGCCCCGCAGACCTCTGCCAAAGCCAGGTCCGCAGGATTCCCCAGGCCAACTTACCCCAGCCTTTAATTTCCCGGCG
>CAWEWX010000060.1:0-14291 GCA_963812655.1 uncultured delta proteobacterium | reverse complement strand
CCCGGTCTCCTTGCCGCTGCAGCCCGGAGTGATTAACTTGATAGCTCATCCGGCTCAGGGCCGGAGACCAGATACCCGCGGCCGGCGCGTTTTTTTATGGGGGCGCCGCGCAGACAAGGAAATGGCATGAAAGTCTTTATGACCGGCGGCACCGGCTTTGTGGGCGCCTATCTCTCCCGGGAACTGGTTAAGCAAGGCCATGAGGTCACCATCCTCAGCCGCCGGGAGCAGCCGCCTGCCGCGCCGGCGCCCGGGATCAGGGTGATCACCGGTGACCCCACCCAGGAGGGCTCCTGGATGGGGGCGGTCCCGGAACACCAGTGGATCATCAACCTGGCCGGGGCCTCCATCTTCGGCCGCTGGAGCCCGGCTTACAAGCAGGAGATCTACGAGAGCCGCATCCGCGCCACTCGGAACCTGGTGATCGCCCTGGCCGGCGGGGACCGGCGGCAGCTTTTCTGCAGCACCTCGGCGGTAGGTTATTACGGGCCCCGGGGGGATGAGGTGCTCACCGAGGAGTCGCCGCAGGACTCTTATTTCCTGGCCAGGCTGGGGGCGGACTGGGAGGCGGAGGCCCTGAAGGCCCGGGAGTTGGGGCTCAGGGTGGTGATCACCCGCTTCGGCATCGTTTTGGGGAGGGGGGGAGGCGCCCTGGGGCAGATGGCCCCCATGTTCCGCAGATTTCTGGGAGGCCCGCTGGGCTCCGGGCAACAGTGGTTTTCCTGGATTCACCAGGGGGACCTGGCCCGGGCCTTCTCCTTTATCGCCGAGCATCCCGAAATCCACGGTCCGGTGAACTTCACCGCACCCAACCCGGTGCGCAATCGGGACCTGGCCCGGGCCCTGGGCCGGGTGCTGCGCCGTCCCGCCTGGCTGCGGACGCCGGGGTTCATGATCCGTCTGGCTATGGGAGAACTTGCCGAGTCCCTGCTGACCGGTCAGCGGGTCATCCCCAAGAGACTGCTGGACGCGGGGTTTAAATTCAACTTCCCCACCATTGCAGCCGCGTTAAAGGATTTGCTGGATTAGCCGGCCTCACCGTCCCCGCGCCCTGCCTCGCTTTCCCACCCTTTATTTCTTTGCCGCCAGCAAGACGCCGGCTTCGGGGCTGGTGGGGAGGAGCGCAGGCGCCGCCAGCCCCTCCTCCTGGAGCCATTCCCCCACCTCACCGTAGGTGTAGGCCCGGCCCCGGGGGGTGCAGGCCAGCATGTGCACCCCGAACAGGGCGGCGCCCGGAGGACTGCAGCCGTCGGGGTTGAGGAAGAAGTCCTGGATGGCCAGCCGGCCGCCGGGAACCAGGGCCGCCGCGGCCTTGCGGATGATGAGCCGGCACTGCTGCTGGTCGTGGCTGTGGAGGATTTGGGACATCCAGATGAAATCATAGGACGAACCGAGGTCATCCTGGAGAAAGTTACCCGCCAGGACGTCGATCCGGGAGCTAAGGCCGTGTTTGGCGATGTTTTCCCGGGCGATCTCGCTGGGCCCCGGCAGGTCAAAGACCGTGGCCCGCAAGTCCGGGTTGGCCTGGGCGAAGGCGATGGCGTAAGTGGCCGGGCCGCCCCCCAGGTCCAGGAGGCGGCGCACCCCGGATAACGGCAATTTCAGGGCTACCTGGGGCGCCAGGTCCCGGGCCACGGCGTGCATACCCCAGATGAAGGCCTGAACTCCCTCCTCGTCCCGGCGGGGCCGGGTATCCACCCAGGTCTCCGATTCCACCCCCTGGGGATGGCCCGCCAGCACGGTGTGCCGGAGGTCGTTCCAGCCCCGCTCCCAGGTGTGTTCCAGGTGTTTGAGAATGGCCCCGCGGTAGTCGTCCTTGCCCTGCACCAGGTAGCGGGAGGCGATCTGGCTGTTGTGGAAGTAATCCACCTCCTTGACCAGCAGTCCCAGGGCCGCCAGGCCGTTCAGGAAGATGCCCGCGGCCCGGGCGTCGGCCTTGAGCCAGGCCGCGGCTGCCACCGCGCTGCGGGGCTGGTCCAGAAAGTCGAACACGGCCAGGTCCACCGCCACCGTGAGCATTTTGGTCGCCTGGAATCCCCGGGCCATGGACATGAGCTGTTCGAAATTGCCTTCCGGGTCCAAAGTCATGGTTATTCCCCTTTCGCTGAAATTGTCGAAGCCGCCGACAGAAACGGAAATTCATCTTAAATTTTAAGAATACTTTATTTATTTGTCATCCAGGTAGGGTGGACAGTGCGCACTAATTCCTTAATAAGCTAACAGATTACCAGATAGGAAATTATCATCGTCTTACCAGACGTTGCCCAAGCAGAGCTTGGGCTGAAATTTCCGTTCCCAAGCAGGAGCTTGGGAACGAGAAAAAAGTGGGGATTTTATAAGGAATTGGTGGGCAGTGCCCACCCTACATAATATCTGCTAATTGGCCTTTTACTTTTTACTTTTGACTTTTGCCTTCCCCCAGCGCCCCCTGCAAGGCCTGTTTCAGGGCGGGCAGGTCCTCCGGCAGCAGGGTGCGCATATCCAGGAGCAGGGTGTCTTGTTCTATCCGGGCGATGATGGGGGGCCGGGCCTGGCGCAGGCGGGCTTCCAGTTGCACCGGGGTCAGGGGCGGCAGGCTGAGGGCCAGGGCGCGGCTGGGCAGGCTCACCTGGGGCAGGGCGCCGCCGCCCACCCTGCCGCGGCTTTCCACTACCCGCACCTGGACCCCCGGCCCCAAGACCCGCTGCAGGTGGCGGACCAGGGCCCGGGCCTGCCGCTTAAGTTCCGCCAGCGGCCGGGTGAGCAGCCGCAGGGTCGGGATGAGCGCTATGGCCTGGGATTCCTCCAGGTAGAGGCGCAAGGTGGCCTCCAGGCCAGCCAGGGTGAGTTTGTCCGGCCTCAAGGCCCGGGTGAGGGGGTGCCGGCGCAGGCGGGAGATCACTTCCCGGGAGCCCAGGGCCAGGCCGGCCTGGGGCCCCCCCAGGAGCTTGTCGCCGGAAAAGAGCACCAGGTCGGCCCCGGCCTGCAAGGTCTCCTGGACGGTGGGTTCCCGCTCCAAACCGTAGCGGGACAGGTCCACCAGGCAGCCGCTGCCCAGGTCCTCCACCACCAGGAGGCCGTAGCGCCTTCCCAAGGCCACCAGCTCCGGCAGGGCCACCTCGGAGGTGAAGCCGGTGATCCGGAAATTGCTGGGATGGACCTTCAGCAGCATGGCGGTCTCCAGGCTGATGGCCTGTTCGTAGTCCTGAAGATGCGTCTTGTTGGTGGTGCCCACTTCCCGGAGGAGGGCGCCGCTCACCGCCATGATCTCCGGCAGGCGGAAGGAGCCGCCGATCTCCACCAGTTGCCCCCGGGAGATGATGACCTCCTTTCCCTGGGCCAGGGAGGTGAGGGCCAGGAGCACCGCGGCGGCGTTATTGTTCACTACCAGGGCCGCGTCGGCGCCGGTGAGCTCCTGAAGCAGCCCTTCCAGGTGGTCCTGGCGGGAACCGCGTTGGCCCAGATTCAGGTCGTATTCCAGGGTGTTATAATGGAGCGCCACCTCGTGGATTTGCGCCAGGGCTGCCGCGGCCAGCGGGGAGCGTCCCAGATTGGTGTGGATCACCACCCCGGTGGCGTTGAGCACCCGGCGCAAAGAAGGCTGCCCGGCGGCCTCCAGGATTTTCAGGAGTTCCTGCACCAGGCCGGCCAGGTCCAGTTCGGGTGGCAGGTCAGCGGCAGGGCAGGCGGACAAAAACTGCCGCTGCGCCGCCAGGCCGCGGCGCACCGCGGCCGCGGCCTGGGGGCGGGGCAGGGAGGCCACCGCCAGGCTGAGGTGCGGGTGGCGCAACAATTCGTCCACCTGGGGCAGTTGCCGCAGCAGTCGGGCGCGGGCCGGGTCCATGGGAACAACTCCTTATTCAGCTGTCAGCGCTCAGCTTTCAGCTTTTGGGTTTTTACTTTTGGTTTTTTGTGGTCTTCATTTGTGGGTACGCCTATTAAAGAATATCCGCCGACTTTGACACTTGCCTGGCTGACCGCTGATAGCTGACCGCGGCTCATTCTGGTGAGAATATGCCACTTCAGCGCGGGCCTGTCAAATGGTAAGGGTTGTCTGCGGCGGGAAAGGGATTTTTTCCGGACCGGCCTATTGACAAATGTCCTGACTTCAAATAAATTTTATAAGTTATAATATGAGCAGTTCTGGCCTAGGGTGGGGGGACTGGCGAGGCTGGCGTAGCTCAATGGTAGAGCGGCTGATTTGTAATCAGCAGGTTGCGGGTTCGAGTCCCATCGCCAGCTCCAGGGAGGACATAATTTTCAGTCTGGAGAGGTTCCCAAGTGGCCAAAGGGAGCAGACTGTAAATCTGCCGGCGCAGCCTTCGGAGGTTCGAATCCTCCCCTCTCCACCAATTGCCCTCAGGAAGCGGGAATAGCTCAATGGCCAGAGCATCAGCCTTCCAAGCTGAGGGTTGCGGGTTCGAGTCCCGTTTCCCGCTCCAGTTATCGGGCCCACGTAGCTCAGTTGGTAGAGCACTTCCTTGGTAAGGAAGAGGTTCACCGGTTCGATCCCGGTCGTGGGCTCCATTTTTGTCAGGGAGCCCAGGGAAGCCGGGGAAGCTGCAGGCGAAGCCAGCGTGGTTAATCTGGATCGGAATCTGGACGGGGAGAGGGCGCAGCTTCACGGCTGCCACTGATGACCGGGATTACGCCTTAGTCCTGGGGCGCACCGGGATATGCCTTCCGGAGAGAAGAGATGGCCAAGAAGAAGTTTGAGCGCAAGAAGCCGCACGTGAACGTAGGGACGATCGGTCACATCGACCATGGGAAGACGACCTTGACCGCGGCCATTACCAAGCATTTGGCCAAGAAGGGCTTGGCCCAGTACGTGCCCTTCGACCAGATCGACAAGGCGCCGGAGGAGAAGGAGCGAGGCATCACCATCGCCCTGGCGCACGTGGAATACGAGACGGAGAAGCGGCACTATGCGCACGTGGACTGTCCGGGGCATGCGGATTATATCAAGAATATGATTACCGGGGCGGCGCAGATGGACGGGGCCATCCTGGTGGTGGGGGCGGACGACGGCCCCATGCCCCAGACCCGGGAGCACATCCTGCTGGCCCGGCAGGTGGGGGTGCCGTTCATCGTGGTCTTCCTGAACAAGGTAGACCTGGTGGACGACCCGGAGCTCATCGAGCTGGTGGAACTGGAGCTCAGGGAACTGCTCTCCAAGTACGACTTTCCCGGGGACGACATACCCATCATCAGGGGTTCGGCCCTAAAGGCCCTGGAGTCGGATGACTTAAAGTCTCCGGAGGTGGCGCCGATCTTCGCCCTGATGGAGGCCCTGGACGGCTACATTCCGGAGCCGGTGCGGGACGTCGACAAGCCCTTTTTGATGCCGGTGGAGGACGTCTTTACCATCTCGGGCCGGGGCACGGTGGTCACCGGCCGGGTGGAGCGGGGTAAGGTCAAGGTGGGGGAGGAAGTCGAGATCGTGGGATTCGCCCCGACCCAGAAGACGGTGTGCACCGGGGTGGAGATGTTCCGGAAGACCCTGGACTATGGGCAGGCGGGAGACAACGTCGGGCTGCTGCTGCGGGGCATCAAGAAGGAAGAGGTGGAGCGGGGCCAGGTGGTGGCCAAGCCGGGATCGATCACGCCGCACACCAAGTTCAAGGCCGAGGTCTACGTACTCACCAAGGAGGAGGGTGGCCGCCACACGCCATTTTTCTCCGGTTACCGGCCGCAGTTTTATTTGCGGACCACTGACGTCACCGGGGTGGCGACCCTGCCCGAAGGGGTGGAGATGGTGATGCCCGGGGACAACGTCGCCCTGGAAGTGACCCTGATTACTCCGGTGGCCCTGGAAGACGGGCTGCGCTTCGCCATCCGGGAAGGTGGCCGCACCGTGGGCGCCGGCGTGGTAAGCCAGATTTTGGAATAAGATTATGAGAGATATCATTACCTTAGCCTGTACCGAATGTAAGCGCCGGAATTATACGAGCACCAAGAACAAGCGGCGCACCCCCGATCGGCTTGCCTTCAAAAAGTTCTGCCCTTTTTGTAGAACGCATACCCTTCATCGCGAAAGCAAGTGAGTGGGCGAAGACAGGCCAGTAGCTCCAACGGTTAGAGCGCCGGTCTCCAAAACCGGATGTTGGGGGTTCGAATCCCTCCTGGCCTGCCAATCAAGAGGTGAGGGTCTTGGGACCACGGGTTGCGGGGCGCGGTGGGGCCGTTTAGTCGAGCTGCCGGATTTCCTGCTGGAATTCCCTGGGAGCAAGGGGCCTCGGGCTTGAGGCAGGACGGTGGTCCGGCGGCGGGTTGGCAGTCCGCGGCTGGTTTGGGGTTTGGAGCGCCGAGAGGCAGCCACTAGAGCGACCGCAATGATGAAGAAGATCAAGAACAAGCAACCCAAAGAAGTCGGCGCCGGCGGCTCCGGCAAGCTAGTCAAACTGAAGCCCGGCAAACCCCGGACTCCCCGGTTCAGCCTGCCCCCCCTAAAGCTCTATTTTGATAAGACCACGGTCTTTTTGGGGGAAGTGGTCACCGAGCTAAAACTGGTCACCTGGCCCAACCGCAAGGAGACCCTGGGAACCACGGGAGTAACGCTGATCCTGGTGATCGTCATCGCCATCTATTTAGGTTTGGTGGATTACGTCCTGTCCAATCTGGTACAGGTCTTAGTCCACTGAGGCAGAGGACGCGGCTGTGGCCTTGAACTGGTACATTATCCATACCCATTCCGGCTTTGAGCAGAAGGTAAGGGGCGCCATCCTGGAGCGGGCCAAGGCCCGGGGGCTGGAGGAGTTGGTGCCCGCGGTCCTGGTGCCCATGGAGACCGTGGAGGAGATGGTCAAGGGCGAGCGCAAGCTCTCCTCCCGGAAATTCTATCCCGGCTACGTCCTGGTGCAGATGGAGCTGAACGACGACACCTGGCATCTGGTGAAGGATACCCCCAAGGTCACCGGCTTCGTGGGCAGCAAAGAGGAGCCGGTGGCTATCCCCGAAGAGGACGCGGCCAAGATCATCGCCCAGATGCAGGAAGGGGTGCTGCGGCCCAAGCCCAAGATCAAGTTCGAGACCGGGGACAAGGTGCAGGTCAACGACGGGCCCTTTGCCAATTTCACCGGGGTGGTGGACGAGGTGCGGCCGGACCGGGGCCGGGTGCGGGTGATGATCAGTGTCTTCGGGCGTCCGACGCCGGTGGAACTGGAGTTTACCCAACTGGAGAAAATCTAGAGTAGCCAGTAGTCAGTAGCCAGTAGCCAGTAAAAACAATAATAAGAGTTACCGTATAGTTGCAAAGGCTGACCATTCAGTAAGGAGCGACCATTAAATGGCAAAGAAGGTCATCGCGTTAATCAAACTGCAGATTCCGGCGGGGCAGGCCAACCCCTCGCCCCCCATCGGCCCGGCCCTGGGGCAGCACGGGGTCAATATCATGGAGTTCTGCAAAACCTATAACGCCCGGACCGCGGCCCAGGAAGGCACCATTATCCCGGTGATGATCACGGTGTTCGCCGACCGCTCCTTCACCTTTGTGACCAAGACGCCCCCCGCCGCGGTGCTGCTCAAGCAGAAGGCCCAACTGGCCAAAGGCGCCAAGGAGACCGGGCGGGAAAAGGTGGGCAAGATCAGCCAGGCCCAGTTGGAGGAGATTGCCCGGCAGAAGATGCCGGATTTAAACACCACCAGTTTGGAGATGGCGATGCACAGCATCGCCGGCACCGCCCGGAGCATGGGCATTGAAATTGAGTAGGGATTCATTTCTGTCATTCTGAACGGAGCGAAGCGGAGTGAAGAATCTAGATTCTTCGCTGCGCTCAGAATGACAGGCAGCGCTCGGAATGACAGGCTGCGCTTCAGAATGACAGTTAGAGAATAATCAAGGGAGAGTGCTACCGATGGCCAAACGTGGCAAGAGATATCGGGAGGCCGCCGCCAAGGTGGACCGCAATCACCGCTACCCTTTTACCGAAGCCGTTGAACTGGCCTTGCAGACGGCCTCCAGCAAGTTTGACGAAACCCTGGACGCGGCGGTGGCCCTGGGGGTCAACCCCCGGCACGCCGACCAGATGGTGCGGGGGGCGGTAGTGCTGCCCCACGGCCTGGGGAGGACCGTGCGGGTGCTGGTTTTCGCCAAGGGAGAAAAGGAGAAGGAGGCCCTGGAGGCCGGCGCGGATTACGCCGGCGCCGAAGACCTCATCGAACGCATCAAGGGCGGCTGGCTGGAGTTCGACAAGGCGGTGGCCACCCCGGACCTCATGGGCCAGGTGGGCAAAATCGGCAAGATCCTGGGCCCCCGGGGCCTGATGCCCAACGTCAAGGTGGGCACCGTGACCTTCGAAGTGGCCAAGGCCGTCAATGAGCTGAAGGGCGGTAAGGTGGAGTTCCGGGTGGACCGGGCCGGCGTGGTTCATGCCCCGGTGGGCAAGGCCTCCTTCGGGGCCGAGAAGCTGCTGCAAAATCTGGCGTCCCTGATGGAAGCCCTGGTCCGCCTGAAGCCGGCCACCAGCAAAGGCGCCTACATGAAAGGCATCTATGTGTCCACCACCATGGGTCCCGGGATCCCGGTGGACAGCTCCGACGTAAAAAATCTGCTGCGCCTGATGTAAAGGAGGTCTGGTCTGGTGGTGCGCGAGGTAATCAAAGAAAAAGGAAAAATCGTCCAGGCGATTCGGGAAAAGGTATCCCGCTCCCAGATCGGCATCCTCTCGGATTTCAAGGGGTTGAAGGTGGAGGAGATGACCGGGCTGCGGCGTCAGCTCCAGGAGGCCGGGGCCGAGCTCAAGGTGGTGAAAAACACCCTGCTGCGCCGGGCCGCGGCGGCGGCAGATTCGCCCATCGCCCCCCTGGTCTCCCAGGTCACCGGGCCCAACGCCTTAATCCTGGGTTACGCCGACCCCGTGGCCCTGGCCCGGATCATGACCAAGTTTGCCCAGGACAAGCCGCTCCTGAAGATCAAGGGGGCGGTGCTGAGCGGGGCGTTCTTGAGCCCCAAGGACCTGGAGGCCCTGAGTAAATTGCCGGCCCGAGAGGTGCTGCTGGCTCAGTTGCTGGGGGTGCTCCAGGGGGTGCCCACCGGCTTGGTGACCGTGTTGGCCGGGGTGATCCGCTCCCTGCTCAATGTCCTGGTGGCTCACCGGGATCAGCGGGCGGCAGCTGAAGGCGCGGTTGAAGGCGCCGCGGCCGGCACCGAGGCAGCTGAAGGGGCCGCGGCCGGCACCGAGGTTTGATGGTAAATGGCGTTGACGGCTTACGCCCGCGCCAACAGCCAGCAAAAGATTCGTATTTATCCAAGGAGGAAGAACGATGTCCATTTCTCGAGCCGAGGTAGTGGATTACCTGGCTAGTATTACGGTACTGGAGCTCTCCACCCTCATCAAGGAGCTGGAAGAGAAGTTCGGCGTGTCCGCGGCGGCGCCCATGGCGATGGCTGCGGCGATGCCGGGGATGGCGGCCGCGGAAGCGCCGGCGGCCGAGGAGAAGACCGAATTCGACGTGGTCCTGACCGTCTGCGGTCCCAACAAGATCCAGGTGATCAAGGAAGTGCGGGCCATCACCAATCTGGGCCTGAAAGAAGCCAAGGAAGCGGTGGAAAACGTGCCCACCACCGTGAAGGAAGCCATCTCCAAGGCGGAAGCCGCAGAGGTCAAGAAGAAACTGGAAGCCCAAGGGGCTACCGTAGAGGTTAACTAGGGTGCAAAGCCGCCGCGGTTCCCGCCGATGATGGCTCCTGGGTTTGGGGCCGGAGGAGTGAAAGCTGCCAAGGCCAACCGGGGCAGGCCATTTGGTGTCCCTGGCCATTATTCGGGATTAGCGGCAAACCCCTGGAGTTGCGGGTGGGTTCGGGCTGTACGGACCCCGATTTGTTCCAGGCCATCCTATTAAGGAGTATCCATGGCCAACGCCTTATCGCCCTTAAAGTTGTACCGCAAGAATTTCGGCAAGATCGAGCGGATTGTGGAAATCTCCAATCTGATCGAGATGCAGAAGGAGTCCTACCGCCGCTTTTTACAGAAAAACCTGGCGCCGGAGGCGCGTTCCGAATACGGCCTGCACGGGGTGTTCCGGAGCGTCTTTCCCATCCGGGACTTCAGCGGCGCCTGTTCCCTGGAGTTCGTGGACTACGATCTGGGTGACCCCAAATACGACGTGGATGAATGCCTGCAGCGGGGCATGAGCTACGAGGTCCCCATGAAGATTCGGGTCCGCCTGGTGGTTTACGAGACTGGGGCCGAGGTGAAATCCAAGACCATCCGGGACATCAAGGAGCAGGAGATCTATTTCGGCACCCTGCCCCTGATGACCGAGAATGGCACCTTTATCATTAACGGCACCGAGCGGGTGGTGGTCAGTCAGTTGCACCGCTCGCCGGGCCTGTTCATCGATCATGACCGGGCCAAGATCCACTCCAGCGGCAAGATCATTTATTCAGCCCGGTTGATTCCCTTGCGGGGCTCCTGGATAGACTTCGAGTTCGACCCCAAGGATATCCTCTACGTCCGCATCGACCGGCGGCGCAAGTTTCCGGTGACCATTCTCCTGAAGGCCCTGGGTTACGGCACCGAAGAGCTGCTCAATTTCTTTTATAAGACCGAACGGATCCTGCTGGAGGAAGAGGGCATCCGCCGCCCGTTGGTTCCGGAATTGCTGCAGGACAAGACCAGCACCGCCGACATCCTGGATCCTAAGTCCGGGGAAGTGGTGGTCAAGAAGTTAAAACGGCTCACCCCGGTATTGCTGAAAAAATTGGAGCGGGCCGGAGTCACCAGCATTCCCGGGAACGTCTCGGAGCTGGTGGGCCGGGTGGTGGCCCACGATATTCTGGACCCGGAGAGCGGCGAGGTCCTGGCTCCCTGCAATGAGATGCTGGCCGAGGACAAGATTGGCTTGTTGCAGCAAAAGGGGATCAAGGAGCTCGACCTCCTCTTCATCGACGGGGTCAATGTCAGCCCCTGCCTGCGCCAAACCCTCCACGCCGACAAAACCGCCACTGCCAAGGACGCCATTCTGGAGATCTACCGGCGCTTGCGCCCCAGCAACCGTCCCAATGAGGAAGTGGCCACCACCTTCTTTAAGAACCTCTTTTTCAATCCGGAATACTACGATCTCTCCTCGGTGGGCCGCCTCAAGCTGGACCTGAAGCTGCGGCCGCCGGAGGAGCGCCTGCCCCTGAACCAGACTACCCTGGAGCCGGAGGACATCCTGTTGGCGGTGAAGGAGCTCATCACCCAGAAGGACAAAGAAGGCCCGGTGGATGACATTGACCACCTGGGCAACCGGCGGGTCCGGGCCGTGGGCGAGCTTCTGGAGAACCAGTTCCGGGTGGGGCTGGTGCGCATGGAACGGGCCATCAAAGAGCGCATGGCCATCCAGGACCTGGACACCCTGATGCCCCACGACCTGGTGAACGCCAAGCCGGTGCAGGCGGTGATCAAGGAGTTTTTCGGCACCTCCCAGCTCTCCCAGTTCATGGATCAGACCAACCCGCTTTCCGAGATCACCCACAAGCGGCGCCTCAGCGCCCTGGGGCCCGGGGGCTTGACCAGGGAGCGGGCCGGATTCGAGGTGCGGGACGTACACCCGACCCATTATGGCCGCATCTGTCCCATCGAGACGCCGGAAGGTCCCAACATCGGCCTCATCGTCTCCCTGTCCACCTTTGCCCGGGTCAATGAATTGGGCTTCATCGAAACCCCCTACCGGGTGGTGCAAAAAAAACAGGTAGGCAACCGGACCGAGACCCGGGTCACCCGGGAGGTGCGATACCTGAGCGCCCTGGAAGAAGGAGACCGGGTCATCGCCCAGGCCAACGCCCCTCTGGACTCGCAAGGACGTTTCAAGGTGGACCTGATCGAAGCCCGGAGGGCGGGCGAGTTCATCATTGCCAACCCCAACCAGGTTGATAACATGGACGTCTCCCCCAACCAGTTGGTGTCGGTGGCCGCATCCCTCATCCCCTTCCTGGAGCACGACGACGCCAACCGGGCCCTGATGGGTTCCAACATGCAACGCCAGGCGGTGCCCCTGCTCACCAGCAGCTCACCCATCGTGGGCACCGGTATGGAAAACGTGGTGGCCCGGGATTCCGGGGTCACCATGGTGGCCCGGCGGGCCGGGGTGGTGGAAGACGTGGACTCCACCCGGGTGGTCATCCGCGCGTCGGAGCCGGCCAGCGGCGGCGACGGCTCGCCGGTGGACATTTACAAGCTCACCAAATTCCAGCGCACCAACCAGAACACCTGCTTCAATCAGCGGCCCATCGTGGGTAAGGGCGACCGGGTGGAGAGAGGCCAGATCATCGCCGACGGTCCGGCCACGGGCATGGGCGAACTGGCCCTGGGCAAGAACGTCATGGTGGCCTTCATGCCCTGGGGCGGCTACAACTTTGAGGACTCCATCCTGGTGAGCGAACGGCTCATCAAGGATGACGTCTTCACCTCCATCCACATCGAAGAGTTCGAGGTGATGGCCCGGGACACCAAGCTGGGCAAGGAAGAAATCACCCGGGACATTCCCAACGTGGGGGAGGAGGCCCTGAGCAACCTGGATGAGAGCGGTATCATCCGCCTGGGGGCCGAGGTCCGCCCCGGCGACATCCTGGTGGGGAAGATCACCCCCAAGGGCGAAACCCAGCTCACTCCGGAGGAGAAGCTCCTGCGAGCTATCTTCGGGGAGAAGGCCGGCGACGTCAAGGATACCTCCCTGCGGGTCCCACCGGGGATCGAAGGAGTGGTGATCGACGCCCGGGTCTTCTCGCGCAAGGGAGTGGAAAAGGACGACCGCAGCCGCTCCATCGAGGATGAAGCGGTGGCCAAGCTCCAGAAGGACCAGGCCGATGAAGTGGCCATCATCACCCAGAGCTACCGCCAGAAGCTGGGGGAAATGGTGGTGGGTCAAAAGGTGGAGGAGGCCCTGGAAGACGAACGGCGGGGCCTCACCCTGCTGGCGCAGGCCGCGGCGGTGCCCCTGGAACTGGTGAAGCGCCACCCTCTGGAGTTCTGGCGCCACGTCTCCTTTCAGGAAGCCGGCCTGGAAGACCGGATAGACCGGATCCTGGACCGCTACCTGGAGCAGTTGCACCTGGTGAACATGATCTTTGAGGCCAAGCTGGGCCGTCTCCGGAAGGTGGACGAACTGCCCCCCGGGGTGATTAAGAAGGTCAAGGTCTTTGTGGCCATGAAGCGCAAGCTGGCGGTGGGTGACAAGATGGCCGGCCGCCACGGCAACAAAGGGGTGGTCTCCCGCATTATGCCGGATGAAGACATGCCCTATTTTGCCGACGGCACTCCGGTGGACATCGTCCTCAACCCGCTGGGGGTGCCCTCCCGCATGAACGTGGGCCAGGTGATGGAGACCCACCTGGGCTGGGCTTCTTATGAGCTGGGCAAACAGATCGGGGAGATGATCGACCGCTTTTACAGTCTGGACGCCATCAAGGGCCGCCTGAAGAAGATCCTGGGGGCCGACGCCGCGCTGGCCAAGGAGATCGAGGGACTGAGCTTTGAGGAACTGCGGGAGATCTGGCAGAAACATTATCGGGAAGGCATTCACATGGCTTCTCCGGTCTTTGACGGGGCCACCGAAGACGAGGTCCGGGAGTTTCTGGCGGAGGCGGGGCTGCCCACCGGCGGCCAGGCCAAATTGCGGGATGGCCGCACCGGGGAGGAGTTTGACCGGAGTGTGACGGTGGGGGTGATGTACATGATGAAACTCCACCACCTGGTGGCGGATAAAATTCATGCGCGTTCCATCGGACCCTACTCCCTGGTGACCCAGCAGCCCTTGGGCGGCAAGGCCCAGTTTGGCGGGCAGCGCCTGGGGGAGATGGAGGTCTGGGCCCTGGAAGCCTATGGGGCGGCCTACACCCTGCAGGAATTTCTCACCGTAAAGTCCGACGACGTCGCCGGCCGCACCCGGATGTACGAGAAAATCTTCAAGGGCGAATACGATCTCGAGGCCGGTTTACCTGAATCCTTCAATGTCCTGGTTCGGGAGCTGAAGAGCCTGGCTCTGAATGTGGAGCTTCTGAAAAAGGAAAAGGGCAAGGAATAAGGTTATATATGAGCAATAAGATGAAGGAAGTGGCTTTAGAAGATCTCAACAGCCTTTTTGCCCGGCCGGAAGACCCGGTGGTCATCGAGGCGGTCCGCCTGGCCCTGGCGTCCCCGGAGATGATCCGCTCCTGGTCCTACGGGGAAGTGAAGAAGCCGGAGACCATCAATTACCGCACCTTCAAACCGGAGCGGGACGGCCTCTTTTGCGCCAAGATCTTCGGCCCGGCCAAGGATTACGAATGTAACTGCGGTAAATACAAGCGGATGAAACACCGGGGCATCACCTGCGAGAAATGCGGGGTG
>CAWEWX010000059.1:0-16394 GCA_963812655.1 uncultured delta proteobacterium | reverse complement strand
AATTTTCGGGACGGGAGGTAAAGCACATGGGTCTTCAGCAAATTTTGCAAGAAAAGCGGCAGGAAATCTTAGAAATCGCCGCCAAACACGGCGCCTATAACATCCGCATCTTCGGCTCCGTGGCGAGAGGCGAGGCGGATGAGGATAGTGACGTAGATTTCTTAATAGATGCCGGACCAAACCGAACTCCCTTTTTTCCCGGGGGGCTGGTGAGGGATTTGGAAGGTTTATTGGGACGACCGGTGGATGTCGTGACCGAAAAAGGTCTGAGATCCCGTATCCGGGAGCGGGTTCTCAATGAGGCGGTGCCGCTGTGAGGGACGATCGTGAACGCTTACTGGATATCCGGGATGCCATAAGACAGATAGAAAAATATGCAGTTAAAGGGTTTGAGGCCTTTTCCCAAAATGAATTAATCCAGGTATGGTTCACCCGCCATCTGCAAATCATTGGCGAGGCGGCACGTAGTCTTTCCTCTGGCCTGACCGACAAATATCCGGGAGTTCCCTGGGGGGAAATAATAGGGCTGCGGAATGTCTTGGTGCATAATTATTTTGAAATAGATCAAGAAGTGGTTTGGGGAATTATCCAAAATGATTTGCCACCTTTGAAAAAGCAAGTTGAAACCATCCTCCATGATCTAGGGGAGGCGTAAATGAACGCCTGGAAGAACCAGCTTTTCTTCGGGGACAACCTGGAGATTCTCCGGGGCAATCACATCCCGGTGGGCTCGGTTGACCTGATTTACCTGGACCCGCCCTTCAACTCCAACGCCACCTATAACATCCTGTTCGCCGAAAAGAGCGGGGAGAAGTCCGCGGCCCAGATCACCGCCTTCGAGGACACCTGGCACTGGGGGGATGAGGCGGCGGCGGTCTACGACGACGTGGTGCGGGGCGACCGGCCGCGGCTGGCGGAGCTGCTCCGGTCCTTGCGGGCCTTCCTGGGCCAGAACGACATGATGGCCTACCTGAGCATGATGGCGGCGCGTTTAGTGGAGTTGCACCGGGTGCTGAAGCCCACCGGGAGCTTATATCTGCATTGCGATCCGACGGCGGGACATTATTTAAGAATTTTACTGGATGCTGTTTTTGGCCTCCAAAATTTAAGGAATGAAATTATATGGAGGCGTACAGGCTCAAATAATAGTGGGAAGCGTTTTGGTCCAATACATCAAGTTATTTTTTATTATGTAAAAAGCGACAAGGCACCTTTTTATCAGCCTAAAACGCCTTATACAAAAGATTATATTGATAAATTTTTCACCGAAGAAGACGGGCGAGGAAAATATCAATCTGTCGCTCTGACTGGTCCGGGAATTAGGAAAGCGGAAAGCGGACAACCTTGGCGCGATTACAACCCTTCAGATGTTGGCCGTCATTGGCAACCAGCATCATATCTTTATTCTAAGTATTTACAACTAACGGGAGAAGATTTGGCCCAATATCCATTATTGGAACGTTTAACTAAACTAGATGAGGTTGAACTAATAGCGTGGGGAAAATCCGGGTCCCGGGTTGTTCCAAGATATAAATTTTATTTAGGTGATGCACCTGGAGTTCCTTCTCAAGACATATGGGCATACCAACCAGGAACTGAAGGGTGCATTTACGGCGACAATAAGATTGGAATAGACCAAGATGTTAAATGGCTTTCAACGAAAGACAAAGAGCGCTTAGGGTACCCCACACAAAAACCTGAGGGGATTTTGAATCGGATTATTCAAGCAAGTAGTAAGGAAGGCGACCTCGTCCTGGACCCCTTCTGCGGCTGCGGCACCACCATCACCGTGGCCGAGCACTTGAAGCGCCGCTGGATCGGCATCGACATCACCCATCTGGCCATCACCCTCATCAAGAAGCGCCTGCACGACTCCTTCGGCGAGGAATTGGCCCCTTACGAGGTGGTGGGCGAGCCCGTGGACGCCAGGGGCGCCGAGGCCCTGGCGGAGACCAATCGCCACCAGTTCGAGTGGTGGGCCTTGGGGCTCATCGACGCGGCCCCGGCCCAGGACAAGAGGAAGGGGGCGGACCGGGGAGTGGACGGGGTCCTCTATTTCCAGGAAAAAGACGATGGTACTTACCACAAAATCATCGTGCAAGTTAAAAGCGGTCACATCGGGGCTAAGGAGGTGCGGGAACTGGAAGGCACGCGCAAACAAGAAAAGGCGGAGATCGCCGTATTGCTCACCCTAAAGCCTCCCACCAAACCCATGAAAGAGGCGGTGCTTGCCGACTACTACGTTTCGGCGCTGTTTCCGGACCTGCGCTTTCCCCGGCTGCAAATCTTCACCATCGCCGAATTGTTCGCCGGCCGGCAACCGGAATATCCCAACTGGGTGCCGCGCAAGACCTTCAAAAAGGCGGTTCGCCGCCGCAAAGGCCCCACTCCAGAGCAACAACAAAATGAGTTTGATTTGTAGGGGCGCACCAGCCGTAAGGGCGGACACCTGGGTCCGCCGTTATAGGAAGAACAACAAAGCAAGTTTAATTTGTAGAGGCTATGTCAAAACCGTTTTTTCTGTCACCCTGAGCGAAGCGAAGGGTCTAGAACCGTAAAGACTAGATTCTTCGCTTCGCTCATAATGACAATTATTTAGAACTTCATAGGGCGGGCTGTGCCCGCCGAATTTTGGCGGCAACCGGCAGCCCTAGATGGCTGAGCTTGGTAGCCGGGAGAACCGCCGGGGGCGGCGGTTCTACATTTATTTTTGGCGGCCTGGCCTTCTGGCGTGAGAAATTTATTGTTTCCCGGTGCCTAAAATTTGACTAACCGAAAATCGAAAATCGAAAACCAAAAACCCCATAGTCCGGAATGGCCCTTTCTTCTGGGGCTGATGCTCATGGGGCTGGTGCTCTTTGGCTACCGGCTGGGGGTCCCGGGGTTGATGGATCCGGACGAGGGCCGTTATGCCGAAATCGCCCGGGAGATCTTGCTGCTCCGGGATTGGCTCATTCCCCACCTGAACCTTTTCCCCTACCTGGAAAAGCCGCCCCTGGTCTACTGGCTCACCGCGGCCAGCTTCAAGGTACTGGGTTATACCGAGCTGGCGGCCCGGTTGCCGTCGGCCGCCGCCGCCCTGGGGGGCCTGTTGCTGGCCTACGGATTGGCCCGGACCCTGTGGGGGACCGCGCCAGCCTTTATGGGCGCCACGGTCCTGGCTACCTGCTCCGGCTACGTGGTCTTGGGAAGGCTCCTCACCCTGGACATGACCTTTGCTTTGCTGTTCAATCTGGCCATCGGCCTGGGTTACCTGGCGCTGCGCCGGGGGCAGTCCCGGCTGTGGCCCTGGGCTTACGGGGCCCTGGGTCTGGCGGTGCTCAGCAAAGGGCCGGTGGCCCTGCTCCTGGCCGGCCTCATCTGGGGGCTCTGGGTGGTTTTATATCCAGCCCCACCCCAACCGACCCCCATCAAGGGGGAGAGAGTTATAGCCAGGATATCTTCCCGGCTGCCGGCGCTGTATCAGTGGGGGACCTGGCAGCCGCTGGTCCAGCCCTGGAGCTGGCTCCTCCTGGCGGGCCTTAGCCTGCCGTGGTTCGTTTACGTGCAATGGCGCTATCCGGTATTTTTTCACTATTTCGTACTGGAGCATCATTTCGGCCGCTTCCTGACCCCGGCCTTCCACCCGGAGCCCGTTTATTATTTCGGGCCGGTGTTGCTGGGCCTGCTGCTCCCCTGGAGCTTCCTCCTGCCCTGGGCCTGGTTCCGCGGCCGGCGGGACCCGGACCGGGTCTTTTTGATGATTTGGGCCGGGGTGGTGGTGGTCTTCTTTTCCCTCTCCCGGGGGAAGCTGGCCCCCTACATTTTACCGGCCCTGCTCCCCCTGGCCCTGCTGCTGGGGCGGGGTCTGGCGGATCTGGCGGGCGGAGGCCGGGACGAGCCGAAAGATCCAGGTTTCCGCGCCAGCCTGTGGGGTTGGGCTGCCGCGGGGGCGCTCCTCTTTTCCCTGCTTTACTTTTCGAACCTGGACCAGGTCGGGTCGCGCCTCAACCTTTCGCGGCCATATTTGTTAGGGGTGGCCGCGGTTTTCACCCTGACCCCTAGTTTAGCTCTGCTGGACCGGCGCCGGGTCCTTTTGTATTTGGGAGCCGGGGCCCTGATCTTTAGCATCCTGCTGCCGGTGGGGATGGAGCGCTTGAGCCGGGAGCGTTCGCCCCGGGAGATGGGACGCCTGCTTAACTTCCTTTGGCAGCCGCAGGCCGCCCTGGCGGGAGTGGACCTCTATTCCCAGGGCCTCTCCTTCTACAGCGGCCAGGTCTTCCATCTCCTGGAGTCCCGGACTGAGCTGGATTTCGGCCGCAAGTTGGCCCCGGAGCAAGAGCGCACCTTATACTTTGCCGGGGTCGGCGATCTGGCGAAATTTGCCCAAAGGCGCCCCCAGGTCTTCTTATATGTGAAGGAGCGCCGCCTGGAGGGTCTAAAAACCGAGCTGCCGGGGAAGCTCCGGCTCCTGGCCCGTCAAGGGGATTGCCTTTTGCTGGTCGATGAGGGAAAATAGAGGGCGGTGAGCTGCAGGGGCGACCGTGGCGCAGGCTTCCAGCGCATGATCGGGCCGCCCGGTGAACTTTTTTTATTAAGCAGTGATCGCCTAACCAAGCAAACTGAGCAAAGGCTGAACCAGCCCGCGCTTCCAGGACCATGAGCACCCCGGATTATCCGCCACCCCATCAGTGTCCGGCAAGGTTTTTACTATGAGGCAGGCAGTAGGGATTTTCTTGAACTTAGGTATGCCCCTTACTAATCATTTCATGAAATTTACGAGCCTTCCCCCTCTCTTCTCGGCTACGGGCGACCCAGCGGGTCGCCCCTACATTTCATGGAATTTACAAGCTATTTCCCTCTCCCCCCTTGGGGGGAGAGGGCAGGGTGAGGGGGGTATGAAACGGTCGATGAAGCCACCCCTCAGCCGGTGTCGTCCCCTCGCCGGTAGGTGGGGCGGGCCTCCGTGCCCGCCACCCAGGGCAGGCAGGGACGCCTGCCCCACCGAAACCCCGCCGCTACGGAGAGGGGGAGAGGGGATTTAGTGAGCATCGATATAATATGTTGATATCGTTGAAATTACAATGGTATAGAGTTTAACTGTGAGATAGTATAATCTTCCCCTTGCAATTTTGTTGCCGGATACTACTGCCACCCCATGCCTTTAATCATCTACCGCTATCTTCTCCTGGAAATCCTGCCGCCCTTTGGGGTGAGCCTGCTGGCCTTCACCGCCATCGTCTTTCTGGGCCGCTTGATGAAGATTACCCAGATGATCGTGGTGAAAGGAGTGGGTCTGGTGGAAGTCTTACAGACCTGTCTCTTTCTGCTCCCCTATCTGCTGGTCTTCACCCTGCCCATGGCGGCCACGGTGGGGATTTTGCTGTCGCTGACCCGTCTCAGCGTGGACCGGGAGGTGGTGGCTTTGAAGACCGCGGGGATGAGCTTCGTGCAACTGTTGCCGCCCATCCTGGGCTTTTCTCTGGCGGCGGCGGGCGTCACCCTGATGCTCACGGTCTTCGGCAGCCCCTGGGGCCAGCAGGCCACCCGGGATCTCCTGAATAACGTGGCCAAAAAACGGGCCGACCTGGGTCTCCAGGAACAGGTGTTTAATACGGATTTTCAAGGGCTGATGCTTTTCGCCAACCGGGTCTCTTCCCAGGCGGGGGGGCTGGAAGGCATCTTCGTTTACGACTTCCGGGACCAGGAAAATCCCAGCACGGTTTATGCCCAGTCAGGACGGTTGAGCTACGATGAAGGGCAGGAGACCATGATGATGGAGCTCAGCGACGGCTATGTGTTCCGCTGGGGCCAGGAGGAAAAGGGTCTGAACCGCTGGCAAGTAGTGGATTTCAAGAGCTACCGGCTGCCCTTGCAGCTCTTCAGTTTTGGCTTAAAAGGCGGCCGGTCCGAGTCCGAGATGTCGTTGGGGGAACTGTGGTCCAGGCTCTCCCAGGAGCCGGCGGGCACGGACCCTTATAACCGGGCGGTGGTGGAGCTGAACCAGCGCTTCGCCATGCCGGTGGGGGCCCTGATCCTCTGCCTGATCGCCATGCCCCTGGGGTTAAGCCACCGGCTTCAGGGCCGGACCTGGGGGTTGATTGTGGGACTGGCCCTGTTTCTGGTGTACTACATCGTCTTCACCGCGTCCTGGCGCCTGGCTATCGGCTTTAAGATCAACCCGGCCCTGGCCCCCTGGACCTCCGATTTCCTGTTTATCTGGGTGGCGCTGTTTCTTTGGTACCGCAGCGTCAAAGAGCTGCCCCTGTGGCCGGGCGCCTTGAAATGGCCTAGGTTTTTAAAGACCTGAAAGGTATTTGGGGGATTCTCAGGGATGCACGGGGACCTGACGGCCACAACGAAAAATGAAATGTAGAACCGCCGCCCTCGGCGGTTGCCGCGGCTGGCGAGGGCGCCGGCGCTACATTCCCATATAAAGCCAAGAGGTCCCGAAAACCAGATTGCGACTGCGGGGGGCCGCGGCCGCATCATCCCGGTTAACCGCGGATAAAGTAATGGGCGTACGTCCCAGCGTCATTGGAAAATAATCGCCTGCCTCTTTCTGGTCCTGGTAACCGCCACCGTTTATGCCGAGCTCAGAAACCATCAGTTCATCAATATCGATGATAATTTTTATGTAACCTATAATTCCCAGGTCCAGAGGGGCCTTACCCTGGAAGGACTGGCCTGGGCCTTCACCTACACCAACCCTTATTGGATTCCCCTGACCTGGCTTTCCCACATGCTCGACTGCCAGCTTTTTGGGATGCTTCCCGGCCCGCAGCACTTAACCAATTTATTCTTCCATATTGCCAACTCACTGCTGCTGTTTCTCTGGCTCTTACGGTCCACCCGGACCCCGGGCCGCAGCTTCCTGGTAGCCGCCCTCTTTGCGCTGTATCCCCTGCACGTGGAATCGGTGGCCTGGGTGGCGGAGCGCAAGGATGTACTGAGCACCTTTTTCTGGCTGCTCACCAGCGATGGGGCATTTCCGGGACGCCGTACGTTTGGAGCCGGATAGGCCGCTTTTCCTCAACAAATTGGCTCGCCTCCTGGCCACCGCGGCTGACCCCAAATTTCGTAACGGCCCTGCCGCGGTGCCCATGGCGGAAAAGGCCAACCAGCTTAGCGGATATGGCCAGCCGGAGATGCTCGACACCCTGGCGGCCGCTTACGCTGAGGCCGGCCGCTTTCCGGAGGCTATCCGGGCTTCCCGGAAAGCCGTCGATCTGGCATCCTCCCGCGGCCAGCAAGAACTCGCCAAGCAGATGGAATCCAGGATGCGCCTATACCAGGCCGGCCGCCCGTATCATGAAGGTGCGGGTTCTTAGGCTTAACTGCGAGATAGTGCAAGCCTCTTCAGGCAATTTTTTGCCGTAATATCTCATCCCCCAGTCTCTTAACCCGGATTCTTTTTGGTAATTAACCTGGATTATGCCGCAAGAATTGCCTGAAACAAGCCTTTTTTAAGGAAGCTTATGCTATCATGGCGCGACGAGAGGATTTGGCTTCAGGAACAGAACCTTTTGGGGATTTTTTACGGGCAAGAAGTCCCAAGAACCTTTTCTGGATTGCGCTGTCCAAGGCTGCTGCATAATCTCGGTTAATTTGAGAACCCGAAATCCGCCTGCCACCGATAGTTCTCGTTGGCAACTCCGTGATGAAGGATAGTCCGATGCACGTCTTCATGGTGTACGTCAGGGATGAAAATTTTTGCCAACTACTACCGGAGGAGCTGAACAGATCCGGGTCTGACGATGGCCGGATCAAAGTGATGGCCTTCCCGCCCCTGGGAATCCAGACCCTGGCTCCGGTGCTGCGCCGCCATGGTCACCGGGTCAGGCTGTTCGATACCTGTCACCCGAAGATGCAGGCGGAGGGCCTCGCTCAAGCTGTAAAGGATGAGCGCCCCGACGTCATTGGCCTATCCTGCCTCTCGACGACCACCTACCCGGCGCTTAAAAACCTGGCCAGGCGGCTGAAATCCGCCGCTCCGAAAATCCCCCTCATCGCCGGCGGCGCGTTCGTCACCATGAATGCGGACCGCATCCTCAAGGACTGCCCTGACCTGGACTGTGTGGCAGTCGGAGAGGGCGAAGACCTTTTGCCGGATTACTTGGACAACCTCGACGACCCAGGCGCAGTGGCCGGTCTGGTCTGGCGTGACGCTGGAGAGATTGTTAGCAACGCCCCACGTCCGCTCCTCCAGGACCTGAATCAGTTTCCTTACCCCGACCGGACCAGCCTCCCCATCGACTACATCGAATCCTTACCCCTGGATGTCCCTGCGGTCCTCTCCCTGGATCAATTCTGCACTATGCAGACTTCCCGAGGGTGTCCTTATTCTTGCATCTACTGCGATATCCCGGCCCTCTCCCAGGGCAAATGGCGTTACCGTTCCGCGGAGCACGTCTTGGGAGAAATGCAGCAGCTGAACGATCTTGGCTACGGCTCGATTTACCTGACCGATGATCACTTTCTCCTGAACCGTAAGCGCATCGGCGAAATTTGTGGGGGCATCATTGAGCGCCAACTCAAGTTCCGCTGGGGCTGCGAAGGTCGGGTGGATGCGGTGGCGGTGGATCAACTGTCGCTGATGAAAAAAGCCAACTGCAATTTCCTGGCGTTCGGGGTGGAGGCGGGTACGCAAAAGGTCTTGGACCGGCTGCAGAAGAAGCAAACTCTGCAACAGGTGGAGCACGCGGTCAGTGAAGCGAAGCGGCACGGCATCGAGAGGGTGCACGGCTTTTTTGTCATCAGCTCCCCCGGCGAGACCGAGCAGGATATCATGGCCAGCTTCCGTTTTGCCGCCCGGCTGAAGCTGGATACCTTCGGTTTCAATCGCTTATGCGCCTACCGGGGCACCCCTTTGTGGCAGGAGTATGTTGACCGCGGGATCATTGATGATGGACGAGATTGGCACAAATGGTTCAAGTGCTCTGACATCGACCCCACCGCTCTACCCAGCGCCGCAGTGAACCGGGTGCGCATGAAAGGCTACGCCATGCTGTTTGCCCGCCGGATTTTCTGGCGTCCCCTCAGCACTTACAAGCTCCTGCGCCTTTTCGGCAAGCATATGAAAAGGTCCGATATCTTCAAATTGCTCTGGAGCCCGTTTCGGCGGCGGACCTTGACCCGGAGCCCGAGCTCCCGGCCTTGAGGATCGATTTAGGACTTACCCCAACAGCGCCAGGATTTCTTCGGTCTTTTCCCGGAGCAAGGCCGGATCCCCCCGGGTTTCCACATTGAGGCGCAGTACCGGCTCGGTGTTGGAGGGGCGCAGATTAAAGCGCCACTTGGGAAACTCCAGGCTGAGGCCGTCGGTGTGCTCCTCCCTTAGGGCGCCAGGGCCGTAGAAGCCCTGCACCCGCCGCAGGGCCGCCACCGGGTCCGGGAGACGGCGGTTGATCTCGCCGCTCACCGGGAAGCGGGCCAGGCGCTCCGCCACCAGGGCCGACAAAGGCCGGCCGCTGCGGCTCAGGCGCTCCAGCACCAGCAGCCAGGGGATCATGCCGCTGTCGCAGTAGGCGAAATCCCGGAAATAGTGGTGCCCGGACATCTCCCCGCCGTATACGGCGTTCTCCAGGCGCATGCGCTCCTTGATGAAGGCATGGCCGGTCTTGTTCTGGAGGGGTCGGCCGCCGGCGGCCAATACCTGCTCCACGGTGTTCCAGGTGAGCCTGGGGTCGTAAATTACCGCGGCCCCGGGGTGGCGGGCCAGGAGGGTTTGGGCCAGGAAGCCCACGATATAGTAGCTCTCGATGAAGTCCCCCTGCTCATCGAAGAAAAAACAGCGGTCGAAGTCGCCGTCCCAGGCCAGCCCGAGATCGGCCCGATGCAGGCGCACCGCGGCGCTGGTGGCCTGGCGGTTCTCCGGCAACAGGGGATTGGGGACCCCGTGGGGAAAGCTGGGGTCCGGCTCGTGGTGGATTTTGATGAATCTCAAGGGCAGGTGTTTTTCCAGCCGGTCCAGCACCGGGCCGGCGCAGCCGTTGCCGGCGTTGACCACCACCGTGAGGGGCCTGAGGAGGGACGGGTCCACGTAGCTGAGCAGGTGGGCGACGTAAGCCCGGAAGGCCTCGGTGGGCGCCAGGACGCCCCGGATGCCAGGGCGCCATGGCGGGAATTCGCCGGCTGCGGCCAGGGCCTCCAGGTTACTGAGGCCGGAGTCGCCGCTCAGGGGGCGGGCTTGCTCCCGGACAAACTTAATGCCGTTATAGTCCGGGGGGTTGTGGCTGGCGGTGACCATCAGGCCGCCGTCAAGTTGCAGGTGGGCGGTGTAGAAATAGACCTGCTCGGTGCCGCACAATCCCAGGTCCCGAATTTCCACCCCGCAGTCGCGGAGCCCGGCGCTCAGGGCCTGGGCCAGAGGCAGGCTGGAGGCGCGTCCGTCCCGGCCCAGGGCCACCCGGGAGGGGTGCAGGAAGGCGGCGTAGGCCCGGCCGATCCGGTAGGCCAGATCTTCATCGAGTTCCTCCGGGACTCGCCCGCGCACGTCGTAAGCCTTGAAGCAGCTAAGCTTTCCCATAACTTGCAAATAATAGGTCCATCTTAACAAACAAAGGGAAATGGCGTTATCATCAGTAGTGTCCGGCAACAAAAATGCATAGAGAAGACTGCACTATCTCCAGTTAAACTATAGACCTTTGTAATTTCAGCGATATCAACATATTATATTTAATTACCTTTGGGTTCAGCCACGCCGGAGACAAGGAGATTAGCTGTATTTTCAGATAGCTCCCTGATAGCATCTTCTATGGACCTTGAGAATTGTTTTTGTGCATCAGCCCCTCCGCTAGTATCTTCTGTCGTAAATCCATTTCCACTCACAGTAAGTCGCTGAATAGCTTTCAACGATGAACCATCAATAATCTCCATTGAAACATGGAGAATTGCATTTGCTTTTGCAGCACTACTCCAGAATTTTGGAACAAACTGAATCTGGACATTTGAGCTTTGTAAGTCAAAACTTATGTCTCTGTCAAACTGTCCTGGTATCGGTTGTTGGCTTAATATGGTAACATTTGAATATGCTACTTCAACACTTTTTGTTAGTGCTTCTTTCAATGCAGGACCTATGTTAAACTTAAAAGTATGGGCACTGCCATATAATGTCGAGGGATTGGTGACTTCTTCATATTGCTCAAGTCGTGGGGCAAAAAAAACACCTACCTTTGCCGGATATTTTCTCCCCATCATAGCAGTAGGTGATATGTCGGTGCGGATTGCTCCACTATAAGTGCATCCTATGGAAATTGTGGTAAGTAAAGAGACTAAGAAAATGAGAAATTTATTCATACTTATTCCCATAAATATCTCCTCCGAGATTATGCGGCAGCCGCGACCAAAAGCGGACATAAAAGTTTTTGAGGACCTGCCTCGCCGGGTTTAATCCCGGAAAGGTTTTTTGAGGGGCAAATGGTCTTCTGGGAGCCAAGATAGCACAAAATTTCAAGTTTTGATAGGATGAGAGGCAATTGCCGTGATCCCCGGGTAAACGCAGGAGCGCATATCCGGACCAGATGGCGGTGGAGGTGGGTTATCAGCGATCTCTCTGCTCTTAAGGGGGCCCGCGTCCTGATTACGGGGGGCGCCGGCATGATTGGCAGCACCATCGCCCACCTGGCGGTGCAACATGGGGCACTGGTTACCATCCTGGATGCGATGTTGCCGGCTTATGGGGGAAATCTCTTTAATCTGCACGGGATTTCCCAGGCCATTAATTTCGTCCAGGGCGATATCCGGGATCCGTCGTTGGCCCCAAGCCTGGTGGCGGAAACCGATTACCTCTTCAACCTGGCCGGACAGGTGAGCTATGTGGACAGCAACACCGACCCGTTTTTGGACCTGGATATCAACTGCAAAGGGCACCTGCAGATGCTGGAGGCCTGTCGCCAGGTGGGCGCCAAGCCCCGGTTGGTCTTCGCCAGTTCGAGATTCGTCTATGGCAGGATCGATTACAACCCGGTGGACGAGGGCCATCCTTTCAATTGTCTGAGCATTTACGGCATTCATAAACTGGCGGGGGAAAAGTATTATCGCTTCTATCATGAAGCCTATGGCCTGGATACGGTGAGCGTGCGCATCGCCAATCCCTACGGTCCCAGGCAGCAGATGAAGCACAGCAAATACGGGATCGTCAACTGGTTCATCCGCCTGGCCCTGGAGGGGCAGCCCCTGACGATTTACGGCGAGGGGCGGCAAACGCGGGATTATATCTTTGTGGAGGACCTGGCGGAGGCCATGCTGGCCTTGGCCCTGGCTCCCGGAACCGCAGGCCAGGTTTATAACCTGGGCTCCGCCACCTCCACGCCGTTTGCGGAGATGGCGCGCCTGGTGGCCGAAGCCGTGCCCGGCACTGAGGTGCGCCGGGTGGAGTGGCCGGCGGACCGCTACTTCGTGGAAACCGGGGACTATGTCAGCGACATTGGCAAGATCGCGGCAGCCATCGGCTGGCGGCCCCGAACTTCCCTCCAGGAAGGGATCTCCCGGACCGTGGAATATTACCGGAAGTATCGGGATAAATACTGGGGAGCGAGTTTTTTGTAAGAGGCGAATTTGCGAACCATTCCCCTGATCCGGCCAGGATTCAAGGTTATGGTGCGGCCGCCATGGCGAGCCAATAACTCTTGGAACAACTCGGGCGAGTAAGGTAAAATAATGCTTACGGCATATTCAGAGCCGGCGGGCAGTTATCACCTCGGGAGCAGATGAGACCTTAAGATGCAAGATTCGGCAGGCAAGGAGGGCGCGGCCCGGACGGGCGCGGGCGCCGAAGGCTGGAAGGGCATAATCCTGGCCGGCGGGGCCGGAACGCGGCTCTACCCCATCACCAAGGTGGTAAGCAAACAGCTCCTGCCGGTCTATGACAAGCCCATGATCTATTATCCGCTGTCAGTCTTGATGCTGGCAGGCATCCGCCGGATTCTGGTCATCTCCACCCCGGAGGATCTTCCCAGGTTCCGGAACCTGTTGGGAGACGGCTCCCAACTGGGCTTGCAATTCGCCTATGCCGAACAGCCCCGGCCCGAAGGCCTGGCCCAGGCCTTCATCATCGGCCGGGACTTTATCGGCCGGGACCGGGTCTGCCTGGTCTTGGGGGATAATATTTTTTATGGGCACGGTTTTCAGGAGATTTTACGCCGGGCCGTAAGTCTGGTGTCGGGCGGGGTCATCTTCGGTTATTGGGTGAAGGATCCGGAAAGATACGGGGTCGTGGAGTTTGATGATGGCCACCGCGCCATCGAGTTGGTGGAGAAGCCTGCCAAACCCAGGTCGAACTTTGCGGTTCCCGGTCTCTATTTTTACGATAATAGCGTGGTGGAGATCGCCGCCGGCCTCCAACCCTCACCCCGGGGGGAACTGGAGATCACCGATGTCAATAGGGAATACCTGAGAAGGGGGTCCTTGCGGGTGGAGATCCTGGGAAGAGGATTCGCCTGGTTGGATACCGGCACTCACGAATCGCTCCTGGAGGCGTCCACCTTCATGGAAACCATCGAGAAGCGGCAGGGCCTAAAGATTTCCTGCATCGAAGAGATCGCCTACCGCATGAGATATATCGACGCAAGGCAACTGCGGGCCCTGGCCCAGGCGTTGGGGAAGAACGGCTATGGCCAGTACTTGTTGAGGGTGCTGGACCAGGCGATTTAATCTGGGTAACTCAAGTTTCGCACCAAGTATTAATGGGAGTGGAAAAGAAATTAAATTCCCCCTCACCCTTGCCCTCTCCCCCATGGGGGGAGAGGGGATAAAGATGGAACCCCTTTCATGCTTCCGTTAATAACTGACTACACAGGCCAGAGGCCCATGCTACCAAGTCCAGGTAGCCTAGGCGTCCCGCCTGTGTAAAGTTATTTGTGAGTTTAGTTCACACAGGCCAGAGGCCCATGCTACCAAGTCCAGGTAGCCTAGGCGTCCCGCCTGTGTAAGTTAATTTGTGAGTTTAGTTCACACAGGCCAGAGGCCCATGCTACCAAGTCCGGTAGCCTAGGCGTCCCGCCTGTGTAGTGAATTCAGGGGTGCGAAACTTGAGTTGGTAAGAAGATGACCGCTGAAAACCCCCTTCCGATAACCGGCCTAATCCTGGCGGGCGGCCTGGGCACCCGTTTCTGGCCCCTGAGCCGCTCCCAATATCCCAAGCAGGTGCTGCGCCTGCTGGGTTCGGAGTCCATGATTCAGGCGACCATCGAGCGCTTGCTGCCTCGCATTCCTGCGGAGCGCCTGGCGGTGGTGACCAATACCGCCCAGGCGGAAGTTATCAGTCTGGAACTGCGCCGCAAAGGTTGGCAAGACATCAGGATTATCCTGGAGCCGGAAGGGAAAAACACGGCGCCCGCGGTGGGCCTGGCCGCGGTCTTGCTGGGGGCCGCCGCCCCCACCGGCTTGCTGGCGGTCTTTCCCGCGGACCACTTTATCAGCGATCAGGCGAGTCTGTT
Source organism: uncultured delta proteobacterium (assembly GCA_963812655.1). Taxonomy (GTDB): domain Bacteria; phylum Desulfobacterota; class Desulfobaccia; order Desulfobaccales; family 0-14-0-80-60-11; genus JAPLJC01. Next base: position 1,977 of record CAWEWX010000059.1, on the reverse strand, counting down.
GGCGGTTTTGGACCGGGGCGCGGCCTGGGCCGCCGCCGGCTATCTGGTGACCTTCGGCATCCCCCCCAGCCGCCCGGAAACCGGCTATGGCTATATAAAGCAAGGGCCGCCCCTGGACGCCGCCGGAACCGGGTTTCAGGCCGCCCGCTTCATTGAAAAACCGGAGGCCTCCCAGGCCCGGGCCTTTCTGGACGAAGGCGGCTATTACTGGAACAGCGGCATCTTCCTGTTTCGCCGGGATTCTTTGCTGGAGGCATTTAAGCGCCACTTGCCGGAAGTTTACCAGGGGTTGGCCCGTATCCAGCAGGGAAAGGCGGCCCCTGATTTCCTGGCGGAGATTTACCGGGATTTTCCCAACATCTCCCTGGATCACGGGATTATGGAGCATGCCGCCCGGGTGGCCGTGGTGCCGGTGGAGATGGGCTGGAACGACGTGGGCACCTGGGGGGCCTTGCAAGAGATCTTTCCCCGGGACGCCCGGGGGAACGTGGTCCAGGGCCGGACCCTGGACCGCGGCAGCAAGGGCTGCACCTTTTTCGCCCAGGGTCGTCTGGTGGCCACCATCGGCCTGGAGAACATCATCGTGGTGGATACGCAAGACGCCACCCTGGTATGCCATAGGGAACGGGTCCAGGAAGTGAAGGACCTGGTGGCGGAGTTGCACCAACGGCAGATGGTGGAGTCGGTGCAGCACCCCACGGTGCAGCGGCCCTGGGGGCATTACACCGTGATGGACGAGGGCCCGGGGTATAAAGTCAAGCAGATCGAGGTGGCGCCGGGCGGCCGCCTCAGCCTGCAAAGCCACCAGCACCGGGCGGAACATTGGGTGGTGGTGCAGGGCACCGCCAGGGTGACCATCGCCGCGGAGACCACGTCGGTGGCCAGCAACCAGAGTGTTTATATCCCCGCCAAAACCGCACACCGCCTGGAAAACCAGGAGAGCCAGCCCCTGCGCCTCATCGAAGTGCAGACCGGCTCCTATCTCGGCGAGGACGATATCCGGCGCCTGGACGACGATTACTGCCGCAGTTAGCGCCGAATCCTCAGGACCTCCGGAACCTCTATCCCGAATCAGCCTGCCTTTGCCTCTCGGCGGTTAACCCGTAGGGGCGGGGTTACCCCGCCCTGAGGCGCAGTAGCACAGGTTTGAAACCTGTGCCACCGGACGCCGCCCCTACAAGGGTTGACTGCCAAGCGCGCCCAGTTATGCTCCCACTAATATTCCCCCGCCCTTTAGGTGGACGAAATAATCCCGCGCCGGAATCCAAAGCTAACCGGGTTTTATCTAATGAAGTCCCCGGAAGGTGACTTGAAATTCCAAAACCGATAGAGGAGATGGATGTATGAAACCTTTGGGCAAGAAATCGTTGCTGCTGGCTTTAACCCTGGTGTTGGCCGTAGGCCTGGCGGCAGCCGTATGGGCCGAGGCTCCCAAGGGGATGCCCCCGGGACCGGGACCCATGATGATGCAGCATGGCCACCAATGCCACCATGGACACATGAATCTGACCCCGGACCAGGCGGCTAAGCTCTTCGACGTCAAGGAAAAATTCCGCACGGACACCGCGGCGCTGCGCAAGCAGTTATTTGTGGGGAAGGCGGAATTGGGTGCCTTGTGGAAGGCTGAGACCCCTGATGGAAATGCCATCGTGGCCAAGATTAAGGAACTCAGCCCCCTGAAGGAACAGCTGATGGAGAAGAGGGTGCTCTTCCGGCTGGAAGTTCGCAAGATCGTCCCCAAGCCCCCCATGAAGACGGGGATGGGTGAGGGTTGCGGTATGGGCCCCGTAGCCATGAGCCCCGGGTCGCCGATGGCTGCCGAAGAATAGAGAGACCAGTTAACCCCTAAGCGCTGAAGGGCCAGACCGGCCCTTCAGCAACCCCTGCCGCCGATCTCTATCTCTCCCTGGCCGTAGGCGACCTGATTCCCCTACCCCGCCCCTGGCCCTCTCATCCCGCCTCACAATTTTGTCCAGT
>CAWEWX010000058.1:0-39276 GCA_963812655.1 uncultured delta proteobacterium | reverse complement strand
CCAGATTCTTGGCAGGCCAGTTGTGCAACAATTCCAAGGCCTTTTTTAATTGCGGATCTTTATCCAGCTCCGCCGGGGTGACGGGCTGGGTCCAGGGTTTATCCGTCAGCCCTTGCTTGCGCATGTGCCGCTCCAAGACCTCATCCCGCAGACCTTGCAGGGACTCGTCCGCGGGCAGGGGTTTTTCATCCACCACCACATCCGGCACGATCCCCTTTTCGTTGATGGTGATGCCGCTGGGGGTGTAATAAAGAGATGTGGTAAGCCGCAGGGCCGAGTCGTCTTCCATGGGGATGATGGTCTGCACCGAGCCTTTGCCGAAGCTCTTGGTGCCCACGATCAGGGCCCGTTTCTGGTCCTTCAGGGCCCCGGCCACGATCTCCGAGGCGGAGGCGCTGCCCTCGTTAATCAGCACCACCATGGGAATGTTGGCATATTTATCCTTGCCGGCAGTGGCATAGAAGCGGCCGGTCTGCTGGCGGTTGCGTCCTTCGGTGTAAACGATGAGGCCGGATTTGAGAAACTCATCGGCGACCCGCACCGCTTGATCCAGCAAGCCCCCCGGATCGTTGCGCAAATCCAGGATCAGCCCCCGGAAGGGTACCAGCCGTTGTTTCATCTTATCCAAATAGGCATGGAGGTCCGCGTCGGTCTGGTCCTGGAAGTTGGTCAGCCGGATATAGCCGATGCCCCCGTCCAGGATGCGGGCCTTGACGCTGTGGATGGGAATGATTTCCCGGGTGATCACATAATCCCTCGGATGGGCGAAGCCCTCCCGGTTAATGGTCAGGGTCACCTTGCTGCCCTGGGGGCCGCGGATCGACTTCACCGCATCCGCGAGGCTCATATTCTTGGTGGGCTGGCCGTTGATCTTGACGATTTGGTCTCCCGGCTGAATTCCCATCTGGTAAGCCGGGGTGCCTTCGATGGGGGAGACCACCATCAGGACCAGATCCTTCATGGCGATTTCGATGCCGATGCCGCTAAATTTCCCTTTGGTTTCGATCTGCAGTTCTCTGAGGTCCTCCGGGGTCATGAAGGAGGAATGAGCGTCAAGGGTGCCGACCGCCCCCTGGATGGCGCCGTAGATCAGGTCCTTGCTGGTCTTGGGCTCGGCGTACTGATCTTGCACCAGGGCCAGGGCCTGGGCAAAGATCTCCAAACTGGGGGGGTGGTCCGGGGAGGCGAGCGTGTACCCTGGGACGGGGCCCTGAGCCGCGGGGCCGGCCGGTTCGGTGGCGTGCAAGGCCAGGGCCGCCGAAAGTACCAGCGCCAGCAGGAAAGCCGCAATAACCATAAGCCATGATCTACGTGACATAATATTCGTTCCCGTAATGCGATTTATCGAGGGGCAGGGGTCTCCTCCAGGGTAGGTTGACCGTTATCCTTAGGCCTTGGGGGCCGCCTGGGGCCGGTTGCCGCCTTTTAAGACCTCCACCGCCTGCTGTACCCAGGGGTCCTGCTCGGGGGGGAGTTTCCGCAGGGCGGCCTCCTTTTGATTTTCCTTAGGCTTGGGAGTCTGGCCCTGGATCTCCGGTTCCAGGCCGGCGCCATGGATCTTCTTGCCACCGGGGGTGTAGCATTCGGCCATGGTCATCACCAGGGCGGAGCCATCCTGGAGGGGGATGACCTTGGTGAGGCCGCACAGTCCCACGGTCTTGGCTCCCAGCAAGGTGGCGTGGTATTGGTCGTGCAAGGCGGCGGCCACGATTTCCGCGGCGCGTGCGGTCCCTTGATCCACTAAGACTATGGTGGGCATGGGTGCCGGGGCCTTCCAGACCAGTTCCCGCGCCTTGCCAGCGAAGGTTTCCTGGCTGCCCGGCGTCCGCCCCTTGGCGGTGACCACTTCCTTATCCCCCAGGAGCAACGCGGCGGTGCGCACCGCCTGCTCCAGGGACCCCCGGGCGTTATTACGCAGGTCCAGAATCAGGCCCCGCAGCGGATGCCCCTGTTTTTGCAAAGATTCTAACGCGATGGCCAATTCTTTCGGGGTGGCGTCGTTAAAATAGCGCAGCCGCACATAGCCATAGGAATCATTAATGAGCTTGGAGGATACGGTGTTATCCCCCAGGGGCTGCAGGACCACGGTGATTTTCAGGGGTTTGAGGGCGCTGTTGCGCAGTACTTCTAATTTTAGGCTGGTGCCGGGGGCTCCCCGAAACCGCGAGGCGGCCTCCTGGGTGGTCAGGTTGCGTAGCGCCTCGCCGTTAATCTTGACGACATGATCACCTGGTTCCAGGCCGGCCGCCGCCCCGGGGCCGCCATCCAGAACCGCGGTTAAGGTAAGGAGGTTGTCCTTGATGATAATATCCACCCCGGCTTCCGCGATGGCCTCATCCCGGCCGCGGCTGTAATTTTGATATTCCTCGGGGGTGAGGAAGGCGGAGTCGGGGTCCAGTGAGTTCATCATGCCTCGGATGGACCCGTAGATTATCTCCTTATCGGTTTTGGCATAAACGTATTTTTGAGTGATTTCAAAGAGGGCTTCGCTGAACAGGCGCAACGAATCGTAAGGCGAAGTCGCCGAGTCCGCCTCCAGTCCCGGCCGGAAGGCCAGGAACAGCAGCAGCAGCATAAGTAAGGCGCGGCGCCGCAAGTGGCCCCCAGTGGCCAGCTTTTCAGAAAATCCCGGATTATTCACTTGGCTAAATTATCTCCCGGAAAAAGGTAGTGGATGGAAACCTGACTTGGAGGCAGGCCATTTTGGCTCATATCTCCTAGAACTATACGTTAAATTATTTCCGCTTGCAACCGGGGTTGCGCCGCGGCATTTATGCAAAAAAGGGACCGGGTTATTTCCTGGCCAACACCTGGCGGGCGGCGGCGGCGACGTCGGCGGCGGTAAGCCCGTAATGCTTTAGGAGGCGCTCGGGGGTCCCCGAGATCCCGAAGGTGTCCCGCAGGCCGATGCGCACCAGCGGGGCCGGGAAGTGTTCGGCCAGGACTTCGCTCACGGCGCTGCCCAGGGCGCCGGTGACCATGTGCTCCTCGGCGGTGACCAGGGCGCCGGTTTCCCGGGCGCAGTCCACCAGCAGTTCCCAATCCAGGGGTTTCAGGCAGGAGAGGTTGACGACCCGGGCGTCGATACCCTCCTCGGCCAGCACCAGCGCGGCCTTAAGACATTCGTGCACCATGACCCCCAGGCCCACCAGGGTAAGGTCACTCCCCGGACGCAATATGGAGCCGCGGCCCAGTTCGAAAAGGAAAGAGTCGTCATGGATCACCGGCAAAGCCATCCGTCCGGTACGCATATAGACCGGCCCTTGATAGGCCGCGGCCCACCTGGTCATGGCCCGGGTTTCGGGGCCGTCCGCCGGAGCCAGCACCACCATGTTGGGGAGGATGCGCATCAGGGCCAGATCTTCCACTGCCTGGTGGGAGCCGCCGTCTTCCCCCACGGTAACGCCGCCGTGGGAGGCGACGATCTTGACATTGAGGTTGCCGTAGGCGATGGTCTGGCGGATCTGCTCCCAGGCCCGGCCGGTGGCGAACATGGCGAAGGTGCTGGCAAAGGGGATTTTTCCTCCCAGGGCCAGCCCGGCGGCAGTGCCCATCAGGTCCTGCTCGGCGATGCCCATGTTGAAGAAGCGCTCCGGGAAGGCCTTGGCAAAGTGACGGGTCTGGGTGGAGCCGGACAGGTCCGCATCCAGGACCACGATATCCGGGTGCTCGTTTCCCAACTGCGCCAGGGTCTTGCCGTATTCGACGCGGGTGCTCTCTTTGTCGGACACAATTCCTCTCGAGGCTAGTTCTTCATCCTGGCGCCCTGGCGTCTTGGCGGGAGAAACCAGAGAAAGGCCGCACGCCAAGACGCCCAGGGCGCCCAGTTAATCATTAAGCCCCCAGCTCCTTCAGGGCCTGGCGATATTCCTCTTCGTTGGGGACTACCCCGTGGTATTTGGCCTGGTCTTCGAAAAGGGAAACCCCTTTGCCCTTGACGGTGTGGGCGATGATGACGCTGGGCCGGCCGCGGCTGGCCCAGCAGGCCTTCAGGGCCGCCAGCAGCCCGGGAAAGTCGTGGCCGTTGGTCTCCAGGGTGTGCCAGCCGAAGGCCTGCCATTTCCGGGCCAGGGGTTCCAGGCTCATGACGTCGGCGGTGCGGCCGTCGATCTGCAAGCGGTTGCGGTCCACGACGGCCGTGAGGTTATCCAGGCGGTAGTGGGCGGCGCTCATGGCCGCTTCCCAGATCTGCCCCTCCTGGATCTCGCCGTCCCCCAGCAGGACGTAGATGCGGCTGTCCAGGTGGTTCAGACGGGTGGCCAGGGCCAGGCCGTTGGCGATGGACAGCCCCTGCCCCAGGGAGCCAGTGGGAATTTCCACCCCCGGGGTGCAGCCGGAGTCGGGGTGCCCCTGGAGGATGCTGCCGAACTGGCGCAGGCTGGCCAGCTCCTCCCGGGGGAAATAGCCCAGGCGGGCCAGAACCGCGTAGAGGGCCGGAGCGCCGTGGCCCTTGGAGAGGATGAAGCGGTCCCGCTGGGGCCAGCAAAGGTCGCCGGGTTTGGCGCGCATCTCGGCAAAAAACAGGGTGACCAGGATCTCGGTGGCCGACAGGGACCCTCCCAGATGCCCGGAACCGGCGCGATACAGCATCTCGATGATGTCCAGCCGCACCTGCCGGGCGATTTCCTGCAGCCGGCTGAGGTCCGGGGCGGACGGCGGCATGGCGGTTTCTGCGGTTTCCATTACCCTTGGCTTTTAAGTGGGATGAAGAGCATAATTTCGTGGAGCCCCTTTTCTAGATAAACCATAAGCCAAGGGATTTGGCAAAATTATTTCGCCTCGCCGCGCAAAATTCAGCCAGCCTAGAGCCGCGGAACCGGGGCGCGGCAGCGCCAGCCAGCTCACCCAGGAATCTCCTCCCGGTGCAATTTATCTTTTCATCCCAGCCTTGCGCAGGTTATATAATAAACCCTTAATAAAGACCTTTCCGGCTCTGAGCGCCGGGGGAATTTTGGGTTTTTTTGTTTTTTTTGTTTTTTCGTTAAAGGAGGTTGGCCCATGGCCCTGACCCGGGAGGAAGTGCTGCACGTGGCGGAACTGGCGCGCCTCAGTCTCAGCCCCGCAGAGATCGAGCTATTTACCGGGCAACTCAACGAGATCCTGGAATACGTGGAGAAGTTGCAGGAACTGGACACCAGCGGGGTGGCGCCCCTGGCCCACGTGGTTCCCTTATACAATGTTTTCCGGGAGGACCAGGTCCGGGAGAGCCTGCCGCTGGACGCTGTCCTGGAAAATGCCCCGGCCCGGGAAGACGGCAATTTCCTGGTGCCCCGGATTATTTAACCACGAGTTTCGAGTTTCGAGTTTTGAGTTGCAGGGTGCGCACCGCGCCCCTCGTTGATTTTGCCTTTGCCCTTCACAGAAAACAGGAAACAGGAAACAGCTTTAAATGACCGAACCCTGGCATGGCATGAGTATCAGCGAGTTGGCGCCGCGGCTGGCCCGGCGGGAGGTCTCCCCGGTGGAGGTGACGGCCCAACTGCTGCAGCGCATCCGGGAGCGGGATGGGGAGCTGCACGCCTATCTGTTGTTGGATGAGGCCGGGGCCATGGCCCAGGCTCGGGAGGCCGAGGCCCGCCTGGGCCGGGGGGAAGGCTCAGCCCTCACCGGCATTCCCCTGGCCCTTAAGGACGTCATGGTCACCCGGGGGCTGCGCACCACTTGCGGCTCCAAAATCCTGGAGAATTTTGTGCCCACCTACGACGCCACGGTGGTGGCCCGCCTGCGGCGGGCCGGCGCGATATTTTTGGGCAAAACCAACATGGATGAGTTCGCCATGGGCTCCTCCACCGAAAACTCGGCCTTTGGCCCCACCCGGAACCCCTGGAACCGGGAATACGTTCCGGGGGGCTCCTCCGGGGGCTCCGCGGCGGCGGTGGCCGCGGACCTGTGCCTCGCGGCGCTGGGCTCCGACACCGGCGGCTCCATCCGGCAGCCCGCCTGCCTCTGCGGGGTGGTGGGGCTGAAACCCACCTACGGCCGGGTTTCCCGCTACGGCCTGGTGGCCTACGCCTCCTCCCTGGACCAGATCGGTCCCATCACCAAAGAGGTGAAGGATGCGGCCCTGCTGATGACGGTCATTGCCGGCCACGATCCCCGGGACTCCACCTCGGCCCCCCAGGCGGCGCCGGACTACGCCGCCGCCCTGGGTCAGGATCTTCAAGGGCTGAAGATCGGGGTGCCCCGGGAGTATTTCGGTCCCGGCCTGGACCCGGAGGTGGAGGTGGCCATCCGGTCCGCCCTGGGAACCATGGGCGGCCTGGGGGCGGAGATCCTGGAAGTGAGCCTGCCCCACACCGAGTACGCCGTGGCTACCTATTACCTGGTGGCGGTGGCGGAAGCCTCCTCCAACCTGGCCCGCTATGACGGGGTGAAATACGGCTTTCGGGCCGAAGGGCGCAACCTCCTGGAAACCTACCTCAACACCCGCACCGAAGGGTTCGGGGCCGAGGTGCGCCGGCGCATCATGTTGGGCGCCTTTATCCTGTCCGCCGGCTACTATGACGCCTATTACAAGAAGGGCACCCAGGCCCGGGCCTTGATCCGGGGGGATTTCGAGGCGGCCTTCCGGGAGTGCGCCCTGATCGCCTGCCCGGTGTCGCCCACCCCGGCATTTCGCCTGGGGGAGAAGCTGGCCGACCCGCTGACCATGTACCTGTCGGACATCTTCACCATCTCCGCCAACCTGGCCGGTATCCCCGGGATCTCGGTGCCCTGCGGCTTCAGCTCCCGGGGCCTGCCCATCGGCCTGCAACTCCTGGGGCCGCCCTTCGCGGAGTCCGAAATATTCAGGGCAGCCTATGCCTTTGAGCAGGCTACCGACTTCCACTGCCGCAAGCCGCCGTTTTAGCGCGGTGAGGGCGGCTCGGGGGGCGGCCCTTAGTTCAAAGTTCAAAGCTCAAAGTTGGAAACCATCCCTACCAGAGGCCCGCGACCCTGAGCCTCTCTTTGAAGTCCCGGGGAGAGACGAAGAGCCAGGCTGTCAGGCCGTGAATCCGGGCCGCGGCCACAAAATCCTCCTTGTCCTCGATATACAAGATCCGAGCCGGCGGTAGCCCGGCCTCCCGGAGCAGGGCCTGAAAGATCGCGGCCTCGGGCTTGCGGCTGCCCACCCGGTAGGAGAGGATCAGGGCCCGGAAATGCTTGAACAGCGAGGCAAAGCGCTCCCGGACGTAACGGAAGTGCAGGGGATTGGTGTTGGAGAGCAGATAGAGGGGGTAGCGCCGCGCCAGGCGGGCCACCACCTCCTCCATGTCTTCCAAAGGGTCGAAGATCCCGTTCCACAGATCCCGGAAGCGGGGAAAAGGCAGGTCCAGGCGGAAGCGGGCCTGGAGGCGGCGGTGGAATTCCCGGGAGGAGAGGCGGCCGCGGTCGTAACCGGGCTCCAGGCCGCTCTGAAACACCGCGGCGTAAATCTCCTGGGGCGGCTGGCCGGCCAGTTCGCCCAGACCCCGGCAAAAACGCAGGTGGTCCACCTGGACCAGGACATTGCCCAGGTCGAAGGCCAGGGCGGCGATGGGCGGAGAGGTGGAGGTCATAGCCAAGAAATTTATAGCCTAAAACCCGCAAAAGGACCATAATCTTAAGGGAAACTAGATGATCTCCCAGAAAATCATGGAGCCCGCCATGCCGCGGAATTTTGCTTTAAAGGTAAGGCTGTTCACTTAAGACCCAAGATGATACGAGGTCATTTCTGGTCATTTTGAGGGAGCCGGAGGCGACCGAAGAATCTCTAAATACGAGATGCTTCGCTGCGCTCAGCATGACAGGAAGACGAGAAAATGTAGGGTGGGCACTGCCCAGCGATTCCTTAGAACCTCAGGGCGGGCCGGGCCCGCCGTGTCGGCGGCCATAGGCCGCCCTATTTTAAGACTAATTATAGATTAATCTATAATTGGCGCTAAAAACTCCCCCTCCCTGAGAGGGGAGGGGGTTGGGGGGAGGGTGGCAACATATGGTAACTGAAAGAAAAATTACCACCCTCACCCGGTGTCGCCCCCTCAATGGGGAAGGAAAAAGGCAAAGCATTTAGGCAACGTTTCCGTGGGACACAATACTAAATGATCTCGCAGAAAACCATGGAGCCCGCCATGGCGCGGCAATTTGCTTTAAGGGGAGCACCGCCGCCGTGTTGAGCCGCCGCCTGCTAGGGCAAGACCTGGCCTGGGCCGGGGTTATCCTGCTGCTGGCCACGGTCCTGGGGATTGGGCAGCAATGGCAACTGGTGCGCCTCTCCTGGAACGGATACCTGCCGGCCCACCTGGACCAACAGCGGCAGCAACGCCGCCAGGCGGAATTTCAGGGGGTGAAGACCCTGAATCTGCCCCAGACTTACGAAATCTTCCAGGGGGGGCAGGCGCTGTTCGTGGATGCCCGGGATGCTGGCGAATACGCCGAACTGCACATTGCCGGGGCCGTCAATCTTCCCGGGGAACTCCTGGAGCGCCAGGGGAACCGGGCCTTGGCGGGCATCCCCCGGGACCGCCGGATCGTGGTCTACTGCGGCCTGGCCAACTGCAATAAGGGCCTGGAGGTGGCGGAGAAGCTGCAATCCCTGAAGTTCACCCAGGTGAGCGCCTTCATGGATGGGTTCCGGGCCTGGGATGAAGCCGGTTATCCGGCCGAAACCAGTAAATGACCAGGGTATGCTGTTGACCCAGTCCGGTGAACCTGTGGCTCAATTATGGGATGGTTATCTACTAATCAGAGCATTAAATAGATTGCATTTTAATCGAGTAGCGGCAAGCCTTGGCTTGCGCAGGCTAAAGCCTGCGGCTACAGTTAATGTAGGGTGGGCACTGCCCACCAATTCCTTAAAAACCTATAGTCCTTCTTTATCCCCTCTCCCCCGATGGGGGAGAGGGTTAGGATGGGGGGGAATTTAATCTCTTTTCCGCTCCCCTTAATAAGTAACACTATCAAGGTTAAGGAAGGTTAAGTTTAGATTGCGCCCGGAATTCCCAGCCATCTTAAGACGTCTCCTGGAGATCATCCTGGGAGGGCTCTTTGCTTACGCCGGATATCTGAAGCTGCTGCACACCGACGAATTTGCGGAAGCGGTGCTGGCTTACCAGCTTCTGCCGCCGGGCCTGGTGGGGGTGGTGGCCGCGGTGCTGCCCGGGCTGGAGTTGGCGGCGGGAATTTTTCTGGTCCTGGGGCTTAAAAGGCGCAGTTGCTTGATGTTGCTGGGGTTTCTCTCCGGGATCTTTTTATTGGCGATGCTCATTACCCTGGCCCGGGGGTTGAAGATCGATTGTGGCTGCGGTCTCTTTTTTAGCCGGCAGGTGGGCCTGGCGCCCATCCTGGAAGACGGCCTCATGGTGTTCTGGGCCGCGGGCTTGTACTATTGGGAATTAATGGTGGCCGCCACCGCACCAGCGTTGGCGGCCGCGGCCCGCCCCGATTTTTGACCCTAACCGCAATAACCCAAAACCTAAAACTCGAAACCGGGCGACCCAATCACAGGCTGGAAGCCTGTGCCACTGTCGCCCCTACAACTCGAAACTAGTTATGGCCAGATTCTTCAATTTTTACGACCCCCTGGAAAAACGCTACGTGTTCAATAGCTTCCTGGTGGTAGTGGCCCTGGTTGAGGTCCTCATCCTGGTCTTCACGCTCATCTGCCAGATCGACCTGGAGGGGATCTTTGCGGAGCAGGCCAGAACCCCGGTGGCCTTCCCCTGGAAGGCCTATCTCCTGGCCAGTTTCCTCGCGCCCATCGCCCTGCTCTTCCTGTTCGGCCTCATTATCCAGGGCTTCGAGATTCTTGGCCAGACCCCGGAGCCGACCCCCCAGGGCGTCAAGGGCTCAGGCAGGAGGCGCTGGCCGGTCTGGTATCTCTTGGGCTTGCTGGCCTTCATGGCCTCCCTGGCCTTCCTGGGCCAGGGCAAGGCGGCTTTTGCCCTGATTGCCGGGGGGATCCAGGGCATGGGATTGGGTGGTTCATATCTCCTCATCGCCCTGTTGGGCCTGGGCCTGCTCTATCTGCCCCTGAGATTGGTGCTGCGCTACCGTTTGGAAAAAAAGGCCATGGAGTACCAGTATCTCCTGTATCTGGCGCAGCGCCACGGGTTGATGGTCATAGACCCCAAGGACCATCCCCAATTGGCCGCCGGGAGGGGAGGGAAAAATAATCCCGCGGCCCCGTCCCCCATGAGCAACTTACCGCCCCCGGATTCTCCCCGAGACTCCGATCTGCCATAAACAATAAATAGATTTAAAACTTGTGAAAAATTTCCTTTACTTCGGGTGGCAATTTAGGGTATGAATTGACATTCGGCTCCCGGAAAGGGGAGGGGCGGATGTGGAGAAATTCTCCCTCAATCGGCGCAATAACCTTAAATAATTAAGGAAATTATTAATTATCAGGAGGATGGCAAACAGATGGATATTATGACTTTTGCCTTGATCTGCGGTGCGGTGGGCGTAGTCTATGGCCTAATCACCACCACCTGGGTCCTGAAACAGGATCCGGGCAGCGCCCGGATGCAGGAGATTTCCGCGGCAGTGCGGGAAGGGGCCAATGCCTTCCTGAATCGGGAGTATAAGACCGTGGCCATGGTGGGAGCGGTCCTGTTTGTCCTGCTTTTCGCCTTGGGCAAATACACCGCGATCGGTTTTGTCATCGGCGCCGTGGGCTCGGGTATGTGCGGATACATTGGCATGTACGTGGCCGTGCGCTGCAACGTGCGCACCACCCAGGGAGCCTATGTCAGCATGGCGCACGCCCTGAAAATTGCTTTTCGGGGCGGTTCGGTCACCGGCTTGCTGGTGGTGGGGCTGGCCCTGTTGAGCGTGGCCGGCTACTTCAAGTTTTTGATGAGCGTTGATCCGCATCAGGCCATGCACGCCCTGATCGGTCTCGGCTTCGGCTGCTCCCTGGTATCGGTCTTCGCCCGGCTAGGCGGCGGCATCTACACCAAGGCCGCCGACGTGGGCGCCGACTTGGTAGGCAAGGTGGAAGCCGGCATCCCGGAGGACGACCCCCGGAACCCGGCGGTCATCGCCGACAACGTGGGCGACAACGTGGGTGACTGCGCGGGTATGGCCGCCGACCTGTATGAAACCTACGTGGTCACTTTGGTGGCCGCCATGCTGCTGGCCAATACCATATACGGCGCCGGGTCGAAGGCCATCCTCTTCCCCATGGTCATCGGCGGCGTCTCCATCATCGCCTCGGTGATCGGCACTTATTTCGTCAAGTTGGGAAAATCCCAGTACATCATGGGCGCCTTGTACAAGGGCCTCATCGTGTCCGGGGTGCTGGCCGCCGTCGCCTTTTATCCCCTGGCCAACAAGTTTATGGCGGGCGTGGCCGCCAAGGCCGTGACGCCGGGAGGCGCGGGTTACGTGATCCCGCCCTTTAACGTCTTCCTGCTGGCGGTCATCGGCGTGCTCCTCACCGGCTTAATCGTGGCCATCACCGAATACTTCACCTCCAAGAGCTTTGCCCCGGTGAAGTCCATTGCCCTGGCCTCCACCACCGGGCATGGCACCAATATCATCCAGGGCCTGGCGATTTCCATGAAGTCCACGGCTCTGCCGGTGTTGGTCATCGTGGCGGCCATCCTGGCGGCCTTCCACCTGGGCGGCGGCCAGGCCAGCCCCGGCACCGGCCTCTACGCCATCGCGCTCACCGCGGTGGCCCTGCTTTCCATGACCGGCATGGTGGTGGCCATCGACAACTACGGGCCCATCACCGACAACGCCGGCGGCATTGCCGAAATGGCCGAACTGCCCGATGAAATCCGCAATATCACCGATCCCCTGGACTCGGTGGGCAACACCACCAAGGCGGTGACCAAGGGTTACGCCATCGGTTCCGCGGCCCTGGCCGCCCTGGTGCTCTTCGCCGAGTACTCGCGGTCCTTCCCGGGGGCCATGTCCTTTGAGCTCTCCGATCCCCGGGTGCTGGCCGGCCTGTTCATCGGCGGCCTGCTGCCCTTTATCTTCGCCGCCCTGTGCATGGAGGCCGTGGGTAAGGCCGCGGGCAGCGTGGTGGAGGAAGTGCGGCGCCAGTTCCGGGAAATCCCCGGAATCATGGAAGGCACCGGCAAACCGCAATACGGCACCTGCGTGGACATCGTCACCAAGGGGGCCCTGCGCCAGATGATGGTGCCGGCCCTGATCCCGGTGCTGGCTCCCATCGTGGTGGGCTTTATGCCCGGTTTGGGTCCCGTGGCCCTGGGCGGCATGCTCATCGGCTCCATCGTCACCGGCCTGTTCGTGGCCATCTCCATGACCTCCGGCGGCGGCGCCTGGGATAACGCCAAGAAGGCCATCGAAGACGGCCTTTACGGCGGCAAGGGCTCCGACGCCCATAAAGCCGCGGTCACCGGCGACACCGTGGGCGACCCTTACAAAGACACCGCCGGCCCGGCCATCAACCCGATGATTAAGGTGGTCAACATCGTGGCCCTGCTCATCGTGCCTCTGCTGTCCAAGTACGCTCATTAATCGTTAATTATGAAAGCCGGCTCCTTTCGGGGGGCCGGCTTTTTTTTGGGCCTCATCGTCCCGGCAACCAGTGGAAAAGTATGTTAATATGGAAACGTTTTGGTGGCACAGGCTTCCAGCCTGTGCAGCACAGGCCGACAGAAGCGAAGGGTCTAGAAGCGGAAAGACTAGATTCTTCGCTTCGCTCAGAATGACAATTATTTAGAACTTAAGAGGGCGGGCCGGGCCCGCTGAATTTTGGCGGCAACCGGCAGCCCTGGATGGCTGAGCTTGGTAGCCGGGAGAACCGCCGGGGGCGGCGGTTCTACATTTTTTTTGGCGGCCTGGTCTTCTGGCGTGAGAAATTTATTGTTTCCCGGTGCCTAAAATTTGACTAACCGAGAGCCGAACATCGAAAACCGAAACCCCCATAGTCCGGAATGGCCCATTCTGCTGGGGCTGATGCTCATGGGGCTGGTGCTGTTTGGCTACCGGCTGGGGGTCCCGGGGCTGATGGACCCGGACGAGGGCCGTTATGCCGAAATTGCCCGGGAGATCTTGCTGCTCCGGGATTGGCTCATTCCCCACCTGAACCTTTTCCCCTACCTGGAAAAGCCGCCCCTGGTCTATTGGCTCACCGCGGCCAGCTTCAAGGTTCTGGGTTATACGGAGCTGGCGGCCCGGTTGCCGTCGGCCGCCGCCGCCCTGGGCGGCCTGTTGCTGGCCTACGCCTTGGCCCGGACGCTGTGGGGCGCGGCGCCGGCCTTTATGGGCGCCACGGTCCTGGCTACCTGCTCCGGCTACGTGGTCCTGGGAAGGCTCCTCACCCTGGACATGACCTTTGCTTTTCTCTTCAATCTGGCCATCGGCCTGGGTTACCTGGCGCTGCGCCGGGAGCAGTCCCGGCTGTGGCCCTGGGCTTACGGGGCCCTGGGCCTGGCGGTGCTCAGCAAAGGGCCGGTGGCCCTGCTCCTGGCCGGCCTCATCTGGATGCTCTGGGTGGTTTTAAATCCAGCCCCAGCCCAAGCCTCCCCCCTCAAGGGAGAGGGGGTTATAGCCAGGAGAGCTTCACGGCTGCCGGCGCGATATCGGTGGGGGACCTGGCGGCCGCTGGTCCAGCCCTGGAGCTGGCTGCTCCTGGCGGGCCTCGCCCTGCCGTGGTTCGCCGGCGTGCAATGGCGCTATCCGGTATTTTTTCACTATTTCATCCTGGAGCAGCATTTCGGGCGCTTCCTGACCCCGGCCTTCCACCCGGAGCCCGTTTATTATTACGGGCCGGTGTTGCTGGGCCTGCTGCTCCCCTGGAGCTTCCTCCTGCCCTGGGCCTGGCGCCGCCGCCGGCGGGACCCGGACCAGGTCTTTCTGCTGATCTGGGCCGGGGTGGTGGTGGTCTTCTTTTCCCTTTCCCGGGGGAAGCTGGCCCCCTACATTTTACCGGCGCTGCTGCCCCTGGCCCTGCTCCTGGGGCGGGGTCTGGCGGACCTGGCGGGCGGCGGCCAGGACGGGCGGAAAGATCCGGGTTTCCGCGCCAGCCTCTGGGGTTGGGCTGCCGCGGGGGCGCTCCTGTTTTCCCTGCTCTACTTTTCGAACCTAAACCAGGCCTGGCCGCGCCTCAACCTGCCGCGGCCATATTTGTTAGGGGTGGCCGCGGTTTTCACCCTGACCCCGATTTTAGCTCTGCTGGACCGTAAGCGGGTCCTCCTCTATTTGGGAGCCGGGGCCTTGATCTTTAGCATCCTGCTGCCGGTGGGGATCGAAGGCGTGAGCCGGGAGCGTTCGCCCCGGGAGATGGGACGCCTGCTTAAGTCCCTTTGGCAGCCGCACGCCGCCCTGGCGGGAGTGGACCTCTATTCCCAGGGCCTCTCCTTCTACAGCGGCCAGGTCTTCCATCTCCTGGAGTCCCGGACTGAGCTGGATTTCGGCCGCAGGTTGGCCCCGGAGCAGGAGCGCGCCTTATACCTGGCCGGGGTCGGCGATCTGGCGAAATTGGCTCAAAGGCGCCCCCAGGTCTTCTTATATGCGAAGGAGCGGCGCCTGCCGGCTCTAACAACCGAGCTGCCGGAGAAGCTCCGGCTCCTGGCCCGTCAAGGGGATTGCCTTTTGCTGGTCTATGAGGGAAAATAGAGGGCGGCGAGCTGTAGGGCGGCCGTGGCGCCAGGCTTCCAGCCGGGGAGCGGGCCGCCCGGTGGACTTTTTTTATTAAGCAGTGATCGCCTAACCAAGCAGGCTGGACGCAGGCTGAACCGGCCAGCGCTTCCAGGAAGATGAGCACCCCGGATTATCCGCCACCCCATGCCTTCAATTATCTACCGCTATCTTCTCCTGGAAATCCTGCCGCCCTTTGGGGTGAGCCTGCTGGCCTTCACCGCCATCGTCTTTCTGGGCCGCTTGATGAAGATTACCCAGATGATCGTGGTGAAGGGGGTGGGCCTGGCGGAGGTTTTACAGACCTGTCTCTTTCTGCTCCCCTATCTGCTGGTCTTCACCCTGCCCATGGCGGCCACGGTGGGGATTTTGCTGTCGCTGACCCGCCTCAGCGTGGATCGGGAGGTGGTGGCTTTGAAGACCGCGGGGATGAGCTTCCTGCAACTGTTGCCGCCCATCCTGGGCTTTTCTCTGGCGGCGGCGGGCGTCACCCTGATGCTCACAGTCTTCGGCAGCCCCTATGGTCAGCAGGCCACCCGGGACCTCCTGAATAACGTGGCCAAAAAGCGGGCCGACCTGGGTCTCCAGGAACAGGTGTTTAATACGGATTTTCAAGGGCTGATGCTTTTTGCCAACCAGGTCTCTTCCCACGGGGGGGGGCTGAAAGGCATCTTCGTTTACGACTTCCGGGACCGGGAAAATCCCAGCACGGTTTATGCCCAGTCAGGACAGCTGAGCTACGATGAGGGCCAGGAGAGCATGATGATGGAGCTCAGCGACGGCTATGTGTTCCGCTGGGGCGAGGAGGAAAAGGGTCTGAACCGCTGGCAAGTGGTGGATTTTAAGAGCTACCAGCTGCCCTTGCAGCTTTTCAGTTTTGGCTTAAAAGGCGGCGGCCGGTCCGAGTCCGAGATGTCGTTGGGGGAACTGTGGTCCAGGCTCTCCCAGGAGCCGGCGGGCACGGACCCCTATAACCGGGCGGTGGTGGAGTTGAACCAGCGCTTCGCCATGCCGGTGGGGGCCCTGATCCTCTGCCTGATCGCCATGCCTCTGGGTTTAAGCCACCGGCACCAGGGCCGGACCTGGGGGATGATTGTGGGACTGGCCCTGTTTCTGGTGTACTACATCGTCTTCACCGCCTCCTGGCGCCTGGCCATCGGCTTTAAGATCAACCCGGCCCTGGCCCCCTGGACCTCCGATTTCCTGTTTATCTGGGTGGCGCTTTTTCTTTGGTACCGCAGCGTCAAAGAGCTGCCCCATGGCCCGGCGCCTTGAAATGGCCTAGGTTTTCAAGACCTGAAAGGTGGCCGGGAACCTTGGGGGATTTTCAGCGAGGCACTATGACCTGACGGCCACCACGAAAAATGAACATGTAGAACCGCCGCCCTCGGCGGTTGCCGCGGCTGGCGAGGGCGCCGGCGCTACATTCTCATATAAAGCCAAGAGGTCCCCAAAATCATATTGCCACTGAGGGCCGCGGCCGCCTAATCTCGGTTAACCGCGGATAAATTAATTGGCGTATGTCCCAGCGTCATTGGAAAATAATCGCCTGCCTCTTCCTGGTCCTGGCAACCGCCACCGTTTATGCCGAGCTCAGAAACCATCAGTTCATCAATCTCGATGATAATTTTTATGTAACCTATAATTCCCAGGTCCAGAGGGGCCTTACCCTGGGAGGACTGGCCTGGGCCTTCACCTACACCAACCCTTATTGGATTCCCCTGACCTGGCTTTCCCACATGCTCGACTGCCAGCTTTTTGGGATGGCTCCCGGCCCGCCTCACTTAACCAATCTATTCTTCCATATTGTCAACTCACTGCTGCTGTTTCTCTGGCTCTTACGGCTCACCCGGGCCGTGGGCCGCAGCTTTCTGGTGGCCGCCCTCTTTGCGCTTCATCCCCTGCACGTGGAATCGGTGGCCTGGGTGGCGGAGCGCAAGGATGTGCTGAGCACCTTTTTCTGGCTGCTCACCATGTGGGCTTATGTCTGGTACGTGGAGCGTCCGGGGTTTAGACGTTACCTGTTGGTCCTGCTCAGTTTCGGGCTGGGGTTGATGGCCAAGCCCATGCTGGTGACCTTGCCCTTGGTGCTCCTGCTCTTGGACTACTGGCCCCTGGCCCGTTGGTCGCCGCGGGCTGCGGAGGCTGCCGGAGAGCCGGAGACTTCAGGGCCAGGGGTTTCCCTCAAACACCTGGTGCGGGAAAAGGTCCCCCTCCTTGCCCTGGCGGTCCTCTGCAGTCTGATAACTCTCTATGGTCAACAAGTCTCGAACGCGGTCGTGCCCTTGGCCAGGTTCCCCTTGACCATGCGTTTAGCTGATGCCTGCATGGCCTATTTAAGTTATCTGACCAAGATGATCTGGCCAAGCCGCCTGGCTATCATGTATCCGCTTTCCCTGAATCGCCCGCCCCTCTGGCAACCCCTGGGGGCCGCTCTGGTTCTGGCAGTTCTCTCTTTCCTGGCAATCCGGCTGGGCCGCCGACACCCGTATCTCCCGGTGGGCTGGTTTTGGTACCTGGGCAGCCTTGGCGCCGGTTATCGGGGTGGTGCAGGTGGGCTTGCAGGCATCTGCAGACCGGTTTACTTACGTGCCGCTCATCGGTTTGTTTCTCATAGTGGCCTGGGGTTCGGCGGAGGTGGCCGCGGGGTGGCGGCCCGGGAGGTTCCTGCTGCCCGCGGGGGCGGGCTTAATACTGGCGGCGCTGGCCCTCTGCACCTGGGCGCAGGTTCGCCATTGGCGGGATTCGGTCTCCTTGTTTGAGCATACCCTGCGGGTAACCGGCGACAATCCCACCGCGCAATACAGCCTGGGACTGGCCCTGGAACAACAAGGCAAGTTGGCTCAGGCGGTGGCCCATTATGAAGAAGCCCTGCGCCTCAACCGGGAGGCCGTCAGCCCCAATCCGGATTATGCCACGCTGCATAACGACCTGGGGCTGGCCCTTTTTCAACAGGGCAAGCTGGCTCAGGCCCTGGCGCATTATCAGACGGCCCTGGCTCTAAATCCCAACTATGCGCCGACGTATAACAACCTGGGTAATGCCCTCAGCGTCCAGGGAAAGCTAGATCAGGCCATCGCCTGTTACCAAAGGGCCTTGCAGCTCGATCCGCATAATGGTCTGGCGCATTACAACCTGGGGCTGGCCCTGATGTCCCAACATCAGGCAGGAGCAGCGCTGTGGCATTTCCGGGACGCCGTACGTCTGGAGCCGAACCGGCCGATTTACCTCAACAAATTGGCCCGCCTGCTGGCTACCGCGGCCGACCCCAAATTGCGCAACGGCCCTGCCGCGGTGCCCCTGGCGGAAAAGGCCAACCAGCTTAGCGGAGATGGCCAACCGGAGATGCTCGACACCCTGGCGGCCGTGTACGCCGAGGCCGGCCGCTTTCCGGAGGCTGTGCGGGCTTCCCGGAAGGCTGTGGATCTGGCATCTTCCCGCGGCCAGCCAGAACTCGCCAAGCAGATGGAAGCCAGGATGCGCCTGTACCAGGCGGGCCAGCCGTATCATGAAAGCGCGGGTTCTTAGGTTTAACTGCGAGATCGCCTAAGATTTGGGGTATTTAATGTTTACCTCAACAGCGCCAGGATTTCTTCGGTCTTTTCCCAGAGCAAGACCGGATCCCCCCGGGTTTCCACATTGAGGCGCAGCACCGGCTCGGTGTTGGAGGGCCGCAGATTAAAGCGCCACTGGGGAAACTCCAGGCTGAGGCCGTCGATGTGCTCCTCCCTGAGGGCGTTGGGGCCGTAGAAGTCCTGCACCCGTCGCAGGGCCGCCCCCGGGTCCGGGAGGCGGCGGTTGATCTCGCCGCTCACCGGGAAGCGGGCCAGGCGCTCCGCCACCAGGGCCGACATAGGCCGGCCGCTGCGGCTCAAGCACTCCAGCACCAGCAGCCAGGGGATCATGCCGCTGTCGCAGTAGGCGAAATCCCGGAAATAGTGGTGCCCGGACATCTCCCCGCCGTAAACCGCGTTCTCCAGGCGCAGGCGTTCCTTGATGAAGGCATGGCCGGTCTTGTTCTGGAGGGGCCGGCCGCCGGCGGCCAAGACCTGCTCCACGGTGTTCCAGGTGAGCCTCGGGTCGTAAATTACCGCGGCCCCGGGGTGGCGGGCCAGGAGGGTTTGGGCCAGGAAGCCCACGATATAATAGCTCTCGATGAAGTTCCCCTGCTCATCGAAGAAAAAACAGCGGTCGAAGTCGCCGTCCCAGGCCAGCCCGAGATCGGCCCGGTGCAGGCGCACCGCGGCGCTGGTGGCCTGGCGGTTCTCCGGCAACAGGGGGTTGGGGACCCCGTGGGGAAAGCTGGGGTCCGGCTCGTGATTGATTTTGATGAATCTGCAGGGCAGGTGTTTCTCCAGGCGGTCCAGCACCGGGCCGGCGCAGCCGTTGCCGGCGTTGACCACCACCGTAAGGGGCCTGAGGTGGGCCGGGTCCACGTACCTGAGCAGGTGGGCGACGTAAGCCTGGAAGGCCTCGGTGGGCACCAGGGCGCCCCGGATGCCAGGGTGCCAGGGCGGGAATTCGCCGGCTGCGGCCAGGGCCTCCAGGTTACCGAGGCCGGAGTCGCCGCTCAGGGGGCGGGCTTGCTCCCGCACAAACTTAATGCCGTTATAGTCCGGGGGGTTGTGGCTGGCGGTGACCATGAGGCCGCCGTCCAGTTTCAGGTGGGCGGTATAGAAATAAACCTGCTCGGTGCCGCACAATCCCAGGTCCCGAATTTCCACCCCGCAGTCGCGGAGCCCGGCGCTCAAGGCCTGGGCCAGAGGCAGGCTGGAGGTGCGGATGTCCCGGCCCAGGGCTACTCGGGAGGGGTGCAGGAAGGCGGCGTAGGCCCGGCCGATCCGGTAGGCCAGATCTTCATCGAGTTCCTCCGGGACCCGCCCGCGCACGTCGTAAGCCTTGAAGCAGCTAAGCTTTCCCATAACCTGCAAATAATAGGGGCAAATTGTCTTCCAGGAGCCAAGATAGCACAAAATTCCAAGTTTTGATAGGATGAGGGCCAATGGCCGCGGTCTCCGGGGAAAGTAGGCGCGCCTCCCCGGGCCGGATGGCGGCGGAGGTGGGTTATCAGCGATCTCTCTGCTCTTAAGGGGGCCCGCGTCCTGATTACCGGGGGCGCCGGCATGATTGGCAGCACCATCGCCCACCTGGCGGTGCAGCATGGGGCCCGGGTTACCATCCTGGATGCGATGTTGCCGGCTTATGGGGGAAATCTTTTTAATCTGCACGGGATTTCCCAGCCCGTCAAATTCGTCCAGGGCGATATCCGGGATCCGTCCTTGGACCCAAGCCTGGTGGCGGAAACCGATTACCTCTTCAACCTGGCCGGACAGGTGAGCTATGTGGACAGCAACACCGACCCGTTTCTGGACCTGGATATCAACTGCAAAGGTCACCTGCAGATGCTGGAGGCCTGCCGCCGGGTGGGCGCCAAGGCCCGGCTGGTCTTCGCCAGTTCGAGATTCGTCTATGGGAGGATCGATTACAACCCGGTGGACGAGGGCCATCCTTTCAATTGTCTGAGCATTTACGGCATCCATAAACTGGCGGGGGAAAAGTATTACCGCTTCTATCACGAAGCCTACGGCCTGGATACGGTGAGCGTGCGCATCGCCAATCCTTACGGTCCCCGGCAGCAGATGAAGCACAGCAAATACGGGATCGTCAACTGGTTCATCCGCCTGGCCCTGGAGGGGCAGCCCCTGACGATTTACGGCGAGGGGCGGCAGACCCGGGATTATATCTTTGTGGAGGACCTGGCGGAGGCCATGTTGGCCCTGGCCCTGGCTCCCGGAACCGCCGGCCAGGTTTATAACCTGGGCTCCGCCACGTCCACGCCGTTTGCGGAGATGGCGCGCCTGGTGGCCGAAGCCGTGCCCGGCACTGAGGTGCGCCGGGTGGAGTGGCCGGCGGACCGCTACTTCGTGGAAACCGGGGACTACGTCAGCGACATCGGCAAGATCGCGGCAGCCATCGGCTGGCGGCCCCGAACCTCCCTTAAGGAAGGGATCTCCCGGACCGTGGAATATTACCGCAAGTATCGGGATCATTACTGGGGAGCGAGTCTTTTGTAAGGGGAAGATTATGGTGCGGCCGCGGCGGCGAGCCAATAACCCTTGGAACAACTGAGGCGAGTAAGGTAAAATAATGCTTACGGCATATGCAGGGCTGGCCGGCCGTTATCACCTCGGGGGCGGATGAGAGCTTAAGATGCAAGATTCGGCAGGCAAGGGGGCCGCGGACCGGATGGGCGCCGGGGCCGAAGGCTGGAAGGGCATAATTCTGGCGGGCGGGGCCGGAACGCGGCTCTACCCCATCACCAAGGTGGTAAGCAAACAGCTCCTGCCGGTCTATGACAAGCCCATGATCTATTATCCGCTGTCGGTCTTGATGCTGGCAGGCATCCGCCGGATTCTGGTGATCTCCACCCCGGAGGATCTTCCCAGGTTCCGGACCCTTTTGGGAGACGGCTCCCAACTGGGCTTGCAATTCGCCTATGCCGAACAGCCCCGGCCCGAAGGCCTGGCCCAGGCCTTCATCATCGGCCGGGACTTTATCGGCCGGGACCGGGTCTGCCTGGTCCTGGGGGATAATATTTTTTATGGGCACGGTTTTCAGGAGATTTTGCGCCGGGCCGTAAGTCTGGTGTCGGGCGGGGTCATCTTCGGCTATTGGGTGAAGGACCCGGAAAGATACGGGGTCGTGGAGTTTGATGATGGGCAGCGCGCCATCGAGTTGGTGGAGAAACCTGCCAAACCCAGGTCGAACTATGCGGTTCCCGGTCTCTATTTTTACGATAATGGCGTGGTGGAGATCGCCGCCGGCCTCAAACCCTCACCCCGGGGGGAACTGGAGATCACCGACGTCAACCGGGAATACCTGAGAAGAGGGTCCCTGCGGGTGGAGATCCTGGGAAGAGGATTCGCCTGGTTGGATACCGGCACGCACGAATCGCTCCTGGAGGCGTCCACCTTCATGGAAACCATCGAGAAGCGGCAGGGCCTAAAGATTTCCTGCATCGAAGAGATCGCCTACCGCATGAGATATATCGACGCCGGGCAACTGCGGGCCCTGGCCCAGGCGTTGGGGAAGAACGGCTATGGCCAGTACTTGTTGAGGGTGCTGGACCAGGCGATTTAATCTGGTAGCCTAGGCGTCCCGCCTGTGTAAAGTTAATTTGAGTTTAGGTCACACAGGCCAGAGGCCCATGCTACCAAGTCCGGTAGCCTGGCTCCCGCCTGTGTAGTGAATTCAGGGGTGCGAAACTTGAGTTGGTAAGAAGATGACACTGAAAACCCCGTTCCGATAACCGGCCTAATCCTGGCGGGCGGCCTGGGCACCCGTTTCTGGCCCCTGAGCCGCTCCCAATATCCCAAGCAGGTGCTGCGCCTGCTGGGTTCGGAGTCCATGATTCAGGCGACCATCGAGCGCTTGCTGCCTCGCATTCCCGCGGAGCGCCTGGCGGTGGTGACCAATACCGCCCAGGCGGAAGTTATCAGTCTGGAACTGCGCCGCAAAGGTTGGCAAGACATCAGGATCATCCTGGAGCCGGAAGGGAAAAACACCGCGCCCGCGGTGGGCCTGGCCGCGGTCTTGCTGGGGGCCGCCGACCCCCGCGGCTTGCTGGCGGTCTTTCCCGCGGACCACTTTATCAGCGATCAGGCGAGTCTGTTGGCGGTTTTGGACCGGGGCGCGGTCTGGGCCGCCGCCGGCTATCTGGTGACCTTCGGCATCCCCCCCAGCCGCCCGGAAACCGGCTATGGCTATATAAAGCAAGGGCCGCCCCTGGACGCCGCCGGAACCGGGTTTCAGGCCGCCCGCTTCATTGAAAAACCGGAGGCCTCCCAGGCCCGGGCCTTTCTGGACGAAGGCGGCTATTACTGGAACAGCGGCATCTTCCTGTTTCGCCGGGATTCTTTGCTGGAGGCATTTAAGCGCCACTTGCCGGAAGTTTACCAGGGGTTGGCCCGTATCCAGCAGGGAAAGGCGGCCCCTGATTTCCTGGCGGAGATTTACCGGGATTTTCCCAACATCTCCCTGGATCACGGGATTATGGAGCATGCCGCCCGGGTGGCCGTGGTGCCGGTGGAGATGGGCTGGAACGACGTGGGCACCTGGGGGGCCTTGCAAGAGATCTTTCCCCGGGACGCCCGGGGGAACGTGGTCCAGGGCCGGACCCTGGACCGCGGCAGCAAGGGCTGCACCTTTTTCGCCCAGGGTCGTCTGGTGGCCACCATCGGCCTGGAGAACATCATCGTGGTGGATACGCAAGACGCCACCCTGGTATGCCATAGGGAACGGGTCCAGGAAGTGAAGGACCTGGTGGCGGAGTTGCACCAACGGCAGATGGTGGAGTCGGTGCAGCACCCCACGGTGCAGCGGCCCTGGGGGCATTACACCGTGATGGACGAGGGCCCGGGGTATAAAGTCAAGCAGATCGAGGTGGCGCCGGGCGGCCGCCTCAGCCTGCAAAGCCACCAGCACCGGGCGGAACATTGGGTGGTGGTGCAGGGCACCGCCAGGGTGACCATCGCCGCGGAGACCACGTCGGTGGCCAGCAACCAGAGTGTTTATATCCCCGCCAAAACCGCACACCGCCTGGAAAACCAGGAGAGCCAGCCCCTGCGCCTCATCGAAGTGCAGACCGGCTCCTATCTCGGCGAGGACGATATCCGGCGCCTGGACGACGATTACTGCCGCAGTTAGCGCCGAATCCTCAGGACCTCCGGAACCTCTATCCCGAATCAGCCTGCCTTTGCCTCTCGGCGGTTAACCCGTAGGGGCGGGGTTACCCCGCCCTGAGGCGCAGTAGCACAGGTTTGAAACCTGTGCCACCGGACGCCGCCCCTACAAGGGTTGACTGCCAAGCGCGCCCAGTTATGCTCCCACTAATATTCCCCCGCCCTTTAGGTGGACGAAATAATCCCGCGCCGGAATCCAAAGCTAACCGGGTTTTATCTAATGAAGTCCCCGGAAGGTGACTTGAAATTCCAAAACCGATAGAGGAGATGGATGTATGAAACCTTTGGGCAAGAAATCGTTGCTGCTGGCTTTAACCCTGGTGTTGGCCGTAGGCCTGGCGGCAGCCGTATGGGCCGAGGCTCCCAAGGGGATGCCCCCGGGACCGGGACCCATGATGATGCAGCATGGCCACCAATGCCACCATGGACACATGAATCTGACCCCGGACCAGGCGGCTAAGCTCTTCGACGTCAAGGAAAAATTCCGCACGGACACCGCGGCGCTGCGCAAGCAGTTATTTGTGGGGAAGGCGGAATTGGGTGCCTTGTGGAAGGCTGAGACCCCTGATGGAAATGCCATCGTGGCCAAGATTAAGGAACTCAGCCCCCTGAAGGAACAGCTGATGGAGAAGAGGGTGCTCTTCCGGCTGGAAGTTCGCAAGATCGTCCCCAAGCCCCCCATGAAGACGGGGATGGGTGAGGGTTGCGGTATGGGCCCCGTAGCCATGAGCCCCGGGTCGCCGATGGCTGCCGAAGAATAGAGAGACCAGTTAACCCCTAAGCGCTGAAGGGCCAGACCGGCCCTTCAGCAACCCCTGCCGCCGATCTCTATCTCTCCCTGGCCGTAGGCGACCTGATTCCCCTACCCCGCCCCTGGCCCTCTCATCCCGCCTCACAATTTTGTCCAGTCGCTCCCTCAAATCCTTGAAAAATTGCCGGAATTGGCGTAAAGTTAAAGGAGAAAATTACCGAGAGGATTTTTAGGAACCAGAGGACCATGGCAATCCTGCCTATACGTAAATTACCCGACGCGGTGCTGCGGGAGCCGGCCCGGGAGATCAACGGGATCAACGACGAGCTGCAGGGTCTCATCGATGATATGGCCGAAACCATGTACGCCGCCCCGGGCCTGGGGCTGGCTGCCAACCAGGTGGGGACCTTGCACCGCCTTATCGTCTTCGACGTGGCCCACCGGGAGGGCGCGGCCAGGGCCCCCCAGGTGCTCATCAATCCCTGCATTACCCACACGGAAGGAGAGCTTATCCACGAGGAAGGCTGCCTCTCGGTGGCGGACTTTAGCGCCGAGGTGCGGCGCCACGCCCGGGTGAGCGTGCAGGGTCTGGACCGGGAAGGGAAACCCGTAACCATTACCGGGGAGGGATTGCTGGCGGTGGTGCTCCAGCACGAAGTGGATCACCTGGACGGCATCCTCTTCATTGACCGCATCAGCCGGCTGAAGCGGAACATCTATTTAAGGCGGCTCAAGAAACAGGCGGCGGCCAGGTGAAGCACGGCCCCTGGCGTTTAATCTTCATGGGCACCCCGCGGTTCGCCCTGCCTTCCCTGGAAGCCTTGATCTCCCATGGGGAGGAGGTGCTGGCGGTAATCACCCAACCGGACCGGCCCCGGGGGCGGGGGCAGCGAGTTTCCCCGTCGCCGGTGAAGGAGTTGGCCCTCTCCTGGAAGCTGCCGGTGCTGCAGCCCCGGAGTCTCAAGGACCCCGCCCTGGCGCCGCAACTTACGGCATTGGGGCCGGAGCTGGCAATCGTGGTGGCCTACGGGCGTCTGCTGACCCATGAGCTGTTGGCCGTGCCGGCGCTGGGTTTCCTCAACGTCCACGCCTCCCTGCTGCCCGCCTATCGAGGGGCCGCGCCCATCAATTGGGCCTTGATCCGGGGGGAGCGGGAGACCGGGGTGACCATTCAGTGGGTGGTTCACGAATTGGATGCGGGGCCCATCTTTCTCCAGGAGCGGGTCCCGATCCTGGAGGACGACAATTTAGGCGCCCTGTCCGGGAAGCTGGCGGAGAGGGGCGCAGTCCTGCTGGTGGAGGCCCTGGAGAGGCTGCGCCGGGGTGAAGCCGTTAAGGACCCCCAGCCCCAGGAAGGGGTTACCTATGCCCCGCCCATCTCCCGGGAGATGCGCCGCCTCAACTGGCAGTTGCCGGCCCGGGAAGTGGCCGGCTGGATCCGGGGGCTCGATCCGTCTCCCGGGGCCTATGCCCGGTGGCAGGGAGAGGTTTTGAAACTGTTTGCCGCCAGGGTGAAGAAATCGGCGGGGGGAGCCGCGGCCCCGGGCACGATTTTGGGGCTGAGCTCCCGGGGGCTGGAAATCGCCTGCGGCCAGGGCAGCGTCCTGGTGCAGGAACTGCAACTGGCCGGACATAAACGCCTGACGGCTCCTGAATTCCTGCGGGGCCATGCTTTGCTCAAACAGGTCTTGGACTGAGGCGCGGCAAGATGGAGGAACCGGTCAAAATCCTGAACGGCGGCAATTCCCTGCGGCCCCAGAAACGCATCTTCCTGGGATTGCTGGCCGTCACCTGCCTGCTGTTCACCATCCTGTTGGGGGTGCTGTGGTACGTCCCCTATGTGGGGCTCAGCAACCTCAATCCCCATCTGCCCTTGATCCTGGCGGGGTTTTTCGCGGCCCTGCTGCTCCTCCTGGTGGGCGGCCTGCTGCTGCTGGCCCTGACGGTGCTGTTGGGCCGGGACCTGTTCTTTTCCCGGAAACTCCGGGGCGCGGTCATCAAGCTGCTGCTGCCCTTGATGAGCGTGGTGGGCAAACTCTGCGGCGTCTCCAAGGACCAGGTGCGCCGCTCTTTCATCGAGATCAACAACCAACTGGTGCTGGCCCAGCACTCCCGCGCCACCCCGGACAAGCTGCTGTTGCTCATGCCCCACTGCCTGCAGTTCCATGAATGCAAGTTCCGCATCACCGGCAACATCGTGCACTGCCAACGCTGCGGCAAATGCCCCATCAAGGGGCTGGCGGAACTCTCGGAGAAGTACGGGGTGGGGCTGGCGGTGGCCACCGGCGGCACCCTGGCCCGGCGCATCATCGTGGAGCGGCGGCCGCGGCTGATCATCGCGGTGGCCTGTGAGCGGGACCTGAGCAGCGGCATCCAGGACAGCTACCCGCTGCCGGTCTTCGGGGTGCTCAACTCCCGTCCCCAGGGCCCCTGCTATGATACCCTGGTGGACCTGGAGAAGGTGGAAGAGGCCCTGAAGACCTTCCTGGTGCCTGGTGCGCGGCTGCTTGGCGGCTCAGAGAAAGGCGCCGGAGAGGAGAAAGGCGCTGGGGAAGGCGATCCTGTTAATCAGAGTATTAACTAGATGGCATTCTAATCGAGTCGCGGCAAGCCTGGGCTGGCGCAGGCTAAAGCCTGCGGCTACAGTTAATGTAGGGTGCGCACTGCGCACCAATTCCTTATAAAGGCAGTTTTCGGTTTTCGGTGAAAGGCAAAATCAAAATCAAAGGCCCCTTACCAGAAACAGAAAACGTAAGCGTAGGGTGCGCACTGCGCACCATTTGGGAACTGCGCATCGATTCCTAGTTAATGTAGGGTGGGCGCTGCCCACCCATTCCTTCAAAATCTAAGGTTTCTTCTTAATTTCTTCTCCCCCGCCGCAGGGGCAGGAGAGGTGGGGCAGGCCTCCCTGCCTGCCCTGGGTGGCGGGCACGGAGGCCCGCCCCACCTGTTTGGCCGGGGCGATCATTAAGGGACGGGAATAATCGTGATGTCTAAGCTGGGCTCCATAAAAACCGCGCGGCAGCTTTTAAAGAAGCATGAGCTTTCGGAGCTGCGGGCGGCCATCAACTACATCAATGCCTTTTCCGGAAAGCGGTTTGTTCTAAAAATTGGCGGTTCTATCCTGGATGACTTGAAGCTTTTGCCTTCACTGGTGGAAGATCTGATTTTCTTGAAAAAAGTGGGAATCGACGTGGTCCTGGTTCATGGAGGCGGTTGCCATCTTAACCGGGCCATGAAGGAAAATAATCTAAAAGTTAATAGAATCCGGGGGTTGCGGGTAACCTCGGCGGCAGTGCTGGAATTGGCTGCCAGGGTCTTCGCGGAAGTTAGCCGGGAAATCAAGACCGAGATTGAAAGGCATGGATATCATTCGATAATCTTTGGGCGGGAGACCGGCCTGGTAAAATCGGAACAGATAGAGATCAAAGAATTAGGTTTTGTGGGGGTTCCCCGGGCCGTGGAGGTTTCGTTATTAGATAACCTGGCGGCTAAGGTGATCCCCATAGTCTCCGCGGTGACCGCCGGGACCCAGCCTGGCGATCCGGGCTTTAATGTTAATGCGGACGACGTTGCCGGGATCCTCGCCGCCAGCCTCGGCGCGGAGAAACTGATCCTGATGACCGACGTGGAAGGCGTCTTGGATGAAAACGGCTCGCTGCTCTCGACCCTGAGCGTCAGTCAGGTGGAGGCCTTGATCGCCAAGAAGATAATTCATGGCGGCATGATCCCCAAGGTGGAAACCTGTCTTAAGGCCTTAAAAGGTGGGGTGCAAAAGTGTCATATTGTCAAAGGCAGCACTCACTCTTTTATCGATGAGATTTTGACGGATGCCGGGGTGGGGACGGAATTCGTCCGGGATGACTTAGTCAAGGAAGCCGCCAGGTAGGCGCCTGCCAATCTCACCCTGACCCTCTTCCCCATGAGGGGAGAGGGGATTAAATGAAACCTCCTTAGTTAATCAAGTTATCGCCCTTAGTAATAACGTGCCGCTCTGAGGAAAATTTGAGCAAGAGGTCCAAATCCGAGCCAGGCCGCGGCGCCCGCGCCCTGGCCCTGGACATCCTGGCCGCGGCCGCCCGGCAGCCGGGGAGGTCGGTGGAGGAACTGCTGGCCGCCACCCTAAAACGGCAGCCCCGGTTGCTGCGGCCGGAGAGGGCCTTGTTGCTGGAACTGGTCCAGGGGGTGAAGCGCTGGGAACTGAAACTGGACTATTACCTTTCCCAGCTTTCCGCTATACCGCTGCCGAAACTGCACCCCCTGGTGCTGTTGATCCTGCGCCTGGCCGCCTATCAGATCCTGATGCTGGACCGGGTGCCGGCCCGGGCCGCGGTCCACCAGGCCGGTCTGGAGGCCAAGGCCCGGCGCTTGCCGGCGGCTTACGGGGGCTTCATCAACGCGGTGTTGCGCCGCCTGGCCGCGGGCGACCTGCCTCCGCTTCCGGAGCGCCAAACCGACCTGGTGGCCGCCCTGAGCGTGGAACACTCCCACCCCCGCTGGCTGGTGCGCCGCTGGCTGGAGCGCTGGGGCCCGGAGCAGACCGAAGTTAGGCTGGCCGCCAATAATCGCCTCCCGCCCCTGACCATCCGAATTAACACCCTGAAGACCGACCCGGCCACCCTCAAGGCCCGGCTTAGCCGGGAAGGGGTGGAGTCCCAGCCCTGCCGCTGCTCTCCGGTGGGGCTGCGGCTGACCGGGCTCAGGGTCCCGCCGCTGGAGCTTCCTTCTTATCAAGAGGGCCTGTGGCTGTTTCAGGATGAAGCGGCGCAACTGGCCAGCATGCTGCTGCCCCCGGCGAGGGGGCGGCTGCTGGAATTGGGCGCCGGCCGGGGAGGCAAGACCACCCATCTGGCCGAGTTGTCCGGCCAGGCCGGCCTGATCCTGGCGATGGAGCTGCACCAGGGGAGGCTCCGGGAACTGCGGGGCACGCTGGCGCGTTGGGGGGCGAGCGCCGTCCAACCCATCCGGGCTGACGCCGCCCGCGTCCTGCCTCTGGGAGATGGGGCCATGGACGCCGCGGTCCTGGACGCTCCGTGCTCCGCCCTGGGCATCCTCAGGCGCCATCCGGAAATCAAGACCCGCCTCAAGGAAGCCGATTTGGCCACCTTTCCGCCCCGGCAGCGGGCCTGGCTGGAGGCCGCGGCCCCGGCCCTGAGACCCGGCGGCCACCTCCTCTATATCACCTGCACCGAGGAGCCTGCCGAAAACCAGGAGTTAATCGAGTCCTTCCTGGAGGCGCACCGGGAGTTTCGCCTCAGCACCGACCCCCAGCTCCTGTCGGCTCCCGCCCGCCACCTGGTGCAGCCGCCGGGGTGGTTCTGCTCCTTAGGCGCTGACGATCTGGACGGTTTTTTCGCGGCGCTCCTCACCAAAAACTAGCGCGAGTTCGATTTGGAAAGAGCAGACGATACCCCGGAGTATTCTGCTTCATCCCCCCATTACTAGCCAAAATACTGAGTTCTAAATGCTTCCTGAAAAATGAATAATATTTTCATTGACAGACCCGAATTCCGATGGTAAGATATTCTTACATGCAGTAAGAATTGGAGGCAGGTATGGATAGGAAGGAAATAAAAAGCATTTTGGTCAGATGCATAGAGGAAATCCAAGAATTAAATGGGCTGCCTCTTTCCGATGTGCGAGATTCCACTTGCCCGGTAGGAGACTTGGAAGGGTTTGATAGCCTAATCATGATTGAGCTAGTTGTCCGGCTATCTATCATAATCGGGTTAGAATTAGATGATGAAATATTCTATGCCAAACCCGAATTACCACAGGGAAGAGTGTCAAGCCTGAGCATCAGGGACATCGTGGAAAACTTATACCAAATCACGATTTCTCAACAAGGATAGGTGAATGGGAAAATCGGCGAATACAATGGCTAAGATAGCTTTTAAGTTAAAGCTTGCTAGAGAAATGGCAGGTCTTTCACAAAATCAAGTAGCTAAAATATTGGGGTTAAAGCGGCCGGCCATATCTGAGATAGAGGCGGGACGCCGGAAAGTGTCTGCTAATGAAGTAGCTGAGCTCTCACGGATTTATTCCGTAAGTGTAAATTGGCTTGTTGGGGAATATGAAGAGGAAGACGAAAATCAAATCCGAATGGGTTTAGCTGCCAGGGAGTTAAGCAAATTAAAGCCAGAAGATGTTGACCGCCTCCTCAAAATATTATCTGCCCTTAGGCATAAAGAGGATGATAATTGATTGCTAATCGGAAAATAATTGCACGGCAAGCTCTAAAAAGTGCAACCAAACTAAGATACGACAAAAAAGTCCGTATCGAAGCCCCTATCTCTATATACGATTTTGTAGAGAATATAGGGGTAGAAGTTAGATTTGTTGATATCCCAAGCATGGAAGGGGTATTCTTGAAGAAATCACCTCCTGAGATTTTCATCTCATCACACCGCCCTCCAGGTCGACAAGTTTTTAATTGTGCGCATGAACTGGGTCATTACTTATTTAATCATGGTTCTCACGTTGATGAGGTTAAAGCAAATTTGCACAAGGAGAAGGTTTTTTCCCCAGAGGAATTTTTAGCAGATACCTTCGCTGGCTTTTTGCTAATGCCAAAAACTACTGTTAATAATGGGTTTCTAAGGCGTGGTTGGAAGCCAGAAACCTGTACTGCACAAACAGCGTTTAAAATCGCATGTTGGCTTGGCGTGGGTTATTCAACCCTCTTGAATCATATGCAGATAAGCCTAAACCTAATTTCAAAGGAGCATGCTGAGCACCTTTTGAAAATATCACCAAAACAAATTCGGTTAGAATATATTGGTAAAAAGATTGAAGGAAACTTAATACCAGTTGATTATTTTTGGACAGGCCGGCCTATCGATATTCAACTAGGGGATATGATTCTTCTTCCATCATCCACCCAATATGAAGGCAAGAGCTTGACGCTAGTTCCTTCAGATAACCGGTCGATCCTTCTCCAAGGAGAACAAATTGGGATTGCCAGAGTTTTTGATAACAATTCCCCTTGGGCTTGTTTTGTAAGGGTTACCCGAAAGGGTTACGTTGGTTTGAGCCGCTATCGCCATTTGGAGGACCACGAAGATGATTGAACACTATTTAATAAAAGAAGAAAACCTTTCACATGCTTGGGCTAAAGCTTTCTTAAAGCTGTTGAGCCCGGGAGTGAGTGAAATCCAACCATTAATAATTATTATTGATGGTTTTGAGGGAAGTCTTCCTATGGAGGATTCTAACATTAGAGAAGCAGTTGATGTTTCGCTTAAAAGAACCGGCATGGCCACATGTCATACTGTTGCAAACACAATATTTCCAAAATCTCTTTGGAATCCACATATTGACAGAGAGGTATTATACAAACGATATTTAAACATCCTAGAAAGATTAAGAAAATGTCCTAAGAACAAATATGGATTATATTTCGAGCGCTTAATTAACATCGGTCCGGAAAATTCAAAAGTTAATCAAATAGAACATATTATAAATACTTATTTAGGAGGGAATCATCGTAGAAGCGCCCTGCTGGCTAGTGTCATTAATCCCCATGAGGACCACACCAACCAGAGAAGGCGCGGATTCCCGTGCTTACAACAGGTTAACCTTTCGCCCTTCGGTAATGAAGGACTATCTATAACAGGTATATATACGACTCAGCATATATATGAACGTGGATATGGTAATTACTTGGGATTATGCAGATTGGGGCATTTCGTAGCCCATGAAATTAGATTAGAATTAAAGCAAATGATATGTTTTACGTCTAATGCAAAGCTCGGCGATATATCAAAATATTCCGTCACTGATTTAGCCCAGAAATTGAAAAATATTTTGTGATTGTATTATTCTTATATACCCAAATGACGGCGTTTTATCTTAAACTTATAAATGCTATATTATGACTAAAAAAGCCAACAATTGCAATAAGAAAGGTAATATTATCCAAAACGATCATCAATTTGATTTTAACTCAGGTGAATCATCTGATGGCTCATCATTTTGCAATTCACCTTTTATATTTACAGGTCTTTCTCCTGCAAAGCCTACAAAAGTTTTTGAAACTTATTGGAAATTTGCAGCAGAAAGGCAAGCAATATTTTTTCGAAAGATGAAGGATGAAGAACCTCCTTGGACAAATGATATCATTCTAAGTAAATATAAATTTACAAATGTCTATAGGGCTTCTGATAGATTAAGTCAATTCCTTATTAAAGAAGTTATTTATAATGGCAATCAGTCTCAAGACGATATATTCTTCCGAACAATCTTATTTAAGATATTTAATAAGATAGAAACGTGGCAATTACTTACAAATAAATTCGGAACTATATCTTATTCGGACTATTCGTTTGATTCCTATGATGCCGTTTTAACTGAAATTAAGAAATCTGGTTTGCCTATTTTTTCCGGGGCTTACATCATGCCCTCTGGAAATGGAGCACTTATTAATTCTCTTAAGCATCAAAGCTACCTTAAGCTCATTGAAATGATGATGAAAGATGAGGTCCCATTAAAAATTGCCTCTATGCGTTCCATGCAAAAAGTATTCGACTTACTGAGGTCGTACCCGATGATTGGTGATTTCCTTGCTTATCAATATGTTATCGATTTAAATTATAGTGAACTTACTGATTTTTCAGAAATGGAATTTGTTGTTCCAGGTCCTGGAGCCCGTGATGGAATCCGAAAATGCTTCTCTGACCTTGGTGGATTAAGTGAAATTGAGATAATTAGCTTAATGGCGGACCAACAGGAAAAGGAATTTGAGAGACTCGGCCTTGAATTTCAGTCTCTTTGGGGGAGGCGATTGCAACTCATTGATTGTCAAAATCTTTTTTGCGAAGTAGACAAATATTCTAGGATGGCCCATCCTGAAATCAGAGGCAGGAGTGGCCGAACTCGAATTAAACAAATCTATCGTCCTAAAGTTGAAAAGATTTCATATTGGTTTCCCCCTAAGTGGGGTTTAAATCATCTAATACCCTAGCAAGAGAATTGTATGAAGCTTCATAGGTCACCTTTTAAACTTCGTGAAATTAAAATAGAGGTGACGCATAGATGCAATCTTTATTGTTTCCACTGTTCGAGTGAATGTTCACCATATAGTAATATTTCTATGAATAGAGGCGATTGCTTAAGAATCCTTAATGAAGCTATTCAAATGGGCGTGCAAGAAGTGGCTTTTTCAGGAGGGGAGCCTTTACTTTGGCCTCATCTCGAAGACGCTATTATAGTTGCAAAAGAAGGAAGGATGAGGGTTTCAATTTATACTTCTGGAAACGTATCCAATATTAATCATAAACTATCAATGATAAAGAATCTTAATGTGGACCGCTGTGTTTATAGTATATTCGCCTCTTTTCAAGACACGCATGACAGAATTACGAGAAAACCGGGAAGTTTCATTGCCACATTAAAAGCGGTTTCCTATTCAGTATTAATTGGTTTACCTACAGAATTTCATTTTATTCCATTTTCTGAAAATATTAAGGAAATAGATAAAATAGCTAACCTGTCCTACGACCTCGGAATTAAGCGTATAAGTGTCCTAAGGTTCGTTCCTCATGGCCGTGGCCAGGGCCAAAATGGTTGTATTTTAAATAGTTCTCAGAATATTGATTTAAGGAAAGCAATTATAAGGTTGAGAAATAATGGTTACGATATAAGGACTGGCTCTCCTTATAATATATTAATGCTCGACGAACAACCGCAATGTTGCTCTGGAATAGATAGGATCACGATTGGTCCAGATTTAAGGATTTTCCCATGTGATGCATTTAAACAAATTAAAGCAAATGATTTGGTTGGGACAATGGATTTCTCTAAACTTTATGGTGCCACTCTAAATGAATGCTGGAAGAAATCACCCTTTTTGAAGGCAGTTAGGAGATATCTTACAACTGACTTTGTAGAACCTTGTGCCTCTTGTAACGATTTAGAAAGCTGCCTATCAGGTTGTCTTGCTAAAAAAGCCATAATATACAATAAGTTAGATAAAAGGCCAGACCCATTATGCTTGAAGAATAATTTTCCCTCGGGCGAGGCATCATAAGACTTTTTCTCCGGCCTGCCTTGAGGTATATTCGCGGCATCACCAGAGGTTAACGGGAGACATATGGCGGTTCGCTTGGAAATCGGCTGGCGGCCGGAGCTGCCGGACGCGGAAGGGGAGGGGGTGCGCCGCCAGGCGCGGGAGTATTTCGGCCTGGAGATCGACCGGGTCCGGGTGCTGCGGGTCCTGATGCTGGACCTGGACTTGCCTGACGATGAGCTGGAGGAGGTGCGCCGCGAGGTCTTCACGCACCCCGCCACCCAGACCTCCGGCTTCCGGCCTCTGGCCCAGGCCTTCGACTGGGCGGTGTGGGTGGGCTTCAAGCCCGGGGTGCGGGATAATGCCGGGGCCGTGGCCCGGGAGGCCATCGAGGCCTATCTGGGACGCTCCCTGGCGCCGGCGGAGGCGGTCTATACCTCCAAACTTTTTCTCTTTTCCGGCGAGAGCCTGGACCGGGAGCGCATGGCGCAGGTGGCCCGGGAACTGCTGGCCAACGACATGATCCAGGAGTTCCGCCTCTTCTCCCGGCAAGATTGGGACCCGGAAACAGGGGTGGGCATCATACTGCCCCGGGTAGAGCTGACGCACTCCCCTCAGGTGGAGGTGTTCGACCTCAGTTCCCTGGAGGCCTTACGGGACCTGAGCCGCCAGCGCTATTTGGCGCTCCGGGACGCGGACCTGCCCATCATCCGGGATTACTTCCGGCGCCCGGAGGTCCAGGAGCGCCGGGCCGCGGTGGGATTGGGGCCGCCCACCGATGTGGAACTGGAGTACCTGGCCCAGGCCCGCAGCGACCATTGCAACCACAATACCTTCCGGGGCCTGTTCCACTTCCGCGACCCGGCCAGCGGGGAGCACCAGGTGGTGGACAACCTGTTCAAGACCTGCATCGAGGCGCCCACCCGGGAAATCGCCTGGAAGAAGTCGTGGGTGGTCTCGGTGTTGTGGGACAACGCCGGGGTGGGGCAGCTCGACGATGAATTCTCCTATGTCATCAAAGGAGAGACCCATAACTCTCCCTCCAACCTGGAGGCCTACGGCGGCGCGCTCACGGGGATCGTCGGGGTTTACCGGGACCCCATGGGCACCGGCAAAGGCGCCCGGCTGATCGGGGGGATTTACGGCTTTTGCGTGGGCCCGCGGGATTATTCCGGCCCCTTGCGGCCCCGGCTCCACCCCCGGCGCCTGCTGGACGGGGTGATCGCCGGGGTTAAGGACGGTGGCAACAAGAGTGGCGTACCCACCCTCAACGGGGCCCTCTATTTTGATGAAAGCTACCTGGGCAAATGCCTGGTATTCGTGGGGGCCGTGGGTCTGTTGCCCAAACAGCTCAGGGGGGAGCCGGCGGCCAAGAAGGCGGCTCAGCCCGGCGATCTCATCTTTATGTGCGGCGGCCGGGTGGGTAAAGACGGGATCCACGGGGTCACGGCCTCCTCGGAGGTGGCCTCCCCGGGCACCCCGGCGGGTCACGTGCAGATCGGCGACCCTTACACCCAGAAGAACATGCAGGATTTCTTGCAAGAGGCCCGGGACCAGGGGCTCATCACCTTCATCACCGATTGCGGCGGCGGCGGGCTCTCTTCGGCAGTGGGGGAATCGGCCATGATGGCCGGGGGCTGCGAAGTGGACCTTTCCCGGGTGCCGTTGAAATATCAGGGTCTCGATCCCTGGGAAATCTGGATTTCCGAGTCCCAGGAGCGGATGGTGGTGGCGGTGCGCCCGGAAAACCAGGCCCACTTTAAGGAACTGGCCCGCAAACACGCGGTGGAGGCCAGCGTCATCGGCGCCTATAACGAAAGTGGAGTCCTGGAGGTAAAGCACCAGGGCCGGGTCTGCGCCTATATGGACCTCTCCTTGCTGGAAGAGGAGTTCCCCCCCTGGGAGTTTGACTGCGAGTGGCAGGACCCGGCCAACCGTCTCAGCGAGCCGGTGCTGGGGGACCCCGGGGATCACCGGGGGCTGCTGCTGGCCATGCTGGCCCGGCCCAATATCTGCGCCCGGGAGTGGATCATCCGCCAGTACGACCACGAGGTCCAGGGGGGCAGCGTCCTCAAACCCCTGGTGGGCCGGGGGGTCCAGGTGCCGGGGGACGCCGCGGTGATCCGCCCCAGGCCCCAATCCCCGCGGGGCCTGGCCTTGAGCCTGGCGCTCAATCCGGCCTACTCGCAAATCGACACCTACCAGATGGCCGCGGTCACCATTGACGAAGCGCTGCGGCGTTTGCTGGCAGTGGGCGGCGTTCTGGAGCATATCGGCGGGGTGGACAACTTCTGCTGGCCCAACGTGGAGTATCATCCTAAGGACAACCCCGACGGCAAGTACAAGGCGGCCCAATTGGTGCGGGCCTGCTGGGCCCTGCGGGACCTGTGCCTGGCTTACGGGATTCCCTTGCTCTCCGGCAAGGACAGCATGTACGTGGACGGCCTGCTGCCCGGCCCCTTCGGGGAGACGCACCGGGTTTCGGGCCTGCCCACCCTGTTTTTTACCGCGGTGAGCGTCCTGCCGGAGATTCGCCGCGCTATGACCCTGGAGTGGAAGAAACCGGGCGACCTCATCTACCTTTTGGGCCACACCCGGGCGGAGTTGGGGGGCTCAGAGTTTTACGAACTTATGGGCTACGTGGGACTGAGCGTCCCGGAGGCCCGGCCAGGCGAGTTTCTGGCCTATTACCGCCTGCTGGAGCAGGCCGGACGGGAAGAACTGCTGGCTTCCTGCCACGGGGTTTATCGGGGCGGCCTGTTGGTGCACCTGGCCCTGGCCTCTATGGCCGCGGGCCTGGGGGTGCAGGTGGACCTGGACGGGGTGGCTCCGGAGGCCCCGGATTTCGCCGCGGCTTATGCCGAATCCGCCGGGCGTTTCCTGGTGAGCCTCGACCCGGTGCGGCGGGGCCGCTTTGAAGAACTGTTTAAAGGCCAGCCCGTCTATCTGCTGGGGGAAGTGCGGCAAGATCGCGTGCTGCAAGTAAACCGCGGTGGCCAACTGTTGGAGGCTTCTCTAGAAGACCTCGGCATCGCCTGGCAGCGCCGCTTCGGGAACTTGATTTGAGGGAAATGGGTTTTCTGATACAATTAAGGGGGGGGTGGGCAAATAGATTTAATTCCCCCTCACCCTAACCCTCTTCCCCATCGGGGGAGAGGGGAAAAATAAGAGACCGCATAATCCTCCCATTAATAATTGATGGGCGCCGGCGGGTGGCCCGGGTGGCGGGACGCCGCCCCTACCGGCGAGGGGAGAGGGGAAAAATAAGAGATCCCATAGCGCTTTGAATGATGATGGCGGCGATCTCGTCACTTATATTAGGGACGAGGCCTCTGCAAAAATCCAGGGATTTCCCTGGCTAAACCAAGGGTGGTTCAGGCGGGTGCATGACAGTCGCGGGCGGCTGTCCCGCACGGCGCCTCCACCTCGTTAACAGGAAGAAACCATGCACGCCGAGATGTTGGTCCTGCGGTTCAACCGGGAGGTGGTGGATCAACCCATCATCTATCGGCTGGTGAAAG
Organism: uncultured delta proteobacterium; assembly: GCA_963812655.1. GTDB lineage: Bacteria > Desulfobacterota > Desulfobaccia > Desulfobaccales > 0-14-0-80-60-11 > JAPLJC01. The sequence continues at coordinate 1,677 of CAWEWX010000058.1, read as the reverse complement.
ACTTTGATCTGGAATTCAATTTGCTCAAGGCCACCATCTACCCCCAAAAAGAAGGGGTGATGGTCATGGAGCTGCGGGGCCATCCCCAGAACTTCCGGCGGGGTCTCAAGTATCTCCGGGAATCCGGAGTCCAGGTGAAACGGGTGGCCCGGGAAGTGCGGCGCAATGAGGAGCGCTGCTACCAGTGCGGCACCTGCACCGCGGTCTGCCCCACCGGCGCCCTCTACGTGGAGCGGCCGGAGATGGCGGTGCTGTTTGACGCCGGCAAATGCAGCGCCTGTGAGTTGTGTTGCCCGGTTTGCCCGGCCCGGGCCATGGAAGTCCAACTGGACCGCAGCGCCCTCTAACTAAAATTCGGCGGCCGGCTTGCTCTCGATTTTTATCGGCGTTTACGCCGCGGTCATCTCCTCCCTCTACTTCCTGCTGCCCCTGCATTTACAGGGCAACCTCAAGTTCAGCGGCGCCCAGATCGGCCTGCTGTACGCGGTCTTCAACCTTAACGCCATCCTGCTGGCCTTTCCGGTAGGGGTCGGCGGCGACCGTTTCGCGGCCCGGGGCCTCACCCGTACGGGCCTGGCGGGCTGTGCCCTGTGCCTCTGGGGCATGGCCATCCTCAAGAGTTTCACGCCATTTTTCCTGATCTTCTGGGGGTTCGGCCTGAGCGCCGCGCTTCTGAGCCAATCGCTGAATATTATGTTGTTCAAGGGGAGCGGGGCCGTAGGGTCCACGTCCAGGCGCTTCGGCCATTTCAATGCCATGCGCATGGGCGGCATGATGTTGGGGACCCTGGCCGGCGGCTTCCTGGTGCATTTCCTCAATTTCCCCCGGGTTTTGCAGCTCTGCGGGGTGGTCTTGCTGCTGATGTGGTGGCCCTCCGCCCGGCTGCCGGTGGCGCCGGCGGTGCGGGCCTCCATGTGGGATTATCGGCGGGAACTCTTTACCCGGCCGGTGCTGTTCTTCGCGACCTGGCTCTTTCTCTTCACCTTGCACTGGGGCGCCGAAGCCACCAGCCTGACCCTGTTTTTGCAGCACAACCTGGGATTGGCGGCCCGGGGGGTGGGGGCCTACATGGCCGGGGAGTTCGCGGTGATCACCATCACCGCCTATCTTTACGGGCGCTTTTGGGCCGGCCGCTTGCAGCCGCTGACCTTCCTGGCGGTGGCGTTGTTGGCCTCCGGTAGCGGCCACATTCTGATGATCTGGCCCAGTCTCCCCTGGTCCTTTGCCTGGCGGGCGGTGCACGGCTTCGGGGACGGCCTCATCCTCATGGAGACTTATGCCACCGTCTCCCGGCAGTTCCACGTGGACCGCATCGGCGGCACCTCCAGCCTGATTCCCCTCATCACTACCCTGGGGGTCCTGGTGGGCTCCCTGATTTTCGGCCCTCTGGGGGCGGCCCTGGGCTACCAGGCCCCTTTGCTCATCTCGGGAATAATCACCCTGGCCCTGCTGCCGGTGGCTTATCGAGGATTGCGGGAGTGAGCTGCCAGGGGGTTTAGTTCAAAGTTCAAAGTTCAAAGTTCAAAGTTAGAAGTTAAAGGCTACAGGTGTGGCTGGCGGCGCGCCCAAAATTTACCAAAAATTAATATCTGCGCCGGGATAGGTGACACAGATTGATGGAAACTTATGCTATCATCGCGGTCGCCAGAGCACTCAGCTCACTTAAAATAATCCTGG
>CAWEWX010000057.1:0-10620 GCA_963812655.1 uncultured delta proteobacterium | reverse complement strand
GGGGACTTAACCATCGCGAGGCCAGCGTTCCAGACCTGATCTTATGTCCAGCTAATTATAAAACACTCCACCAGGATAACAGTTATTTCCCCCGGCGGAGGCGTTGCAGCAAGGCCGTGGTGGAATACCCCGGGACGAAGGGCAGGGTTAAGACCTGGCCACCCCGGGCCTGGACCACCTCCCGGCCCACGATTTCGCTTAATTGATAGTCCCCGCCTTTCACCAGGATGTCCGGCTGCAGAAGGGTGATCAGCTCCAGGGGGGTGTCCTCGTCGAAGAGCACCACCCGGTCGATACAAGCCAGGGCCGCCAGGACCCGGGCCCGGTCGGCCTCCGGGGTCAGCGGCCGCCCCTGGCCTTTGTTTAGGCGGCGCGCCGAGGCGTCGGTGTTCACCCCGACGATGAGGGCCTCCCCCAGGGAGCGGGCCTGCTCCAGATAGGCCACGTGGCCGGGATGCAGGAGATCGAAGCAGCCGTTGGTGAAGACCACCCGATGCCCCTGGGCTTGCTGCTCCCGGACCCAGCGAGCCGCGGCGTCCCGGGTCACTACCTTGTGGCCGGTGTCGCAGTTAGCCAAAAATGTTCTCCAAATAAAAAGACCATAGCAGGAGTGCTGTTCATTTAAGCACCAGGAGCCGAGGCGCAGTCATTTTTTTTGTCATTCTGAGGGAGCCGCAGGCGACCGAAGAATCTCTAATTAGGAGATGCTTCGCTTCGCTCAGCATGACAAAAAAAACTAGGGTGGGCTCGAGCCCACCAATTTCTTGGAAAAGAACCGCTTAAGTGAACCGTATTGCCCTTAGCAGGACTTCCTTTCTAAAATGCGGTGCAGGTGTGGGAGGGCAGTGAGCACCGCGGATTATCATTCCTGCTTCACCCGGGCTACCGTGAGGACCGCCACCCCGGCGGCCCCGGCCCGGCGCAGCGCCAAGGCGCATTCCTTCACCGTGGAACCGGTGGTGTAAAGATCGTCAATGAGGAGAAGGTTCTTTCCCTGGACCGCTTCGGGGTGGGGCACGCTGAAGGCGCCTCGGACGCTAGTCCGGCGCTCTTTGGGCTTGAGCCCCACCTGGGGCACGGTGTAGCGCACCCGGGTGAGGACCTCCCGGCCCAGGGCCGCGCCTTTGAATCCCTGGGCCAAAAGCCAGGACTGGTTGAAGCCCCGGGCCTTGAGGCGGCGGGGGTGCAGCGGCACCGGCACCAGGAGGTCAGCGGCCGCGGCCAGCTCCAGGCAATGGGGGCGGTGCAGCCAGCTTTGCAGGACCGGCAGATAGGCCATCTGGCCGGAGAACTTGAAGCCCTTGATGGCCTCGGCCACCGGCCCCTCATAAAGAGCGGCGGCCCGGGCCCGGTCATAGGGGGGCAGCTCGGTGGCGCACTCTCCACAGAGGCGGTCGCCGCCCTCCCGGGCCGCAAAGACCCGGCCGCAGCAGAGACACAGGGGGCTATCTACCCACTCGATCTTGGCCTCGCACTCCGGGCAGACCGCCTGGGCCGGGGCCTCCCCCACCGCGGCCCCGCAGAAGAGGCAGAAGCGAGGCAGGAAGAATTCCAGCAGGTTCGCACTGAAGCGCTTCAGCAAGGCCGGGGCCAACGGGGTCATCCCACCTTCCCTCACCAGAATCCATATAATGACGCGGGCCGGGCAACTGTCAAGCTAGAATTTAGGTGAGGCTGCTGACGCAGACCGGCCCGAGGGGCAGGGGGGCTGGAATTTTGGGGGAACGCGGTTAAGGCGGCGGGCACAGCCCGCCCTATTATCGGGTAGTTAAATGAGGGGATTATATAGGCCGGCCTGTGGGCGCCGTGTATATTCCTTCGGTTAATTCGATTATTTCTCTAATTGCCCTTTTGACCTCATCCTTTTTAACAGATATTCCGGTATATGTTGGCTCTTTACTATCAAAAATAAATAAGTCAGATGCTTCATTATTAAAATACAAGCTACCAAATCTGTCTTTGTTGATTTCCTTTAATTCTGTCGAATATTTATCCTTGCCATAAATATTGATGCTTGAATTATAGACAAAATGATCTGCCAGAACACGCCATGCCTCGTTGCGAGTTGTAAATTGTCCTACAATATGTTCTTCAAGAAACCTATTGCATAATGGTCTTTTTCTACATTCATTGTATAATTGTTCAGTTGCATCTTTTAATAATATAAAGAATGAATCTATTATATTATTAATATCATCCGTTACATTCCCCTTTCTAATTGCAAGACTAACATAGTCTGGGGTTTTATCAACATAATTTCCCGGGCCATAAAATACCATTTCTCCTTCTTCTATTTTTATTTCACCCAAAATAAATTTGGCTTTATTAATTATTATCCAATCTGTAAACGATTGGGATGGAGACTTTCCATAAATATCATCCACTTCTACAAAATATTTTACAAGATCGCTCAATTGCTCATGGGGACGCAATGAATCAAAATCCCTAGCATAGGAATCGCCATATAATTTACTCAACCCTTCATTAAGTTTCTCACATGCTTCTTTTAATGACATAAAACCAAAATTCTCTTCTGCTTTTATTGCTCGGTCTTCAGCGGCCTTATAAGCTACATAAAGCTCTTGGCGATGTTCATAAATAGCATTCATAAGCCACCATATTAATAAAATGCCTATAAAGAGCAAAGACCACCATGGAGATATTTCAAGCCATTGTAGTTTTAAGATATTGCCAAGCTGTTTGTTTAATGCAGTAACCAATAATAGAATCAGATTTATAAGCGCAAACCAATTTTTAGATGAATTAAGAATCAGTTGGGGGATTTTCATGGCAATTCTCCCCCAATATTGCTTGAATGTATATTCCTCAGGATTGGCCATGGACGGATAACCCCCTATCGGGGGACCAGCAAGGTGTGCGGTGCGTTTACCGAGGCGCAGGCGGGACGCCGGCGCCAGCAAATACCGATTTTTCCAGGAGGGGGGTTGGGGGGAACCTCGCTTTTTCTAAAAAAGCGGGGTTCCCCCAATTCATCTCCCCCAAATCATTTGATCTTTCGATGGATTAGCGGGCGGCCAGACGCTGGGCCAGGTCCTGGGCGTCGGCGAAGAGTTTATGGACGGCAGCTTCCGTCAGGCCGGCGCCCCGGGCCAGGCGTTCCGCCTGCTGGCGAGGGAGGAGGTCTCCGGGGGCGTGGGCGTCGGTATTGAGGATCAGGGAAGCGCCCACCTCCAGGGCGGTGCGAGCCACGTGGCCATTGGCCAGGCAGTGGCCTTTGCGGGCCGAGATTTCCAGGAAGACGGAGCGTTCCCGGGCCAGGGCCGCCTCCTCCCGGGTAATGAGGCCCGGGTGGGCCAAAATGTCGATGTCGGCCTCCAGCGCGGCCCGGTTGGTCCCCGGGGCCACCGGCTCCGCCAGGGTCTCGCCGTGCACCACGATGAGCGGCACTCCCAGGCCGCGAGCCTGGGCGGTCAGGGGGCCGATGAGGGCAGGGGGCAGGTGGGTGAATTCCAGGCCGGGGATGATGATGGGCGACTCCCCCCGGTTGAGGCTCCGGGCCGCGGCCTGCAGCAGGGCGAAAATCGCCTCGAAGTTGGAGGCGTCCACGTGGTCGGTGATCCCCAGGTAGCGGTAGCCCATAACCTGGGCCCGGCGCCATAACTCCGCGGGCAGCAGCTCGCCGTCGCTGTTCAGGGTGTGGGTGTGCAGGTCAATCATGGTCAGTAGTCAGTAGCCAGTGGTCGGTTACCTGGGGAAAGAATGAGATAAATGAAAACTTTTATCAAAAATTTGGCAAGGTCAAAAAAATTAACCAGGATTATGGCGTTGGCTATTTTCAATTAAAAAAAGAAAAATTAAGGCCGCTTTATTTTTTACATTTTGTATTTGCCGAAATCTTCGGGATCCAGGCTCTCCAGGATCTCGGTCCATTTCTTGGCGTCGTCGCTGGTGATGGCCTCTTTGGCCGACAGGTCAACCCGGCGGGCCTTTTGAATCACCACTTCCGCCACGAAGATGGGGGCCTTGGTGCGCAAGGCTATGGCGATGGCGTCGCTGGGGCGGGCGTCGATGGTCACTTCGCTGTCCCCCCGGGAAAGATAGATGAGGGCAAAATAGGTGTTGTCCCGCAGGTCACAGACCTCCACCTTGCTCACCTGGGTCTCCATGAGTTCCATGATGTTTTTCAGCAGGTCATGGGTCATGGGCCGGGAGAATTTAATGTTCTCCAGCTCGCTGGCGATGGCCGTGGCCTCCAGTAGTCCGATCCAGATGGGGACCGCCTTGTCCGAGGCCACATCCTTGAGGATCATGATGGGGCTATTGGTAAAGGGGTCAATGGTCAATCCGGAAACGGTCATTTCCCTAAACATGTTGCCTCCTGCGCTGGGGACGCCTCGGGCATCCGCCCATACTCCAAAGAACGGGCCTGGGTCCAAGAGCCGGTTAAGGAATGGGGGTGGGCCGCGGTGATGGAAACCTGGATAAGGTGTCCCGTCAGGCGCCGCGGTCCGGTAAAATTCACTACCTGGTTGGTCCTGAGGCGGCCGCAGAGCTGCTCCGGGCTGCGTTTGCTGGCGCCCTCCACCAGAACCTCCTTAACCTGCCCCACCAGGCGGGCGTTGGCCGCCAGGGTTAGTTCATCCTGCAGGGCCTGCAAGCGGGCCAGGCGCTCCGCCTTGACTTCTTCCGGCACCTGGTCCGGGAAGCCGGCGGCCCGGGTTTGGGGCCGGGGGGAAAACTTGAAGGAGAAGGCCTGGGCAAAGGCCACCTGGCGCATCAGGTCCAGGGTCTCGGCAAAGTCGGCCTCGGTCTCGCCGGGGAAGCCGACGATCAGATCGGTGGAAATAGCCAGGCCGGGGCAGGCGAGACGCAAGCGGGAGACTCGTTCCAGGTAAGCCTCCCGGGTATAACCGCGGTTCATGGCCCGGAGGATGCGGTTGCATCCAGACTGGACCGGCAGGTGTAGATGCTCGCACAGGGGTGGGAGCGCACCCAGGGCAGCCACCAATTCATCCGACAGGTCCCGGGGGTGGGAGGTGGCAAAGCGCAGCCGGGCCAGCCCCGGAAGTTGGGCGAGGCGGCGCAGCAACCCGGTAAAGCTGATGGGCGCGGGCAGGCCGCGGCCGTAGGAGTTGACGTTTTGACCCAAGAGGGTGACTTCCAGGCCCCCGGCGGCTAGAAATCCGGAGACTTCCGCGACGATGGCTTCGGGGGACCGGCTGGCCTCCCGGCCCCGGACGTAGGGAACCACGCAAAAGGTGCAGAAGTTGTCGCACCCTTGCATGATGGTCACCAGGGCCTGGGCCGGAGCCCGGGACCAGTCCCGGGGAGGCGGCTCAGGGAAACCGCGCTCCAGCTCCAGCTCCGCCGGACGCTGGCCCAGGGTGGCCCGGCGCACCAGCTCCGGCAGGCGCCGGCTCGCCTGGGTGCCGAAGACCAGGTTCAGGTGCGGCGCTGCGGCCAGCAAGCGTTCCCCCTCCTGTTGGGCCACGCAGCCTCCCACCCCCAGGATGAGCCCGGGGTTCTTGGCTTTCAAGAATTTCAAACTTCCCAGCAGGCTCTTCAGCTTTTCCTCGGATTTGCGCCGGATGGCGCAGGTATTGATAAGATATAGATCGGCATCTTCGGCCCGGCAGGTGACCTCATATTCCGGCGCCAGAAACCGGGCCATCTGCCGGGAGTCGGCGTGGTTCATCTGACAGCCGAAGGTGCGGATGTAGAGCTTCTTTTTCAAGACCGGCATACATTTATCTTTATTAGAAACCCCGGCCCTTGTCAACTCCGCGGCCTCCGCCCCTGGACAGGCCCGGCTCGCTGGAGTAAAATGGAGCGTGCTGGCGGGGAAGGCCGGGGATTTTGCCTGGCGCCTCGGCAAACCTTGCCGGGACAATACTGATTTTGGGTATTTTGGTACTTTTGGTATTTTTTGTAAGCGCTGGGGCTTTCTGCCTCCTCCCGGCCCGCGGCGCAAAAACTAGAGCCCCGGAGCCTTTATGTTATTCCCCCTCCGCGGGGCGCCGGCACTGCGGCGCCAGCCACTGGTCACCCTGGGTCTGATCGCCGTCAACCTGGCGGTTTTTTTCTATCAATCGCGGCTTGGACCCCAGGCGGGCGCGGCCCTGGTTCTGCAAAAAGGGGCGGTGGCCGCCAAACTGAGCCAGCCGCACTTGCTGTTTTCGTACCAGGGCCTGAGCCTGCTGCCCACCATGTTCAGCTCCCTGTTCCTCCATGGGGGCAAGGTCCACCTCCTCGGTAATATGTGGTTCCTCTGGCTCTTCGGAGAGGCCCTGGAGGACGACCTGGGCCACTGGCGCTTTCTGGCCTTTTTCCTGTTTTGCGGGTTCTTTGCCGGGCTCTTCCATGTGCTGGGGTCGTCGCAACTGACCGCCCCCTTGATCGGAGCTAGTGGGGCCATCGCCGGGGTGTTGGGCGGCTACCTCAGGCGGTTGCCCCAATCCCCCATCCACACCCTGATACTATTCCGTCTGCGACCGGAGATGGTGCCCATCCCGGCCTATGTCTGGTTGGGGCTGTGGCTGGTCCTGCAATTTTACGGGCTGCGGCAGGGGGGGCCGGTGGCCTGGATGGCCCACCTGGGGGGCTTTTTCATCGGCCTGGTCACGGTCAACTATTTTACCCCGGCGGAGACCGGGAAGCGGCAGCCGGCCCGCAAATCCGGCCGGAAGGCTAAAGGCAGGAAGCCAGGCAAGAAGCCAGCTTGAAGAATTTTTGGTAATGGCCGGGTGGTCTGGCCAGGCGGCAGCCCGGCTCGGGGGCGCGGCGGCCAGGGTACAAGCTTGGGCATGGCTGGGAAAGCCATGGGAACCTCAGGATAAGGAGTCAATATGCGATTCAGCGAAGGGCGGCTGGGGCGGATCTTCGTTTTGCGATTGGAAGAGGGTGAGCAGCTCAATGACAGCATTGAGAAATTCGCCCGGGAGCAAAAGATCAAGCATGGACTGGCATTCTACCTGGGCGGGGCCGGCGACGGCAGCCAGGTGGTGGTGGGACCGGAGGCCAACCGGGAGGGCATCATTCCGATGATCCATACCTTGCGGGGCGCCCAGGAGGTTTTGGCCCTAGGAACCCTGATCCCCAATGAGGCGGGGGAGCCGGTGCTCCACATGCACGCCGCCGCGGGACGGGAGGGGCAGGCCACGGTGGGCTGCACTCGGGCCGGGGTCGCGGTCTGGCTGGTGGGGGAGGTGGTGCTCCTGGAGATCCTGGGAACCGCCGCGGCCCGGAAAAAGGATCCCCAGACCGGGTTTCAGTTGCTGCAGGTCAATTGAAAAAGCGGTCAGCGTTCAGCTATCAGCAGTCGGCAAAGGCAAAACCTGGGTACGGCTTATTAACCTGTAGGGTGGGCACTGCCCACCATTCCCCTTTTTTTTCTCTGGTGGCCCAGGCGTCTCGCCAGGGCGGGTTTCTGGTTTCCAAGTTGTACTTGGAAACCGAATTGGGCGCCAGGCTTGGCTTGGCCCAAGCACAGCTTGGGCCATAAGATCGTTCCCAAGTGCAACTTGGGAACGAGAAAAGAACATACGGCGATGGGCAGGCTCTCTGGCCCCGCAGAGAAGGGCGCTCGGGTGGAACTGCATAAAGATATGTGGGAGCAGATAGTCCGGACCGGGCGGCAGGCGGCCCTGGCGGCCGGCGCCCTATTGCGGCTGAACTTTAATCAACCCCACCGGATTACCTTCAAGGGGGCCATCGACCCGGTGACCGAAAGCGATCTGCAATCCCAGGAGCTGATCTTGGGCCTGATCCGCCGGAGTTTTCCGGATCACGGCTTCCTGGCGGAGGAAACGGCAGGCGAGGTAGAGGGTGAGGGACTTGGGCCCTCGGCTAACCCGCTCCCGGCCTCAGAGCCGCGGCCCTGCCGCTGGATCATTGACCCCCTGGACGGTACGGTCAACTTCGCCCACGGACTTCCGGCCTTCTGCGTGTCCATCGCCTTGGAGGTGGAGGGACGCCTGGAATACGGGGTGGTCTATGACCCCTTGCGGGATGAGCTCTTTGAGGCCAGGAGAGGGCAGGGCGCCCTATTAAACGGCCGGGCCATCCAGGTCTCCGGCGTTGAACGCCTGGACCGGGCGGTGGTGGCCACCGGCTTTCCCTACGATATCCGGGAGAGGCTGCCGGAGACCCTGGCCCGCCTGCGGCGCGTCCTGGGGGCGGTCCAGGGGTTGCGGCGGGTGGGCTCCGCGGCCCTGGACATGAGCTATCTGGCCTGCGGCCGTTTCGATGCCTTCTATGAAGAGAACCTCAAACCCTGGGACACCGCCGCGGGCCTGCTGCTCATCAGCGAAGCCGGCGGCCGCCTCAGCAGCTTCAGCGGCGGGCCCTATGACCTCTACTCGCCTAATATCCTGGCCAGCAATGGACTACTGCATGAAAAGTTATTGCCGCTCATTGGCTAGATTTAGTGAATGAATGATGATTATGAAAGCTATTCCCTTTGGGAATAGTATTTTTGTCATCCTGAGCGAAGCGAAGGATCTAGATTCTTCAGTCGCCTGCGGCTCCATCAGAATGACAAGGACGGCCGGGGGGATTGACCCCATTCCACCTCAACCTCGATCTGGCGGGTAGGGACCGTCAACGGCAATCCTTTTTCAGCGCGCACGGCCAGGCATTCTTTGATCGCCTCATTAATGTTTCTTTCCGCCTCCACTTCTGTCAGTCCCTGGCTGACGCAGCCCGGGATGGCGGGGCATTCGGCGATAAACATGCCATCTTCATCCTGGAATATGGTAATGAGCAACTTCAATCTTTTTCTCCCGATTTTTGAGGGGAATTCGATTTCATCTTAGGAAACCTATTGACAACAATCAGTGATTTGAATATACACTTTTCAGAGAAAAGAAAATGAAAAATTTCAATTCACAAAAGCGGTGCTGGTGGCGGGTGAGCGCGGACTCGTGAGGTGCGTCCCCAGCAGGTGAGAGATAATTGGGGCCCCTCGCGAGAGGGGCCCCGGTTTTTGGCGCTTAAAAAAGCCGTAGCCCACAGGGGGCGCGGCTTTTTTTTACCGCCGGGCTACGCCGCTTAGCGCCGCGGCATGACCACCGTGGGGCCCAGGGCAAAAATATTTGGTTTTTTGTGGTTATCGGCGGTTATCTGCATTAAATAAAGGGATAGATCAACCGACGGAGCAGACATGGCGCAAACGGATTTTGCCACCTTCAGCGACCTGGCCCGGCAGGGCAACCTCATCCCGGTGTACCGGGAGATCTTGGGGGACCTGGAGACCCCGGTATCCGCCTATAAAAAGTTGCGGGGCCAAGGCTGTTCTTATCTGTTGGAGAGTGTGGAAGGCGGCGAGAAGTGGGGCCGCTTCAGTTTTCTGGGGCTCAACCCCTCCCTGCTCTTTCAGGTGCAGGACGGCCGCGCCACCCTCAGCCGCCAGGGGCGGGAGGAGGTCTTATTACTGGAGGCCGGGGCCGGTCCCTTTGAGCACCTGCGCCGCCTGCTGGCGGACTTCCGGGCCGTGGCCGCTCCCGGGCTGCCGCGTTTTTGGGGGGGGCTGGTGGGTTATCTGGGCTACGACATGGTGCGCTATATCGAGCGGCTGCCGGAGTTGACCCCGCCCAGCCCCATGCCCGAAGCCCGGCTGATGTTGGCCGACAACCTGCTGATCTTCGACAATTTGCGCCAAACCATCAAGGTGATGAGCCTGGTGCGCCTGGACCCGGAGGTTCCCCTGAAGTCCCAATACGAGGGGGCCGTGGCCGCTATCGAAGTCATCATCGAACGCCTGGGACAGCCGGTGCCCCGGGGCCGCGGCCTGTGCTCCCCTAAAAAATCTCCGGGAGGGGCGCTCACCGCCAATCTTACCCGGGAGGACTTCGAGGCCATGGTGGCGCGGGGCAAGGAATACATCGCCGCGGGCGACGTGATCCAGGTGGTGCTGTCCCAGTGCTTTCAGACGCCGCTGCGCCACGATCCCCTGGACCTGTACCGGGCCTTGCGCATCATCAATCCCTCACCGTACATGTTCTACCTGGACCACGGGGACCTGCAGTTGGTGGGGGCTTCCCCGGAGATCCTGGTGCGCCTGGAGGAGGGGCGCATCACCTATCGGCCCATCGCCGGCACCCGCCCCCGGGGAGCCGACGAGGCCGCGGACCGGGAGCTGGAGGCGGAATTGCTGGCGGATCCCAAGGAGCGGGCCGAACACCTGATGCTGGTGGATCTGGGGCGCAACGACGTGGGCCGGGTGGCGAAGATCGGCAGCGTGCGGGTGCCGGAGCTCTTCGGCGTCGAGCGTTACTCCCACGTGATGCACATCGTCTCCCAGGTGGAGGGCGAGTTGGCCCCGGGCTGCGACGGCCTGGACGTCCTCAGGTCCACCTTCCCCGCGGGCACCGTCGCCGGCGCCCCCAAGGTGCGGGCCATGGAGATTATCGAGGAACTGGAACCCACCCGCCGGGGGCCCTACGCCGGAGCGGTGGGTTACCTGGGCTTCGGGGGCAACCTGGACTTCTGTATCACCATCCGCAGCTTTGCCATCCATGGCGGCCAGGTCTATTTGCAAGTGGGCGCCGGGATCGTGGCCGATTCCGACCCGGGCCTGGAATACCAGGAGACGGTGAATAAAGGCCTGGCCCTGATGCGGGCCCTGGAGCGGGCCGAAGAGGGGCTGGTATAGTGAGCAGT
>CAWEWX010000056.1:0-10270 GCA_963812655.1 uncultured delta proteobacterium | reverse complement strand
CAGGGCAGCCACCAATTCATCCGACAGGTCCCGGGGGTGGGAGGTGGCAAAGCGCAGCCGGGCCAGCCCCGGAAGTTGGGCGAGGCGGCGCAGCAACCCGGTAAAGCTGATGGGCGCGGGCAGGCCGCGGCCGTAGGAGTTGACGTTTTGACCCAAGAGGGTGACTTCCAGGCCCCCGGCGGACTAGAAATCCGGAGACTTCCACGACGATGGCTTCGGGGGACCGGCTGGCCTCCCGGCCCCGGACGTAGGGAACCACGCAAAAGGTGCAGAAGTTGTCGCACCCTTGCATGATGGTCACCAGGGCCTGGGCCGGCGCCCGGGACCGCCCCGGGGGGGCGGCTCAGGGGAGAATACGCGCTCCAGCTCCAACTCCGCCGGACGCTGGCCCAGGGTGGCCCGGCGCACCAGCTCCGGCAGGCGCCGGCTCGCCCGGGTGCCAAAGACCAGGTTCAGGTGCGGCGCTGCGGCCAGCAAGCGTTCCCCCTCCTGTTGGGCCACGCAGCCTCCCACTCCCAGGATGAGCCGGGGGTTCCTGGCTTTCAAGAATTTCAAACTTCCCAGCAGGCTCTTCAGCTTTTCCTCGGATTTGCGCCGGATGGCGCAGGTATTGATAAGATATAGATCGGCATCTTCGGCCCGGCAGGTGACCTCATATTCCGGCGCCAGAAACCGGGCCATCTGCCGGGAGTCGGCGTGGTTCATCTGACAGCCGAAGGTGCGGATGTAGAGCTTCTTTCAAGACCGGCATACATTTATCTTTATTAGAAACCCCGGCCCTTGTCAACTCCGCGGCCTCCGCCCCTGGACAGGCCCGGCTCGCTGGAGTAAAATGGAGCGTGCTGGCGGGGAAGGCCGGGGATTTTGCCTGGCGCCTCGGCAAACCTTGCCGGGACAATACTGATTTTGGGTATTTTGGTACTTTTGGTATTTTTTGTAAGCGCTGGGGCTTTCTGCCTCCTCCCGGCCCGCGGCGCAAACTCGAGCCCCGGAGCCTTTATGTTATTCCCCCTCCCGCGGGGCGCCGGCACTGCGGCGCCAGCCACTGGTCACCCTGGGTCTGATCGCCGTCAACCTGGCGGTTTTTTTCTATCAATCGCGGCTTGGACCCCAGCGGGCGCGGCCCTGGTTCTGCAAAAAGGGGCGGTGGCCGCCAAACTGAGCCAGCCGCACTTGCTGTTTTCGTACCAGGGCCTGAGCCTGCTGCCCACCATGTTCAGCTCCCTGTTCCTCCATGGGGGCAAGGTCCACCTCCTCGGTAATATGTGGTTCCTCTGGCTCTTCGGAGAGGCCCTGGAGGACGACCTGGGCCACTGGCGCTTTCTGGCCTTTTTCCTGTTTTGCGGGTTCTTTGCCGGGCTCTTCCATGTGCTGGGGTCGTCGCAACTGACCGCCCCCTTGATCGGAGCTAGTGGGGCCATCGCCGGGGTGTTGGGCGGCTACCTCAGGCGGTTGCCCCAATCCCCCATCCACACCCTGATACTATTCCGTCTGCGACCGGAGATGGTGCCCATCCCGGCCTATGTCTGGTTGGGGCTGTGGCTGGTCCTGCAATTTTACGGGCTGCGGCAGGGGGGGCCGGTGGCCTGGATGGCCCACCTGGGGGGCTTTTTCATCGGCCTGGTCACGGTCAACTATTTTACCCCGGCGGAGACCGGGAAGCGGCAGCCGGCCCGCAAATCCGGCCGGAAGGCTAAAGGCAGGAAGCCAGGCAAGAAGCCAGCTTGAAGAATTTTTGGTAATGGCCGGGTGGTCTGGCCAGGCGGCAGCCCGGCTCGGGGGCACGGCGGCCAGGGTACAAGCTTGGGCATGGCTGGGAAAGCCATGGGAACCTCAGGATAAGGAGTCAATATGCGATTCAGCGAAGGGCGGCTGGGGCGGTTCTTCGTTTTGCGATTGGAAGAGGGTGAGCAGCTCAATGACAGCATCGAGAAATTCGCCCGGGAGCAAAAGATCAAGCATGGACTGGCATTCTACCTGGGCGGGGCCGGCGACGGCAGCCAGGTGGTGGTGGGACCGGAGGCCAACCGGGAGGGCATCATTCCGATGATCCATACCTTGCGGGGCGCCCAGGAGGTTTTGGCCCTAGGAACCCTGATCCCCAATGAGGCGGGGGAGCCGGTGCTCCACATGCACGCCGCCGCGGGACGGGAGGGGCAGGCCACGGTGGGCTGCACTCGGGCCGGGGTCGCGGTCTGGCTGGTGGGGGAGGTGGTGCTCCTGGAGATCCTGGGAACCGCCGCGGCCCGGAAAAAGGAACCCCAGACCGGGTTTCAGTTGCTGCAGGTCAATTGAAAAAGCGGTCAGCGTTCAGCTATCAGCAGTCGGCAAAGGCAAAACCTGGGTACGGCTTATTAACCTGTAGGGTGGGCACTGCCCACCATTCCCCTTTTTTTCTCTGGTGGCCCAGGCGTCTCGCCAGGGCGGGTTTCTGGTTTCCAAGTTGTACTTGGAAACCGAATTGGGCGCCAGGCTTGGCTTGGCCCAAGCACAGCTTGGGCCATAAGATCGTTCCCAAGTGCAACTTGGGAACGAGAAAAAGAACATACGGCGATGGGCAGGCTCTCTGGCCCCGCAGAGAAGGGCGCTCGGGTGGAACTGCATAAAGATATGTGGGAGCAGATAGTCCGGACCGGGCGGCAGGCGGCCCTGGCGGCCGGCGCCCTATTGCGGCTGAACTTTAATCAACCCCACCGGATTACCTTCAAGGGGGCCATCGACCCGGTGACCGAAAGCGATCTGCAATCCCAGGAGCTGATCTTGGGCCTGATCCGCCGGAGTTTTCCGGATCACGGCTTCCTGGCGGAGGAAACGGCAGGCGAGGTAGAGGGTGAGGGACTTGGGCCCTCGGCTAACCCGCTCCCGGCCTCAGAGCCGCGGCCCTGCCGCTGGATCATTGACCCCCTGGACGGTACGGTCAACTTCGCCCACGGACTTCCGGCCTTCTGCGTGTCCATCGCCTTGGAGGTGGAGGGACGCCTGGAATACGGGGTGGTCTATGACCCCTTGCGGGATGAGCTCTTTGAGGCCAGGAGAGGGCAGGGCGCCCTATTAAACGGCCGGGCCATCCAGGTCTCCGGCGTTGAACGCCTGGACCGGGCGGTGGTGGCCACCGGCTTTCCCTACGATATCCGGGAGAGGCTGCCGGAGACCCTGGCCCGCCTGCGGCGCGTCCTGGGGGCGGTCCAGGGGTTGCGGCGGGTGGGCTCCGCGGCCCTGGACATGAGCTATCTGGCCTGCGGCCGTTTCGATGCCTTCTATGAAGAGAACCTCAAACCCTGGGACACCGCCGCGGGCCTGCTGCTCATCAGCGAAGCCGGCGGCCGCCTCAGCAGCTTCAGCGGCGGGCCCTATGACCTCTACTCGCCTAATATCCTGGCCAGCAATGGACTACTGCATGAAAAGTTATTGCCGCTCATTGGCTAGATTTAGTGAATGAATGATGATTATGAAAGCTATTCCCTTTGGGAATAGTATTTTTGTCATCCTGAGCGAAGCGAAGGATCTAGATTCTTCAGTCGCCTGCGGCTCCATCAGAATGACAAGGACGGCCGGGGGGATTGACCCCATTCCACCTCAACCTCGATCTGGCGGGTAGGGACCGTCAACGGCAATCCTTTTTCGAGCGCGCACGGCCAGGCATTCTTTGATCGCCTCATTAATGTTTCTTTCCGCCTCCACTTCTGTCAGTCCCTGGCTGACGCAGCCCGGGATGGCGGGGCATTCGGCGATAAACATGCCATCTTCATCCTGGAATATGGTAATGAGCAACTTCAATCTTTTTCTCCCGATTTTTGAGGGGAATTCGATTTCATCTTAGGAAACCTATTGACAACAATCAGTGATTTGAATATACACTTTTCAGAGAAAAGAAAATGAAAAATTTCAATTCACAAAAGCGGTGCTGGTGGCGGGTGAGCGCGGACTCGTGAGGTGCGTCCCCAGCAGGTGAGAGATAATTGGGGCCCCTCGCGAGAGGGGCCCCGGTTTTTGGCGCTTAAAAAAGCCGTAGCCCACAGGGGGCGCGGCTTTTTTTTACCGCCGGGCTACGCCGCTTAGCGCCGCGGCATGACCACCGTGGGGCCCAGGGCAAAAATATTTGGTTTTTTGTGGTTATCGGCGGTTATCTGCATTAAATAAAGGGATAGATCAACCGACGGAGCAGACATGGCGCAAACGGATTTTGCCACCTTCAGCGACCTGGCCCGGCAGGGCAACCTCATCCCGGTGTACCGGGAGATCTTGGGGGACCTGGAGACCCCGGTATCCGCCTATAAAAAGTTGCGGGGCCAAGGCTGTTCTTATCTGTTGGAGAGTGTGGAAGGCGGCGAGAAGTGGGGCCGCTTCAGTTTTCTGGGGCTCAACCCCTCCCTGCTCTTTCAGGTGCAGGACGGCCGCGCCACCCTCAGCCGCCAGGGGCGGGAGGAGGTCTTATTACTGGAGGCCGGGGCCGGTCCCTTTGAGCACCTGCGCCGCCTGCTGGCGGACTTCCGGGCCGTGGCCGCTCCCGGGCTGCCGCGTTTTTGGGGGGGGCTGGTGGGTTATCTGGGCTACGACATGGTGCGCTATATCGAGCGGCTGCCGGAGTTGACCCCGCCCAGCCCCATGCCCGAAGCCCGGCTGATGTTGGCCGACAACCTGCTGATCTTCGACAATTTGCGCCAAACCATCAAGGTGATGAGCCTGGTGCGCCTGGACCCGGAGGTTCCCCTGAAGTCCCAATACGAGGGGGCCGTGGCCGCTATCGAAGTCATCATCGAACGCCTGGGACAGCCGGTGCCCCGGGGCCGCGGCCTGTGCTCCCCTAAAAAATCTCCGGGAGGGGCGCTCACCGCCAATCTTACCCGGGAGGACTTCGAGGCCATGGTGGCGCGGGGCAAGGAATACATCGCCGCGGGCGACGTGATCCAGGTGGTGCTGTCCCAGTGCTTTCAGACGCCGCTGCGCCACGATCCCCTGGACCTGTACCGGGCCTTGCGCATCATCAATCCCTCACCGTACATGTTCTACCTGGACCACGGGGACCTGCAGTTGGTGGGGGCTTCCCCGGAGATCCTGGTGCGCCTGGAGGAGGGGCGCATCACCTATCGGCCCATCGCCGGCACCCGCCCCCGGGGAGCCGACGAGGCCGCGGACCGGGAGCTGGAGGCGGAATTGCTGGCGGATCCCAAGGAGCGGGCCGAACACCTGATGCTGGTGGATCTGGGGCGCAACGACGTGGGCCGGGTGGCGAAGATCGGCAGCGTGCGGGTGCCGGAGCTCTTCGGCGTCGAGCGTTACTCCCACGTGATGCACATCGTCTCCCAGGTGGAGGGCGAGTTGGCCCCGGGCTGCGACGGCCTGGACGTCCTCAGGTCCACCTTCCCCGCGGGCACCGTCGCCGGCGCCCCCAAGGTGCGGGCCATGGAGATTATCGAGGAACTGGAACCCACCCGCCGGGGGCCCTACGCCGGAGCGGTGGGTTACCTGGGCTTCGGGGGCAACCTGGACTTCTGTATCACCATCCGCAGCTTTGCCATCCATGGCGGCCAGGTCTATTTGCAAGTGGGCGCCGGGATCGTGGCCGATTCCGACCCGGGCCTGGAATACCAGGAGACGGTGAATAAAGGCCTGGCCCTGATGCGGGCCCTGGAGCGGGCCGAAGAGGGGCTGGTATAGTGAGCAGTAAGCAGTGAGCAGTGAGCAGTGAGCTTTTCAACTCAATCGTTATTGTTCATTGCTTAAGGGAATGTGATAAGTAATGAAAATGATCCACATGTCTAATCAGTTTGCGGTGAGCAGGCAGAAGTTAGATTTTTCTGCTTACTGCTCACCGCGCACTGCTCACTGAGGCGAATATGTTAGTTATGATAGATAATTACGACTCCTTCACCTATAATCTGGTGCAGTATTTCGGCCAGTTGGGAGAGGAGGTCCGGGTCTTTCGCAATGACCAGATAGACCTGGAGGGAGTGGGGGCGCTCAAGCCGGACCGGCTGGTAATCTCCCCCGGACCCTGCTCTCCCACCGAAGCGGGGATCTCCATGGCGGCCATCCTCCATTTCGCCGGGTGGATTCCCATCCTGGGAGTGTGCCTGGGACACCAGGCCATGGGCGCGGCCTTCGGGGGCCGGGTCATCCGGGCCCCCCGGCTGATGCACGGCAAGATTTCCCTCATTTACCATGACGGACGGGATCTCTTCCAGGGCATTCCGTCTCCCTTTGAGGCTACCCGTTACCATTCCCTCATCGTGGAGCGGGAGACCCTGCCCGCCTGTCTGGAGATTTCCGCCCAGACCGCGGTGGGGGAGGTCATGGGGATGCGCCACCGGGAATACGCCATCTATGGAGTGCAGTTTCATCCCGAGTCCATCATGACCGCCGAAGGCATCAATCTGCTGCGCAATTTTTTGAAGCGCAGCCGGGGCTGAGGGGGGTTAGATGGGGGCCGAGATGCTGATGGCAGGCAAGGGCCCCGGCTGGCGGCACGGTGAGTTTAAATATGGATAGTAGTGTTAGGCATATTTTTATGAGGCAGGAAGCATAGATCTGTTTTTCCATGTTCCCCCTATGGGGGGACATGGTAATGTTAGGGGGGGGGGTATGGGCGGTCTTGTAGGGGCGCACCCAGGTGTGCGCCTCCTACGAAATGGAGGGCAGTAGGGGCGGGTTTTAAACCCGCCCCTACAAGGCGGACACCTGGGTCCGCCCCTACGAAAAACCATGCGAAGCCACCCCTTACCCTATCCCTTACAAAAAATCCTCTCGCCGGTAGGTGGGGCGGGCCTCCGTGCCCGCCACCCAGGGCAGGCAGGGACGCCTGCCCCACCGAAACCCCGCATCTACGGGGGGAGAGGGGATTTAGTGAGCATCGGTATAATATGTTGATATCGTTAAAATTACCATGGTCCAGAGTTTAACTGCGGGATAGCGGTAGAGGTGATTTTCCAGGGCGGCCGGTGGCCGCCGCTTATCGAGGCTAGGCCTGGTTATGGAGAGGGATAAGGGTTTGGAAATCGAGTCAAATCAAAGCTTGGGGCCGGAGGCGGGGCCGGCCGGAGAGGAACATGCCGAAAAACCCCAGCCGCAGTATGAAATCGACATCTTTCGGGACTGGTGCAAGTCCTGCGGCATCTGCGCGGCCTTTTGCCCCCGGCAGTGCCTGGAGCTGGACGAACAGGGGGCGCCCCGGGTGAAGAGCCCCGAGCGCTGCAACGGCTGCCGCTGGTGCGAACTGCATTGTCCGGACTTTGCCATCTGCGTCAAGGAGCTGGCCGCCAAAGAGGCGAAAGCGGAAGAGGCGGACTGACTTTGGCAAACAGGATTAGAGAAAAACCATGAATGGCGGAACCCCCGGAAAAGCCAGACTGCTGCAAGGCAACGAAGCCATAGTGGAGGGCGCCCTCTATGCCGGCTGCCGGTTTTTTGCCGGCTATCCCATCACCCCGGCCTCGGAGATCAGCGAAGTGATGTCCTACCGCCTGCCCGCGGTGGACGGCACCTTTATCCAGATGGAGGATGAAATCGCCTCCATGGGTGCGGTCATCGGCGCCTCCCTGGCTGGGGTCAAGGCCATGACCGCCACCAGCGGCCCGGGTTTTTCCCTGATGCAGGAGAACCTGGGGTTCGCCTGCGTGGCCGAGGTGCCCGTGGTGATCGTCAACGTCATGAGGGGCGGCCCTTCCACCGGCCTGCCCACCCACGTCAGCCAGGGGGACGCGCAGCAAGCCCGCTGGGGCACCCACGGCGACCACTCCATCATCGTCCTGGCGGTCTCCACCACCCGGGAGTGCTTCGAGCTCACGGTCAAGGCCTTCTCGCTGGCGGAAAAATACCGGACCCCGGTGATCATCCTGAGCGATGAAGTGGTGGCCCACACCCGGGAGAAGCTGATCCTGCCGCCGGAGACGCCCCTGGAGGTGGTGGACCGGGTGCGCCCGGACATGCCGCCGGAATGGTACCTGCCGTACGCCGATACCGCCAGCGGGGTGCCGCCCATGGGCATCTTCGGGGACGGCTACCGCTACCACGTTACCGGCCTGATCCATGACGTGCGGGGCTATCCCACGGAACGCCCCGACGAGATCGTGCCTTTTTTGAACCGCCTGTTCCGCAAGATTACCCAGCACTTCCACGACATCCAGATGGTGCGGGAGGAGCAGACCGCGGACGCCGAGATCCTGGTGGTGGCCTACGGCGCGGTGGCCCGCAGCGCCCGGCGGGCGGTGATCGAGGCCCGGGAGCGGGGGATCAAGGCCGGACTGCTGCAACTCATCACCCTGTGGCCCTTTCCCCGGCGGCATCTGGAGCCGCTGCTGCGCCAGGTGCGGGCCGCCCTGGTGCCGGAGCTCAATATGGGCCAGATGTCCCGGGAGGTGAAACGGGTCAACCAGGGGATGACCAGGGTGGAGACCTTGAACCGGATCGACGGCAATTTGATAACGCCGGATGAGATTATGGAGCGGTTGCTGAAGATGTGAGCTGGGGGTCGATTTTTTTAACATGAATTAGCGCGGCAAGCTGATCCCCGAGTTCCTGTAGGGTGCGCACTGCGCACCATCATGTCTAGGAACCAGCAATGCAGGGGGAAGTGGCACAGGCCTCCGGCCTGTGTTGCAGCGGCTGGAAACCGGCGCCATTAACAGCGCAGGCTAAAGCCTGCGGCTACCAAGGCAAAAGCTGAGCGCCGTAAGGGCGATCCGATCACAGGCTGGAAGTCTGTGCCACTGTCGCCCCTAGTGAGAGCTAACCATGGCCGAAGATGTCACCAAACTGATTCACAAATACCTGCGCCACGAAAAGAAGTTCCCGCATGTCTGGTGTCCGGGCTGCGGCAACGGCATCGTCCTGGGGTCCCTGATTCGGGCCATTGACGCCACCGGCTTCACCAAGGATGAGATCGTCCTGGTTTCCGGCATCGGCTGCTCCGGGCGCATGAGCGTGTACGTGGATTTCAACACCCTGCACACCACGCACGGCCGGGCCCTGACCTTTGCCACCGGCGTCAAGCTGGCCAACCCCAAACTCCAGGTCATCGTGGTCATGGGGGACGGCGACGCCACCGCCATCGGCGGCAACCACTTCATCCATGCGGCGCGGCGTAACCTGGACCTGACGGCCATTATCATTAACAACAATACCTATGGCATGACCGGCGGGCAATCTTCTCCCACCACCCCTTACGGGGCCTGGGCGGCCACGGCTCCCTTCGGCCATATCGAACACGCCTTCTCCATCAGTGAGATGGCGGTGACCGCGGGCGCCGCCATGGTGGGCCGGGGCACGGTGTACCACGTCACCCTGCTGGACCGATTGATGGAACAGGCCATCAGGAAGGGGGGCTTTGCCGTGGTGGAGGTCATCAGCCATTGCCACACCCAGTTCGGCCTGAAAAACCTGCGGGGCGGTCCGGTGGAGATGATGCGGGCTCAGAAGGAGATGGCGGTGCGGGTGGAGAAGGCCAGGACCATGAGCCCGGAGGAACTGGCGGGCAAGCTCACCATCGGCGTCCTGGTGGACCGCGACCTGCCCATCTATACCGAGGAATACCGGCGCATCCAGATCGCGGCCCGGGCGGCGTTGCGAGGGAAACCTAAACCTGAAACCTCAAAACTCAAACCGCAAACCTTTGAACACTGAACCTTGAACCCTAAACATTGAACCTTGAACTTTGAACTTTGAACTCTGATTATGTCAAGTCGCTTTGAGATTCGCCTGGCCGGCTCCGGGGGCCAGGGGTTGGTGCTGGCGGGGGTGATCCTGGCGGAGGCCGCCGGGATTTATGACGGCAAATTCGTCTGCCAGACCCAGAGTTATGGCCCCGAAGCCCGGGGGGGCGCCTCCAAGGCGGAGGTGGTCATCAGTGACGCGGAGATCGATTATCCCAAGGCCATCCGGCCCGACGTGCTCCTGGCCCTGAGCCAGAAGGCCCTGGATGTTTACCTGGGCGATCTGAAGGCGGGGGGGGTGCTCCTGGTGGACGCCGACCTGGTGCGGGAGGTGCCGGCGGCCGGGGCGCTGCCCATCCCCTTTACCCGCCTGGCCCGGGAGGCGGGCCGGGAATTGATGGCCAACATCGTGGCCCTGGGGGCATTGGCGGCCGTCACCGGAGCGGTCTCCCGGGAAGCCTTGCAGGCCGCGGTCCTGGCCCGGGTGCCAGCCGGCAGCCGCGAAATGAACGAGCGGGCCCTGGAAGCCGGACTGGCCGCGGGCGCCAAGAGCTTGGCCGAGCGCGCCGCCGCGCCTGCGGCAATCGGCATGGAAGATCAAGAGTAACTGTTATCCGGAAAAC
>CAWEWX010000055.1:0-4697 GCA_963812655.1 uncultured delta proteobacterium | reverse complement strand
TATGGTTTCAAGCCGCTGACCGCAGGCGAGGCCGCGGCAAAGGCCCAGGTGGTGCAGATCCTGACCCAGGACCACGTCCAGGCCACGCTCTACGAAAACGACCTGAAGCCGCACCTGACCAAGGGCAAGACCCTGCTCTTCTCCCACGGCTTCAATATTCACTATGGCCAGATCGTGCCCGGCCCCGAAATCGATGTGATCATGGTGGCGCCCAAGGGACCCGGCCATCTGGTGCGGGCCGAATACGAGAAGGGCGCCGGCGTCCCCTGTCTGGTGGCGGTGGAGCAGAACCCTTCGAAGAAGGCGCTGAAAACCGCCCTGGCCTATGCCAAGGGCATCGGCGCCACCCGGGCCGGGGTCCTGGAGACCACCTTCCGGGAAGAGACGGAAACCGATCTGTTCGGGGAGCAGGCGGTGCTCTGCGGCGGGGTCTCGGAGCTGGTCAAGGCCGGGTTCGATACCCTGGTGGAAGCGGGCTACGCCCCGGAAATCGCCTACTTCGAGTGCCTCCACGAACTGAAGCTCATCGTGGACCTGTTCTATCAGGGCGGCATCAGCTACATGCGCTACTCGGTGTCCGATACCGCGGAGTACGGCGACTACACCCGGGGGAACCGGATCATCACCGAGGAGACCCGGGACGAGATGCGCCAGATCCTTTACGAGGTGCAAAGCGGCGAATTCGCCAAAGAATGGATCCTGGAGAACCAGGCCAAGCGCCCGGTATTCAACGCCATGCGGCGCCAGGAGGCGGCCCACCCCATCGAGGCAGTGGGGAAGAAGCTGCGGGCCATGATGGGCTGGCTAAAGCGGAAATAGGCTCAGTTGTGAAGAATTGGTGGCACAGGCGTCCCGCCTGTGCAGGCGCCGCCGGGGGCGGCGGCGCTACATTTTTATGATTTACAGGGGTGTCCAAGGCTCATGAATTGCTGCTTTGCAAGTGTTCGGGAAAATGGTCCAAGCTTTAAATAACCTCATAAAGTGCCTAAGCATGGACTTAGGCGATAAACGCCGTTACCAACCGCGACCTGGGAACGGGCAAAAAACCTCATAATTCCTTCCTGACAAGTATGATGCCGCCACGAGATCATCGGGGACCAAGCTCATGAGCCGCGGGCGCCTGGCCGCGCCCGGCTATTCCTTCTTGGCCTCCAGCGCGCTGTTGATGCTTCTGGGCTGGCTGCTGCACTGGGGCTGGCTTTGGTGGCCGGGGCTGGCGGCCTTGGTCTTCTTCGGCTATTTCTTCCGGGACCCGGAGCGCCTGATTCCCCCGGAGCCTGAGGTGGTGGTGGCGCCGGCGGACGGCAAGGTCATTCTGACGGATGAGGTCATAGAGGAGCGCTACCTGAACGGTCCGGCCCGGAGGGTGGCCATTTTTATGAACGTCTTTGACGTCCACGTCAACCGGGCGCCGGCTGCGGGCGCGGTGCGGGAGGTCGAGCACCGGGATGGCTGCTTCAAGGCGGCCTTCCGGGAGGACGCTGGCACCCTCAACGAGCAGATGGCCCTGGTCCTGGAGGAAGGCAGCCGCCGCCTGCTGGTGGTGCAGATCGCCGGGCTGCTGGCCAGACGCATCGTCTCGTACGTCCAGCCGGGCCAGCACCTGGAAAAGGGGGAGCGCCTGGGGATGATCTGTTTCGGCTCCCGGGTGGACCTCTACCTGCCGGAGGAGGCCCAAATAATGGTCCAGGTTGGGGACCGGGTCAAGGCCGGCAGCAGCATCGTGGCCCGCTGGACTTGAATTATTAACCAGGCGTCATATTTTAATGATATAATAATAGGTCAGGAATTGGGTGCGGGGTGACCCCGCCCCCCAAAGCCCTTGGCGCCGGCCAGGGGCGGTCCGGGCAGCGCCGGGCTCTGGCGGTTGCCGGGGATGGTGCGCGGGGCAAGATCCGGGGAGGGTTGGCCAGATGGCCTTCCGCAGAAGACGCAAGAAAAGGGATCGCCGCCGCTTTCGGGGCGTTTTCCTGATCCCCAACCTGATCACCACCGCCAGCCTGTTCTCCGGCTTCTATGCCATCGTGGCCGCCATTGACGGCCGCTTTTACCACGCCGCCTGGGCGATCTTCATCTCCCTGGTGCTGGATGGCCTGGATGGCCGGATTGCCCGCATTACCGCCAGTACCAGCGGTTTCGGGACGCAATACGACTCCCTCTCGGATCTGGTGGCCTTCGGGGTGGCCCCGGGACTCCTGGTCTATCTCTGGGCCTTGAAACCCTTCAAACAATTTGGCTGGGTGGCGGCCTTTCTCTTCGTGGTGTGCGGGGCCCTGCGCCTGGCCCGCTTCAACGTCCAGCAAGGTTCCATGGACCCGCGCTACTTCAACGGCCTGCCGATCCCGGCGGCCGCCATGCTCATTGCCACCTCGGTGGCCTTCTATCATGAGGTCGGGGATTGGTTCCCGGGAAAACACATCTACATCCTGGCCATGATTTATGTGCTTTCCTTTTTGATGGTGAGCAATATCAAATACGCCAGTTTCAAAAAGGTGGAGGTCTTCCGGCGTCACCCCTTCCAAACCCTGGTAGGCCTGGTATTACTGTTTGTGGTCATTGCCGCGGCCCCGGATATTATGGGGTTCCTGGTAATGATCTTGTACGTGGCTTCCGGGCCCCTCAGCACTTACCTCTATTATCGCCGGCCCTCCTGGACGGATAAGGGAGAGGGCGAAGCCCCCGCCCCCAAGCCATCCAACCCGTAAGCGGCTGAACTGGACGTCTTACTCAAGTCCAGGTAGCATAGGCGTCTCGCCTGTGTGCGAAATTGAGAGTTTAGTTCACACAGGCCAGAGGCCTATGCTACCTGGATGCGGCCGACAATACCCAACGGAGATATCGCGTTAAATAGCCTCGATCAAACCGCCCTGATAATAATCTGCGCCGTCAGCCGGACAGGGGCGACGGCGGCGTTCTTCTTAGCCTCGGCCAGTTGGGTGGAAAATTTTTCGTGACCTAAACGCCAGCGCTAATTCCCGGGTGCGAGGCCCATGCAAGTCTGGTAGCATAGGCGTCCCGCCTGTGTATGCAATTGGTTTAATTCACACAGGGCAGAGGCCTATGCTACCAAGTTCAGGTAGCATAGGCGTCCCGCCTGTGTTGACCTAACCGCCAGCGCTATTCCCGGATGCGAGGCCGGGTTAATTCGGCCAAATATGGTGAGAGAATCGATGCGGCAGGCTCTCCTGAAGATTATCAGCATTATGTTAGGCCTGGTGGCCGCTTTTGGCATCGCGGAAGTGGGCGTCAGGATCTTTTGTCCGCAAGAGGTGGCGCCGATCCGATTTGTCTTCGACCCCCAACGCGGGGAAATTCCCACCCCCAATCAGCAGGGCCGTCAAATCATGCCCGGGGCGTACGATTTCACCTATAGCAATAATTCCCTGGGGCTGCGCGGCGATCAAGAATATCAATTTGAGCGGCCTACGGACCACCGGATTCTGTTTTTGGGCGATTCCTTCACCTACGGCTTGGGGGTGAATGACGACCAAACCTTTCCCTATCTGATCGAAAAAGACCTGATCTCAAAAAAAATCCCGGTGGAAGTGATCAACGCCGGGAATCCGGGCCGGGGGACTGATTATGCCTTGAAGTTTTTTCAAGTCCTGGGATCGAAATTTAAACCTGACTTGACCGTATTTAGCTTTCTGGGCAAAAATTTTGTCGATGACTCCCGCGGCCAGTATTATGCGGTTTCTGCAAAAGGGGAGGTTACCCCTAAACCCTTGCGCGGCGGCAGCAGTTTGGTCAAGGACCTGCTATATGAGCTACCCGGCTATAACTGGCTGGTTTCCTGGTCCCAGGCGGCCAATCTGGTTAAGCGAGCGGGCCTCCAATGGTATCTCGCCAGCAGCGGTGCCAACGCACCGCGGGGAGGCGGTCTGGTGATTACCTATCCGGAAAGGCAGAAGGGCTACGGGGACGCAACCAAATTTCGATTAACCGAGCTCTATGTGAAGAATTTAATCAAATCGGTGGAGGATAGCGGTAGCTCCATTATGTTCTTTTATCTCCCCATGGCTCCGGAGATCGAAGAATATCGGCAGAATGGGGCCATATCCCTTGATGAAGCGGCGTTTACCGCAATTATTAAAAAACAGGGGAAAGAGCTAAAATCATTAACCCCGGTACTCGCCGCCTCGGCAGAGCCGCTGCCTAAATTGTACTTTGTCCCCCGGGACGGGCACTGGACGGCCCGGGGTCAAGCCCTGGCCGCGCAGTATATGGGCGCGGAGATAGAAAGGCGTCTGCAGCATAGTCAGCCACCGGGGCCCACGGAGCTTCCTTGAGCCGGAGGCTGCCCAGGCAGATAAGCGCTCTATTTTCCGCCGCCCCCGGGGTTGGGCGCCCTCCCGAGGCAGCGTGGTAAACATTTTGGCTTGATTTTAGCTAATCTTCATATATAATATGCCTATCCTTTGAGGTAGATGGGCAAATGAGCGTTTCCCGAAGCCACCAGCAGCATTCCGTTCCGACCCTCCAGGGTTTAACCCTGCTACGCTTGCTGCCTGCCTAGGCAGGCAAATCTTTCCCTCCCCCAAATTCGGCAAAATCTTGTTTTAACTGCTTCTTTTTGAACGGAGCAGTGGTATAATGCCATTGCCTTTTAGGGCCCATCCGGGGCCAGGAGGTTCATATGCCTGAGAAAATTTTTATCTTTGATACCACCCTGCGGGACGGGGAGCAAACGCCCGGAG
>CAWEWX010000054.1:0-15082 GCA_963812655.1 uncultured delta proteobacterium | reverse complement strand
GAATGACCGTGGGATCAGAGAGCTGCTGCTCCAGGTCGATAAATTGACTTTCAAGTTTTTCCAGTCTGGCCATCAACATAAGATTACCGAATACCGGGGCGCCGACCAGTGATGCCCGGCAAACCTCCGGCCCTTCGCGTAGTGGACCTAATTTTTGGCGGCGTTAAAACCAGGCGGGAGCCCCGTCTATTTCAAGCCTTAATGATTAATTATAAAGGAAAATTCGTTCCAAGGCAATGAGGCTTTTTCTCGTTCCCAAGCTCCAGCTTGGGAACGCACCTTGGGCGCCAAGCTCCGCTTGGCGTGAGCCAGCTTCCCCTCAGGACAAGCCGGCCTCTAAGCAAAGCAGGAGCTTGGGAACCTGAGAATAAGGGCGACCCAGCGGGTCGCCCCTACATTTCATAGAATTTACAAGCTATTTCCCTCTCCCCTCGCAGGGGAGAGGGGAGTTAGTGAGCATCGGTATAATATGTTGATATTCATGAAATTACAATTTAGGGTTTTGGAAAAGTCCGATTAAACCGGTTAAGGCGTCTATTCCCCCTCCCCACGGGGGGAGGGGGTTAGGGGGAGGGGGGCGTCAGGCGTTGGTAACTAGTGGATAATGCTTAACTACTTTCACCACCCCCACCCCAACCCTCCCCCCTCAAGGGGGAGGGAACAAGTCAATAGCGTTGATTTCGCCAATGATTATGACTTTTGTAAGCGGCTAAATTATTTAAAGTTTAACCGCGGGATGGTCCAATCTCATTGCAATTTTGTTGCCGGAGACTACAGCGGGCCAGGGGGGCTTCGACCTGGTATTGATTCCGGCTATTTCCTCAGGTCCGTCAGGCCAGGGGTCAGACCTCCGCCAGGCGGCGGATGATTTCCGGGATGGTGCGGGTGGCCAGGTGGGAGAGGGAGCCGCCCCCCAGGACCACCTGCAGGGGAACCCGCGCCTCCTCCGCCGCCTCGATCATCAGGTCGCAGATGTCGAAGTAGGCGTCTTCGGTGAGCCCCAGGGAGCCGTAATCTTCCAGGTGGGTGTCGAAACCGTAATACCAGATGAGCAGATCGGGCTGGAAAGGGGCAATCCGCACCGCCTGTTCCCGGACCAGGTCGAGGTAGCGCGCGTTAGGGTCCCCCTGCCCTAAGAGAGGCTGGACGTCAACGTCCACCTTGCTGCCGTCCGGGGATTGGTAATCGAGGCCGCAGAAGCAGAGGTGCAGCACCTCCGGATCGTCCCGGATCAACTGGCGGGTGCCGTCGCCGTGGTGCGCGTCGGTGTCGACGATGGCGAAGCGCCGCAAGCTGCTGATCTGGCGGAGGTGGGTCAGGGCGATGACCACGTCGTTGAAACAGCAGGCGCCCCAGAACTGGCGATAGCCGGCGTGGTGGCCGCCGGCCCCGATGAAGCAGAAGGCCCGCTGCAGCTCTCCCCGGGCCAGGGCCGCCATCCCCGCCACCACCGCACCCACCGATTCGTAAGCGGTGGCGCAGAAGCTGTCTGCCGCCACCAGGCGCAGGATTTCCGGGGCGTGCACCTTGAGGATCAGCTCCTCGGAGACGCGGGGGGCCTGGAACATCCTGACGTTGGCCTTTTCCAGCAGGGGTTCCAGGGCCTCGGGAAAATCCCGCAGCCGGTTGCCGATGGTCAGATAGCTCTTGCGGCTGAAAGATGGATGGTAGAAGATGCCTACTTCCTTCATCTCAGAAAATCCCCGTAGTGTCCGGCAAGGTTTTTGCTATAAGGCAGGCAGTAGAGAATTGTTTGAATTTAGGCCTGCCCACTGGCTAACCATTTCATGACATTTACGTGCCTTTTCTCTCTCCTCTCGGCTAGGGGCGATCCGATCACAGGCTGGAAGCCTGCGCCACTGTCGCCCCTACGAAATGGTGGGCAGTAGGGGCGGGTTTTAAACCCGCCCCTACGAAAAACTATGCGAAGCCACCCTCACCCGGTGTCGTCACCTCGCAGGTGGGTCGGGACTCCGTGCCCGCCAACCAGGGCAGGCAGGGACGCCTGCCCCACCGAACCCCGCCCCTACGGCGGGGGGAGAGGGGATTGAGTTACATCGGTATAATATGGTGATAGCGCTGAAATTACCATGCGCTAGAGTTTTACTGCGAAATAGTGCAATCTTATCCATGCAATTTTGTTGCCGGACACTACTGGGGAAGTCCCCCAGCATCAGGTCCCGAACTTATCTCCCACCTGCGGCTGTTTAGCGGCGATAAATTCAGGCGCCTTCACCTTCCCCAGCTCCTTGGTGCGGAAACGGCTGACCCAAATGGCGCCGCCGGCCACGGCTATCGCTATGCGTCTATCTGCAACTTGTATGATTTCTCCGGGCGGCCGGGGTTCGGCGTCGGGTTGATACCTTACAAAGTTAGCGTTATAGAGTTTTACCTTTTCACCCCGGAAGGTGGTGGTGGCCCCGGGCTGGGGGTCGCAGCCCCGGATGAAATTGAAGACCCGCACGCCCGGCTGGCTCCAGTCCAGTCCGGCCACCCGTTCGTCGCAGGGAGGCTCGTAGGTGCCTTGGGAATGGTCCTGGGGAATCCGGGGGGCCTGGCCCCGGGCCAGCAACTCCACTGCTTCCAGGAGCGCCGCCACCCCCAGGGGATAAAGCTTGTTGAAATAGACCTCTCCGGTGGTCTCGGCAGGGCCGATCTCCACCGTCTTTTGCAGGAGGAGATCGCCGGTGTCGATCCCCTGGTCCACCCAGAAGATGGTGAGTCCGCTGTGGGTTTCGCCGTTGATCACCGCCCAATTGATGGCGCTGGAGCCCCGATGGCGGGGCAGCAGGGAGGGGTGATAGCAGATGGAGCCCAACTTCGGGGCGTTGAAGACCCGGGGCGGGATGATGTCGGTGACAAAGGCCAGCACCCCCAGGTCGGCCTGCAAGGAGACCATGGCCTGGTAAGCCTCCGGGTCCCGCAGATGGGCGGGCTGGAAAACCGGCGCCCCGGCGGCCTGGGCCGCCTCTTTCAAGGGGTCGGGCCTGGCGCCCTGATCCGGCGGGCAAAAGACTCCCGGCACCTCATGCCCGTGTACCAGCAACCCTTTCAAGACGTCGGCGCCGAAAGCCGCCTGACCCAACAAGGCGATGCGCATGGCAGCCCTCCTCTGCTGCGAAAAGTTCAATGTTCAAGGTTCAAAGTCAAGAGTAAGTGCAGGTCTTTGTACCCGATTTAATAAATCTAATAACGGATTTATTAATGGCAGGGAGCAAGTGATTAATTCCCCCTCACCCTAACCCTCTCCCCCTCGAGGGGGAGAGGGGATAAAAAGGAACTCCTGAAATACTCCCTCTCCCCCCGGCGGGGCGAGAGGGCTGGGGTGAGGGGGGTAAAAAGAGTTCCCGAGCAGGAACAAAAAATACAAAAATCTTCCTAAAGATACCCCTGAAGATTCTGGTCAATGGTGGGCCTCGTCGTGGCTCTTTTTGGGTTCCAGGGTGGAGGCCCAGAAGCAGAGGCCGCAGATAGCCAGGATGGCGCCGACGCTCACCGCGGCGCTGCCGGAGAAGATGGCGACCGCCAGACAGGCGAAGACCAGCAACACCAGCAGGGTCTGTTTTTTGCGATAACCCTGATTGCCTTCCGCCATAGGTCAAAACCTCCTTGGAGATGGATCGAATTATACGCCGGACGCTGGCAATATCCAGAAAGATTTCAGCGCCGGCCTTCAGCAAAGCTGATGGCCTGCCCGATCCGGCGCAGGGCCTCCGGCTTTCCCAGGATATTGATGATCTCATAGAGCCCGGGGCTGGCGGTGCGGCCGGTAAGGGCCAGGCGCACCGGCTGGGCCAGGTTGCCCAGCTTCAGGCCGGTCTCCGCGGCCAGGTCTTGAAAGAGCTGGTTCAAGGCGGTCTCGGAAAACTCCTTCTGCATTTCCAGGCGCCGGGCCACCTCTCGCAAAGCCGGCAGGGTCTCCGGGGTCAAGAACTTGTTGGCCCCCTTCTCTTCGTAAGGGCGGGGGTCCTGAAAATAAAAACGGGCCGCCTCGGCCATCTCCACGAGGGTGCGGCAACGGGCCTGCAGGGTGGCAGCCCCCCGGGCCAGGTATTCCTGATCCGGCAACTCAATGCCGATCCGGGTCAAAAAAGGAGCCAGTTCCCGGGCCAGCCGGGGAGCGCTCAGGGCCATCAGATGCTGGCTATTGATCCACTTGAGCTTTTCTTCGTCGAATACTCCCGGGGAGGTGGTGGCCTGCTCGAGACTGAAGTATTGGATGAGCTCTTCCCGGGTGAAGATCTCCTGATCCCCGTGGGACCAGCCGAGGCGAGCCAGGTAGTTCAGCAGAGCCTGGGGCAGAAAGCCTTGCTCCCGGTAATCCAGGACAGATCTGGCGCCCCGGCGCTTGGAGAGCTTGCCCCGGTCCGGGGCCAGCAACAGGGGCATGTGCGCAAAGCGGGGCAGGTCAGCCCCCAAGGCCTGGTAAATGAGGATCTGCCGGGGAGTGTTGGGAATGTGGTCCTCACCCCGGATGACGTCGGTAATCCTCATGCTGAGGTCATCCACCACCACCGCGAAATTATAAGTGGGGAGGCCGTCGCCCCTGAGGACCACCAGGTCATCGAGTTCCCGGTTGTCGAAGGCGATGGGGCCTTTGATCAGGTCGTCCCACCGGGTGACGCCGGTGTCGGGCCCCCGGAAGCGCACCACGGTATGGGGCCCGGGCTTGAGGCCGCGGCTACGGCAGCGGCCGTCGTACTTGGGTTTGCCGCCCCGGGCCAGGGCCGCCTCTCGCCGCGCCCTCAGGTCTTCCGGGGAGCAATCGCAATAATAGGCGGCCCCTCGGGCCAGCAGGCGGTCAATATATTCCCGATAGACGGACAGGCGCTCCGACTGGCGAAAGGGGCCTTCATCCAAATCCAGCCCCAGCCACGTTAGGGCTTCCAGGATTTCCCGGACGAATTCCTCCTTAGAACGCTCCTTATCGGTGTCCTCGATGCGCAGGATAAAGGCGCCGCGGCGATGGCGGGCGATAAGCCAGTTGAACAAGGCGGTATGGGCCCCGCCCAGGTGCAGGGAACCGGTGGGGCTGGGAGAGAAACGAGTCCTTATTTCCGACATACTAGACAAAAACCCCTTTGAGATGCTGCTGGTTTATCATAACTTCCCCGCCTGAGCCAGGGGCAATATTATCTACCTCTGCCTTGTAAAGTTCCTGAGTATGCGGGATACTCACCCTCTGCTAGCCGGTTCCCGCGCCGCTGAGGGCGGCGGCGCCACATTTTCATGATTTATGGGTGAACCAAGGACTTATGAGCGACTGCCTGGATTTGGTAGCATAGGCGTCTCGCCTGTGTGGGAAATCGGGGTTTAATTCACACAGGCCAGAGGCCTAGGCTACCTGTTCCTGCCCATTGCCCGAACCTAAAAAAAAGGGGGCGGCAGCCAACCCGCCCCCCAGAGTCTATTTGCCGCCCGGGCGCCGCGCGGGCGCCTGGGCAGAGGCGCGGGCCGCGCCCTCCCCGGCTAAGGGTTATTCTCCCCGGCAGGCAAGGCGAAGAAGAAGGTGGCGCCCTCATCGACCTTGCCTTCGGCCCAAACCCGTCCATCGTGGCGTTGTAAAATCCGCTGGACGATGGCCAGGCCCACGCCGGTGCCTTCGAATTCGCCGATGGGGTGCAGCCGCTGGAAGACTCCAAACAACTTATCCCGGAAGCGCATATCAAAGCCGATACCGTTGTCTTTAACATAATAAATGGTTTCGCCGGCAACGCTCTCGCCCCCCACTTCGATAACCGCTTTTTCCTCGAGCTGGGTAAACTTGAAGGCGTTGGCCAGCAGATTAGTCAGGACCTGCCTCAGCAGGTAAACGTCCCCGAAGGCCGGCGGCAGCTTCTTAATCTTGAGCTCCAGGGCTCGATCCGGCTCCGCCGCCCGGAGTTCCTTGATGAGCCGGGTGACCTCAGGCGCCAGGTCGATGGGAGCCTTCCGGAGCTCGTGGCGTCCCAGGCGGGAAAGGGCCAACAGGTCATCGATGAGGTGGGCCATGAAGGCGGTATTCCGGCGGACCACCTCCAGCAGCCGCAGGCCCTCGCTATCCAGTCCGCCGGCGTGTTCCAGCATCAGCATGCGGGAGAAGCCGTCGATGGCCCGGATGGGGGCCTTGAGGTCGTGGGACACGGAATAGGCGAAGGCCTCCATCTCCCGGTTGGCCGCCAGCAACTGGGCGGTGCGCTCCCTGACCCGCTCTTCCAAGTCCTGGTTCAGTTGCCGCACTTCCTCTTCCGCCGCCTTGCGAGCCGTGATATCCACTTTCATCGAGAGGGTTAAGAGAGCGCCGTCCACGTCGACGAAGGGATAATCATAGACATGATAATATTTGCCGCCCGGACCTTGCCATTCCCAATCCACCGGGGTTTGCGCCTGAATCACCGGCAAGGTCTTGCAGCCCTCGCAGGGAGCGTCGAGGCCGAAGAAAATTTCATAGCCATGCCGCGATCCCGGCTCGCCGTAGCGCCGGATGAATTCCTGGTTGACGTACGAGAATTTACAATCCGCGGAAACCAGCATCACCATGGCCGGTATCCGCTCCAGGACTTGATAAAAACGCTGTCGCTCGCTTCTAACGCCTGCCTCGGCCCCCTGGCGCTGAATCACTTCCTCCCGCAATTGCGCCACCGCCTGCCGCAGCTCAGAGGTGCGCTCCTGGACCCGCTGCTCCAGTTCCTCATTCAGCCGGCTCAGGGCCTCCTCGGCCCGTTTGCGCTCGGTGATGTCCCGGGCCACGTGGACGCTGCCCAAAAGCTGCCCTTTATCGTCCACCAGGGGCGAGGTGGTCACCAGGAAATCCCGGTCAAATTCACGGAGCTCGGCGCTGTGCTCCTGGCCGTCTTGCAACAGCCGACTATGAGGGCAAACCTCGGGGGGACAGATGCTGCGGTGCATTAATTCATAGCAGGGCTTACCCGCCAATTCCCGGGCCTCCGCTCCCAGGGCCGCGGCCATGGCCCGGTTGACCCGGACCAGATGATGGTTGTTGTCAATTATGGCGATCAGGTCCGGCACCGCCTCAAAGGTGCGCTCCCACTCCTCCTTGGCCTGGAGCACCGCCGTCTCCCCATGTTTACGGCGCGTGATGTCGATGCCATAGAGGCGGATGGTCTCGAAGGGCTCGACGCAGGAGATGCTCTGGAGATAAACCGTGTCTTTGACTTGCACCTCCCGCTGGAAGCGGGTCTCTCCGGTGCGTTTGATGGCCAGTAAGATCTGCTCAAGGTCGGCGGGCAGGAGGTCCCTCAATTTAGCCGGCGGTCCCAACCCGGTCACGACCTCCCGGGCCGCCTGGTTGAAATAGGTGATGCGCCCGGAGGTATCCACCTCCAGGATGGGATTGGGATTCAATTGGGGAAAAGAAGCCAGGCGCTGGATCTCGCGTTCCCGCTGCTGGCGATCGGTGACGTCACGGTAGGTGGCCACCCCGGCGATGATTTCCCCCTGGCGGTTGCACACCGGCGCGGCGCTCACCTGGACGACCCCCGCGGAACCGTCGCTCCGGAGGAATTCGAACTCCTCTTCGGAAACCCTCTCTCCCCGGGTAAGGCAACATGAAAGGGGATAATCATCCCTGGCAAAAGGGCTGTCGTCGCCATGGCGGCCCAGGAACAGGGCATAGTGTTCCAGGCAATCGTCCTGGGATAGCGGCCGGTCCAGGATGGCTTCCATCTGCGGATTGCTCAGCAGCAGCTTTCCGGAAGGAGCGCCGACGATCAGCCCTGCGGGCATCTGCTCCAGCACCGTGCGCAACAGGGCCCGCTCGCCTTCCAGCTCCCGGTTCACCAACTGCAACTCATCCCGCTGGATCTCCAGTTCCTCGGCCTGGGCCGCAAGTTCTTCGGCTTGCGCCTGGGATTCCTCGGCCTGGATTCGCAGCTCTGCGTTGGCCGCGGCCAGTTCCTCCCACAGGGATTGCGAAATCTCCCCGGCGGCTTGGGTTTCTTGGAGGTGGGGGGAGGGATCGCCCGCGGTGGCGGCGCTCCGGACGGCGAGGGTCGCTTCCGCCTCCCGGAGGAGCTGCTCCAGCTCGCCCACCCGCCGCAACAATTCTTCCCGGGTCGGTCCTGATCTCTTCACCTAAACACCCGCTTCAGGTCTGGATTGCTTGGCTGATAGTGAGGCGGCGCCTTGCTCAGATTCGATCTTGAGAGAGTGGGGGATCAAAAGGCAGCCCATAAAATTAAACTTACCCCAAATCGGGGAACATGGAAAGTATCCTGTTTAGAATGCTGGGTGAACCCAGGGGTCGCAGTAGTGTCCGGCGAAGTTTTTGCTATGAGGCAGGGAATAGAGAATTGTTTGAACATAGGCATGCCTACTATCTAATCAATTCATGGAATTTACAGGCTATTCCCCTCTCCCCCCTTGGAGGGGAGAGGGGATTTAGTTCCTCGGTATAATATATTGATATTGCTGAAATTACAATGTCCTAAAGTTTTACTGCGGGATAGTCTAATCTTATCAATGCAATTTTGTTGCCGGACGCTACTGGCGGGGCCGCCCTTTTAGAGCGGTTTGCCGCGCCCGGGCTCCCTAAAGGCGCTTGTCCCAGTTCCCCGCCATATCATCCAGCCAGGCGATGGCGAAGGCCGTCAGGCTGGCCCGGGCCCGGTCGGCTAATTCCCGCAGGCGCGGGGTTTTCCAGGAATTTTTTATCCGGGGCTGGGAGGCACCGGCCGGCTGCGGGAGGGACAGGTTAAGCGGGTCCAGGATGGCCCGCACCACCAGAAAGGGGAGGGTGGCGTCCCGGCAAACTTCGGCGAAGGCGGCGCTCTCCAGGTCCAGGGCCAGGGCCCCGGCCCGCGGCGCGGCGGCGGCCTTGTCTCCGGGGGTCAGGGCGGCCCGGGGCACACTGACCAGGGAACCCGAGCGGCCGGGGAGGCCGGTTTGCCCGAGAATCCTGGCGGCCCTGGCCACCAGCTCCGGCGCCACCTTAAAGACCCGGTCCTGCTGGGAATCAATGAGGTCCGTGGCGATCACCAGGTCTCCGGGGCGCAATTCCGGGAGAATCCCGCCGCCATAGCCCAGCAGCAGGCAAAGACCGGGATAACCATGCTCCAGGCCGCGGCTCAGGTTACGGACCAGGGCGGCGGCGCCCACCCCGGTGCGCACCAGCATCAAGGGCAGGCGGCCCCAGGCCGCCAGGGTCAGGCGGCCGCCCGGGTCCAGGCGGGACTGGTTTTGCAGCCGCTCACGCAGGAGGCGGATCTCGTCCTCCAGGGGAGCGACCACCATTAGGGGAATTGGAGGCATAAAGAGAACCCGGGGGAGAGGTCGAGGGATTGAGGCCCGTTGACAGCATCATACCAAAGATGCCGCCAAAAGTAGAAGAATCTGTGGGAGGCCCATACTCCGGCTTGCCGCGACTGAGCCGCGCCCCATTGAAAGAAGGAGCCGCAAGCTGTATGATAAGAGAAAATCCAAAATCCGCGGATAAGACGCCCTAAAACAGTTCATTCAACGCAGAGAGGGAGCAATCCATGCGCCATCGCCTCTTGGGGAAAACCGGACTGGAGGTTTCCGAGGTCGGCTTCGGCGGCATCCCTATCATTCGCCTGAGCATGGACGAAGCCATCCGGGTGCTGCGCCGGGCCCAGGAACGGGGCATCACCCTGTTCGACACCGCCAATGTCTATCTGGACAGCGAAGAGAAGATGGGGCGGGCCTTTCAGGGGCTGCGGCCGCAGGTGGTCCTGGCCACCAAGAGTATTAAACGGGACCGGCAGGGGCTGGAAGGAGACCTGGAGCAGAGTCTGCGACTGCTCAAAACCGATTACCTGGATCTGTTGCAATTGCACCAGGTCTCTCAAGAGGAGGATTTTCAGGCCCTGTCCGCCAAAGACGGCGCCCTGGAAGCCGCCCTGCGGGCCAGGGAAGCCGGCAAGATTCGGCACCTGGGGATTACCTCCCATAATCTGGAGATGGCCAGGAAGCTGGTGGCCACCGGCCTCTTCAGCACCATTCAATTCCCCTTTAACTTCATTGAGACCGCGGCGGCGACGGAACTCCACCCTCTGGCCCGGGAGCGCAATCTGGGTCTGCTGGCCATGAAACCCTTCTGCGGCGGGATAGTGGACAACGGCCGGGTGGCCCTTAAGTATCTGCGCCAGTTTCCCGACGTCATTCCCCTGCCCGGCTGCGATTCGGTGTCCCGGGTGGATGAGGTGGCGGACCTCTATGCCACGGATAATGTGGTGACCCCGGAAGACCTGGCGGTTATGGAGGGTTACCGGGACGAACTGGGAGATAAGTTCTGCCGGCGCTGTGAATATTGTCAGCCCTGCCCCCAGGGGGTGATGATCACCCCGACCATGCTTTACGGCATCGTTGCCCGGCGGATGGGTCCGGAAAAGGCCGCCGGCTTCGCGGCCAGGTTCATGGAAGCGGCGCGTTCCTGCATCGAGTGCGGGGAATGCGTCGACCGCTGCCCTTACGGGTTGCCCATCCCGGAGACGATCAAGGCCCATCTCGCCCTTTATGATCAACACCGGCAGCCGGGAAAGGGTAAAAACGAATAATTAAATAGTTAGGATCAGTAGTGTCCGGCAAGGTTTTTACTGTGAGGCAGGCAGTAGAGAATTGTTTGAACTTAGGCAGGCCCACTAGCTAATCATTTAATGACATTTACGAGCCTTTTTCCTCTCTTCTCGGCTACGGGCGACCCGATCACAGGCTGGAAGCCTGTGCCACTGTCGCCCCTACACATCCAATGGAATTTACAAGCTATTTCCCTCTCCCCCCTTGGGGGGGGGGAGAGGGCAGGGTGAGGGGGGGGTGGAACGGCCTATGAAGCCACCCCTCACCCGGTGTCGTCCCCTCGCAGGTGGGGCGGGCCTCCGTGCCCGCCAACCAGGGCAGGCAGGGACGCCTGCCCCACCGAAACCCCGCCCCTACGGGGGGGAGAGGGGATTTGGTTGCATCGGTATAGTATGTTGATATCGCTGAAATTATAATGGCCTGGAGTTAAATTGCGAGAAAGTGTAATCTTCTTCGTGTAATTTCGTTGCCGGACAATACTGAGTCAGGATCGCCCTGGCGGAGAGGGGCAGCCAGCCGTCCTCTCGATTTTTCAGGAAAGCGGTAGGGCGGGAAAATCTTCCTAAAATAGAGCAGATGCCATGCCTGAGGTAGAACTCCCTAAACTGGAAGAGTTGGAAGAGATCAAGGCCAAGGCCTTCACCCGCCGCGTCGCCTTGATCACCGCCATTTTTGCGGTGGTCCTGGCCATCAGCCACCTGGGAGGCTCCATGGCCACCAAGGAGATGCTCCTGGCCCAGCAGCAGGCTTCGGACCAATGGGCCTGGTACCAGGCCAAGAACATCCGGGGGCATATCGACCGGAACCAAGAGACCATCCTGGAACTGAACCTGGTGGAAAAGGACTCCCTCAAGCCGGAGGTCAGGAAACGCTACGAAGAGGAGTTGCGGCGGGTGGCCGCAGATGAGGGGCGCTACGACGCGGAAAAGGCAGAGATCGAGAAAGAGGCCAGACACCTGGAGCAGGAGCGGGACCTTTACCGCAGCCAGGACCCCTATTTCGAGTATGGCGAGGTGCTGCTGGCCATCGCCATTGTCATGGCCTCCATCGCCATCCTGGCTTACTCCCGGATGGCCCTGGTCTTCGCCCTGGTCTCCGCCAGTCTGGGGACCCTGCTGGCCGCCAACGGCTTTTTGCTGCTAGTGCGCCTGCCTTTCTTCACCCCCTAAAATCCTGCGAAAACCTCAGGCCCCCAAGGCCGCCTCGGATGCGGTGCCCACCGGGATAAAGCGGGCCGGGTAGTTGAAGGAGATTGCCCTCCCGATCCACCACGTTACCCCCCCCATGGCCGCAGCATCCAGGAGCACGTCCACCAGGTGGTAGATGCGAGATAATAGCTCCACCAGGCCGCGGGCCGCTGGCCGCGGTCGATTTGGCGGTGCCCTCCACACCACGGATCAACAGCCCGCTCGGGAGGGGGTTGACGGCATTGAGAATCAAGACATTCTTGAGGCGCTCATGGCCTACCAGGGGCGGGAAGGGATAGACGGGTCGGTTATGGGTCATGTTGTTTTTACAGACCGTAATAACTGAGTTGTCTTATTTTTTACTTCAATTTCAATTATTTCTGCTAATATTTTTAAGCATTTTATGGATTCATTGAGTTGTCCACGCGTAATATTTAATGCATTAGCAGTATGTGCTACTAGGTGCCTACGATTCACTATTTCATTTAATTTATCTTCAATAAATGTATGAGCAACCGGTTTTTTCCATTTTATTTCAAATTTGTTTTTTATCCTTCCAAATATGTCATCTATGTCCATATCTTTCATCATTAATTTTACACAATTAACATTAGGATTACCACCGGTCTCATTAAAAGCGGCTGGATTAATAATCCCAGAGAATATTTTCTTACATGCCATTTCAATATCTATAAGGCGATCCTTTTTAACGGGACGGTCCCCAAAAAGAGGTCCCTTCATTGCACGTTCTAATGTATTATAAGTGTTACATATTCTCATCTTATCTGGCAAGAAAGCACTTAAAACTGGAGGATGGGTTGTCAGCTTTGATAGATATTCCTCTATGCAATCTTTTAAAAAGTTTTCAAAAGCTGCTACTACAAGAACTGCAACGCCTCCTCTTAAACCACACACTGGCTTTAGTTCTGTAACACGGGGTGGATTATTATAATTATTTTTCTCTATTTTTAAAAGTTCCTCCGCCATAGAAAGTGATTCTTTGAATTCACTAAAGGCTATCGAGGCCGACATTTTTCAATTACCCTGCCATAGTTTCTAAAAGCAAATTTCGTATTTTAGTTACCCTAGTTCTAAAATTACCTATATTATTAGTTGCTGCGGTAATTGATTTCGAAAATTCCTCATTTTTAAATAATTTCTTAAATTTCATAATTATTAAATCATTCTTTTTTATTGCCTTTGTTTCAATCCCCATACAAGCAAACATTTGTGCATCATATAATGATGCTAAAACTTGAGCCCTC
This sequence comes from uncultured delta proteobacterium, assembly GCA_963812655.1. Taxonomy (GTDB): domain Bacteria; phylum Desulfobacterota; class Desulfobaccia; order Desulfobaccales; family 0-14-0-80-60-11; genus JAPLJC01. The sequence continues at coordinate 2,097 of CAWEWX010000054.1, read as the reverse complement.
CAATGATTTTTATTCGGCAACCACCTTCGGAAAGCAATATCGCCAAAAATATTTTCTACTACATTTAGCGTGGTTAAAAAGTCTATTTTTAGCTTTTCGATTTGTCCCTTAGAGATATCTTTGTTTCCCTCCATATAAGTATCCATTAATCTCTTCATGCTGCCCTTAAAATCGGGCCATATTTCTTTAAAAGTAAAATACCTTAATACAAATTCAGCATCTCTCATTTCTTGATATATTACAGAGCGATTTTTATTCTTTATCCCAAGTAATTTATGAAATTTCGTATTTTCGGAAAGTTCTAAAATTAGATCATTTAAAGGGCCAGGGTAAGCACTGTTTCTTATTTCTTGAGGGTTTAATTTAACACCTCCGGTATTAAGTCTCTGAAATACTTCAAATTTTATATCTTTATCTGATTGACGAAGGATAATGATGGCTCTTAAGGTTGGCCTTGTTCGTATCACTGATTGCAATTTTGTCGGAAGGTCATCAAAAGTTTTATTATTTATATCCGAAAAAACTTTTAGACCCCTCAATTCCAGTTTGCCTTTAAAAAATTCCGTAATCGCTGTTAGTCTTTGCTTACCATCGATAACAGAGTATTGACCATATTTATCCTCATTTAGAAAAATAGGTGGAACAGGGACATTCATCAAAAATGACTCAATAAGCAGAGATTGTTGCTCTGGCCCCCAACGGAACCGCCGTTGATACCTCGGCGACAAATCAATAGTTCGATCGTTAGCTAATTGTGCAAGGGTTCCTAAATTATAATCGACAACACTAGTTACTAATTCGCGCTGTTTTTTTTCCCAAAAATCGATGGGGTCTCCTTGCGAAGAGTCAAGAATTTCCTCTGGTTCTTCGATATCGCGTTTCAATTTCTCCGTCATTTTCATATCCTCTCATTTAATGAAGAAATGTTTATAGAATCAATAGATGTGAATTATCATAATATATTTAGAAGTAATAACCGGGTTCAAAGGCTTCTCTGATTCCTATTCAGGGATGCATTATACCGCTGATGAAGTCAGTTGACAACCTGGTTTATAAGGACTAAATTTAATGTATCACAATGGAACAAGAGGATGCCCAAATGGAGATCAGAGACTACTGCGACTCCATCTATGCGGAGTTGACCAACCAGAAGGCGCGGGTTTACGACATCCTCCGGGTGATCGACCGGATGCCGGTGGAGGCCAGGGCCAAGATCAGATCCCAGACCGATGAACTCCACATCCTGGTGGGAGATTTGAGCCGGAGAATCGACCGGCTCATGAAGGAATGTCCGGCCGACTGGAGCAAGGCCAAGATGGAGATCGAGAATCTGCAAGGGCAACTTCAGGAAAAGATCAACTGGTGGGATGCCAGCCACATCGGCGGGGGTGATGTTGGCGGTTAAAACTTGGGCAGAAATCGCGGTTTGGGCTAGGGGCTCAGTAAATTTACCACTTCCGCCTGGAGGCGGCCCTCCTGCACCCGCAAAAGGGCCAGGGTGACGGGGAAGGTGAATCTTCTGGGTCCCGCCGAGCCGGGGTTGAGGTAAAGGACCCCGTCTTGGCGCTCCACCCGGGGTTGGTGCGAGTGCCCATAGATAACCGCCTGGAATCGAGGCCGCGGGCGAGAGGTCTGGTCAAGGGCCTGGAGTTCGTGCAGGACATAGAGCCGCGCCCCGCCCACCTCCAGCAACCGGCTCAGAGGCAGCCGCCGGGCCCATTCGCCCCGGTCGGTATTGCCCCGCACCGCCTGCACCGGGGCGATTTCCTCCAGGGCCGCCAACACCCTGGGGTGGCCGATATCCCCGGCGTGGATGATGAGGTCCACTCCCCGCAGGGCCAGGGCCGCCTGGGGCCGCAGCACCCCGTGGGTGTCGGAAATAACCCCGACCAAATGTTCAGTCATTCAATCTCGCTCAGAGTTGCCAGGGCTTAAATAACCAGGGGGAGGAGGGGAAAGGGGAAAAAGGGGAAAGGGAAAAGAAAATCGGAGCAAGGAAGTTTTCCCTTCCTATTTACCCTTTTCCCCCTGTATTTCATTCCCCTTTTTCCCTTTTACCCTTTTGCCCCTGCATTTCACACACCACCGGGCGGCCTT
>CAWEWX010000053.1:0-57099 GCA_963812655.1 uncultured delta proteobacterium | reverse complement strand
ACGCGGAAGCGCCCCTGTTCATAGACCAGTTCAATGGCGCAGCCATCCACCTTGGGCTCCAGGACGTATTGGAGCGGCTCGCGGCGGCGCAGAAAGCGCTGCAGGCGCGCCTCGAACTCCCGCACCTCGGCCTCACTGAAGGCATTTTCCAGGGAGATCATCGGCAGCCGGTGGCGCACCGTCTCGAACTTTTCCAGGGGCGTGGCCCCCACCCGCTGGCTGGGGGAATCCGGGGTCAGCAACCCGGGATAGCGCTCCTCCAAGCCGACGAGCTCCCGGAGCAGACGGTCGAATTCGGCATCGGAGATTACCGGGTCATCCTGGGCATAGTAGCGGTAATTGTGGTAATTGAGCTGCTCCCGGAGTTCCTGCACCCGGGCCACCGCTTCCTGAGGGATGTCTTGCTGCGCCACGGCCGACCTCTTTGAGGAATATGATAGGGAGTTTTCCCCGGCTTGGCAAGGCGGAATCCGAGGCTGGCCGGTATTGACAGACGGTCTCCCTCCGCATAAAACATGGAGGGTGGGCACTGTCCACCAAAACGCAGGGGCCACCCGGCAATCTGGAGAAGCCATGTATTGGGACCGGACCATTGAGACCCTGGAGCGCGGCGGCTTGCAAGAACTGCAGCTACAGCGCCTGCGGCAGACGGTCAGCCAGGCGGCCCGCAGCCCCTTTTACGGCGAGCGCCTGGCCCGGGCCGGGGTGAGGGCGGAGTCGATCCATAGCCTGGAAGATATTCGCCGGATTCCCTTCACCACCAAGGACGACCTGCGGGCCCGGGGCCGGGACCTGCTCAGCGTCCCTCAGACGGAAATCGTCCGGCTGCACGCCTCTTCGGGCACCACCGGCCAGGCCACCGTGATCTATTACACCCGCCGGGATATCGAGACCTGGTCCGATCTGGTGGCCCGCTCCATGTACATGACCGGCGTGCGGCCGGGGGACGTCTTCCAGAATATGATGGGCTACGGCCTGTTCACCGGGGGCCTGGGGTTCCACTACGGCGGCGAGCGCCTGGGGGCCCTCACCATTCCGGCCGGCGCCGGGAACAGCGCCCGGCAGATCCAACTCTTGCAGCAGTTCGGGGCCACCGTCATCCATATCATCCCCAGCTTCGCCCTGTATCTTTTGAAAAGCTTCGCCGAGCACGGCCTGGACCCGCGCTCGCTGCCCCTCAGGATCGCTTTCATCGGGGCCGAACCCCATTCGGAGCATATGCGGCGGCGCATCGAGACGGCCTACGGCCTCAAGGCCTATAACTCCTATGGCCTCTCGGAGATGAACGGCCCAGGGGTGGCTTTCGAATGCCCGGAACAGAACGGCATGCACCTCTGGGAGGACGCCTTCCTGCTGGAAGTGGTGCACCCCGAAACCCTGGAGCTCCTGGGGCCCGGGGAGATGGGGGAACTGGTATTCACCAACCTCAGCCGGGAGGGGATGCCCCTGCTGCGTTACCGCACCCGGGACCTGGCTGCTTATGAAGAGGCCCCCTGTCCCTGCGGCCGGGCCTTCCGGCGTCTTTCCCGCATCCAGGGCCGCACCGACGACATGTTCATCGTTAAAGGGGTTAACATCTTTCCCCTGCAGATCGACCGGGTGCTGATGGCTATGCCGGAAGTGGGCAGCCACTACCTGGTGGAGGTGACCCGGGAGGAGTTCAACGACCTGCTGCACGTCAAGGTGGAAGTGCAGGCCAATTTTTTTCAAGAGGACCTCAAGTACTTGAGCGCCCTAAAGAAACGCATCACCGAGGCCCTGAGGAGCGAACTCCTGGTGACCCCCCGGGTGGATCTGGTGGAGCCCTACAGCCTGCCGCGCAGCGAAGGCAAGGCCCAGCGGGTGGTGGATAAACGTCCCCAATAGAGGGGTATGAGAGCAGCAGTGTCCGGCAACAAAATTGCGAAGGGAAGATTACACGATCTCGCAGTTAAACTCTAGACCTTGGTAGTTTTAGCGATATCAACATATTATATCGATACTCACTAAATCCCCTCTCCCCCCGCGTAGGGGCGGGGCTTCGGTGGGGCAGGCGTCTCTGCCTGCCCTGGGTGGCGGGCACGGAGGCCCGCCCCTCCTATCGGCGAGGGATTTTTTTGTTTTTTGTAATGGAGAGGGTGAAGGGTGGCTTCGCATGGTTTTTCGTAGGGGCGGGTTTAAAACCCGCCCCTACAAGACAGTTCATACCCCCGACCCTCCTGAGCGCCCAAGTTGACATCCCGGGGAGCGGATGGTAAAAATTCGGGGCAGGAGGGATGGCCGAGTGGCTTAAGGCGGCGGTCTTGAAAACCGCAGACCTTCAGGGGTCCGGGAGTTCGAATCTCTCTCCCTCCGCCAGGAAAAGCTTTAGTTTTCTGTTTTTAGTTTTCTGTTTTCTGTAAGTTCGAGGAAAATATTAAAGATCAAAGGCAGCATTGATCCTATTACCCCGGACGAGAGGATAAAACTGTGGGAAGGGATTAATAGGAGCATGATGGGGTCCCTTATTTATCCCCTCTCCCCCGATGGGGGAGAGGGTTAGGGTGAGGGGGAATTTAATCTCTTTTCCACTTCTATTAATAACTACTAAGAGTAAATCGCCATCGGTATTTAATATTAATTTAACTTAGTTTATCATGTGAAAACCTAAATAACGAACAGGAACCAGAAAACATATTTTAAAACAAGAATAAACTGGTTTTGGTCTTAGTAATTATTCTTATGATATTTAAACAGTTTTATAACGAGTCTTAGGTTCTTATTAGGATTAATGGAATTGTATTAGGTGTAAGTGGCACAGGCCTCCGGCCTGTGTTTCAGCGGCTGGAAACCGGCGCCACTTACAGCGCAGGCTAAAGCCTGCGGCTACAAAGGCAAAAGCTAACCGCGGCAACAGTCCTTGCAGGTCCGGAGAGATGACCGAGAGGCCGAAGGTGCTCGCCTGCTAAGCGAGTGTGGGGGGAAACCTCCACCGAGGGTTCGAATCCCTCTCTCTCCGCCATGATATTTATGCCGCAGGGCGTGTCTTAGGCGCCATTAAGCCGTTTTCCTGATCTGGATTTGGCGCCTAAGTGCTCGACAACGCCCACCACAAACCCAAACGGAAAACGGAAAATAGTTCGCCATGAGCGCTTGGTTTAATCTTTCCTGCGGGCCGACGCTGGCGCTGCTGGGGTTCGTCCTGTGGCTGGCGCACAAATTGATGCGGCGCGCGGCCGGGAAAGACCGTAGACCGGCCCCGGGCCTCTATCAGGCGTGGCTGCGCTGGGGGGACCTGGCCGCTTTTCTGGCAATTCTGGCGGGGCTGGCGCTCATGTGGTCTTCCCGACCGGCGCCCTGAGCGGCTGCTAGTGTCATTTACCAGGATAATCCTGCAAAATATGGTTCCTCACTTCCCTGCTGGGCGGGTTTGTGAGAGCGGGATAAGTTGGCGGGATTTATATAATTATCACCCCCACCCCAGCCCTCCCCCCTCAAGGGGGAGGGAGAACAGACCAGTATTCTCAGGTAAGATAATCCTGGGACGGGACACTAGCCCAAGTCTCAAGACCTAAACCCTTTGCTTCGCCCCATCTGGCAGAAAAAACGATTAAATTCCCCCTCACCCTAACCTTATTGGCCGTTTCGTCGTCAGTCGTCCTGACGGAAAGGTTATAGCCATTGACTCTATTTACACGAATATGCGCGGTTGTCCGGCCGGAACGGGTCTTCAGCGTCCTTGCCCTTGCGGCCGGTCTGTACATGGTCATCGTGACGGGCCCCTTTCAGGCACCCGACGAGGGTAATCATTTTTTCCGCGCCTATCAGATAGCGGAGGGGCGGCTGTTGGCAGTCCGCATGGGGCAAAAGGTGGGCGGGTGGCTGCCTACGGAGGTGGTAGACGTAGTTGCCCCATTCTCTTATGTGCCTTTTCACCCCGACCGGAAGATAGACACTGCCCTGCTGTCAACGCTTATCCGGAAGCCCGTAGGTAGAGAGAGGACCTTCGTCGATTACCCGAATACGGCCCTGAACGCCCCGATTGTTTACCTGCCGCAAGCAGCGGGAATAACAATTGGAAGGGTTTTTGGGCTTTCTGCCCTTACCATGAGCTACGTCGGAAGGCTGCTTTGTCTTTTTTGCTTCATATGCCTGCTTTGGCTCGCAATAAGGACGACACCCGTATTCAAGTGGGTGATGGTTCTTATAGGGCTTATGCCAATGCCGCTTTTCCTCGCTGCTTCGCTTTCCTCGGATACGCTCATCAATGGGGCTTCCATACTGCTCACGGCATTGGTACTGCATGCCTCCATCGGTGATACGGAGGAGTGTTTGGACCCAGGCAGCGCAGGAGCGATTGCGGGCCTTTGCATCATCCTCTCAATGTCGAAACTTGTCTACGCGCCGCTATCGGGGCTGGTGATGATAATCCCGTCGCTGAGATTTGGCGGCCGCATGCATAAAGCGGCATACTGCGGGGGCGTTATGGCGGCTGGACTTGCGGCGGCCGTGCTCTGGGGGCTTGAGGCGAGAAGCATATATGTGCACCTACACGGCTCCGATGCCGGCAAGCAACTCATGCTCATCCTGACCGCTCCGGGCATGTTCGTCAACGCCCTTTTGAATACGTTCAGCCTTCAATGGGTTGCCATAATAGAAACGTTTGTCGGGCTGTTGGGCTGGCTCGACACGAGCCTTCCCACATGGATTTGGAAAACCTACCCCTGGGCACTGTTCATGACGGCGTTTTTGGACTCTGGGAAGGGACATCCTCTAAGAGCCTGGCAGAAGGCATGGTTGGGGATAACCTGCTCACTCGGCCTTCTCTTGATCGCGACGTCAATGTACCTCTCGTGGACGAAGCCGGGCGCCCCGGTCGTGGAGGGCATTCAGGGACGATACCTCATCCCCTTCGCCCTGCCGGCCCTACTGCTTTTCCAAAATCGCATGTTTCCGCTCAGAAGCAGGCTGCCTCTCGGCGCGATGCTCACCGTTTACTCGACGGCGGTTCTTGGCACCACCTGTTTTAAGCTCTACATGCGATATTACGGATAAGGAGTAATCAAATGCGTGAAGCCCTTTTCCGGCTCTTCGGCATGGCACGGACAACACTATTATCCAGTTCGTCCGGTACACGATTGTCGGCGGGTGTGCCTTCGCCCTCGACTTTTCCTGTCTCTTCTTTCTCACCCGGTTTATGTGAAAGAGCAGCTTGGGCATAACTCCATACAAATGACCGTGGACATTTACGGCCACCTGATCCCCAGCAGCAACCGGGAGATGGTAAACGGCCTGGATACGCAACCATCCGCAACCTGCCTCAAAAGAAAAGGCGTAACCCGTGAGGATTACGCCTTTATCAGATCAACTGGTGCCGAAGCGGGGATTTGAACCCCGACGGGGAAACCCCCACTGGACCCTGAACCCAGCGCGTCTACCAGTTCCGCCACTTCGGCCTGATGCCCGGCTGCTGCCTGGCGTTTTTCGAATAATTAATCTATTATAACTAATTAGGCTTGTCAAGGTGGCCCGCGCTGCATTAGATTCCCTCCCCGGAAGAATAGTGGCTGTTTGGCGCGGCGGGGGGAAATTCCGGAAGACGACGCCGGGCAGGGAGCTCCAAGAGATGGCTTCGGGCAAATTATGGCCCCGGGAGAGCGTTTGAGGGCGGTTTTGCATCTCGTTCCCAAGTTGTACTTGGGAACGAAAGTGATTGCCAAGTTAACTTGGCAGGGAAAAGAGGCGTCCCCAAGCACACCTTGAGAACGAGGAACTCCCAGGAGGCTGCCTGACTTTTCCGAACCGAGCTTGAAATAGGGCGGCCGGTGGCCGCCGATATGCGGCGGGCACATCCCGCCCTATAAATTCGGACACAGGCTGGAAGCCTGCGCCACTATCTAAGGCAAACCAGAAACCCAGGACAGAGGAGGCAGGGGTGAGGGTCATCAATGATCTCCCTCCGGGGGAATCGCCCTTTGAGCATACGGTGGTCACCATCGGCAATTTCGATGGGGTCCATCTGGGACACCAGGCCATCCTGGGCCGGGTTTGCCGGCGGGCGCGGGAATTGGGGGGGCAGGCGGTGGCCGTCACCTTCGACCCCCATCCCCTGAAGGTGCTGCGGCCGGAGATGGATCTGCCCATGCTCACCACGCCGGCGCAGAAACTGGAACTCCTCAAGGGCTGCGGCCTGGACGCGGTGGTGGTCCTGCCCTTTACCCGGGAATTCGCCGCCCTGCCGGCCCGGGATTTTGTTACTGGGTATTTCTGTGAGCGGCTGCGGGTGCGGGAAGTGGTAATCGGCCACGACTACTGCTTCGGGCGAGGCCGGGAAGGCAATGTCGACCTCCTCAGGGAGCTGGGCCAGGTCTGCGGGTTCACGGTCCAGGTGGTGTGGGCCGTGGAGAGTGACGAGGCGGTGGTGAGCAGCTCATTGATCCGGGCTCTGCTGCGCCTGGGGAAGGTGGAGGAGGCCCGCCGCCTCCTGGGACGCCCATACGGGGTGGCGGGCCAGGTGGTCCGGGGCAAAGGCCGGGGGGCCAAACTCCTGGGAGTGCCCACCGCCAATATCCGCCCGCTGAACGAACTGCTGCCCGCTTCGGGCATCTACGCGGTGCAGGTGCGGCGGGGGGCGGAAATCCTGTCCGGGGTGGCCAACCTCGGCACCTGCCCCACCTTCGACGGCTGCGGCTCCTCCCTGGAAGTGCACCTGTTGGATTTCGACGGCGACCTGTACGGCGAAGACCTGGGGGTGGATTTTGTGGCCCGCCTGCGGGAAGAGCGGCGCTTCCCCTCGGTTGAGGCCCTGGCTGCCCAGATCCATGCCGATATCGCCGCCGCCCGGCAAATTCTGTAAATTGCCATTAGGGTCCGGCAACAAAATGGCACGGAGAAACTTATACTTAGTCCAGCGACCGGGGCGAGGCCGGGGAGCCGGTGGCCCAGCGAATCATAGAAGTCAAGTTGTGCACCAAGTATTAATGGGAGCGGAAAAGAGATTAAATTCCCCCGCACCCTAACCCTCTCCCCCATCGGGGGAGAGGGGATAAAGAAGGACTCTATAGATTTTTAAGGAATGGGTGGGCAGTGCTCACCCTACATTAACTCTCCTCCTCGAGGGGGAGAGGGGATAAAGATGGAACCCCTTGCAGGCTTCCGTGAATAACTGGCTACACAGGCCAGAGGCCGGTGCTACTAAGTTCGGGTAGCATAGGCGTCCCGCCTGTGTAAGTTAATTTGTGAGTTTAGTTCACACAGGCCAGAGGCCTATGCTACCAAGTCGCCCATTCCGGAGTCAGATCGCCCGGGCGACCCAGCGGGTCGCCCCTACCAAGTTCAGGCAGCGCAGGCGTCCCGCCGGTGTATTAAATTCAAGGGTGCGAAACTTGCGATAGCCGCGCGGCTCGGGCGATTATTGCCTGTAGCCCTAGCGGGACCGCGGCGCCAAGAGGCTATTGGCGGTCCCAAAGCTGTCTTCAGTTCCGGCGGCCACAGGCCGCCCTATGGCTGGTATCGTGGCCGGGGGAGCCGGCGGCTAAGCGAATCATAGAAGTCAAGTTGTGCGCCAAGTATTAATGGGAGCGGAAAAGAGATTAAATTCCCCAGCACCCTAGCCCTCTCCCCCATCGGGGGAGAGGGGATAAAGAAGGACTCTATAGATTGTTAGGGAATGGGTGGGCAGTGCTCACCCTACATTAACTCTCCTCCTCGAGGGGGAGAGGGGATAAAGATGGAACCCCTTGCAGGCTTCCGTGAATAACTGGCTACACAGGCCAGAGGCCTAGGCTACCAAGTTCGTAGGGGCGATAGAGGCTCCCGGCGCTGCCGTTACCACTACACCCTTGACTTCTTCCAGTAAATTTAATAAATATAAGCGTTGAGCGGGCATAGCTCAGCTGGTAGAGTACAAGCTTCCCAAGCTTGGTGTCGCGGGTTCGAATCCCGTTGCCCGCTCCAGCCCGGGAGACGAGAAGGCCCAGGGGCCTTGGCGTTTTGCCGGGGGACCCGCTTCCCCCATCGAGGTGGCCGGCAGCAAGGGGCAGGATGGCCGGTTTACTTTGAGGGCGGAGTTGAGTAGTTGCTCTGGGGCGCCCCGAGATTAAACAACGTCTTGGAATTTCCCGGAAGTGGGCTACAGGCCCACTTTTTTTATGGCGGCAGTTGGCAGGAGAAGGTGGTAAATGGGACTATTCACGCCAGGCGAATATTTCTGGCTCATCGGACTGGGAGTGGCGGTGGGGCTTTTCGGGACCCTCATCGGCGCCGGCGGGGGCTTTGTGTTGATGCCCATACTCCTGCTGGTGTATCCCCGGGCAACCCCTGAGGAACTTACGGCCATTTCCCTGGCGGTGGTTTTTTTCAACGCCCTGGCCGGCTCCGAAGCTTATGCCTTTATGGGGCGGATAGACTATAAGTCGGGCCTGATTTTCGCCGCGGCCACCATCCCCGGGGCGATCATCGGGGCGCTGAACACTGCCCTGGTGCCCCGGCACCTGTTCAACGGCATCTTCGGGATACTTTTAATCGGCGTGGCCATATTTCTGGTCCTCCGCCCCGAAATCAAACCGCGCTCCGAGCTGCACACCCACCGCGGCCATGCCTGGCGCGTGGTGACCACCGCCGACGGAGAGAGGCATTATTACAATTTCAATATCTACGTGGGCGTAGGGATCAGCTTTTTCGTGGGTTACCTCTCCAGTTTTCTGGGGATCGGCGGCGGCATCATTCACGTGCCGGTCCTGATTTATTTCTTAGATTTTCCGGTGCACATCGCCACGGCAACGTCCCATTTCGTTCTGGCCATCATGGCCTTGACCGGCACGGGGGTGCACCTCTGGAATGGTTCGTTTCATACGGGAGTAATCAGGCATACCCTGTGCCTGGCCATTGGGGTTTTATTGGGGGCGCCTATTGGGGCGCAACTATCCAACCGCATACAAGGACCCTGGATTGTCCGCAGCCTGGCGATGGCCCTGGGGTTGGTGGGAATACGCATCTTGATCATGTACTTCGAACATTAGAGCCAGGAAACCCGAAGATCCGGGGTAATGGCCATAAGTGACGTAATTTGTTATAGTAATTAAAGATGCAAACTACGCCAGAGATTATCGACCGGGTGAAGGAGCTGATAGAGCCGCTCCTGGAGGCCCAGGGAGTGGAGCTGGTGGACCTGGTGTACGCCCGGCCGCGCCGGGGCCGGTCCACCCTGCGTCTGTTTCTGGACCAGGCCGGCGGCATCTCGCTGGAGGTCTTGACCCGGATCAGCCGGGTGGTGGGAGAGCTGCTGGAGGTTCACGACGCGATTCCCGGGTCCTACCACCTGGAGGTCTCTTCCCCGGGGCTGACCCGGCCGTTGCGGAGGCCGGAGGATTACCGGCGCTACATCGGGCGGCTGGTGCGCCTCACGACCCACACCCTCTGGGAAGGGCGTCAGGTGCACCGGGGCATCCTCCTGGGCCTGGAGGGGGAGACGGTTTCCCTGCGGATGGGGGAGGAGACCTGCCGCATCCCCTGGCAGGAAATCGCCCGGGCCCGGCTGGAGCTGGATCTAAAAAATCACCCCAAGGAGGGCTCGCACCTCAAATGAACTTGGAATTAAAACGGATCATCGATCAAGTCAGCCGCGATAAAGGCATCGACAAAGAGGTGTTGATCAGCGCGATCAAGGACGCCATCCGTTCCGCGGCCAAGAAGAAGCTCGGGCCCCGCTTGGAGATCGAGGTGGAATACAATGATGACACGGGAATGATCGAGGTCTTTCAATACAAAGAAGTGGTGGACCAGGTGGATGACCCCAGCCAGCAGATTTCCATGGCCGAGGGCCGGATATTGGACCCGGAATGCGAAGTGGGGGACAGCCTGGGGATCAAGATGGACGCCTCGGCCTTCGGGCGCATCGCCGCCCAGTCGGCGAAACAGGTGATCATGCAACGCATGAAGGACGCGGAGCGGGACCTGGTGTTTGAGGATTTCAAAGACCGCAAGGGCGAGATCATCAACGGCATCGTGCAGCGGGTGGACCCCGAGGGGATCATCGTCAACCTGGGGCGCACCGAGGCCCTGTTGCCCCCCTCGGAGCAAGTGCCGCGAGAGATGTACCACAAAGGAGAGCGCATTCGCACCTTTCTCCTGGACGTCAAGCGGCAGACCCGGGGGCCCCAGGTCATCCTTTCCCGCACCCACCCGCAATTCCTGATAGCCCTCTTCGACGCCGAGGTCCCGGAGATTTCCGAAGGGATCGTCCAGGTGTTGGGCTGCGCCCGGGAACCGGGAAGCCGCGCCAAGATCGCGGTGGCCTCCCGGGAATCCGACGTGGACCCGGTGGGGGCCTGTGTGGGCATGCGCGGTTCCCGGGTGCAAAGCATCGTCCAGGAGCTCCGGGGCGAGAAGATCGACATCATTCCCTGGCATCCGGATCCGGCCAAGTTCGCCACCAACGCCTTGTCGCCGGCCCAGGTGAGCCGCATCATCCTGAACCAGGTCACCCAAGCCATGGAGGTCATCGTCCCGGACGACCAGTTGTCCCTGGCCATTGGCAAGCGGGGTCAGAATGTGCGGCTGGCTTCCCGGCTGGTGGGCTGGAAGATCGACGTCAAGAGCGAGTCCAAGTACTCCAAGTCTTTGAAGGAAGGCTATCTCTCCCTGCTGCGGATTCCCGGGGTGGGAGAGATTACCGCCAATCTGCTGCATGAGGGCGGCTATAATTCGGCCCGGGAAGTGGCGGAAACGAGTTTGGAAGAATTAATTCAGGCCACCGGCCTGACCGAGAAAAAAGGGGGGGGCCTGATCGCCTCGGCCCAGGAAATGGTGCGAGTCGCGGCGGAGGAGGAAACCGCCGAGGGGGCCGCTCCCCAGGAAGCCCAGTAAGGATAAGAGTTGATCTGAAACGCTGGAAACGAAACCAGTTGCGGGGGTATGGTTAGTATATGGCGACGACCAGGATTGCTAATTTGGCCAAGGAACTAAAAATAGACGTCAAGGAGCTGATCCAGCGCCTGAAGGACGATTTGGGAATGCAGGAGCATCTCACCCATCTCAGTCCTTTGGATGAGGCGACGGTGTCTCGGGCGCGGCAAAGCCTCAGCGCCGCCGCCACGCAGATGGAAGAACTGCGGGTGGGGGAAAACGTCAAGCGGCGCCGCCGGGTGGCCTCGGCGCCGGTGATTTCGCCGGCCCCGGAGCCAGAGCCGCAGGTCGAAGCGCCGCCGGCCCCTCCTCCCGGGGAGGAGGTCAAGCCGCGGAAGCCCAAAGAAATGGCCCGCATCGTGGCCTTACCCCACAAAGGAAAGGGCGCGGAGGAAGGTGCGGCACCTGCTGAGGAGGCCCAGCCCGCCCCGGTGGACGCGGCCGCGGCGCCCCAGGGGCTGAGCCCGGCCTCGTCGGCCGACTCCGGAACCGCCTTGAAGCGCCAGCGCGGCAAAGCCAGGAAGAAAGAGGTTCCCGCCCGGATTATCAGCCTGCCCAGCGAAAAGGCGGCGCCGCCTGCGCCGCCGCCCTCCAAAGAGGGTCCCCGGGAGGGGGTGCGGCCACGGACCGCCGCGGGCAGGCCCGGCCCTGGGGCGGCTAGACCGGGAGTCGGCATGGCCCAGCCGCCCGGGGCTCTCAAGCCCGGGTTGCCGGAGGAGAAGAAAGAGATCAAGGGCAAGAGGAAGAGCGGCAGGCGCCCGGAAACTCCTGATCCCAACCGGGCTAAGCCGCTGAAGAAGCGCGAAGTGCGGGAACGGGCGGACCTCTACAGCGTCGCCGAAGGCGAAGTCCGTGGGCCCCGGCGCCGAGGCGTGAAAAAGGCCATCAAGAAGGTAAGCAGGGGCGAACTCACCGTGCCTAAAGCCATCAAGCGCCGCATTAAGATGGGGGAATCCATCCTTGTGGGCGAACTGGCGAAGCGCATGGGCATCAAGAGCAGCGAAATCATCAAGCAGCTTTTGCAGATGGGGGTGATGGCCACCATCAACTATGCCATCGACTTCGAATCCGCAGTGCTCGTGGCCAGCGAATTCGGTTATGAAGTGGAACATGCCAGCATGCAGGAAGAGGACCTGCTGGCCCTGGCGCCGCGCCAGGAAGGGACGAGCAAGCCGCGGCCGCCGGTGGTCACCATCATGGGCCACGTGGACCACGGCAAGACCTCTCTGTTGGATGTCATCCGGCAGACCCGGGTCACCGAAGCGGAAGCCGGAGGCATCACCCAGCACATCGGCGCCTACCACGTGAAGCTCCCCGAGGGCCAGGGCGAGGTGGTCTTCCTGGACACCCCGGGCCACGAGGCCTTCACCGCCATGCGGGCCCGGGGCGCCCAGGTCACCGACCTGGTGGTCCTGGTGGTGGCCGCGGACGACGGCGTCATGGAACAGACCGTGGAGGCCATCAACCACGCCAAGGCCGCGGGAGTGCCATTAGTGGTGGCGGTCAACAAGATTGACAAAGCCAACGCCAACCCCGAGCGGGTCAAACGGGAGTTGGGGAACTATGGGGTGGTTTCCGAGGAATGGGGCGGCGATGTCCTGTTTGCCGAGGTATCCGCCAAGAAAGGCACCGGCATCCAGGAGTTGCTGGAGAAGATTCTGCTGCAAGCGGAAATCCTGGACCTCACCGCCTCTCCGGAGGCGCCGGCTTCCGGCCGCATCATCGAATCCCGGCTGGACAAAGGCCGGGGCCCGGTGGGCACCGTCCTGGTGCGGCAAGGCAGCCTGAAGGTGGGCGACTACTTTGTCTGCGGTTCCCAGTACGGCCGGGTGCGGGCCATGTTTGACGAGCGGGGCCAGAAGCTGGAGGAGGTGACTCCGGGACTGCCGGTAGAGGTTCAGGGATTCAATGGCATCGCCGAGGCCGGGGACGAGTTCATGGTCCTGGAGGATGAGCGCCGGGCCAAGCAGATCGCCCTGATGCGCCAGCAGAAACAGCGGGCGGCCACCCTGGCCAGCATCAGCCGCGTGACCCTGGAGAAGCTCTACCAGCAGGTGAAGGAAGGGGTGGTCAAGGAGCTCAAGATGGTGCTCAAGGCCGATGTCCACGGCTCCATCGAAGCCCTGGCCAAGGCCCTCTCGGAGCTGGGCTCCATTGAGATCAAGGTTAACCTGATCCACACCGGCATGGGGGAGATCACCGAAAGCGACATTATGTTGGCCTCCGCCTCCGATGCCATCGTGGTGGGCTTCAACGTCCGGGCCAACCCCAAGGCCATCGCCCTGGCGGAGTTGGAACAGGTGGACGTGCGCTACTATGAAGTCATTTACAACCTGCTGCAGGATATTCACGACGCCCTGGAGGGCCTGCTGGAGCCGGTGGTCGAGGAAAAGGTCCTGGGCCGGGCCGAAGTGCGCCAGGTCTTTAGCGTCAGTAAGATCGGCACCATAGCCGGCTGCATGATCCTGGACGGTACGGTGGAACGCAACTCCCTGGCCCGGGTGCTGCGGGACGGCAAGACGATGTCCGAAGGCGGCCGGATCAATTCCTTGAAGCGCTTTAAGGAAGACGTGAAGGAGGTCCAGGCTGGCTATGAATGCGGCATCGGCATCGACCGCTTTAGCGACTTTAAGGTGAAAGACATCATCGAGGCCTATGTCCAGGAGAAGGTGAAGGCCGTCCTGGAAAGCCTGCCCAACCGGGGCCAGAGAGAGGAATAGGGTGGTGCTTCGTAAATAGTCTGGCATTAAACCAAGTGAAAACCTAAGTTCCAAGGGTATTAAAGTCCCCCTTTGGAAAAGGGGGATTTAGGGGGATTTCAGGAGGTTATTTTAAATCCCCCCTGCCCCCCTTTTGCAAAGGGGGGTTAAAAAACCGTAGTTTGAAATGTCCTAGCAATTATGAGCATCACCATAGGGTAGGGGACCCGGCCTAGTGGCACAGGCTTCCAGCCTGTGATCCTTAGCGGTTCAGGGAGGTTTTCATGATCGTCGCCGCGGTCCGCCTAACCTTGATCATCCCGGAGAACGACTCCTTAAAGGGAAAGCGCAGGGTGGTGAAGAGCCTCATCGAAAAGGCCAGGCACAAGTTTGACGCGGCCATGGCGGAAGTGGGAGACAACGACCTGTGGCGCAAGGCCCAGATCGGGGTGGCCCTGGTGGGCAATGATCCCCAATTGCTCGAGTCCCGGATGCAGCAGATTATGAAATTTATTGAGAACCAGTACGTAGTGGAGATCATCGATAGCCAGATGGAACTCTGCTACCTGAAGGATGAATAACCGATGCCGCCGCGCCTGGTTAGCGGCCGCTCCCGGCGGGCGGCGGAACTGCTGCGGGAGCGCCTGGCCCTGATTTTGCTCTACAAGTGCGCCGATCCCCGGCTGCGGGAGCTCACCCTGACCCGGGTGGAGATGAGCCCGGATTTGAAACAGGCCCGGGTCTATTACGCGGCCCGCCCCGAGGCCGACCCCGGGAAGTTGCGCCGGGCCCTGGACGGGGCCCTGGGGTTCATCAAGCAGGAGGTGGCCCGGGAGAACCTCTTCCGCCTGCTGCCGGAAATCGGTTTTTGGCCGGATACGGGTCCGGATCAGGCGGACCGGCTGGAGGAGTTGTTTCGGGAAGCGGGGCTGTCTGACAGGAGCGGCGAAGGTTCTGATAGTTAGCCTTCTTTGGAATGATGAGAACTTTGCTAAAAGGCGCATATTTGTCATTCTGAGGGAGCGAAGCGACCGAAGAATCTCATAAATACAAGGAAAACGAGATCCTTCGCTCCGCTCAGGATGACAGAGAGGCTTTTCGCAGGGGTTCATGGTGTCTAAATAGGGCGCAAATTATGAAAAGAGGCCCGGAGCAAATCCTCAAGATTATTGAAGCGCATCATGAAAAGATTAAAGGTTTCGGGGTGCGCCGCCTGGGCCTGTCCGGTTCCGCCGCCCGGAGCGAGGCCACGGAAACTAGTGATCTCGATTTTATAGTGGAGATGGAGCATAAAACTTTCGATGCCTACATGGACTTAAAGGAATTTTTGGAGCAATTATTCGGGTGTAAGGTTGATTTAGTCACGAAAGATGCCCTTAAACCTCGGTTGCGGGAGCCGATATTAAAAGAAACGATCTATGCCCAAGGATTATAAGGAAATTCTCAAAGATTAAGATTTTTATATGACCTCCGGCATCCTGCTCATTGATAAACCCGCAGGGATCACCTCCTTCGAGGTGGTGCGCCGGGCGCGGCGGGCCCTGAAGCTGCGGAAGATTGGCCATCTGGGCACCCTGGACCCCTTCGCCACCGGGCTCTTGCCTCTGTGTCTGGGGGAGGCCACCAAGCTGGCGCCCTATTTGTTGCCGGGGCCCAAGGGCTACCGGGCCACCTTGAGGTTGGGGGAGGCCACCGACACCCAAGACCTCACCGGCCGGGTGCTGTCCCATACGGAGACGCTGCCGGAGCCGGAGGAGGTGCGGCGGCTGGCCGCCACCCTGGTGGGCGAGATCCTCCAGACGCCCCCCATGCACTCGGCCCTGCACTATAAGGGGGAGCGCCTCTACCGTCTGGCCCGGCGGGGACAGATGGTGGAGTTGCCGCCCCGGGCGGTGACCATCTATCGCCTGGAGGTGGAGCAGGTGGAGATGCCCCGGGTCACCTTTACGGTGGAGTGCTCCCAGGGGACCTACATTCGCACCCTGGCCGCGGATCTGGGGGCCGCCCTGGGTTGCGGCGCCCATCTGGAAGCCTTGCGGCGCTTGCAGGTGGGGGCTTTTCGGGTGGAGGCGGCCCTGAAGCTGGCAAGTCTGGAAGAGGCCGCCGGCGGGCGAGACGCCTGCCCCACGCCGGCGGAGGCGCTGTTAGCGCGGATTATTCCTTTGAACAGTTGTCTGCCGGGAGTCAGGCAGATGACCGTCAACCCCGGGGAGGCCGCCAAAGTGCGCCAGGGGCAGGAGATCATCCGGCCGGAAGAAGATTTGCCCCCGGGGGAGTTGGTGCAAATCCTGGCCGCGGGCCAGTTGCTGGCGTTGGCCAGGGTCCGGCTCCGGGACGCCGGGATGGTATTGGCGCCCATCCGGGTGTTTGCCGGCTGCCCGGATACAGCCGCCAGGGGTCAGGACGCGGCAAGGACCTGGGTTGCCGGGACCGGGGCCGACGCCAGGAAAAATTTATAAGATGCCAACCTTGCAGCTTGGCGCTGCCGGGAAAATCAATCAGGTAATTAAGGCCGCCTTAGGCATTTTGGGTTGTTTGAAGGGACTCAGGTTGAGGAATCATCCTGCAATCCTTGGCTGAGCGCTGACTGCTAAAGGCCGACCGCTAAAAAAGGAGGAAGACGTGGGCTTAACAACCGAACTGAAGCAGGAGATCATTGACCGCTATCGGCTGCACAACTCCGATACTGGCTCTCCGGAGGTGCAGGTAGCCATCCTGAGCGAGAGGATCACTTACCTGACGGACCATTTCAAGACGCACGCCAAGGACCATCACTCCCGTCGAGGTTTGATCAAGCTGGTGGGCCAGCGCCGGCGCCTGCTGAACTACTTGAAAAATAAGGATATCGAACGTTACCGGACCCTGATTGAGCAACTGGGGCTGAGAAAATAGGAGGCTCATCTGAAGGCTATGCCCAAAATATTTAAGGTGGAAATTGGAGGTCGTGACCTCAGCTTCGAAACGGGACGCCTGGCGCAGCAGGCCAGTGGCTCCGTTTTGGTTAGATATGGGGAGAACACGGTCCTGGTCGCGGCGGTCATCTCGGAAGATATGCGCGAGAACATCGACTTTTTGCCCCTGACCGTGGATTACCTGGAGAAGGCCTATGCCGCCGGGCGGGTTCCCGGGGGGTTCTTCCGGCGTGAAATCGGCCGCCCCAGCGAGAAGGAGACGCTCACTTCCCGATTCATCGACCGGCCCTTGCGGCCCCTGTTTGCCAAGGGGTTGAAAAACGAGATCCAGATCATTGCCACGGTGCTGTCCGGCGATGTGGAGATCGACCCGGACATCGTCGCCCTGAACGGGGCGGCGGCAGCCCTGGAAATCTCGGACATCCCCTTCCAGGGCCCGGTGGCCGCGGTGCGGGTGGGAAAGATCGACGGTCAACTGGTGGTCAACCCCACCAACTCGCAACTGAAGGAAAGCACCCTCAACCTCATCGTGGCCGGAGCGCCCCAAGGATTGGTGATGGTGGAAGCCGGAGCCCGGATGATCTCGGAAGATGAGGTGCTGGAAGCCCTGTTTTACGCCCAGGAGCAACTGAAGCCCATTCTGGAGCTGCTTACCCGGATGCGCCAGGAAATCGGCCTGAGCAAGCGGCTCCCCCCGGAAGCCCCGGATTATGGGGACCTGGCGGAAAGAGTCCCGGCCCTGGCCCGGGAGCGCATCCTGGAGGCGGTAAAGCCGCTGGAGAAGAAAGCGCGC
The DNA here is from genome assembly GCA_963812655.1 of uncultured delta proteobacterium. Taxonomy (GTDB): domain Bacteria; phylum Desulfobacterota; class Desulfobaccia; order Desulfobaccales; family 0-14-0-80-60-11; genus JAPLJC01. Next base: position 39,832 of record CAWEWX010000053.1, on the reverse strand, counting down.
AACCAGGCCCTGGCGCAAGCCTATAAAGAAGTATTGGCCGAACTGGGAGAAGAGGCGCTGGGAAAAGAAAAGCTGGTGGCCAATCTCTTCAAAGAGACCCAGAAGCGAGTGGTGCGGCAGATGGTGCTGGACCGCCAACTGCGCATCGATGGCCGCAGCTTCAACCAGGTCCGGGAGATCAGCGGCGAAGTCGCCATGTTGAGCCGCACCCACGGCTCGGCCATCTTCACCCGGGGGGAGACTCAGGCCCTGGCGGTGACCACCCTGGGCACCCCCTCCGATGAGCAGAAGATCGAGACCCTGGTGGGGGAAACCTTCAAATCCTTCATGCTGCACTATAATTTTCCGCCCTATTCGGTGGGAGAGACCCGGCCGCTGCGGGGCCCGGGACGCCGGGAAATCGGCCACGGCGCCCTGGCGGAGCGGGCCATCTCCCAGGTATTACCGTCGGCGGAAGAGTTCCCTTACACCATCCGCATCGTCTCCGAGATCCTCTCCTCTAACGGCTCCTCCTCCATGGCCACGGTCTGCGGCGCCTCCATGGCCCTGATGGACGCCGGAGTACCCATCAAAAGCGCGGTGGCCGGGGTGGCCATGGGCCTCATCAAGGAAGAGGACCGGGTAGCGGTGCTCTCGGATATCCTGGGGGATGAAGACGCCCTGGGAGACATGGACTTCAAGGTGGCCGGCACCGCCCTCGGCATTACCGCCTTGCAGATGGACATCAAGATGGCGGGGCTCACCCGGGAGATTATGGCCCAGGCCCTGACCCAGGCCCGGGAGGCCCGGCTGCATATTCTGGGAGAAATGGACAAGATCATTGCCGTTCCCTCTCCCGAACTCAAGGAACATGCTCCCAAGATCATCGTCATCAGCATCAACCCCGATAAGATCCGGGATGTCATCGGTCCCGGCGGCAAGATGATCAAGCAGATCGTGGCCACCACCGGGGTGAAGATGGACGTCGAAGACGATGGCCGCATCCACATCTCCTCGCCGGACCAGAAGGCTGCCGACGAAGCCATCCGCATCATCAGGGAGATCACCGCCGAGGCGGAGATTGGCAAGGTCTATCACGGCAAGGTGAAAAAGATTATGGACTTCGGCGCCTTTGTAGAGATCATCCCGGGAACCGACGGTCTGGTGCATATCTCGGAGCTGGCGCATGAGCGGGTGAAGGCCGTCACCGACATCCTCAAGGAAGGCGACGAGTTGGATGTCAAGGTCCTGGACGTCGACCGCCAGGGCAAGATTCGCCTGTCCCGCAAGGCCCTGCTGCCGGTGCCGGAGGGCATGACGCTGGCGCCGGATAGGGATAGGGGACGCGGCCATGTACCGAAAAAGCGTTTTGACTAACGGCCTCAGGGTAGTTTCTGAGGAATTGCCCCACTTCCATTCGGTGGCCGTGGGGGTTTGGCTCAACATGGGCTCCAGGGACGAGACTCGGGAAGAGAACGGTCTCAGCCATTTTTTGGAGCACATGGCCTTCAAAGGCACCCCCAGGCGCACCGCCTTGGAGATCGCCCGGGAGATCGACCAGATCGGCGGCTCTTGCAACGCCTTCACCAGCAAGGAGCAGACCTGCTTTCACGGCAGGGTGCTGGCGGAGCATCTGGACCGGCTGGTTGACCTGCTGGGCGACCTGTTCTTAAACCCGCTTTACTCCTCCCAGGACCTGGAACGGGAGCGCCAGGTCATTCTGGAGGAGATCTGCGCCCAGGACGACAACCCGGAAGACCAGGTGGCGATTGCTTTTAGCCGCCATTTCTGGGGGGATACCCCCATGGGCCGGCCCATCCTGGGGGAGGCCGCGGCACATCGCGGGGGTGAACCGGGAAGATCTGCTGGCCTACCGGCAGGCCAGTTATCGCCCGGAAGAGACGGTGGTGGCCGCCGCGGGCCGGGTGCGGCACCAGGACCTGGAGAATCTGGTGGGCCGCCATTTCCAGGATTTTGCCAATGGCCGCTCTCCGCGGGATCGCCCTGCCGCCAGCTACCATCCCGGAGTCAGCGCCGTACCCCGGGACCTGGAGCAGGTTTATCTCTGTCTCGGCACCCGGGGCCTGGCCGCCAGCGACTCCCGGCGCTTTGCCGCCACCATGCTCCAGTTAATCCTGGGAGGCAATATGAGTTCCCGCCTCTTCCAGGTGATCCGGGAGGAGTTGGGCCTGGCTTATTCCATTTTCTCGTTTCTCAGCTTCTTCCGGGACACCGGCCTGCTGGGCATCTCCGCGGGGGTTAGCCCCACGAAGCTGGAGGCCCTGCTGGCCGCGGTCAGCCCGGAATTAAAGAGGCTAAAAGACGCGGCGGTCCCGGCCGCGGAACTGCAGGCGGCCCGGGATTACCTGCGGGGGTCCATCTATCTGAGCGCTGAAGACGTTGACCACATGATGATGCGCCTGGCCAAGAACGAGATCCATTTCGGCCACTATATTCCTTTGGAGGACATCGTTGCCGGTCTGACGCGGGTCACCCCGGCCGAGATTCAGGAACTGGCCCGGGAGCTGTTCCGCCCGGAAAACTGGGCAGCTACCCTGATGGGGCCGCTAGCGCCGGATTTTAGCCGCAGCCTGGACTTTTAGTTCGGAAATTTCTTTCCTAAAAAAAGGGAATTGTCTATCTACCTCCCCGGCGAATTTTCTGTTGTAGGGGCGGGGTTTCCCCGCCCAGGGCGGCAGTAGCACAGGTTTGAAACCTGTGCCACCGGACGCCGCCCCCTAGGGCAGAGACGGGATAGGGAGTCGAATATATAATTCCCCAATAAAATTCCCAGGCCCAGCCTGGAAACCAAAATTAAGGATAAGGCAATGGATCTAGATAACCTGACCCTCACCAAGCTGGTTGCGGACCTGAAGCTGGCTGCGGAAAATTGTCCCAGGTGCGCCGGGAGCCGGGAAACCATCTTTACCTCCCGGGGCCGGGACAATATCGTCAACTGCCTGGAGTGCGAGCCGATTTACAATCTCCTGGCGACCCTGGAAGGCGCCCTGGAAATTCTGAAACAGAGCCAATAAAGACAGGGGTTAGGGGTTAGGGGTAAGAAAGGCAAAAGGCAAAAGGCAAAAGGCAAAAGGCAAAAGGCAAAAAAAACAGAGGTTTGTCTTTTTACTCTTGACGTTAAGGACGTTAAGGCGGCCTGTGGCCGCCGAATATCGAAGCCATGGCCAGATTAAAATTTAAGGTGGAAGGCATGGTGCAGCAGGGCGGCTTCGTGTGACTGGGCTGTCCGGACGCCGTGGGCGCCGCCGTACAAATGCTACCGGGGGTCGGGGGCATCAATTACGACCCGCAGCAGGACCTGTTTTCCCTGGAATATGATCCGGAGAGGGCCAGAGTCGAAGATATCTTTGCCGCGGTGGTGCAGGGTGGCAAGCAAATGGGCCGGGACTACCGGCCCAGGCTGATGCCTTGATGAGCCAGCTATTGATGGGAGCAAAGACGAGATTTAATTCCCCCTCACCCTAACCCTCTCCCCCATCGGGGGAGAGGGGATGAGGAAGGAACCCCGGAGAGGGGATAAATAAAGGACCCCATAATGCTCCCACTAATAGGACGGGGCTTCTATACCCGCCTCAGATATGTAGGGTGGGCACTACCCAGCAAAATGTAGGGGATAGCCTGGAGGGCGACCCAGCGGGTCGCCCCTACGAATAATCTGGTGCGCCCGCGTCGGCGTAAAGCAACAAGGACGCGTAGGGGGGGCACTACCCACTGATTGCTTTTTCTTTAGTGGCACAGGCTTCCAGCCTGTGATCGAGCCGTTCGTAATGGTGCGTGAGACGCGCCCTACAAGACTGCCCGCCAAAACCTAGAGGGTAGCCGGGAGGGCGACCCAGCGGGTCGCGCCTACGGCTAATCCGGCGCGCCCGGGTCGGGCGGCTCCTCTTATAAAACCTCTTAAAAATCCTCCCCGTCTTCCAGGATGGCCTTGTTGATGAACTTGTAAAGGCTGCCGATCCATTCCAGTTCGTTTTCCAGCTCCGAGTTGGCGAAGATCCACTCCCCCTCGCGGTCTTTGGCAATGATGACGATCTCTTCGATGTCATCCAGGTCTTGATAAAACTTCTCCACCACCTCTTTCACGGATCGCTGCGCCTTGGCAAATGGAATGATGTTTTTTTTCATGTCGGTATCCGGTTTTTCCCTGTAAAGGAGCCCGTTGCCCTGGAATTTTGAATAAGCTTCCAGATTAATTGTTTAATGAAGCGCTCAAAAAATCAACGATAATTTTGGTAGTGGGTCAGTTTGAGTTTCCTCGATGGCGCACAACGAGGCAAGGCTCCGACAGCATCGTCAGGTCGTCAGTCCACCCTATTCGCAAGAGCATAGCGCCTAGCAGATTCATAGTGCATGGCTGCTCGACGGCGCTCTCGAATGAGGCTCTTTTTTCCCATCCTTTAGGAAACTGCTTGAGCGCCAGCCGCGCGCATTCCTCGTGACTGACGGACCCACCTACATGAGTAACAAACGCTTCAAACAGCAGCAGGTCTCGCTCAGATAGTCGGTCGCGCCATTTGAAAGTTGGTCTCGCAGCCTTAGCGTGGCACCGGAGTCCCTCAAGGATGTACGGAACGATCACCAGCCCCTTGGTGAGCACGCACGCCCCTGCGGATGCTGAGAACGCGCGATCTCCATCGCCTTCGCGGCCTTTGTCCAAGTCGCATCGCTTCCTTCCGTAAGGGACAAACATCGGGGCCTCAAATCCCAGCGCCAGAGGACCCATCTTCATCGCACTCGCAAGAACCTCGATGCACGAGTCGATATCCGTTCCTGATTTAGTGACGGACGGTCCTTCGACTACCCACCCAAGATTCGTCAACCTGCCAATATCGACCACGGCGACGTGAAGCGATTCGTTGGTCATTGTTCCCTCCTTCCGATCCCCCTCCATTGTGACCATGCCTACGCCGTTTCACAAAGGGTCGGCGCTCACTTCGCTGCGCGTGTCACGTGCCAACGCCCCGGATTTTAAACTAACCCACTACCATAATTTTGTTCACCCGCGTGGGAGCCTCCTCCCGGTGGCGCGCCCCACCTCCGGGAGCGGGTGCAACAGAAAAGCGCGGTTACGGGCGGGGAGTTTTGGGGAGAATCACCGGAAAGGGGGTCCCCCGCTGCACTGCATCCCCCACCCGGTTATAGCGTTCCCGCAATTCCTCCATCAGCCGGTGTCCCCGGAGCAAAGTTTCCCAGAGCCGGCGCCGGGAGGGATTCTCCGGCGGCTCCGGCCCGGCCAGCTTCTTGAAATAGGGCTGGTTCAAGAGTTCTTCCCAGAGGCTGAGGCATTTGGCAAACAGGTCGGGATAAAAGTAGGCCAGGTCCGCCTGGTTTTCTTCCAGGAAGGCCACCGCCTGGCTCAGGCGCCGGGCGTGGGAGCCCCGGTGTTTCTCATCCACCTGAGCCAATCTCTCCAGGACTTGCAACCGCTGCGCCTGGGTGAGATAGGTCAACAACTGCAGCACCTCTCGATGCAAGTCCGGGTGTTTGAGGAAGGCCTCCCGGAATTCCCGGTTGAGCAGGTAGCTGTTCAGGAGCATTTTGGCCGCGGCAAAGGTCTCGTGACTGTAACGGCCCAGACGGCGCATGTTCTTCAGGAGCCAGGCCGACAAAAACTTGAGGCGCTCCTCATGGGTCTTGGTGGTGGTGATGAGCTCGCTGCGCTTGTAGGAAATGGAGCCGCTGTGTTCGCCCCGGATGATGTCGGTTAGCTCCTTCAGGCTCCGGCGGGTGTCCTTGAGGATGTTGGGGCTTGCTTCCCGGCCGCCGTGCACCGGGTGGATGAGTTCCTGCTTGACCACCGACATCGCCCGGTCCTCCAGGACGTTGAAGCGGTTGTACTTGTGTTGCTGATAAGTGACCTTGTAGATCACCACCCGGCGCCTCCGGTCCAGATAGAAGCCCTGTTCCCGCAAATGCGGGTTGGCCTCCGCCATGGACCGGGGGAGGGAGATGAGGGCGGTCTTTTCCACCAGGGGATATTGCCTCTGCTCAAAGCCGGAGAGGCTGGTAATGGTGCGGTCCGAGGCCCCTAAGACCTTGATGAGGTACTGCTCCTTCAGGCGGCTCAGCTTGCGGGCGAACAGGGCGGCGGAGGTGCGGCGCTCGGCGGCGATGGGAAAGCCGTAAAGTTCCATGAGAAACTGGTAAACGAACTCCCGTTCCCGCTCGTAGGAGGCGCTGTCCTGGTCCTTGAATTTCCCCAACCTGGAGCCGAAGGATTTGAGTTCGGTGTCCAAATCCGAGGGAAAGGAAGCGTACACCCCCAAAAGGCGAAAATCTCCCTGGGGCGCCTGCCGGGCAATGACCTGGGCCCGGTCCATGTGGAAGAGAAATTCCACCAGTTCCTCATAATGGCTCAGATCGGTGAGATCCCGGGAAGCGAACTTTGATTTAAAGGCGGTGCGGCGGTCCCGGTCCAGGTGCGGCAGGATCTTCTCCAGGCTTTCCCGGGCGCTGCGGCGTTTGCCGTCGCCCCAGGGATGCAGCAAATCGAACTGAAAGATCTCTTCCTGGTAGGAAAGGGGCCGGTTGAAGGCCACCAGGCTGAAGCTGGGGAGGTGATTGTATTCGGCAAAATTCTTCTCGAAAGACGGCAGGAGTTCCCGAGGCTCCACCAGGGGATAGGCGGCGTCGTAAGCCTCCAGCAGGCCTTTCTCAATGTGGACGTATTCCAGAAATTCCTTGAGGAGATAACGGTCCCGGATGGCCGCCTGGCCCAGGTTGACATCCGCCAGGGAGCAGCCATCCAGCCTCACCTCGGCAAAGAATTTCTCCCGGGGCGTCAATCCCCCACCACCTTGAGGTGCAGACGCCGGGAGCGGGGCCCATCGAATTCACAGAGATAGATGCCCTGCCAGGTTCCCAGCACCAGGCGGCCGCTGCTGACCATCAGGGTGAGCTGCGGCCCCATGAGGGAGGCCTTGATATGGGCCGGGGAATTGCCTTCCAGGTGCCGATAAGGCTCCTGATCGCTGATGATCTTGTTGAGGACCATCAGCATATCAGACTTGACGCTGGGGTCGGCGTTTTCATTAATGGTCAGGGCCGCGGTGGTGTGGGGCACGAAAAGGTGGCAGAAACCTTCGCGGACGCCGCTCTGAAGGACGGCAGCTTGGATTTCCCGGGTCAGGTCCAGAAATTCGTGGCGGCTGCTGGTATGCAGCGTCAGGGTTTGCAACATGTTACCTCCGGATGAGCGGGGAGTTGCCGGGCAGGGTCAGCAACCCGCCGGGGGCGGGGGCCTCACGGGTTTTGCGGAAGTCCTCCAGGGCCAACTTGAGGGCCAATGATACCAGCCCGGTCAAGAAGGGGTTTTCCCTGGCCAGGACGCCACCTGGGGGGTTGGCCAGGCCCGCGGCGGCGGCCCTGGCGATCCGGGCCACCTCCGGCCGCTGGCTCAGGTCCAGGTAATAGGCGGTGGCCAGCAGCCGGCGGCGCCAGCGCTCCCGGCTTTCCGGGGGATAAAGGGCCAGGGCGGCCTCCTGCATCAGGGCGTCGGCGCGCCCCTGCTTCTGATGATCCGCCAGGACCAGGGGACTTTCCAGAATCTCTTGCAGCTTATGGAACCAGGGGTCAATCTCCTGCAAACCGGGTAGCCAGTAATGGAAGATGGGCTCCTCGGCTAATTGCCGGGATTGCTCCAACAGCCGGGTCTGTTCGCCGGGGTCCGGGGCCGGCAGGGTTTGCTCCAGGTCCGGGGCCTCATCCGGGCGGCCCCAGTATTTCCAGATACGCTCCCGGAGAGTCGGATAACTGCCGGCCGCGTCCCCGGCCCGGCCTTGCTGGGCGTAAGCCTCTTCCAGGAGGCGCACCGCGTAGGGTCCGGGCACCGGGAACCATTCCGCCAGGCCCTGCTCCCGGTAGTGCTCCCAAAACTCTTTTTGTTGCTTGCTATTCAGCGAGAGTAGCTGGCATTCCTGGAATCCCGCGGCATCGTTAATGAAGGCCACCAGGAAGGTCCCCCCCAGGATTTCCCGGGGGGCCTCCAGGACCACGATGCTGTCGCCGTTTCCCAAGATGGGGGAAACCCGGGCCTGGGTTGCCGGGGGCTGCTCCTCCCCGATAACCGGCGCTTCCCGGGGCAACACCTCCCGAGGTACGGGAACTCCCCGGGTCTGGAGGAGGTGCAGGGCCCGGTGAAAGGCCTTGCGTCTGGCAGGGTCCGGGCTTCTCCCGAAGATCTCAGCCAGGAGGCCCGGAATCGCCGGGTGGCGGATATTTGCCAGGCCCGCCATCAGGTGCAGGTCCCAGAGCAGGTCTGGCGGCGAGCCGGCAACCAGGCCCTTGAGGCCTTTTGGGTCCGCACCCTGTTGGCAAGCCGCGCTCACCGCGGCTAGCTGGGATTGCAGGGCGGCTGCCGCCGCGGGCGGCAAGGGGGCCGGGGTCCAGCGCGGGCGGGAGCGGGCCTTTCTCGCCCCTGCCATCACGGCTTCTCGGGGGAGGCCGACTCGATGGCCACCGCGTCCTTCCGGCCCTCCTCCTTTAGATAGACGTTGACCCGTTGACCGGAGGGCAGCCTTACGGTTTGGCCCACGAAGTCCGCCTGGATGGGCAATTCCCGCCCGCCCCGGTCGATGAGCACCGCGAGTTCGATGCGCCGCGGCCGGCCGTAGTCGATGAGGGCGTCCAAGGCGGCCCGTACGGTGCGCCCGGTGAACAAGACATCGTCCACCAACACCACCTCCTGGTCATCGATGGAGCCGGGCAGCTCCGTCTTGCCCACCAGGGGTTTATGGCTCAATTGGGTCCAGTCGTCCCGGTAGAGGGTGATGTCCAGGACCCCCACCGGCAGGGGCTTACGGGTACGCTTGCTGATGGCGGCGGCCAGGCGCTTGGCCAGATGCGCCCCCCCGGTGCGGATGCCCACCAGGACCAGGCAGTCCGTATTCCGGTGTTGCCCCATGATCTCGTCGGTGAGTCGCTCCAGGGTTTGTTTCAACTCGGCTGCGGTCATGCCGGAGGGCTTTTTGGAAGTCATGTCAGGCAGGATCCTTGTTTTCTTTAATTATTGGTCAAGTCATCTGGGTTGGCCCGCCAGTTTCAGGCCGGACCTAAAACAACCAGGCCTGCAGATAATCCCCTGGCCCCAGCCGGTGGCACAGGCCTCCGCCCTGTGAATCAATTATATTTAATTTAACACGCACGCCCCGGAAAGACAAGCGGGATCAGGATTTCCCCAGGGCTTCGGGAAAGCGCCGGCAAGGGTAAGGTTTATAGATCAGGGCCAACAGGAGAAAGAGGCGCAGGCGAGTGCGATGCTTCATAGTTGCTAGGGCATTTCAAACCGCGGTTTTTTACCCCTCTTTGAAAAAGAGGGGCAGGGCAGTAGTGTCCGGCAGGTTTTTTGCCTGAGGCAGGCAGCAGAAAATTGTTTGAACTTAGGCATGCCCATTAGCTAATCAATTCATGGAATTTACAAGCTTTTTCCCTCTCCCCCCCCCTTGGGGGGAGAGGGGAGGGTGAGGGGGGATATGGAACGGCGATGAAGCCACCCCTCACCCTAACCCTCTCCCCTCGCAGGGGAGAGGGGATTTATTTGCATCGGCATAATATGTTGATATCGTTGAAATTACAATGGGTGAGGGTTTAACTGCGAGATAGTGTAATCTTCTCCATGGATTTTTATTATCGGAAACTACTGGGGCAGGGGGGATTTAAAATAACCTACTGAAATCCCCCTAAATCCCCCTTTTCCAAAGGGGGACTTTAATACCCTGGGAACTTAGGTCGTTACTTGATTTAATGCCATACTATTTGCGCTGCCCAACACTAGTCGCTGGCGTCGCCCGACCCGGCATTTGCCCCGGGGCGGAAACGCGGATATAATTAAGCTCAAGTTTCGCACCCCTGAATTCAGTAAACAGGCGGGACGCGTATGGTACCTAATCCGTAGGGGCGACCCGCTGGGTCGCCCGGGCGACCTGACCCCGGAATGGGCGACCCAGCGGGTCGCCCCTACGAACTTGGTAGCCTAGGCCTCTGGCCTGTGTGAACTAAACTTACAAATTAACTTACACAGGCGGGACGCCTATGCTACCGGACTTGGTAGCCTAGGCCTCTGGACTGGGTAGTCAGTTATTAACGGGAGCCTGAAACAGCTTTATTACCTCTCCCCCGCGAGGGGAGAGGGGAGGGTGAGGGGGAATTAATCTCTTTCCGGCTCCCATTAATACTTAGTGCGGAACTTGAGTAATCAAATTATTAACCAGGGTCCTCCCGAGGCGAAGGCATGACCTTAGAAGAAGCCCGCCAATTGTTGGTGCTGGGTCAAAAAGCCAGTCATCATGAGGTCCGGGCCGCCTATCGCCGGGCGGCGCGGCGCTGGCATCCGGACCGGGCTCCGGCTGCCGAGGAAGCGGAATATCGCCGCCGCATGCAGCAGCTTAACGCCGCCTATAAGCGGGTACTCCAATTTATTGAAAGATATCGCATTGAGCTGGTGGAAAGGTCCGACCAAGAGGACCTCTGGCAGTGGTGGCACAACCGCTTCGCCACGGGGGTCTGGAGCCCGCCGCCCCCCGCCGATCCGGGGGAGGATCAGGAGTGATGCGGGGCCGCGGTTTGCTGATTTTGCTGTTCCTGGCCAACCTCTTTGGTCCGGCAATAGGGCTGGCTGAGCCGGGGGCAGGGAACCACCTGGAGGAATTGCAATATCGCCTGAATTTGGGGGTCATCCAGGATGTGGCGCGGGTGCACCTGCGCCTTACGGAGGTAGGGCCGGGGCGCTACCGGGCTGAATTCGCCGGCGCCGCCCAAGGGGCCTGGAGTATCCTGAACCGCTGGTTGCCGGAGCGCTACGAAACCGAGATGGCGCTGGAGGAAGGAAGGTTCAAACCCCTGGTCTATCGGGAAGAGTTCCAGGCCGGGGGACATCACGTGCGCAAGGAATACCGCTTCGATTATTCCCGGAGGCTGCTTACCGTCTGGCGGAGCCAGGATGACCGGGAAGCGGTGCAGAAGTTACAAGTGCCGTTGCAGCAGCCGGTTTACGATCCCTTGAGCTTCTTTTACAACCTGCGCCGGGGGGCCTTTGGTCCGTTAATTCCGGGCAAAACCTTGAGAGTGCCCCTGGTCCCTGCCCCCGAGCCGCGGGAACTGGTCTTGCACATCGGGCCTGAAACCCCTGAGGGACAGAAGTTCATGCTGGAAGTAACGGGCTCGGGGAGCGACGCGGCGGCCAACAACTATTATTTCGTCTGCGCCCCCCAATGGCTGCCCCGGCAAGTCTGGACCCGGGTCCTCCCTTTCTGCAAGCTGTCCGGGCAATTGGTGTCCGGGGAAGCGCTCCAGGGAACGGCGGCTAATTAATCCCAGGCTATCCCGCCACCTAGAAGAAACTGAGTGAGAAGAAACTGAGTGAAAGAATTAGATTTTACGAGTGCAGCAACGATGCGAAGGGGAGGCGGCGCCAAGCCGCGGCGGCCGCGCCGGTTTGGGGGGCTACTCCTCCTGGCTTTGGTCGCGGCCCTGGCCCTGCAGGCCTGGCCGGGGGCGCCGGCCCCGGCGGCGGTGGCCCAGGGGCAATTGCTGGAGGATTTGAATTTCCGGGTGGAATATCTCTTGTGGAAGGAGGTGGCTCAGGCCCGGCTGACTTTGACCAGCCTGGGGCCCGGCCGCTACCGGGCGGAACTCTCCGGGGAACCCCTGGGATTGATGAGGACCTTGGCCGGAGAGCGCCGCGATAGTTACCAGACGGAGATGATCTGGCGGGATGGGAAGTACGCGCCCCTGGTTTACCGGGAGGAGGTTCGGAAAAAGCATAAACGCTACCTGAAGGAATACCGCTTCGACTACGAGAAAGGCCAGTTGGAGTTGTGGCAGTGGAAGGAGGACAGGGGCGTCATGGTGCGCAAATGGCACACTCCTCTTAAGGGCCCCATCCAGGATCCGCTAAGCGCCTTCTACAACTACCGCCTGGGCCTCCTGGGACCGCTCAAGGAAGGTGAGGCCATTAGAATGGAGGGGATACCTTATCCCCAGCCGGAAGAGATCGAGGTGCGCATCGGCCCGGAGACCGAATGGGGGCGGAAGGTGATGATCTCCCTCAACAACCAGGCGTTTGCCAACGACCGGGGCACCGTGTTCGCCTACCTGGACGGCTCCCGGGTACCCAGGAAGGCCTGGACCAATGTCCCTAATCTGGGCACCATCAGCGGCGAGCTGCTCCCCGGCGGGAAACCTCTGCATGGGGCGCTGCCCGAGATGGCCGGGACTGGTGCGCCGGCAGCCGGCCGGCATGACTAATTTTGGGGTTCGCCATAACTTTTAAAATTTACTCGTTCCCAAGTTGCACTTGGGAACGAAAAATGTGTTGCCAAGCATAGGTTTGGCGGGTAAAGGCCCGTTCCCAAGCTCAGCTTGGGAACGAGAAATGACTCTAACGAGAAATGACTCTAAAGGATATTTTTTTGACCCCGGCCGCGTGGCCGAGCCAGCAAAGGCGGCGGGCACAGCCCGCCCTATAAGGAGGTAGGGAGGGGGATTTTATAGGGCGGCCTGTGGCCGCCGATTATCGGGGGCGAGCCAAACTAGATACACTTTTTGAAATTAGCTATATAAAATGCCTGGATTCCCGTCCCTCCCCTTGATTTCCCCAAAATGATGGTTATTTAATGATCAGTGACCTGAGGACCGGAAAGTCTGCCTCCGGCCCCCCTGAATTCTACCACTGGAAGGGGCGCGATGCGGGGGTTGCAGTCCCGCCAGGCCATTTTAAAGAGGCCATGTCCTGTGGGACATGGCCTTTTATGTTGCTAAGGCGCCGGGCGGGGTGAGAGTAAATTTCTTTGGGGTTGCCTTGCTTGGTCGGGGCGACCCGATCACAGGCTGGAAGCCTGCGCCACTTACACCTACATTGCTGCTACCTAGAAATGATGGTGCGCAGTGCGCACCCTACAGGCGCCGGGCAGGGGGAGAGTAAATTTCTTGGGGGCTGTCTGGCTCCGAGGGAAAGCCCCGGAAGGTGGCCTGATTGCAGGATTCCGTAGGGGCGGGGTTTCCCCGGCAAACCCACAGGCCAGAGGCCTGTGCCACTAAGACGCCGCCCCTACATCCTGGGCCAGGTAATCGCCGTAAATCGAGGCGACCCGAGCGCAGGCTGGAAGCCTGTGCCACTGACGCCCCTAAGCGGGTCGAGGAAATTTCTTTGGGGGAGGGCTTGACAAAATCTCCTCGCCTGGATAATAATCTGGTCCAGGGAAGAAGGGTGAGATGATGGCAACGCATGGTTATCTTAATTTAGAGAATACCGCGTCGCTGCTGGTAGTCGTCGTACCGGCAGGCGCGGGCGCCTGCCTGTCTGGCTCGGCTCCGCTGGGGCTAAGGAGGGTTTCTCAGAATTAATGAAGACCCTCCCCACTTCGGAGACTCCAGGCAGGGCCGCAGGCGGCCCTGTTTTTTTTGCTGCGGTGGTCTAGGGGCGGGTTTAAAACCCGCGCCTAGGGGAGCGCAGGCGCTTTTTAGTCTGCGGGGCTGGCAGGCAGGTTTTTAGGGACGCAGCGCGGCCGGCAATTGACAAATATTCCACATTATTTTAGCATGTTGGATACCTTGAAGAAAAAACCTCAGAGGCAAGGGAAACCATGGAGAAACCAGACATAGAGTTGATAGAGCGACTGAGGGAAGAGGACCCGGAATTAAAGAAATTCTGGGACGAGCACCATGAGTATGAGCGGCTTTTGGCGGCGTTCAACCGGCGGCCGTACCTCACCGCCGCGGAAACCCTGGAGCGGAAGCGGCTGCAGAAGCTGAAGCTGGCCGGCCGGGATAGGATGGAGCAAATTCTGGCCAAATACCGGGGTAAGGAACGGCTGTCATGAAATTGACCGGGGCCCAGATCTTACTTAAGTGTTTGGAGCGGGAAGAAGTCAAACACATCTTCGGTTATCCCGGCGGCGTGGTTTTGGATATCTATGATGAATTGACCCGCACGCCGCAGATCAGGCATATTCTGGTGCGCCACGAACAGGCGGCGGTGCACGCCGCGGACGGCTACGCCCGGGCCAGCAGCAAAGTAGGGGTGGCCCTGGTGACCTCCGGCCCCGGGGCCACCAACACGGTGACCGGCATCGCTTCGGCCTACCTGGACTCCATACCCATCGTGGTCCTCACCGGCCAGGTGCCCACCGCGCTCATCGGCAACGACGCCTTCCAGGAAGTGGACATCGTCGGGATCACCCGGCCCTGCACCAAACACAACTACCTGGTGAAGGACATCAACCAGTTGGCCTATACCATCCATGAGGCCTTCCACATCGCCCGCTCCGGCCGGCCCGGCCCGGTCCTGGTGGACCTGCCCAAGGACGTGATGCAGGCCAGCATCGTGCCCAAGTTCCCCGAGGCCATCAAGATCAAGAGCTACAACCCCACTTACCACGCCAATCCCCGGCAGGTGAAACGGGCCCTGGAGTTGATGCTCACAGCCAAGAGAGCGGTGCTCTATACCGGGGGCGGCATCATTCTTTCGGATGCCTCGGAGGAGCTGAGCAAATTCGCCCACCTCCTGCAAATCCCGGTGACCAGCACCCTCATGGGCCTGGGCGGCTTTCCCGGGGACGACCCCCTGTGGATGGGCATGTTGGGGATGCACGGCACTTATTGCGCCAACATGGCGGTCTCCAGGGCGGACCTCCTGGTGGCGATCGGGGCCCGTTTCGATGACCGGGTCACCGGCAAGCTCTCGGACTTTGCGCCCCATGCCAAGATCATCCACGTGGACATCGACCCCAGTTCCATCAGCAAGAACGTCCAGGTGGACATCCCCATCGTCGGGGACTGCCGGGATACCTTGCAGCAGTTTAACGACCTGCTGCACGAGATGCCGGCCCGGGATTGGACCCAGATCAGAGCGCCCTGGCTGGAAACTATTGCCGCCTGGGAGCAGGAACATCCCCTGACTTACACCTGGAGCGATACCATCATCAAGCCCCAGTATGTCATCGAAAAGCTCTGGGAGTTGACCAAGGGGGACGCCTATATTACCACGGAGGTGGGCCAGAATCAGATGTGGGCCGCCCAGTTCTACAAGTTCAAGAAGCCGCGCCGGCTGATGACCTCCGGCGGCCTGGGGGTCATGGGCTACGGCTTCCCCGCGGCCATGGGGGTGCAGGTGGCCCAGCCGGAGGCGATAGTCATCGACATCGCCGGGGACGGCAGCATCCAGATGAACATCCAGGAGCTGATCACCGTGGTGGAAAATAAACTGCCGGTGAAGATCGCCATCCTGAACAACTCTTTCCTGGGTATGGTGCGCCAGTGGCAACAGCTCTTTTACGAACGGCGCTACAGCTTCACTCCCCTGGCGGCCCCCGATTTCGTCAAACTGGCAGAGGCTTACGGGGCCGTGGGTCTCCGGGCCACCCGGCCCCAGGAAGTGGAGCCGGTCATCAAAGAGGCCCTTAATACCCCCAGGCCGGTGATCATGGACTTCCGGGTGGAGCCGGAGGAATGTGTCATGCCCATGGTGCCCGCGGGTAAGGCTATTCACGAGATGTTGCTGGCCTAGGGAGGCGAGATGGAACCGAGGCATACCATTTCAGTCTGGGTGGACAACCTTCCCGGGGTGCTCTCCCGGGTCACCGGCCTGTTTAGCGGCCGGGGCTTCAATATCGAAAGCCTGTGCGTGGCCGAAACCATGGACCCGGAGGTTTCCCGCATTACCATCGTCTCTACCGGGGATGAGGCCATCACCGAGCAGATCATTAAGCAGTTGCACAAGCTCATCAATGTCATTAAGGTGGTGGACTTTAGCGGCCTGGAACACGTGGAGCGGGAGATGGCCCTGGTGACGGTGCGGGCCGAAGGCGAGCACCGGGCCGAAGTCTTCCGTCTGGCCGATATTTTCCGGTGCCGGGTGGTGGACGTCAGCCCCACCACTTATACCCTGGAGATTACCGGCAACCACGCCAAGATGCAGGCGGTGCTGGACAACCTCAAGGGCCACGGCATCCTGGACATCGTCCGCACCGGCGCCCTGGCCATTCAGCGGACCAAGAAGGATTAGTGATCAGTAGTCAGTTGCCAGTTGTCAGTAGGTATGGGGCGCCTCTGTGCCCGTCATTTACAATTCAAGTTTCGCACCCCTGAATTCGGTACCCAGGCGGGACGCCCAGGCTACCGAATCCGTAGGGGGGACCTGACCCCGGAATGGGCGACCCAGCGGGTCGCCCCTACGAACTCGGTAGCATAGGCATCTGGCCTGTGTAGTCAGCCCCTACGAACTTGGTGCGTGGGCCTCTGGCAGGTGTAGTCAGCTATTAACGGAAGCATGAAAGGGCTTGCATCTTTATCCCCTCTCCCCCGATGGGGGAGAGGGTTAGGGTGAGGGGGAATTTAATCTCTTTTCGGCTCCCGTTAATACCAGGTGCGAAACTTGAGTTATCAATGCTTACGAAACACGCCGCTTACATATCCGGGCAATTTCAGCTTCGTAGGGCGCGTCGCACGCGCCTCTTTTGGTGCGTCCGACGCACCCTACACCACTTGCAAAGGAATAATTCGCCATGAAAATGTACTATGATGCAGACGCGGATTTGGGGATTTTCAAAGGGAAAAAGATCGCCATCATCGGCTTCGGCTCCCAAGGCCACGCCCAGGCGCTCAATTTGCGGGACAGCGGCGTGGACGTGATCGTCTCGGAAATGCCCGGCACCCCTAATTACGAGTTGGCGCTGAAGTATGGTTTCAAGCCGCTGACCGCAGGCGAGGCCGCGGCAAAGGCCCAGGTGGTGCAGATCCTGACCCAGGACCACGTCCAGGCCACGCTCTACGAAAACGACCTGAAGCCGCACCTGACCAAGGGCAAGACCCTGCTCTTCTCCCACGGCTTCAATATTCACTATGGCCAGATCGTGCCCGGCCCCGAAATCGATGTGATCATGGTGGCGCCCAAGGGACCCGGCCATCTGGTGCGGGCCGAATACGAGAAGGGCGCCGGCGTCCCCTGTCTGGTGGCGGTGGAGCAGAACCCTTCGAAGAAGGCGCTGAAAACCGCCCTGGCCTATGCCAAGGGCATCGGCGCCACCCGGGCCGGGGTCCTGGAGACCACCTTCCGGGAAGAGACGGAAACCGATCTGTTCGGGGAGCAGGCGGTGCTCTGCGGCGGGGTCTCGGAGCTGGTCAAGGCCGGGTTCGATACCCTGGTGGAAGCGGGCTACGCCCCGGAAATCGCCTACTTCGAGTGCCTCCACGAACTGAAGCTCATCGTGGACCTGTTCTATCAGGGCGGCATCAGCTACATGCGCTACTCGGTGTCCGATACCGCGGAGTACGGCGACTACACCCGGGGGAACCGGATCATCACCGAGGAGACCCGGGACGAGATGCGCCAGATCCTTTACGAGGTGCAAAGCGGCGAATTCGCCAAGGAATGGATCCTGGAGAACCAGGCCAAGCGCCCGGTATTCAACGCCATGCGCCGCCAGGAGGCGGCCCACCCCATCGAGGCAGTGGGGAAGAAGCTGCGGGCCATGATGGGCTGGCTGCAAAGAAAATAGGGGTGAAGAAAGGGAAAAGGGGCAAAGGGGAAAAAGGGAAAGATACTCCCTCCGGTGGAAGATCAGGCGGTTTACCTTTTCCCCTTTTAAACTATTCGCCCTTCCTTAAATAATGGGAGAATCTATCCAAAGAAAATGGGGCCTCATTGCGGCGCCTGGCTCTTAGATTTCTGGGCTCCAGCATTTTGTTGATGCTTCTGGGCTGGCTGCTGCACTGGGGCTGGCTCTGGTGGCCGGGGCTGGCGGCCCTGATCTTCTTCGGCTATTTCTTCCGGGACCCGGAGCGCCTGATTCCCCCGGAGCCTGAGGTGGTGGTGGCGCCGGCGGACGGCAAGGTCATTCTGACGGATGAGGTCATAGAGGAGCGCTACCTGAACGGTCCGGCCCGGAGGGTGGCCATTTTTATGAACGTCTTTGACGTCCACGTCAACCGGGCGCCGGCCGCGGGCACGGTGCGGGAGGTCGAGCACCGGGATGGCTGCTTCAAGGCGGCCTTCCGGGAGGACGCCTGGCACCCTCAACGAGCAGATGGCCCTGGTCCTGGAGGAAGGCAGCCGCCGCCTGCTGGTGGTGCAGATCGCCGGGCTGCTGGCCCGACGCATCGTCTCGTACGTCCAGCCGGGCCAGCACCTGGAAAAGGGGGAGCGCCTGGGGATGATCTGTTTCGGCTCCCGGGTGGACCTCTACCTGCCGGAGGAGGCCCAAATAATGGTGCGGGTCGGGGACCGGGTCAAGGCCGGCAGCAGCATCGTGGCCCGCTGGACTTGAATTATGCAGCAGGGCGACATATTTTAATGATATAATTTAGGTCAGGAATATGGGTGCGGGGTGACCCCGCCCCCCAAAGCCCCTGGCGCCGGCCAGGGGCGGTCCGGGCCGCGCCGGGCTCCGGCGGTTGCCGGGGGTGGTGCACGGGGCAAGATCCGGGGAGGGTTGGCCAGATGGCCTTCCGCAGAAGACGCAAGAAAAGGGATCGCCGCCGCTTTCGGGGCGTTTTCCTGATCCCCAACCTGATCACCACCGCCAGCCTGTTCTCCGGCTTCTATGCCATCGTGGCCACCATTGACGGCCGCTTTTACCACGCCGCCTGGGCGATCTTCATCTCCCTGGTGCTGGATGGCCTGGATGGCCGGATCGCCCGCATTACCTCCAGTACCAGCGGTTTCGGGACGCAATACGACTCCCTCTCGGATCTGGTGGCCTTCGGGGTGGCCCCGGGACTCCTGGTCTATCTCTGGGCCTTGAAACCCTTCAAACAATTCGGCTGGGTGGCGGCCTTTCTCTTCGTGGTGTGCGGGGCCCTGCGCCTGGCCCGCTTCAACGTCCAGCAAGGTTCCATGGACCCGCGCTACTTCAACGGCCTGCCCATCCCCGCGGCCGCCATGCTCATTGCCACCTCGGTGGCCTTCTATCATGAAATCGGGGATTGGTTCCCGGGAAAACACATCTACATCCTGGCCATGATTTATGTGCTCTCCTTTTTGATGGTGAGCAATATCAAATACGCCAGTTTCAAGAAGGTGGAGGTCTTCCGGCGTCACCCCTTCCAAACCCTGGTAGGCCTGGTATTACTGTTTGTGGTCATTGCCGCGGCCCCGGATATTATGGGGTTCCTGGTAATGATCCTGTACGTGGCTTCCGGGCCCCTCAGCACCTACCTCTATTATCGCCGGCCGTCCTGGACGGATAAGGGAGAGGGCGAAACCCCCGCGCCCAAGCCATCCAACCCGTAAGCGGGTGGACTGGCGACGTCTTACTAAGTCCAGGACCTTTCAAACCAGGTTTGGAACTCCCCTTTGAAAACTGGGGGCAGGGGGGATTTAAAATAACCTATTGAAATCCCCCTAAATCCCCCTTTTCCAAACGGAGACTTTAATAGCCTGGGAATTTAGGTTTGCTAACTGCGCCGTCAGCCGGACAGGGGCGACGGCGGCGTTCTTCTTAGCCTCGGCCAGTTGGGTGGGAATTTTTTCTTGACCTAAACGCCAGCGCTAATTTCCGGGTGCGAGGCCGGGTTAATTCGGCCGAATATGGTGAGAGAATCGATGCGGCAGGCTCTCCTGAAGATTATCAGCATTATGTTAGGCCTGGTGGCCGCTTTTGGCATCGCGGAAGTGGGCGTCAGGATCTTTTGTCCGCAAGAGGTGGCGCCGATCCGATTTGTCTTCGACCCCCAACGCGGGGAAATTCCCACCCCCAATCAGCAGGGCCGTCAAATCATGCCCGGGGCGTACGATTTCACCTATAGCAATAATTCCCTGGGCCTGCGCGGCGATAAAGAATATCAATTTGAGAGGCCTACGGACCACCGGATTCTGTTTTTGGGCGATTCCTTCACCTACGGCTTGGGGGTGAATGACGACCAAACCTTTCCCTATCTGATCGAAAAAGACCTGATCTCAGAGAAAATCCCGGTGGAAGTGATCAACGCCGGGAATCCGGGCCGGGGGACTGATTATGCCTTGAAGTTTTTTCAAGTCCTGGGATCGAAATTTAAACCTGACTTGATCGTATTTAGCTTTCTGGGCAAAAATTTTGTCGATGACTCCCGCGGCCAGTATTATGCGGTTTCTGCAAAAGGGGAGGTTACCCCTAAACCCTTGCGCGGCGGCAGCAGTTTGGTCAAGGACCTGCTATATGAGCTACCCGGCTATAACTGGCTGGTTTCCTGGTCCCAGGCGGCCAATCTGGTTAAGCGAGCGGGCCTCCAATGGTATCTCGCCAGCAGCGGTGCCAACGCACCGCGGGGAGGCGGTCTGGTGATTACCTATCCGGAAAGGCAGAAGGGCTACGGGGACGCAACCAAATTTCGATTAACCGAGCTCTATGTGAAGAATTTAATCAAATCGGTGGAGGATAGCGGTAGCTCCATTATGTTCTTTTATCTCCCCATGGCTCCGGAGATCGAAGAATATCGGCAGAATGGGGCCATATCCCTTGATGAAGCGGCGTTTACCGCAATTATTAAAAAACAGGGGAAAGAGCTAAAATCATTAACCCCGGTACTCGCCGCCTCGGCAGAGCCGTTGCCTAAATTGTACTTTGTCCCCCGGGATGGGCACTGGACGGCCCGGGGTCAAGCCCTGGCCGCGCAGTATATGGGCGCGGAGATAGAAAGGCGTCTGCAGCATAGTCAGCCACCGGGGCCCACGGAGCTTCCTTGAGCCGGAGGCTGCCCAGGCAGATAAGCGCTCTATTTTCCGCCGCCCCCGGGGTTGGGCGCCCTCCCGAGGCAGCGTGGTAAACATTTTGGCTTGATTTTAGCTAATCTTCATATATAATATGCCTATCCTTTGAGGTAGATGGGCAAATGAGCGTTTCCCGAAGCCACCAGCAGCATTCCGTTCCGACCCTCCAGGGTTTAACCCTGCTACGCTTGCTGCCTGCCTAGGCAGGCAAATCTTTCCCTCCCCCAAATTCGGCAAAATCTTGTTTTAACTGCTTCTTTTTGAACGGAGCAGTGGTATAATGCCATTGCCTTTTAGGGCCCATCCGGGGCCAGGAGGTTCATATGCCTGAGAAAATTTTTATCTTTGATACCACCCTGCGGGACGGGGAGCAAACGCCCGGAGCCAATCTCAACGTTGATGAGAAACTGCAGATTGCCCGGCAATTGGAACTCCTCAACGTAGACGTCATCGAAGCCGGATTTCCCTACTCCTCACCCGGGGATTTTGCCGCGGTGCGGGCGGTGGCCCGGGAAATCCGGGGCCCCCAAATCGCCGGTCTGGCCCGGGCCTTTGCCAAGGATATCGACACCTGCTGGGAGGCCATCAAGGAGGCCAGTAATCCCCGCATCCACACCTTCATCTCCACCTCCGATATCCACTTGCAGCACCAGATGCGCAAGAGCCGGGAGGAAGTCCTGGAAATGGCGGTGGCCGCGGTGAAGCATGCAGCCCGCTACACCTCGAACGTGGAATTCTCCGCCATGGACGCCTCCCGCAGCGACCTGGATTACGTGGCCCGGGTCTTCACCGCGGCCATTGAGGCCGGCGCCACTATCCTGAATTTTCCGGATACGGTGGGCTACGCCATTCCCCAGGAGTTCGGCGCCCAGATCAAGTACCTGGTGGAACACATCCCCAATATTCACCGGGCGGTGATCTCGGTACACTGCCATAACGATCTGGGACTGGCCGCGGCCAATACCCTGGCGGCCATCATGAATGGCGCCCGCCAGGTGGAAGTGACCATCAACGGCCTGGGAGAACGGGCCGGCAACGCCTCCCTGGAGGAGGTGGTCATGGCCCTGGCCACCCGGAAAGATCAGTTTGACTATTATACCGACATCGTCACCCAGTACATTGCCCCTACCAGCCGCCTCACCAGCAAACTGTCCGGGGTGCCGGTGCAACCCAATAAGGCCATCGTGGGGGCCAACGCCTTTGCCCACGAATCCGGGATTCACCAGGACGGGGTGCTCAAGGAGGCCAGCACCTTCGAGATCATGACGCCCACCGCGGTGGGCATCAAGAAGAGCCTGTTGGTTCTGGGAAAGCTGTCCGGACGCCATGCCTTCAAAAACAAGCTCCAGGAGATGGGTTACTACCTGGTGGACGAGGAATTGAACCGGGTCTTCTCCCGCTTCAAGGACCTGGCGGATCGCAAAAAAAAGGTGTTCGACGAAGACCTGGTGAGCCTGGTGGAAACCGAGGTCGTTTACAAATCGGTGCCGGAGTATTTCCGGCTGCTTGACCTGGTGGTGGTCAGCGGCACCATGGTAAAGCCCAACGCCACCGTGAAGCTGCAGATCGGCGAGGAGGTCAAGACCCTCTCCTCCTTTGGGGATGGCCCGGTGGACGCCGCTTACCGGGTCATCACCGACCTGGCCAAATCGAGTTGCGGCCTGTTGAAATTCGCGGTGAGCTCCATCACCGGGGGCACCGAGGCCCTGGGGGAGGTCTCCGTGCGACTGGAGGATGACGGCTATGTGGTCACCGGCCAGGGAGTGGACCCGGATATCGTCACCGCCAGCGCCCGCGCCTATATCAACGGCCTGAACCGCCTTCATTTTTTGAAGGAGATGGGCCACGGCCCCAAGAAAAAGCCGGAGAAATTGTAGCTGTCAGCGCTTGCTTCTTTAAGGGCGATTTTGGTAGCCGGAGGATTTAGTATCCTGTCCTAGAAGTAATATCCAAAATATAATCATGTTAAATCTCCCCCTCCCCACGGGGGAGGGGGTTGGGGGGAGGGGGCGACATTAGCAAATGGATTTATTAGCTAAAAACTACGCCACCCCCACCCGGTGTCGCCCCCTCAAGGGGGAGGGATTTAAATGCATCGATATATGTAACGTAATTCTGGAACATAACATTCGGCTACTTTGATAATTCCAGCCCTAGCGGGCGGGCAGAGAGGATTTTCTAGGGCTGGCCGATTATCGGGGCCAGGTCAAATTGGCTGGCGGGCGGTCGCGACCACCCTGGCGAAAACTCCAAAATCAAAAATGGGCGACCCAGCGGGGCGCCCCTACATCCCAAAGCGGGCGGCCCAATCACCGGCTGGAAGCCGGTGCCACCGTCGCCCCTGCAACTCAAAACTCAAACCAGGGCGACCCAGCGGGTCGCCCCTACTGGAAACTAATATGTCCAAGCCTCAAACCATTACCCAAAAAATTCTGGCGGCCCATGCCGGCAAGGAATTTGTGGAACCCGGAGAGCTGATCCTGGCCAGGGTGGACATTGCCCTGGGCAACGACATCACCGCGCCCCTGGCCATCAAGGCCTTTCGCGAGGTAGGAGCCAAAAAGGTCTTTGACCGGGAGCGGGTGGTGCTGGTGGCGGACCACTTCACCCCCAACAAAGACATCGCCTCCGCCATCCAGGTGCAGATATTGCGGCAATTCGCCCGGGAGCAGGACCTGCTGCACTATTACGAGAGCGGCGAGATGGGCGTAGAACACGCCTTGCTGCCGGAGAAAGGGATCGTGGTTCCCGGCGACTTGATCATCGGCGCCGACAGCCACACCTGCACCTATGGGGCGCTGGGGGCCTTTGCCACCGGGGTGGGCTCCACCGACCTGGCCGCGGCCATGGTCAACGGCGGCGTTTGGCTCAAGGTTCCGGAAAGCATGAAGTTTGTTTACACCGGAGAACTGCCCCCCTGGGTCGGCGGCAAGGACCTGATCCTGCACACCATCGGGGATATCGGGGTGGACGGGGCCAACTACCGGGCCATGGAGTTTACCGGGGACGCCATTAGCCGCCTCTCCATGGCGGACCGTTTTTCCATGGCCAACATGGCGGTGGAGGCCGGCGCCAAGAACGGCATCATCGCCCCGGATGCGGTCACCCTAAAGTATGTCCAAGGCCGGGCCCTGCGGCCTTTCAAGGTTGATAACCTGTACAGCGACCCGGATGCGGTGTATAAATATACCAAGGGTTATGACGTTTCCCGTCTGGAGCCCCAGGTGGCCTGCCCGCCATCGCCGGGTAATGTCAAACCCGTATCCCAGTTGGGAGAGGTGAGCATCGACCAGGCGGTGATCGGCTCCTGCACCAACGGGCGGCTGGAAGACCTGCAGCAGGCGGCGCAGGTCATTAAAGGACGCCGGGTGGCCAAAGGGGTGCGTCTAATCATCATTCCCGCCACCCCGCTGATCTACCGGCAGGCCATGGACCAGGGCCTGTTGGCCATCTTCCTGGAGGCCGGCGCGGTTATCGGGCCTCCCACCTGCGGCCCTTGCCTGGGCGGGCACATGGGCATTCTGGCGCCCGGCGAGACAGCCGTAGCCACCACCAACCGGAACTTTGTAGGCCGCATGGGCCATCCGGAATCCAAGGTCTATCTGGCCAACCCCGCGGTGGCCGCGGCCTCGGCGGTGACCGGGCGCATTAGCGGACCGGCGCAACTGTAGAAGCCAGGGGCCGCTAGCGTTGCGGCCCTGCGCCTGGTATAATTATTTGGACTGAAGGAAGTTATGGCCCCGGGGAAGATGGAGGTGGCTGGTCACCGTGGCCAGCTTGACCAGAACGCCCGCAAGCAAGAAAAATATTGCAGCATACTAAAAAAAAGAGTTGACATTTTAACGTAACTATGGCATTTTATGGGGCAAATTTTAAGGCAGCCGCCTAGGTAAGAAGAATACGATGTTTACCAGAAAAATATACGGAGCGGGCTTCGTTGCCTTGGCCCTCCTGATCTTGCTGGTGGGGGGCTGCAACGGAGTCCTCTATGAAAAACAGAAGGATAACGGCGGGGTGCAACGCTGGATCATTGACCAGGGCGGAGGCTGGGACAGCCTCAACATCACCCCCAGGTATTACAGTCAGAATCCCAAGGATCTGTCCGACTTTTCCATCATGCTGAGAAATGAGCAGACTTTCTAATCTGAGCGCCGCATTGCCCGCAGCACCCGCTTGATCCCCTGATAATCCGCCAAGGTTTCCAGTCCCTGGTAGGCCCCGGTTTGCTGCAACAGTTCCAGGACCTCGCCCGCCTGACCTTCGCCCACCTCCAGGGCCAGGCAGCCTCCGGGCCTTAAATAGCGGTGGGCCTCCTGCGTCAGGGCCCGGATAAGCTCCAGTCCGTCTTCCCCGCCCAAAAGGGCCTGTTGCGGCTCAAAATCTCGGATCTCCCGGGGGAGCTGTTCCCATTGGGCCCGGGGCACATAGGGGAGATTGGCCACCAGCAAGGCGAAGCGCGGTCCGGGGTTGAGCCCGGAGAGGAGGTCGCTCCGGACAAAGCGCAGGCGGCCGGCGGCGCCATGCCGCCGGGCATTGTCCCGGGCCACGCTCAGGGCCGTTTCCGAGAGGTCCAGGGCCAGCCACGCCATCTGGGGCAGCTCCCTGGCCAGGGCCACCACCACCGCGCCGCTGCCCACCCCGATTTCCAGACCCCAGAGGACGGTTTGCTCTTGCCTGGCGAATTCTTGAGGTTCCCGACAGCCAAGTTCCAGGCCCATCATGGTGCGGGCCGCCTCCAGGGCTGAGGCCACCAAGATTTCGGTTTCCGGCCGGGGAATCAGGACCCCGGGGCGCACCTGAAAATCGAGGGACCAGAATTCCTTGTGGCCGGTGAGGTAGGCTACCGGCTCACCTTGGCGGCGGCGCACCACCAGGGCCTTGAAACGGGCCAACTCTTCCGGGGAGAGGGGCTGGTCGTAGCGCAGGTAAAGGTCCAGGCGGCTCAGGTTCAGCACGTGCGCCAGGAGCACCTCCGCTGAGGCCCGGGGCTCCAAGACCCCTTTATCTTTGAGGTAATCCGCGGTCCACCGCAGGAGTTCCACGATGGTCCAGGCCGGCTGGGGAGCCGCCTTCATTTAGGCCTGTTCCAGGGCCTGGGTGCGGAAATGGCTGGCCAAACCTTGCAGCAGTTCGTCCAGGTCGCCGTCCAGAATGGCCTCTAATTTGTGGAGGGTGAGCCCGATGCGGTGGTCGCTGACCCGGGCCTGGGGGAAATTATAGGTGCGGATGCGTTCGCTGCGGTCGCCGGTACCCACCTGGGATTTGCGCTCTTTGGCGATGAGCTGCTGCTGCTGCCGCTGTTTCAGGTCCAGCAGCCGGGCCCGCAGCACCTTCAAGGCCTTGGCCTTGTTTTTGTGCTGGGACTTCTCGTCCTGGCAGATGACCACCAGGCCGCTGGGCAGATGGGTGATCCGCACCGCGGAGTCGGTGGTGTTGACGCTTTGACCCCCGGGACCGGAGGAGCGGAAGACGTCGATGCGTAATTCTTCCGGGTTGAGCTGCACCTCCACCTCCTGCGCCTCAGGCAGGATGGCCACGGTCACCGCTGAGGTATGGATGCGTCCCTGGGACTCGGTTACCGGCACCCGTTGTACCCGGTGCACCCCGCTTTCGTATTTCAGCAGACTGTAGACCTGTTTGCCCGAAATGGCGGCGATGACCTCTTTGAGGCCACCCATGCCGGTGGCGGAGTGGCTCAAGATCTCCAGCTTCCAGCCTTGGCGCTCCGCCAGGCGGCTGTACATGCGAAAGAGATCGGCGGCGAACAGGCTCGCTTCCTCGCCGCCGGTGCCGGCCCGAATCTCCAGCAGGACGTCCTTCTCGTCGTTGGGGTCCTTGGGCAGCAGCAGGGAGCGCAACTCTTCCTCCCGAGAGGCCGCCTCCTCCCGGAGGGTCTGGATCTCGTCCCGGGCCAGGGATTTCAGCTCCTCATCCGTTTCTTCCTTCAGCATGCTGTGACTTTCCTGCAACTCCTTCTGCGCCTGCCGGTAGCGCCGGAAGGTCTGGATCAGGTGGCTGAGTCCGGCGTGCTCCTTGCGGTATTTCTGATAAATTTCCTGATCCCGAATGACCGTGGGATCAGAGAGCTGCTGCTCCAGGTCGATAAATTGACTTTCAAGTTTTTCCAGTCTGGCCATCAACATAAGATTACCGAATACCGGGGCGCCGACCAGTGATGCCCGGCAAACCTCCGGCCCTTCGCGTAGTGGACCTAATTTTTGGCGGCGTTAAAACCAGGCGGGAGCCCCGTCTATTTCAAGCCTTAATGATTAATTATAAAGGAAAATTCGTTCCAAGGCAATGAGGCTTTTTCTCGTTCCCAAGCTCCAGCTTGGGAACGCACCTTGGGCGCCAAGCTCCGCTTGGCGTGAGCCAGCTTCCCCTCAGGACAAGCGCCTCTAGCGGTCGCCCCTAATTTCATAGAATTTACAAGCTATTTCCCTCTCCCCTCGCAGGGGAGAGGGGAGTTAGTGAGCATCGGTATAATATGTTGATATTCATGAAATTACAATTTAGGGTTTTGGAAAAGTCCGATTAAACCGGTTAAGGCGTCTATTCCCCCTCCCCACGGGGGGAGGGGGTTAGGGGGAGGGGGGCGTCAGGCGTTGGTAACTAGTGGATAATGCTTAACTACTTTCACCACCCCCACCCCAACCCTCCCCCCTCAAGGGGGAGGGAACAAGTCAATAGCGTTGATTTCGCCAATGATTATGACTTTTGTAAGCGGCTAAATTATTTAAAGTTTAACCGCGGGATGGTCCAATCTCATTGCAATTTTGTTGCCGGAGACTACAGCGGGCCAGGGGGGCTTCGACCTGGTATTGATTCCGGCTATTTCCTCAGGTCCGTCAGGCCAGGGGTCAGACCTCCGCCAGGCGGCGGATGATTTCCGGGATGGTGCGGGTGGCCAGGTGGGAGAGGGAGCCGCCCCCCAGGACCACCTGCAGGGGAACCCGCGCCTCCTCCGCCGCCTCGATCATCAGGTCGCAGATGTCGAAGTAGGCGTCTTCGGTGAGCCCCAGGGAGCCGTAATCTTCCAGGTGGGTGTCGAAACCGTAATACCAGATGAGCAGATCGGGCTGGAAAGGGGCAATCCGCACCGCCTGTTCCCGGACCAGGTCGAGGTAGCGCGCGTTAGGGTCCCCCTGCCCTAAGAGAGGCTGGACGTCAACGTCCACCTTGCTGCCGTCCGGGGATTGGTAATCGAGGCCGCAGAAGCAGAGGTGCAGCACCTCCGGATCGTCCCGGATCAACTGGCGGGTGCCGTCGCCGTGGTGCGCGTCGGTGTCGACGATGGCGAAGCGCCGCAAGCTGCTGATCTGGCGGAGGTGGGTCAGGGCGATGACCACGTCGTTGAAACAGCAGGCGCCCCAGAACTGGCGATAGCCGGCGTGGTGGCCGCCGGCCCCGATGAAACAGAAGGCCCGCTGCAGCTCTCCCCGGGCCAGGGCCGCCATCCCCGCCACCACCGCACCCACCGATTCGTAAGCGGTGGCGCAGAAGCTGTCTTGCCGCCACCAGGCGCAGGATTTCCGGGGCGTGCACCTTGAGGATCAGCTCCTCGGAGACGCGGGGGGCCTGGAACATCCTGACGTTGGCCTTTTCCAGCAGGGGTTCCAGGGCCTCGGGAAAATCCCGCAGCCGGTTGCCGATGGTCAGATAGCTCTTGCGGCTGAAAGATGGATGGTAGAAGATGCCTACTTCCTTCATCTCAGGGAAGCCCATTTCCCGCTGCCTGGCACATCATCAGGTCCCGAACTTATCTCCCACCTGCGGCTGTTTAGCGGCAATAAATTCAGGCGCCTTCACCTTCCCCAGCTCCTTGGTGCGGAAACGGCTGACCGAAATGGCGCCGCCGGCCACCGCCAGCTTAAGGCCCCGGTCGCTCACCGCCAGGATCTCCCCGGCCGCGGCCTGGGGGGATTCTCCCAAAAAGGCGGCGTTGTAAAGCTTGACCTTTTCGCCCCGGAAGGTGGTGGTGGCCCCGGGCTGGGGGTCGCAGCCCCGGATGAAATTGAAGACCCGCACGCCCGGCTGGCTCCAGTCCAGTCCGGCCACCCGTTCGTCGCAGGGAGGCTCGTAGGTGCCTTGGGAATGGTCCTGGGGAATCCGGGGGGCCTGGCCCTGGGCGAGCAACTCCACTGCTTCCAGGAGCGCCGCCACCCCCAGGGGATAAAGCTTGTTGAAATAGACCTCTCCGGTGGTCTCGGCAGGGCCGATCTCCACCGTCTTTTGCAGGAGGAGGTCGCCGGTGTCGATCCCCTGGTCCACCCAGAAGATGGTGAGCCCGCTGTGGGTTTCGCCGTTGATCACCGCCCAATTGATGGCGCTGGAGCCCCGATGGCGGGGCAGGAGGGAGGGGTGATAGCCGATGGAGCCCAACTTGGGGGCGTTGAAGACCCGGGGCGGGATGATGTCGGTGACAAAGGCCAGCACCCCCAGGTCGGCCTTCAAGGAGACCATGGCCTCGTAAGCCTCAGGGTCCCGAAGATGGGCCGGCTGGAAAACCGGCGCCCCGGCGGCCTGGGCCGCCTCCTTCAAGGGGTCGGGTCTGGCGCCCCGATCCGGCGGGCAAAAGACCCCCGGCACCTCATGGCCGTGCTCCAGCAACCCTTTCAAGACGTCGGCGCCGAAAGCCGCCTGACCTAACAAGGCGATCCGCATGGCAGCCCTCCT
Source organism: uncultured delta proteobacterium (assembly GCA_963812655.1). Lineage (GTDB taxonomy): Bacteria > Desulfobacterota > Desulfobaccia > Desulfobaccales > 0-14-0-80-60-11 > JAPLJC01. The sequence continues at coordinate 10,476 of CAWEWX010000053.1, read as the reverse complement.
CTGCTGCGAAAAGTTCAAAGTTCAAGGTTCAAAGTCAAGAGTAAGTGCAGGTATTTGTACCCGATCCACTATCTCATGACGGATTTAGTGATGCAGGAGCAAGTAATTAATTCCCCGTCGCCCTAACCTCTCCCCTCGAGGGGGAGAGGGGATAATAAGGTACTCCTGGAGTACTCCCTCTCCCCCGGCGGGGCGAGAGGCTGGGTGAATGGTCAAAAGTTCCCAAGCACAACTAAAAATACAAAAATCTTCCTAAAATACCCCTGAAGATTCTGTCAATGATGGGGCTCGTCGTGGCTCTTTTTCGGGTTCCAGGGTGGAGGCCCAGAAGCAGAGGCCGCAGACAGCCAGGATGGCGCCGACGCTCACCGGGGCGCTGCCGGAGAAGATGGCGACCGCCAGACAGGCGAAGACCAGAAACACCAGCAGGGCCTGTTTTTTGCGATAACCCTGATTGCTTTCCGCCATATGTCAAAACCTCCTTGGAGATGGATCGAATTATACGCCGGATGCCGGCAATATCCAGAAAGATTTCATCCCTGGCCTTCAGCAAAGCTGATGGCCTGCCCGATCCGGCGCAGGGTCTCCGGCTTTCCCAGGATATTGATGATCTCATAGAGCCCGGGGCTGGCGGTGCGGCCGGTAAGGGCCAGGCGCACCGGCTGGGCCAGGTTGCCCAGCTTCAGGCCGGTCTCCGCCGCCAGGTCTTGAAAGAGCTGGTTCAAGGCGGGCTCGGAAAACTCCGGCAGCCTGTCCAGGCGCCGGGCCACCTCTCGCAAAGCCGGCAGGGTCTCCGGGGTCAAAAACTTCTTGGCCCCCTTCTCTTCGTAAGGGCGGGGATCCTGAAAATAGAAACGGGCCGCCTCGGCCATCTCCACGAGGGTGCGGCAACGGGCCTGCAGGGTGGCAGCCACCCGGGCCAGGTATTCCTGATCCGGCAACTCAATGCCGATCCGGGTCAAAAAAGGAGCCAGTTCCTGGGCCAGCCGGGGGGCGCTCAGGGCCATCAGATGCTGGCTGTTGATCCACTTGAGCTTTTCTTCGTCGAATACTCCCGGGGAGGTGGTGGCCTGCTCGAGACTGAAGTATTGGATGAGCTCTTCCCGGGTGAAGATCTCCTGATCCCCGTGGGACCAGCCGAGGCGAGCCAGGTAGTTCAGCAGAGCCTGGGGCAGAAAGCCTTGCTCCCGGTAATCCAGGACCGATCTGGCGCCCCGGCGCTTGGAGAGCTTGCCCGGTCCGGGGCCAGCAACAGGGGCATGTGCGCAAAGCGGGGCAGGTCAGCCCCCAAGGCCTGGTAAATGAGGATCTGCCGGGGGGTGTTGGGAATGTGGTCCTCACCCCGGATGACGTCGGTAATCCTCATGCTGATGTCATCCACCACCACCGCGAAATTATAAGTGGGGAGGCCATCGCCCCTGAGGACCACCAGGTCATCGAGTTCCCGGTTGTCGAAGGCGATGGGGCCTTTGATCAGGTCGTCCCACCGGGTGACGCCGGTGTCGGGCCCCCGGAAGCGCACCACGGTATGGGGCCCGGGCTTGAGGCCGCGGCTACGGCAGCGGCCGTCGTACTTGGGTTTGCCGCCCCGGGCCAGGGCCGCCTCCCGCCGCGCCCTCAGGTCTTCCGGGGAGCAATCGCAATAATAGGCGGCCCCCCGGGCCAGCAGGCGGTCAATATATTCCCGATAGACGGACAGGCGCTCCGACTGGCGAAAGGGGCCTTCATCCAAATCCAGCCCCAGCCACGTTAGGGCCTCCAGGATTTCCCGGACGAATTCCTCCTTTAGAACGCTCCTTATCGGTGTCCTCGATGCGCAGGATAAAGACGCCGCGGCGATGGCGGGCGATAAGCCAGTTGAACAAGGCGGTATGGGCCCCGCCCAGGTGCAGGGAACCGGTGGGGCTGGGAGAGAAACGAGTCCGGGTGACCTCAGGCGCCAGGTCGATGGGAGCCTTCCGGAGCTCGTGGCGTCCCAGGCGGGAAAGGGCCAACAGGTCATCGATGAGGTGGGCCATGAAGGCGGTATTCCGGCGGACCACCTCCAGCAGCCGCAGGCCCTCGCTATCCGATTCCCGCAGCATGTTCCAGCATCAGCATGCGGAGAAGCCATGAATGGCCCGGGTCGGGACCTTGAGATGGTGGGACACGGAATAGGCGAAGGCGCTTGCATCTCCCAGTTCGCCACCAGCAACTGGGCGGTGCGCTCCCTGACCCGCTCTTCCAAGTCCTGGTTCAGTTGCCGCACTTCCTCTTCCGCCGCCTTGCGAGCCGTGATATCCACTTTCATCGAGAGGGTTAAGAGAGCGCCGTCCACGTCGACGAAGGGATAATCATAGACATGATAATATTTGCCGCCCGGACCTTGCCATTCCCAATCCACCGGGGTTTGCGCCTGAATCACCGGCAAGGTCTTGCAGCCCTCGCAGGGAGCGTCGAGGCCGAAGAAAATTTCATAGCCATGCCACGATGCCAGCTAGCCGTAGCGCCGGATGATTATTCGTTGAGCGTACCAAATTTTAATCCGCGGAAACCAGCATCACCATGGCCGGTATCCGCTCCAGGACTTGATAAAAACGCTGTCGCTCGCTTCTAACGCCTGCCTCGGCCCCCTGGCGCTGAATCACTTCCTCCCGCAATTACGCCACCCGCCTCCGCAGCTGTTCCTCATTCAGCCGGTTCAGGGCCTCTTCGGCTTGTTTGCGCTCGGTGATGTCCCGGGCCACGTGGACGCTGCCCAGGAGCTTCCCTTTATTGTCCATCAGGGGCGAGGTGGTCACCAGGAAATCCCGGTCAAATTCACGGAGCTCGGCGCTGTGCTCCTGGCCGTCTTGCAACAGCCGGCTATGAGGGGCAAACCTCCGGGGGAGACAGGCGGCCGCGGTGCATCAATTCATAGCAGGGCTTACCCGCCAATTCCTGAGGCCTCCGCCCCCAGGGCCGCGGCCATGGCCCGGTTGACCCGGACCAGATGATGGTTGTTGTCAATGATGGCGATCAGGTCCGGCACCGCCTCAAAGGTGCGCTCCCACTCCTCCTTGGCCTGGGAGCACCGCCGCCTCCCCCGCGCTTCGCGGCGCGTGATGTCGATGCCATAGAGGCGGATGGTCTGGAACGGCTCGACGTAGGAGAGATTCTGGAGATAAACCGTGTTCTTCGACCTGCACCTCCCGCTGGAAGCGGATCTCTCCGGTCGTCGATGGCCAGCAAGATTTGCTTAAGGTCGGCGGGCAGGAGATCCCTCAATTTGGCCGGCGTCCCAACCCGGCCACGATTTCCCGGGCCGCCTGGTTGGAATAGGCGATGCGTCCCGGCTATCCACCTCCAGGATGGGATTGGGATTCAACTCGGGAAAAGAGGCCAGGAAAAACTGGATCTCGCGATCCCGCTGCTTGCGGCCGGTGATGTCGCTTAGGTGGCCACCCCGGCGATGATTTCCCCCTGGCGGTTGCGCACCGGCGCGGCGCTCACCCGGACGAACCCCGTGGAACCGTCGGTCCGGATGAATCCGAACTCCTCATCGGAAACCAGCTCTCCCCGGGTAAGGCAACATGCCAGGGGATAATCCTTCCTGGCAAAAGGGCTGCCGTCGCCATGGCGGCCCAGGAACAGGCCATAGTGTTCCAGGCCATCGTCCTGGGACAACGGCCCCCCCAGGATGGCTTCCATCTGCGGATTGCCCAGGAGCAGCTTTCCGGAAGGAGCGGCGACAATCAGCCCGGCGGGCATTTCCTCCAGCACCGTGCGCAACAGGGCCCGCTCGCCCTCCAACTCCCGGTTCACAGACTGCAACTCATCCCGCTGCACCTCCAACTCCTCGGCCTGGGCCGCCAGTTCTTCGGCTTGCGCCTCGGATTCCTCTGACTGGATTCGCAGCTCTTCGTTGGCAGCGGCCAGTTCCTCCCACAGGGACTGGGAATCTTCCCCGGCAGCTTGGGTTTCCTGGAGGTGGGGGGAGGGAGGGTCCGCGGCGGCGGCGTCCCGGGCGGCAAGGGTCGCTTCCGCCTCCCGCAGGCGCTGCTCCAACTCGTCCACCCGCCGCAACAATTCTTCCCGGCTCGGTCCTGATCTCTTCATCAAAGCACCCGTTTAAGGTCTGGTTGGCCTTGCTGTTAATGAACCGGCGCCTTGCTCAGATTCGATCTTGAGAGAGTGGGGGATCAAAAGGCAGCCCATAATGTTTCAATTTACCCCAAATCGGCGAATATGGAAAGTATCCTGTTAGGATGGTAGAGAGGACACGCGAGGCCGCTCTTTTAGAGCAGTTTGTGGCGCCAGTGCTAACTAAAGGCGCTGGTCCCAGTTCCCGGCCAGATCATCCAGCCAGGCGCTGGCGAAGGCCGTCAGGCTGGCCCGGGCGCGGTCGGCGAATTCCCGCAGGGGCGGGGTTTTCCAGGCAATTTTTACCCGGGTCCGGGAGGCGTCCGCCGGCTGCGGCAGGGACAGGTTAAGCGGGTCCAGGATGGCCCGCACCACCAGGAAGGGGAGGGCGGCGGCCTGGCAAACCCCGGCGAAGGCGGCGCTTTCCAGGTCCAGGGCCAGGGCCCCGGATCGCCGCCCGGCGGCGGCCTTGTCCCCGGGGGTCAGGGCGGCCCGGGGCACACTGATTAGGGAACCCAGGCAGCCGGGGAGGCCGGTTTGCCCGAGAATCCTGGCGGCCCCGGCCACCAGCTCCGGCGCCACCTTGAAGATCCGGCCCTGCTGGGAATCAATGAGGTCCGTGGCGATCACCAGGTCTCCGGCGCGCAATTCCCGGAGAATCCCGCCGCCATAGCCCAGCAGCAGGCAAAGACCGGGATAGCCCTGCTTTAGGGCGCGGCTCAGGGTACGGACCATGGCGGGGGCGCCCACCCCGGTGCGCACCAGAGCCAGGGGCAGGCGGCCCCAGGCCCACAGGGTCAGGCGGCCGCCCGGGTCCAGGCGGGTTTGGTTTTGCAGCCGCTCACGCAGAGGGCGGATCTCGTCCTCCAGGGGAACGACCACCATTAGGGGGATTTCAGCCATCAACAGAACCCGTAGGAGAGGTCGAGGGATTAGAGCCCGTTGACAGCATCATACCAAAGATGCCGGCAAAAGGAGAAGAATCTGGGGGCGGCGCTAGCCCCGCTTGCCGCGGCTGAGCCGCGCCCCATTGAAAGAAGGAGCCGCAAGCTGTATGATAAGAGGAATTCCAAAATCCGCAGAGAGGACGCCCTAAAGCAGTCTATCCAACAAAGAGAGAGAGCAATCCATGCGCTATCGCCTCTTGGGTAAAACCGGGCTTAAGGTTTCCGAGGTCGGCTTCGGCGGCATCCCTATCATTCGCCTGAGCATGAGCGAAGCGATCCTGGTGTTGCGCCGGGCCCAGGAGCGGGGCATTACCCTGTTCGACACCGCCAATGTCTATCTGGACAGCGAAGAGAAGATGGGGCATGCCTTTCAGGGCTTGCGGCCGCAAGTGGTCCTGGCCACCAAGAGTATCAAACGGGACCGGCTGGGGCTGGAAGGAGACCTGGAGCAGAGTCTGCGGCTCCTCAAAACCGATTACCTGGATCTGTTTCAACTGCACCAGGTCTCTCAAGAGGAGGATTTTCAGGCCCTGACCGCCAAAGACGGCGCCCTGGAAGCCGCGATGCGGGCCAGGGAGGCCGGTAAGATTCGGCACCTGGGGATTACCTCCCATAACCTGGAGATGGCCAGGAAGCTGGTGGCCACCGGTCTCTTCAGCACCATCCAATTCCCTTTTAACTTCATTGAGACCGCGGCGGCGACGGAACTCCACCCTCTGGCCCGGGAGCGCCATCTGGGTCTGCTGGCCATGAAACCATTCTGCGGCGGGCTGGTGGACAACGGCCGGGTGGCCCTTAAGTATCTGCGCCAGTTTCCCGACGTCATTCCCCTGCCCGGCTGTGATTCGGTGGCCCGGGTGGATGAGGTAGTTGACCTCTACGCCGGGGAAAATGTGGTGACCCCGGAAGACCTAAAGGTTATGGAGGATTACCGGGCCGAACTGGGGGATAAGTTCTGCCGGCGCTGCGAATATTGCCAGCCCTGCCCCCAGGGGGTGATGATCACCCCGACCATGCTTTACGGCATCGTCGCCCGGCGCATGGGTCCGGAAAAGGCCGCGGGCTTCGCGGCCAAGTTCATGGAAGCGGCGCGCTCCTGCATCGAATGCGGGGAATGCGCCGACCGCTGCCCTTACGGGTTGCCCATCCCGGAGACGATTAAGGCCCATGTCGCCCTTTATGATCAACACCGGCAGGCGGGAAAGGGTAAAGACGAATAATTATAGTGGGGATGGCCCTGGCGGAGAGGGGCGCAGCGTTCAGTAAATCGGCAGGGCAGGAAAAACTTCCTAATAATGGAGCAGATGCCATGCCTGAGGTAGAACTCCCGAAACCGGAAGAATTGGAAGAGATCAAGGCCAAGGCCTTCACCCGCCGCGTCGCCTTGATCACCGCCATTTTTGCGGTCTTCCTGGCCATCAGCCACCTGGGGGGCTCCATGGCCACCAAGGAGATGCTCCTGGCCCAGCAGCAGGCTTCGGACCAATGGGCCTGGTACCAGGCCAAGAACATCCGGGGGCATCTCGACCGGAACCAAAAGACCATCCTGGAACTGAACCTGCTGGAAAAGGACTCCCTCAAGCCGGAGGTCCGGAAACGCTACGAAGAGGAATTGCGGCAGGTGACCGCAGATGAGGGGCGCTACAGCGCGGAAAGGGAAGAGATCGAGAAAGAGGCCAGACACCTGGAGCAGGAACGGGACCTTTACCGCAGCAAGGACCCCTATTTCGAGTATGGCGAGGTGCTGCTGGCCATCGCCATTGTCATGGCCTCCATCGCCATCCTGGCCTACTCCTGGCTGGCCCTGGGCATCGCCCTGGTCTCCGCCGGTCTGGGGACCCTGCTGGCCGCCAACGGCTTTTTGCTGCTAGTGCGCCTGCCTTTCTTCACCCCCTAAAATCCTGAGAAAACCCCAGGCCCCCAAGGCCGCCCCGGGCCTGAGATCGCCGCCAGACTCCATTGACAATGGAGTCGATCAGAGCTAAATTTAATCTATCACAAGGGAACAAGAGGATGCCCAAATGGAGATCAGAGACTACTGCGACTCCATCTATGCGGAGTTGACCAACCAGAAGGCGCGGGTTTACGACATCCTCCGGGTGATCGACCAGATGCCGGTGGAGGCCAGGGCCAAAATCAGATCCCAGACCGATGAACTCCACATCCTGGTGGGAGATTTGAGCCGGAGAATCGACCGGCTCATGAAGGAATGTCCGGCCGACTGGAGCAAGGCCAAGATGGAGATCGAGGATCTGCAAGGGGCAACTTGCAGGAAAAGATCAACTGGTGGGATGCCGCCCACATCGGCGGGGGTGATGTTGGCGGTTAAAACTTGGGCAGAAATCGCGGTTTGGGCTAGGGGCTCAGTAAATTTACCACTTCCGCCTGGAGGCGGCCCTCCTGCACCCGCAAAAGGGCCAGGGTGACGGGCAAGGTGAATCTTCTGGGTCCCGCCGAGCCGGGGTTGAGGTAAAGGACCCCGTCCTGGCGCTCCAACCGGGGTTGGTGCGAGTGCCCATAGATAACCGCCTGGAATCGAGGCCGCGGGCGAGAGGTCTGGTCAAGGGCCTGGAGTTCGTGCAGGACATAGAGCCGCGCCCCGCCCACCTCCAGCAACCGGCTCAGAGGCAGCCGCCGGGCCCATTCGCCCCGGTCGGTATTGCCCCGCACCGCCTGCACCGGGGCGATTTCCTCCAGGGCCGTCAACACCCTGGGGTGGCCGATATCCCCGGCGTGGATGATGAGCTCCACTCCCCGCAGGGCCAGGGCCGCCTGGGGCCGCAGCACCCCGTGGGTGTCGGAAATAACCCCGACCAAATGTTCAGTCATTCAATCTCGCTCAGAGTTGCCAGGGCTTAAATAACCAGGGGGAGGAGGGGAAAGGGGAAAAAGGGGAAAGGGAAAAGAAAATCGGAGCAAGGAAGTTTTCCCTTCCTATTTACCCTTTTCCCCCTGTATTTCATTCCCCTTTTTCCCTTTTACCCTTTTGCCCCTGCATTTCACACACCACCGGGCGGCCTTCCCAGGGGCCCGGGGCGCAGAGGTCCTCTTCGAAACAGGTCTTGGAGAAGGCGGCCTCCAGGGGAATGGGATAGTCGCCGGAGAAGCAGGAGAGGCAGAAGGTGTCGCGCCCCATTTCGGTGGCGGCCACCATGCCCTCCAGGCTGAGATACCCCAGGTAATCGAGGCCCAGAAAATCCCGAATCCGCTCGATCTCCTGCTGCGCGGCGATTAGTTCCCCCTTGCTGGAAAAGTCGATGCCGTAATAGCAGGGGAAGCGGTGCGGGGGGCAGCTCACCAGCATGCTCACTTCCCGGGCCCCGGCCTCGCGCAGCGACTTGACCCGGGAGCGGGTGGTGGTGCCCCGGATGATGGAGTCTTCGATGACGATGACCCGCCGGCCCTTGAGGAGCTCCTTGACCGGGTTGAGCTTCACCCGTACCGAGAAGTCCCGCATGGTCTGGGAGGGCTGGATGAAGGTGCGGCCCACGTAATGGTTGCGGATCATCCCCATCTCGAAAGGGATGCCGGTGGCCGCGGCATATCCCAGGGCCGCGTAGGTGCCGGAGTCGGGAAAGGGCATCACCAGGTCGCCCTGGAGGGGATGCTCCCGAGCCAGGGCGGCGCCCAGGCGCTTGCGCACCTGATAGACGCTTTTCCCGAAGATCTGGCTGTCGGGGCGCGCGAAATAGATAAACTCGAAGATACAGCGTTGGGGAGGCGCCGGGGCGAAGGGCTTATGGCTATGGAGACCGGCCGCGTCCATGACCACGATCTCCCCCGGCTCCACTTCCCGCAGGTAGTCGGCCTCCACCAGGTCCAGGGCGCAGGTCTCGGAGGCCGCCACCCAGGAGCCGTTCAATTGGCCCAGGACCAGGGGCCGGAAGCCGTGGGGGTCCCGGGCGGCGATGACCTGGTCGGCGGTGGCCAGCACCAGGGAATAGGAGCCCTTGAGGTGGCCCAGGGCGTTGGTCAGCGATTCCACTACGTCGGCGCCCCGGTGGTGGGCCATGAGGTGGACGATGATCTCGGTGTCCATGCTGGACTGGAAGATGGAGCCGCCCTCTTCCAGGCGGCAGCGGACCTCCCGGGCGTTGGTGAGGTTGCCGTTATGGCCGATGGCCAGGGTGCGGCCGCCGTGCTGCACCACAAAGGGTTGGGCGTTGATCAGCAGGGTGGAGCCGGTGGTGGAGTAGCGCACGTGGCCGATGGCCAAGTGCCCCGGAAGCCTCTCCAGGATCTGCTGGTTAAAGACCTCGGGCACCAGACCCAGGCCCCGGTGCTGGTGGACCCGGCTGCCGTCAGCGGTGATGATGCCGCAGGACTCCTGGCCCCGGTGCTGCAAGGCATAGAGGCCGAAATAGGTGAGGCGGGCCGCGTCCGGGTGGCCGTAGATGCCGAAAATGCCGCAGTGTTCCCGGGGATGGTCGTCATCCTGGCTGAGGACCTCGTTTTCCGTTTCCCGTTTTCCGTTTTCCGTGTTCAACGCCTTGCCCTTTGCCGGCCCTGCCTCGATTTTTGGTAGCCGCAGGCGTAGGGGCGGGGTTTCCCCGCCCTGGGCGGCGGAACGCCGCCCCTACAACCCTACGCTTTTTTTCATTTCTAACTGGTGGCACAGGCATCCCGCCTGTTGCCCTTTATTCTAAGACTCTTTTAATAATAATAACAGTTTTCCCCGCAAACGGTCGGAAATATCAAGGGCCTGCGCCGCTTCCTCCCGATCGGCGGATTCGCCCGGGTATCTGAAAGCTACTGCGGCGCGGGTTAAAAAACGCAGATCATCCGAAGGCCAGGACCATTTCGGACATACAGGAGACAGTAACTGATCAAGAAAGGAAAGGTCATGAGTTTTAGTGGGGATAGCTCCAAGTTGGATCAATAAAGCCTTCATTAATTTTTCAATACCTTGCTGGGCATGGAAACAGACGGCATCGTAATTCGGCTGTTCCACCGTGGCCAATTCCCTCTTGGCGGTGGCCAGGTCCCTTTCCGCCTTATCGATCCACTCTTTAACTGTGTCGTTCATATAAGACTTGGCCGTGGTCCAGTGCTTCCCTGATCAAGGGGTCGCCTTCCCGATAGCGGCGTTCGGTGTCATCGGGGCGCCGGGCCAGCAGATCGATGGGAAACCGGGGGTTAGTGAGGTTCAAGATTTCCAGGGATTTGAGCAAATTTTTCCCTTCAAAAGGCAGGACCACCAGCAGGTCGACGTCGGAATCCGGGGTCGGGTTGCCATAGGCATAGGAGCCGAAGAGAATGATGCGTTCAGGCTGGAATTCCCTGACAATGCGGTCGCATAATTCCTGGATGGTTTGGTCTTCAACCATGACAGTCTCAACGGACAAACGGTCTCCATTATTAGTGGGCAGTTGGCATCCGCGATATCCTTCTCCTCTACGCAGGCTAAAGCCTGCGCCCAGCCAATCAA
>CAWEWX010000052.1:0-32646 GCA_963812655.1 uncultured delta proteobacterium | reverse complement strand
TGGTGGGCCATGAGGTGGACGATGATCTCGGTGTCCATGCTGGACTGGAAGATGGAGCCGCCCTCTTCCAGGCGGCAGCGGACCTCCCGGGCGTTGGTGAGGTTGCCGTTATGGCCGATGGCCAGGGTGCGGCCGCCGTGCTGCACCACAAAGGGTTGGGCGTTGATTAGCAGGGTGGAGCCGGTGGTGGAGTAGCGCACGTGGCCGATGGCCAAGTGCCCCGGAAGCCTCTCCAGGATCTGCTGGTTAAAGACCTCGGGCACCAGACCCAGGCCCCGGTGCTGGTGGACCCGGCTGCCGTCAGCGGTGATGATGCCGCAGGACTCCTGGCCCCGGTGCTGCAAGGCATAGAGGCCGAAATAGGTGAGGCGGGCCGCGTCCGGGTGGCCGTAGATGCCGAAAATGCCGCAGTGTTCCCGGGGATGGTCGTTGTTCTCCTGATAATTGGCCCTATTATTGGTGGCCATGTTTGTAAACATCTCCTCGGGGCCTGATTTCATAAACAGTCACTATTTTCTGATCGTCATTAACCTCATAGAGGATGCGCCAGCCTCCGACCTGGTATCTGTATTCGTTCTGATAGCCTTTGATTTTCTCAACATTGGGATTACTCTTGGGATTAACCTCTAAATTAGCGAAGCATTTCTCCAAGCCGGCTCTCAGCTTGGCAGGTAATTTGAGATAAACTTTTCTGGCGGTTTTGGTGAGCTTGACGTCATAAGGCATTTTCTTCGAGCTCTTTTTTGAGATCCCGCCATCTTACTACTTCACCCCGGGCTATCTCCTGTTTCCCCCGGGCAATAGCGGCCACTTCCTCTGCAGTCGGCTCTACTTCTTCCGGCTCCTGGATGAAACGGATATATTCCAAGACGCCTTCCAGGGAATCTTCGGAAAGGCTATTAAGGCTTTTGATAATCTCTTTGCGAAGGTTCATGGCCACTTCTCCCAGAGCGCTAAAATCAATACTGAAATATTATATCACTTTTGCACTTAATATATGGCGGAATCGGCTCTCCGTGCTTCAAACCATCACGACTTTGAGCACAGGCGGGACGCCGGTGCCACCCAAAATGAAGCTACCCCTTAGCGGCCCGCAGTCGCGCCGTGGATTGTTTCACCAGGGCATGGTATTCCTGCAGGCTCTTCACCGTGAGCTTGCCCCGCTTCATGGCCCGGATGGCGTCCAGGGTGGCCCTGGCCGCCGCCAGGGTGGTGGTATAGGGAATGTTGTATTCCAGGGCGGCCCGGCGGATGGAGTAGGAGTCCGCCGGGGTGTAGCGGCCCTCCGGGGTATTGACCAGCAGGCCGATCTCGTGGTTTTTGATGTGGTCGATGATATGGGGCCGCCCTTCCCGGATCTTGCTGACCGGGGTCACCGGCAGGCCGTGCTCCTTAAGGTAGGCCGCGGTGCCGGCGGTGGCATAGAGGGGGAACCCTTCCCCCTGAAAGCCCCGGGCCAGCCCCAAGGTGGCGGGCTTGTCCGGGTCCTTGACGCTAAAGATCACCCCGCCATCCAGGGGCAGGACCTGGCCGGCAGCCAACTGCGACTTGGCAAAGGCCAGGCCGAAATCCGCGTCCAGGCCCATAACCTCTCCGGTGGAGCGCATCTCCGGCCCCAGCAGCGGGTCCACCCCGGGGAAGCGCCGGAAGGGGAAGACCGACTCCTTCACGGCAAAATAGGGCGGCTCGATTTCCCGGGTAAAACCCAGCTCTTCCAGGGAGTGGCCCAACATCACCTTGGTCGCCAGCCTGGCCAATGAGACCCCGGTGGCCTTGCTCACGAAGGGCACGGTGCGGGAGGCCCTGGGGTTCACCTCCAGGACATAAACCTGATTATCCTTCACCGCAAACTGGATGTTCATCAGGCCCACCACCCCAAGTTCCGCGGCCAGGGCCCTGGTCTGGCGCCGGATTTCCTCCCGGATGGCCAGGGAGAGCGAATAAGGAGGCAGGACGCAGGCCGAATCCCCGGAATGGATGCCGGCCTCTTCGATGTGTTCCATGATGCCGCCGATGACGGTGCGGCTGCCGTCGCTGATGGCGTCCACGTCCACTTCGATGGCGTCCTCCAGGAACTTGTCGATGAGGATGGGGTGGTCCGGAGAGGCCTGCAGGGCCCAATTCATGAAGTTCACCAGGCCCTGGTCATCGGCCACGATCTGCATGGCCCGGCCTCCCAGGACGTAGGAGGGCCGCACCAGCACCGGGTAGGTGATCTCATGGGCTATCCGCAAGGCCTGGTCCACGTTGGTGGCGGTGTCGTTGGGCGGCTGTTTCAGCTTCAGATCGGCCAGGAGTTGCTTGAATAATTTGCGGTCCTCGGCCCGGTCGATGGCCGCGGCCGAAGTCCCCATGATGCGCACCCCCGCCTGGCCCAGGGGCACCGCCAGGTTCAAGGGGGTCTGGCCGCCGAACTGCAGGATCAGGCCCTTAGGGTCCTCCGCGGCCACGATGTTGAGGACGTCCTCCCGGGTCAGGGGCTCGAAGTAGAGCTTATCCGAGGTGTCGTAGTCGGTGGACACCGTCTCCGGGTTGGAGTTGACCATGATGGACTCCACCCCCAACTCCTTGAGGGCGAAGGAGGCCTGGCAGCAGCAATAGTCGAATTCGATGCCCTGGCCGATGCGGTTGGGGCCGCCGCCCAGGATGGCCACTTTGTCCCCCGAGGTTTTCCGGGCCTCATCCTCCCATTCGTAGGTGGAATAGAAATAGGGGGTGTAGGCCTCGAACTCCGCGGCGCAGGTATCCACCAGCTTATAGACCGGGGTGACCCCGTGCTCCCGGCGCATCGCGGCCAGATGCTCCTCGCCGCCGCCCCAGAGGTGGCCGAGCTGCACGTCGGAGAAACCGTATTCCTTGGCCCGGCGCAGCGTGTCCTTTAACTGGTCCTGGCCCCGCCCCTGGCGCAACAATTCTCCAAAGATCGCCAACTCCCCGGAGAAGGACACCAGGTCCCGGATCTGGTGGAGAAACCAGGGGTCGATGAAGGTAAGCTGGTGGGCTTCAGCCACGCTCATCCCGGAGCGGAAGGCTTGCAGCAGGTAGAAGAGGCGCTGCGAGTTGGGGACCCGCAGCCGGACCCGCAGCTCGTCGGCACCCACCTCCGGCAGGTCCTTGCCATCCGCGCCCAGGCCGAAACGGCCGATCTCCAGGGAACGGATGCCTTTTTGCAGGGCCTCTTTGAAGGTGCGGCCGATGGCCATCACTTCCCCCACCGATTTCATGGAGGTGGTGAGGAAGTCCTCGGCCCCGGGGAATTTCTCGAAGGTCCAGCGGGGGATCTTGACTACGCAATAGTCAATGGTGGGCTCGAAAGAGGCGTAGGTCTCCCGGGTGATGTCGTTGTGGATCTCATCCAGGGTGAAGCCCACCGCCAGCTTGGCGGCGATCTTGGCGATGGGGAAGCCGGTGGCCTTGGAGGCCAGGGCCGAGGAGCGGGACACCCGGGGGTTCATCTCGATGACCACCATCTCCCCGGTCTGCGGCTGGATGGCGAACTGGATGTTGGAGCCGCCGGTCTCCACCCCGATTTCCCGAATGATGGCGATGGCCGCGTCCCGCATCATTTGGTACTCCCGGTCCGTCAGGGTCTGCGCCGGGGCCACGGTGATGGAATCGCCGGTGTGCACCCCCATGGCGTCCAGGTTTTCAATGGAGCAGATGATCACCACGTTGTCCCGGAAGTCCCGCATCACCTCCAGCTCGAATTCCTTCCAGCCCAACACCGATTCTTCCAGCATCACCTCGCTGATCATGCTGGCGGCCAGCCCCTCCGCGGCCAGCAGCCGCAAATCTTCCAGGTTATAGGCGATGCCGCCGCCGGTGCCCCCCAGGGTGAAGCTCGGGCGGACAATGATGGGGTAGCTGATCTCCGGCGCCGCGGCCAGGGCCATATCCAGGGTGCGCACGATAACGCTGCGGGGCACCCGCAAAGAGATACGGGCCATGGCGTCCCGGAAGAGTTCCCGGTCTTCGGCCTTCTTGATTACCTGGGGGGTGGCCCCGATCATCTCCACCCCGAGGCGCTCCAGGATGCCGGTATCCGCCACGGCCACCGCGCAATTGAGGCCGGTCTGGCCGCCCAGGGTGGGGAGGATGGCGTCAGGGCGCTCCCGTTCCAGCACCTGGCAGACCATCTCCGGGGTGATGGGCTCGATGTAGGTCCGGTCCGCCATCTCGGGGTCGGTCATGATGGTGGCGGGGTTGGAATTGATCAGCACCACCTCATAGCCCTCCTCCCGGAGGGCCTTGCAGGCCTGGGTGCCGGAATAATCGAACTCGCAGGCCTGGCTGATGATGATCGGCCCCGAGCCGATGATCAGGATTTTCTTCAGATCGGTGCGTTTCGGCATAAGCTGTCGGTGGCTGGTGTGGTGCTCCGTAAGTAGTGTGGCATTAAATCAAATGAAAACCTAAGTTCCAAGGGTATTAAAGTCCCCCTTGGAAAAGGGGGATTTAGGGGGATTTCAGGAGGTTATTTTAAATCCCCCCTGTCCCCATAGGGTCCGGCAAGGTTTTTGCTATGAGGCATGTAGGGTGGGCACTGCCCACCAAAACCATAGATCTTTTTGAACTCAGGCCTGCCCCATAGCTAATCATTTCATGAAATCTACGAGCCTTTCCTCTCCCTTCTCGGCTACGGGCGACCCGATCACAGGCTGGAAGCCTGTGCCACTGTCGCCCCTACAATTTATAGAATTTACAAGCTATTTCCCTCTCCCCCCTGGGGGGGGAGAGGGTAGGGTGAGGGGGGGGTATGGAACGGCCACAGCAGGCTCCCCTCAGCCGGTGTCGTCCCCTCGCAGGGGAGAGGGGATTTGGTTGCATCGCTAGAATATGTTGATATCGTTGAAATTACAATGTTCTAGAGTTTAACTGCGAGATAGTGTAATCAAAAGCCCACCGCGGCGCTGCGCCTCCCCGCCAGGCTTTTTAGGCCTGGCCCACCATCTGCAGGAATTCCTCAAAAAGATAATGGGCGTCATGAGGTCCCGGGGAGGCCTCCGGGTGGTACTGCACCGAGAAGGCCCTGAGCCCCTTATGGCGCAAGCCCTCCAGGGTGCCGTCATTCAGGTTGACATGGGTCGCCTCCACCCCGGGGTCCGGGATGGACTTTAGGTCCACCGCGAAGCCGTGATTCTGGGAGGTGATCTCCACCCGGCCCGAGAGCTTGCTCTTCACCGGCTGGTTGGCGCCCCGGTGGCCGAACTTGAGCTTGAAGGTGCGGCCGCCCAGGGCCAGGCCCAGAAGTTGGTGCCCCAGGCAGATGCCGAACATGGGCGCGGCGCCCAGACACTGGCGCACATTGTCGATGGCGTAGGTGACCGCGGCCGGATCCCCCGGGCCGTTGCTGAGGATGATGCCCGCGGGTTTGAGAGCCAGCACCTGCTTAGCCGGGGTGGTGGCCGGCACCACCAGCACCTGGAGGCCCTTTTCGATTAAGCTCCTGATTATATTGAACTTTACCCCATAATCGTAGAGCACCACCTTCTTGCCGCTACGCTGGGACCACAAGGTCTCCAGGCCGGGGTCCTCGGCGGTGTCCGCCGGAAACTCCGGCCACCAGTAGGGCTGGCGGCAGGTGACCAGGGGCACCAGGTCCAGGCCATCCATGCTGGGGAGCTCCCGGGCCCGGCGCACCAGGGACTCGGGGTCCCGGTCCAGAGTGGAGATGATGCCCCGCATGGCTCCCACCTCTCGCAGGCGCTTGGTGATGGCCCGGGTGTCGAAGCCCTCCACCCCCAGCTTGCCCGCGGCCCGGAGATAATCGGCCAGGTTCCCCCGGGCCCGCCAGTTGGAAGGGTAGGGGTGGTACTCTTTGACGATGAAGCCCTCCACCAATATCCCCCGGGATTCCACATCTTCGGGGTTAATCCCGTAATTGCCGATCAAGGGATAGGTCATGGTGACGATCTGCCCCTTGTAGGATGGGTCGGTGAGGATCTCCTGGTATCCGGTCATGGCAGTGTTGAATACCACCTCGCCGGCGGATTCTCCTTCGCCGGTAAAGGACCGCCCGGGCAACACCAAACCGTCTTCCAACGCCAATAACGCCTGCAAAATAATGACCTCGAAGCCCCGTTAAATTTCTAAAAAATTATAACATAATCCGCGGGTGGGCGTCGGCTAAATTTTCCAGGGACCAGACCCGAGACGGAGGGGCGGCCAGCCGCGGCATCAAGAGCAGCGTTCCCGGAAACGCAGGCGGGGCGCGGGCGCCCCAGACCGGCTGCATATAAAGCCCCTGGCGAGGCGATTTGCCGCCAGGCAAGGCTAAACCATTGGCTTGACCCGAGGGAAGGACATCGAAGCCATTGCAAAACCGAATTTCACAGTCATCCTGAACAGAATCTAAGGTCACTAAAAATAAGAGATTCTGCGCGGCGCTCAGAATGACATTTTTGAGCAGCCCGCGGTTTTGCGATAGCTTCTAGTGTCCGGCCAGGTTTTTGCTCTGAGGCATGTAGGGTGGGCACTGCCCACCAAAACAGAAAACTATTTCAACTTAGCCCTGCCCAAACCGGGCGTGAGATCTCTAGCTACGGCGCTGCCCTAACCTGTCGGCCTGCCGGCGCCAAAGCCCGGCGATCAGCTCCGCCTGGCGGCGGGCCGCACCTTGATGGGGGATCAAGGTCGCCTGGGCCCTAGTCCCCAAATCCCGGCGGAGTTCCGGGTCTCTTAAGAGCCGGTCCACCGCGGCGCCCAGGGAGGCGGCGTCCGCCACCCTGATCCCGGCCCCGGCGGCTTCCGATTCCAGGATGTCTTGGGCCCAACGGAAGTTGGAGAGGTTGGGGCCATAAAGGGGCGCCCGGCCCCAGGCCGCGGCCTCCAGCAGGTTTTGGCCCCCGTGGGGGACCAGACTGCCGCCCACAAAAGCCACGTCCGCGGCGCCATAGAGGCTAAAGAGGTCGCCGATGGTGTCGATGACCACCACCGGCTGGGTCCGCACTTCCAAGCCCGCCTGCAAACGGCTCCAGAGATGATAAGGCAAGCCGTGACTCCCCCTTACCAAATTTTCCCCCAACCCCGGGGCGCGCTCCGGATGCCTGGGCGCCAGGACCAGGAGCAAAGAAGGGTAGGGGCCCAGCAGCTCCTTATAGGCGGCCAGCACTATTTCCTCTTCGCCAGCATGGGTGGAGGCGGCCAGCCAGACCGGCCCGCGCTCGGAAGCCGCCTGGCCGCCGCGCAGCAGCCGCTGAAATGCCGCGGCCTCTGCCTCATCCCGGTCCTGCAACAGGCGGTCACACTTCAGGTTGCCGCTGAGCCGCACCTTGGCAGGGTCCAGGTCCAGGGCCAGCAGGCGTTGATAATCCTGGGGGGTTCCGGCAATAATAAGGTCGTAATTATTAATTAATTCCGTGGCATATCTTTTATATCTAATATATCTTCTGAAGCTTTGGTCAGAAACCCTGGCGTTGGCCAGGGCCAAGAGAATGCCGCGCTGCCTGGCCAGGTTCAGAAAATTAGGCCAGATTTCCGATTCCAGGGTAATGACCAGATGCGGCTGCAGCCTTTCCAGGTAGCGCTGCACCGCCCAGGGAATATCCAGGGGAAAGTAGCAGACCAGGGCCCCCAAGGGCAAAAAATATTTGCGAGCCAGGGCCTGGCCGGTTTCCGTCCCGGTGCTGACGATCAAGGCAGCCCCGGGGAGCAGGCTCCGCAGTTCTCGGGCCAGGGGGAGGCCCGCCAGGATTTCCCCCACGGAACTCCCGTGCACCCAGAGACGCGGCTGGCCCGGGGGCGGGGCGCCGGGGACTTGCAGCCCCAGGCGGGGCCGAAAACTCTCCCCCCGGCCCCTGGATTTCAGGTGCCAATAAAAAAAAGGCCAGCCAAATAAGCCGGCCAGGGTGCTCAAGCCCTGATATGATAGCTTTACCAAGGTGTTATCATTCATTTTTAATGTACTTTCTTATATTTTGGCAATCTAAGATAGTTTCTTAAGTTTAGCCAACCAGTCGTGGCGGACCTTCAGGTAGTCGGCCAGGATCGCCGCGTGATCAAAGGCCAGTTCCCTGGGTAAATCTTCCACTCGAAAAATCTCCAGGCTCCGGGCATCGTCCGCGGCCTTGGGGGTCCCCAAGGCCCGGGCCACAAATACCGTGCTGATGCTATGCTGCCTCGGGTCTCGCCGGGGATCGGAATAGGTGTGCAACTGCCCCAGGAGTTCCACCTTGAGTCCGGTTTCCTCCAGGGCCTCGCGGCAGGCGGCGGCCTCCAGGGATTCGCCGTAGTCCACGAACCCGCCGGGCAAGGCCCATCCCAGAGGCGGATTGGCCCGTTGGATCAAAACGATCCCCTGGCGCGGAATCTCGATAATGATATCCACCGTAGGCGACGGGGAGCGCCGCCTCAAGAAGGGCTCCCCGCATTTAGGACATTTTTCCAGCGTCTTCATATGTTAGTTTACATAATATATATTATCAGACGTTATATTTAGATCCCCTAAAACTCCCTCTTGGCAAATTTTTTAAGATCCTGATAATCCACCGCAACAATTTGCCAGGTCCCGCTCTCGGGTTGCCGCTGCATCTGGAAGTGAAACGGCTCTTGGCTCTTGGGGTCCACCAGGGTCACCCCGGCCTCCCCGCCCTTAACCTCGATCTGCGCCGTGGTAGCCGCGGCGGCGATCGCCAGTATTCTGGTATTATCCAGATTCAGCAGATACTTCTCCATCACCTGCCGGCACTGCTTTTCCAGGCCGCCCGACAGGTTGGACAACACCATGCGGGCCAAATCCCGCCCCATTTGCCGGCCTTTCCGGTCCCACGCGTCTCCTGTGCCCCCTTGGGCGTCATCAGAATTGGGGATGGCGCATTCCGCCATATTATTAGCAATTGCCTTTATATTCACATACTTAAATAACTGGTCCATATCCCTGGTCTTGAGGGCCAGGGCCAGGCGCTGCAAGGCGTAACGGGGCGAGGCGGTCCAGCTCCGGTAGAGGCCGCCGGCCAGAACCGCCAGCAAAATCCCCGCGATCAAGTAGATCAGCAAATTCCGGCGCCGCACGATAAAAGACCTCCTCAGGGTAAGCTTGGCTTCGGCATGATTTTCAGATAGATATACTATAACTCGAAATGGGTAATCGAGGCCAGGATAGCGGAAAAATTGATCCCCCACCGCCCTGTAGGCGGAAAGGCGCCGCGTCGGTTAGCAAAGCCAGTGTTGACGGGACTTTCCAAGGCCGAACGCATCTAAGGCCCCAGGAGCGGCGATTTTTCCTCAGGCAAGGGTTTGGTTAAGGGCAATTTTCTTTTCCCGGTTTCCATTTCCAGTTTTCACATTAAACCATTAGCAACCGGCTAAAATGTTTTAAAGGTTTTGTAGCCGCAGGCTTCAGCCTGCGTTTTTTCCAAGGTTTGTTTGGAATGGTGGCGCCGGCGTGCGATCATCCTGGCGGATGACCAGGTTTCCGGTTTTCGTTTTTCTGCAAAAAAATATGGTGGGCTGAAAATGAGCCCGGACCCCACTGGAGAGTAAATAAGGAATATGGAATACTGGGAATCAGGCGGGGCAAGACTGCCGATAGTGCGGATCAACGCCAAGGGCCTGCGCTGGCAGCGTCGCGGCCACCCCTGGCTGTACCGCGACGACCTGGACGGCGAGGTCGGTCTGCCCTCCGGGGAGTTGGCCGCGGTGGTGGCGCCGGGGGACCGCTTCCTGGGCCAGGCCTTTTACAGCGCCAAGTCCCGGATTGCCCTGCGCCTGGTCACCTCCGGACCGGAGCCGGTGACTGCGGCTTTTTGGGAGGCGCGCCTCCTCCGGGCCCTGGCCTACCGGCAGCGGGTGATCCGGGAGAGCGACGCCTGCCGCCTCATCTACGCCGAAGCCGACGGCTTCCCGGGCCTGGTGGCGGACTCCTACGCCGGCCACCTGGTGCTGCAGGCCAACCACCCGGGTCCGGCCAGGCTCCTGGCGGAGACCTTCTTGCCGCTGTTTACCCGGCGCCTGGCCCCCAAATCCATCACCCTGCGCCATGACGGCGAGGCGCGCTTGCTGGAGGGGCTCCCCCAGGAGGTCCAAACGGTGTGGGGAGAATTGCCTCCCCGGGTGGAAGTGCGGGAAGGCGAGGTCCGTCTCTGGGTGGATATCCGGGGCGGCCAGAAGACCGGGCTTTTCCTCGATCAGCGGGAAAACCGCGCCGTGGCGGCCACGCTGTCCAGGGGCCGGGTTCTGGATGCCTTCGCCTACCAGGGGGCCTTTGCCATGCACCTGGCCCCCTTAGCCGAGGAGGTCACCCTGGTGGAGAGTTCCGCCGCGGCCATGGAAATGGCCCGGGAAAATTCCCTGCTCAATAACCTGAAAAATCTGGATTTGGTGCGGGAAAACGTCTTTGCCTACCTGAAGGCCGCGGTGGCCGCGGGCAAGCGCTTCGACTGCATCGTCCTGGACCCCCCTGCCTTTGCCAGGAGCCGGGGAGAGCGCACCGCGGCCCTCAAAGGCTACCGGGAGATCAACCGCCGGGCCTTTCAGCTACTCTCGCCCGGCGGCGCGCTGATCACCTGCTCTTGCTCCTATAACCTCAGCGAGCCGGATTTTCTCGAAATAGTCCGGGAGGCTGCCGCCGAGGCCCACCGCCAGGCCCGGATGGTGGAGCGCCGGGGCGCCGCCCGGGACCACCCTGCCCTTCTCTCCCTGCCGGAGAGCCTCTACCTGAAATGCCTGATCCTGGAAGTGTTGTAGGCCGGGCCCCGTTCCATCATCTTTAAACGTCTAGTGCCCCGCTGTCCCCAAAAAGAAAGAAAAGCCAGCCAGGAAAATCAAAAGATAAAATTTAGTCCGAATTTTCTTGACTATGTTAATTTTTGCTGGCACACTTGAGGTAGCAAAAATTAACATGGAGGTCCTTAATATGCTAGAAACTAAGATTTTTAAAGAGGATTGGGAGATTGATTCTCGCCTCAGTTCTTTTGGTGTGACCAAAGATGAGCTAATGACTGTCGTTCAAATGGCAGTCAGCGCAAGGGCTGATGCTGTCGCCCATGATCCTGTAACTGCTCCAGGGACCCTTTCTTACATTTATGGCACGAGGGGAATCCGGGACATATTTGCCGCTAAGGGCTGGACTCCAGACTGCACCTTCGGCATCGAATCCATTTATGATCCCAAAACAGGAACAAAAGTAATATTTCAGAACACGGATTCTGCTTGCGATGACCGTAATCCGAAAGCTATTTCTGCGAAAGGCAGGGCATCTGAAATGGCAATCATGTTGGCGTCGAAATGTCTCATCCCCGACATGGAAGAAGAGCGTCAAAAAAGACTAAGAGGCCCTGTTTGGTATTTATGTGTATTTGCAAATGGGGATGATGTCCGGGCTGAGTTGTCACGTCCCTTATCAGTCGAAGATGGTCAATTTAGCGGGTTCATTGAGCGTATTTTTATATTGAATTATGGAGAGTGGAACCCTCCCACTCCTTCTAAAATGGACGATTATCCTCTATTTCAGGAGTTCGACATACCCGTTACCCGCAAATAAGGGGGCACTATGTTTAATCCCAATAGGCTAACCCTTGCCAGAAAAAGGCGGCGGCTGACAGGAGAAAGACTTGCAAGATTGGTTGGGGTTTCTCCTGTAACCATGAGCAGGCTTGAAAAGGGCCTAAATGACCCTGCTCCTGAAACCATAGATGCAATTGTAAAGATATTGGAGTTTCCGAAAGGGTTTTTCTACGGGGAAGATATTGATAGCCTTTCTCAGGATGCGGCCAGTTTTCGTAGTTTAACTTCTATGAATGCCAAAGAGCGAGAAGCCGCCTTAGCTGCTGGTTCTTTGGCATACTTGCTTTCAGATTGGGTTACAGAGCGATTTAATTTGCCGAAAGTTGATCTTATAGACCTAAGCTCTGAAAGAATTCCTGACAAAGCTGCAATTTCTTTGCGCCAACATTGGGCCATTGGTGAACAGCCTATTAGCAATATGGTGAACCTACTTGAGTCTAAAGGAGTAAGGGTTTTCTCTCTTTCAGAAAATACTAAAAATGTGGACGCTTTTTCTTGTTGGAGAAATGATACTCCCTATATTTTCCTTAATACTTTTAAATCAACAGAACACAGTAGGTTTGATGCAGCTCATGAGTTAGGCCATTTGGTGCTTCATAAACATGGCGGACCACATCAAAAAGCCGCCGAGTTTGAAGCAAATACTTTTGCCTCATGTTTCCTGATGCCAGAAGCTGACATTCGTTCTACAATTTCCTATGTAACTTCTGCAACTTCAATAGATCAATTAGTTCAAAGAAAAACCAGATGGGGAGTATCCATTGCGGCCCTTGTTTATCGCCTACATAAAATAGGTATCCTTACCGACTTCAAATATAGACACTTATATATTCAGATAAATAAGATGGGTTATAGAACAAAAGAACCTAATGAGATGCCCCGTGAAGAATCAGTAGTGTGGAAGAAAGTTCTTACAGCATTATGGTCTGATGGAATTACAAAAAATCATATAGCCGATGATCTTCGTATCCCTTCAAAAGAGGTCGAGAATCTTGTGTTTAGACTTAATAGTTTTACACCCACAGATATGCAAAATTCGTCAAAAAAGCAAAGAGGCAATCTGCGGATTGTTTAGAATCAAAAGAAGGGCAGAGGTTATCTGCCCTTCCATGGTGGGGGACGCAGGAGCCAGTTACGGTTGTCCAGCCACGTTACTGAGGGCTTCGATTCCCCTGTCCTCCATGCATATTTATCTAACTATCATGGATAAATAAGGAAACCAAGCAAAAAATGCAATCGGGGGCTAACCAAAACCCTATTCCACCTTATAAGGAGACAAACATCATGTCCGAAAAAGACACACTCAAACCAGGAGAAACGGTTGATAGGTCAGGTATCTATACAAGCACACACTCTAAACAAAGAACAACTTTAGACAGGGGAGATACGGCATCACCGACTCCGCAATCCGGAGAGAAATGGAAACTAACCGTTGAAACCAATCCAAAAAAACCAAAAAGGTAATGATGGATATTAAGGTTAGCCCCCATCCTTATTGCTCATCAAACCCATTTTGAAATGTCATAGCAATTATGAAGCATAACATTAAAGACAAATTTATAGTGGATGGTACCTGAGCCGCTCCTCCACCCAGCGCCTTCTCATCGCATCTCCCGGTCATTGACTCTCCCCTCCTCTTCCCATAAAATCATCCCATGCGCCTTTCTGTTTTGGGGATCATGGGCCTGGCGCTCCTGGCAGGGGTGGGGGCCGCGGTGGCCGCACCTTCCCCGCCCCCGCCGCCGCCCCGCATCCTGGAGGCGTCCCAGGCCCCCCGGGCCGCCCGGATTCTCAGCCGGGTACCCCTAACCTACGCGCCGCTCATGTCTCCGGACCAGCGGCGCCGCGATTTTCTGGAAAAGATCGCCCTGGCCAAACGCCTGCTGGGGGTCAGGCGCCTGGTGGAGATCCGCCAGCAGACCCTGGCCATGATGCCCCCGGGGATGGAAGTCTCCTGGGAGTACTTGAGAGGGCGCCGTTGGCCGGACGGCGACCGGGTGGGAGTCACCCTGAGCGTGCCGGTGTGGGTGCCGGCCGGGGCCCGGAAGGTTCAGAGCTTCTGCGCCTTTGAGAAAAAATGGCAGACCGTGGCCCAGACTCCCTGCCGGCCATCGGGCTACGTCTGGTTTTCCCCCAGTCTGGCCGACATCAATAACCAGGCCGGTTACCGGGCCGAAACCATCCAGTTCGAAGTGAACAGCAGGTTCGCGCCGTTGCTGGGCCTGCTGCTGGAGCACATCTTCCGGGAGGGCTACTACGACTCGTCCAAACGGTTGCCATTAATGGACGTGAGGGGCGCGGAGGACACTTACGCGGTCAGCGCCCTGACCGCGCCGGTGGTGGCGGAATGCCTCAGTTTCCCGGACAATGAGAGCGACTGCCTGGTGGCCACGGTGGCCCGCTGCGGTTACGCCAACCTGGCGGAGATCTACCACGGCCACCACGCTCCGGCCTCCAACCATCGCCTGGGTCTGGCCTTCGACCTCAATGACTTCAATTACCCCGGGGTGGTGGACGGCGCCCCTAATCCCGTCAGCCACGCCCTCCGCCAGTTCAACCGGGACGCCATGCATAAACTCGACGCCCGCCAGATTCCGGAATGGGTATATCAGGCCGCGCAATCCATGGGGTTGCGCCTCCCCCAGGAATGGACCTACGAAGGCGGGAACACCGACTGGGAGCATATGGACGTGGGGACGAAGTGATGAGGGGTAGTAGTCAGTAGCCAGTAGTCAGTGATTAGTGATTAGTCTTTAGTCTTTAAATGCAGGATTTTATCTGAAATATACTGGTGGGGCGGGCGTCCCTGCCCGCCATCTTTAAAAATCTTTTATGTAGCCGCAGGCCCTGGCAAAAAACCTGCGCCGCACCGGCGGGACGCCCGTGCCACCGGGGGTTCACAGTGTAGGGTGGGCACTGCCCACCATTTCCTTCTGAAAACCGAATACCGTGCTAAAAGATTTCATCAAAGAATTGAAAGAATCCGCGGACTACCGCGATATCCTCAGTCACTATCGCTACTTGCCGGAAGAGGCCGCAGACTATGCGCCCCAAGATGCAGGTCTGCCGCCAGAGCTGACCGCGGCCCTTGAACGCCAGGGCATCTCCCGTCTCTATCGCCACCAGGCCGAGGCCCTGGCCGCCATCCGGGCCGGCCGGAACGTGCTGGTAGCCACCCCCACCGCCAGCGGCAAGACCCTGATTTATAATTTGCCGGTGCTGGAATCGCTCTTAAAAGACGGCACCGGCCATGCCCTGTACCTTTTTCCACTGAAGGCCCTGGAACAGGATCAACTCAAGGCCCTCAAGGAACTGGACGCCGCCCTGCCCTCCCCTTTCCTGCGGGCGGCCATCTATGACGGCGACACCCCGCCGTCCCAGCGCCAGGCCATCAAGGCCAGTCCTCCCCAGGTGCTCATCAGCAACCCGGACATGCTGCATATGGGTCTGCTGCCCTTCCACGCTTCCTGGTCCGGGTTCTTTGCCGGGCTGAAATTCGTGGTCATCGATGAAGTGCACACCTACCGCGGCATCATGGGCAGCAACATGGCCCAGGTGCTGCGGCGCCTGCGGCGCCTCTGCGCTCACTATGGCTCCCACCCCTGCTTTATCCTGTCTTCCGCCACCATTGCCCGCCCGGAAATCTTCGTCAGTCAGCTAACCGGGCTGCCGGTGGAAACCATCGCCGTAAGCGGCGCCCCCCAGCCCGGCCGGCACTTTCTCTTTCTCAACCCCCCGGGCGGGGCGCCCTCCACCGCGGCCCAGATCTTTGTCCGGGCCATCCGGCAGGGCCTCAATACCATCTGCTTTACCCAGGCCCGCAAGCTCACGGAGCTCATCCATGTCTGGTCGCAGCGGCTGGCGCCGGAGCTCAAGCGCCACATCAGTTCCTATCGCGCCGGCTACCTGCCGGAGGAGCGCCGCGAGATCGAGCAGGCCCTGGCCGCCGGCAGGATGCGCGGGGTGATCTCCACCAGCGCCCTGGAGATGGGCATCGACATCGGCGGTCTGGACGTCTGCATCCTGGTTGGCTATCCCGGCACCATGGTCACCACCCGGCAGCGGTCCGGCCGGGTGGGGCGGGCCGGCCGCGACTCCCTCATCGTCCTGCTGGCCCAGGCCGACGCCCTGGACCAATATTTCCTTAAATACCCGGACGAATTCTTTGGCCGCCCCCTGGAAACCGCGGTGGTGGACCCGGATAACCCCTACGTGGTCAAGGCCCACCTGCCCTGCGCCGCCCAGGAGCTGCCTCTGCGGCTCAAAGGGGAGGTCTATTTCGACCTGGCGGCCCACGCCGCGGTGCTCGCCGAGCTGGTCCGGGAACGCCGCCTGCTCCATGCCGCCGACGGCGATTCCTGGCTGGCCCGGGACCGCTTCCCCCAAAAAGAGGTGAATATCCGGGGTTTAGGGGAAAGTTTCGCCATCTTCCAGACCGGCAAAAAACGGCCCCTGGGCTCCATCGACGGCCACCGGGCCTTGCGGGAGTGCCACCCCGGCGCGGTCTATCTTCACAAGGCCCAGAGCTGGGGAGTGGAACGCCTCGACTTGGAGCGGCGCAACGTTTGGGTAAATTTTGTGGAGCCCAACTACTTCACCCGCATCCAGACGGACAAGGAGACGGAAATCCTGGAGATCCTGGAGACCCGCCAGGCCGCGGTCTTCACCGCTCACATCGGCCGCCTCAAGGTCACTGAACATATCCTGTCCTACGAGAAGCGGCGTCTGCCCGGACAAGAGCTTATGGGGACGGTGTCTCTGGAGCTGCCGCCCCAGATCTTCGAAACCGTGGGCATGTGGCTGGAAATCCCCGATGCCGTCAAAAACGCCATTTACGCCGCCGGGGGCCACTTCATGGGCGGCATCCACGCCCTGGAGCACGTCCTCATCAGCATGTTTCCCCTCTTTGCCCTGGCGGACCGCTATGACATCGGGGGCATCTCCCATCCGGCGCACCCCCAGGTAGGCCGCGCCGCCATCTTCATCTACGACGGCTACCCAGGCGGGGTGGGGCTGTCGGCCAGGGCCTTCGAGATTCTGGAAGACCTGCTGCGCCGCGCCCGGGAAGTCACCGCCGACTGTCCCTGCGAGGACGGCTGCCCCTCCTGCATCCATTCCCCCAAATGCGGCTCAGGCAACAAGCCCCTGGACAAAGAGGCAGCCGTGAGCATCGCCGCCATGCTCCTCGGGTTGGAAGAGCCCCGGGAGGAGGACGATATTATCTTGCAGGAAACCACCCCCGTCCCCCTCGCGGTCGCCGAGCCACCCGCCGGCGACACCTGGCTGACCCGGCGCAACCTGGGAATTCTGGATCTGGAGACCCGCTGTTCCGCCGCCGACGTGGGCGGCTGGGCGCAATGCCACCGCATGGGCGTTTCCCTGGCGGTGCTGCACGAGACCAGCACGGGCGTGGCCAGCGTTTACCGGGAGGCCGACCTGGAGCGCCTTTGCCAGCGTCTGCAAGGGCTGGAGCTGGTGGTGGGCTTCAATATCAAACGCTTCGACTACCAGGTGCTGCAGCCTTACACCCGGATCAGGCTGAAGGATTTACCTACCCTGGACATCCTGGAAGAGGTTCAGGCCGTCCTGGGCCACCGGCTCTCCCTTAACCACCTGGCGGAGAAGACCCTGGGAGAGAGCAAATCCGGGGACGGACTCCAGGCCCTGGAACACTTCGCCGCCGGCCGCTGGGAAGAACTGGAATCCTACTGCCGCCAGGATGTGGCCCTCACCCGCCGTATCTTGGAGTTCGGGGTGGAGCACGGCTTCCTCATCTATCAGCACCGCCAGGGCGCCCTGGTGCGGCTGCCCTTGGACTGGCGGGAGGAGCGCTTTTTTCAGTAGTGATTTTTCACGCCCCAGCAGCTCCTCCCGGTAGCATAGGCCTCTGGCCTGTGTGAACTAAATTCCCGATTTCCTACACAGGCGAGACGCCTATGCTACCCAATTTAGTCGTCCCGCCGGGCTATCATGTTCTTGTAGCCGCAGGCTTTAGCCTGCGCTCCTGCAAATTGTGAGTTTAGTTCACACAGGATAGAGGCCCATGCTACCCAATCTAGGCCTCCCGCCGCTGTAGGGAATTGGTTTCCCTGGACTCACCGCGACCGCCTCGCCTTCCGCCTCTCTTTTCCAGTTAATCTAGGGTGGGCACTGCCCACCAATTCCTTAAAATCTATTCCTGTTTTCCGTAGGGGCGGACCCAGGTGTCCGCCCTGTAGGGGCGGGTTTTAAACCCGCCCCTACTGCCCACCTCGTAGCAAAAACCTTGCCGGACACTACTGGGATTTAGGGGGATTTCAGCAGGTTATTTTAAATCTCCCCTGCCTCTATTTTGCAAAGGGGGGGTTAAAAGCGTAGTTCGAAATGTCCTAGCAATTATGAAGCATCACCCTATAAATTTACAACTTGACATTGCCCTTTGGCCGCGGGTGCCTTATCATTTGAGAAAATCTACCGATCGTTCCCAGACAGGCTTGGGAGCGAAGAGACCAAGGAGATCATGATGAATTCGACCAAAAAGGGCCTGGCCCTGGGTTGTTGTCTGGCATTGCTGCTCTGCTGTTGCGCCTCGCCGCTGTTGGCAGGCGAGGTTGAACCCGAGGTGGGCACGGTGCTGGGTCCGGTAACCTTCGCGGCGCCCATGTCCGACGCGGACGCCACCTATCTGGGGCTGGGAAAGCCGGGAGCATTCACCCTTAAGGACGTCAAATCGCCGTATGTCCTGGTGGAGCAGTTCAACACCTCCTGCCCCCACTGCATGCATGAGGCCCCGTTCCTGAACCAGCTTTTTGACCAGGTGCAGCAGGACTCCGCCCTGAAAGGAAAGGTGAAATTTTTGGCCGCGGCCCAGAGCGGTGATACGGGCCCCGCCATGGCGTGGAAGGCCATGCAAAAAGTTCCCTTCCCGGTATTGCCGGATCCCAACAGCGCTTTGGGCAAGGCCCTGAATTTCACCCCCTACCCGGTCACCATGCTCGTGGATAATAAGAGCGGCAAGATCGTTTGGGTGCAGGTCGGCGCCTTCGATGACGTAGGAGAGGTCTTGCAGGGGATAAAAGCCGCAGTGAAATAGAAGGTAAATAAGAAAATCCCCCCAAAGATGGGACAGGCTTGCCAATCCCCACCCGGCGGCCTGTCCCTCCCCTGCCCTATTTGACTTCCGGCAAATCCGGCCTTAACTTGGCTTTGGTGAGATCGATACCAGGGTCTCCATTTAAATGGGCTCAAGGAAATCGGGATGAATCGAAAAGTTGTGGGATTATCTCTGCTAATCGGGGCGGCGCTGACCCTGGCTCTGGGCTCCGCCCTGATGGCCGCGCCGCTTGGGGTCGGCTCTATGGCGGGGAATCTGAAGTTCGCCAAGACCATGGCCCCGGCGGACCAGGCCTATCTGGGGCTCAAGAATCCCGGGGAATTCACCCTGAAGGATATCCAGGCGGATTATGTGCTGGTCGAAGTCCTCAATGCCGACTGCCCGCACTGCATGGAGCAGGCCGCGGCCCTGAACCGGCTTTTTCGTTTGGTGGAGGCCTCCGGCCTCAAGGACCGGATCAAGTTTATCGGGGTGGTCAGCAATTCCGAGCCCAGGGCGGCCGGGTGGAAAAACGCCTACAAGGTGCCCTTTCCCCTGGTTCCCGATCCCGAATGGATAATCGGCAACGATATCTTCAAGATCACCGGCACCCCCACCACGGTGGTGCTGGATAAACAAGGCAAGGTCATAATTTTGCATGACGGCGTCTTTGCCGACGCCAATAAGGCCTTCCAGGGCCTGCGCGCCAAGATAAAATGAGGCAGCCAGACCCTGCTGCCAGGACGCCAACCATGGATCTGCAGGCTGTGCTGATCGCGACGGACTTTTCCCAGTGCGCCGCGGCCGCCTTTCAAATGGCCCAAATACTGGCCCGGCCTTTCAGCTCCAAGCTGATCCTGCTGCACGTCATCAATCAGCGGCTGGTGGAGCAACTTTCCGGCTACCTGGGGGAGCCTGCGGACGCCTTGCTCCCCGGGTTCCGCAAGCGGGCCCAGCAGCAATTGGACGAATTTCTCCAGGGTGTCAAGCCCGGACCTCTGGAGGTGGAGACCCTGGTGGCCGTTGGCCTGCCCTTCCAGGAGATCGCGGTGGTGGCCCGGGATCTGGCGGTGGACCTGGTGGTCATGGGCGGCTGGGGCCGGGGCGGCCGCGGTCCCCTGGAAGAGGTCTTCTTCGGGTCCACCGCGGAAAAGGTGGTGCGCCTCCTCCCCTGTCCGGTCCTGTGCGTGCCCCTGGCTGCCGCCGGGCCGGACTCCCCGGATCGCTCCCGAACCTAGTCGCCTATTACTAGTTTTGTCCGGGCCGCTACCTGCGGCTCGATATCTATTTAGATCTAATCTGTTCATTAAAGCGCCAGGAGCTGATGTAGGGTGGGCATTGCCCACCAAAAGGAAGTCATTTTTTTGGTCATTCTGAGGGAGCCGCAGGCGACCACAGAATCTCTAAATACGAGATGCTTCGCTGCGCTCAGCATGACAAAAAGTAGAGTGGGCACTGCCCAACATTTCCTTAAAACTCTTTTTCTCCAAATCAGATTTTCTAGGGCGGCCTGTGGTCGCCGTTTATCCAGTCCCACGGGGGTGGCCCTAAGAGTTTTCATGTAGGGTGCGCACTGCGCACCATATCCCTAAAAATCTATCCCCCGCACCCAGAACGGAGACACCGGTCCCGCTAACGCCAAAACAACCCTTTGACGGCGCCTGGCATAAGACGCAATCTGGGCTGGATTTTCTAGGGCGGCCTGTGGCCGCCGTTTATCTTGCGCCACGGGGGTGGCCCCTGAGAGGATTAACTAACCATGCGACGTCTCCTGCTTTTTATCTGCATCTGCCTGAGCCTGTGGATTTCCTCCCAGGCTAAGCCCGCCCGGGCGGAGCTCCGGGTGGGTCAGACCTTCGGCTCTCTCACCTTCAGCGGCGCCATTTCCGAGGCTGACCGCCGCTATCTGGGTCTGGCCCGGCCGGGTGCATTCACCCTGAATGACGTCCATGCCCGCTACCTGCTGCTCCAGATTTTCTCCGACGCCTGTCCCCATTGTACGGCCCAGGTCCCGGTGGTTAACCGGCTATTCCAAGAGCTTTCCGCCAACCCGAAATTAAACGATGGAACCCTGAAGATGGTGGGGGTCGGTTATTATGGCACCCCGGCGACCATGGAGAGATGGCGGGGAAAATATGGGGCGCCCTTCCCTCTCATCCCGGATCTCAAGGGAGAAATCTTCAGGACCCTGGATGTTCCCGGCACTCCCACTTACCTGGTTCTGGACAGCCGGGGCGCGGTGGTCTATCTATTTGTCGGGGAGATCACCAATACCCGGAGCTTTGTGCGGCAGTTGCTGGCCCACCTGGCGCTTTAAGGCAGTTATGTCCGGTAATAAAATTGTCTGAAGAAGCTTGCACTATCCCGCGGTTAAAATTTAAACAATTGAGCATGTTTTTCTCTCGTTCCCAAGCTCCTGCTTGGGAACGGAAATTTCGGCCCAAGCTCTGCTTGGGCAACGTCTGGTAATACGATGATAATTTTCTATCTCGTAATCCTTAGCCTGGCGTAAAAATGGCGTTCCCAAGCAGGAGCTTGGGAACCAGGGAAAGGTCATATTCAATGGCGAAATCAACGTCATTGACTTGCCCCATCCCCCTTGAGGGGGGAGGGTTGGGGTGGGGGTGGTGAAAGTAGTTACGCATTATCTACTAGTTACCAACGCCTGACGCCCCCCTCCCCCCGTGGGGAGGGGGAATAGACGCCTTAACCGGTTTAACCGCACTTTTCCAAAACCCTTCATTTCTCGTTCCCAAGCTCCTGCTTGGGAACGCAAATTTTACTCCAAGCTCTGCTTGGGGAAATCTTTGTATCACCCACAACCTACTGATACTCCGTGATATTTTTTGCCAAGCAAGAGATTGGCAAGCAAGGTGGTTCCCGAGCAGGAGCTTGGGAACCAGGATTCATAGTTAATGTAGGGTGGGCACTGCCCACCAATTCCTTAGAAAAGGGGCGGGGTTTAAACCCGCCCCTGCATCGCTTTATATGAAAATAGCCCGGTGGGGCCTGCCTTAGTGGCACAGGCTTCCAGCCTGTGGATTTTAAACCTTTGGATCACTGGCCAGAGGACTGTGCCACTAGGCCAGGGACAGCCGCCCCACCCTCACCTTCCAATTTTCATTTTCCAATGTAGGGTGGGCACTGCCCACCAATTCCTTATTCGTTGTGACCTCCAGGTCATGATGCTTCGCTCAGCATGACAAACATGTAGCGCCGGCGCCCTCGCCAGCCGCGGGAACCGCCGAGGGCGGCGGTTCTACATGTTTTTCTCGTTCCCAAGCTCCTGCTTGGGAACGAAAATTTCGGCCCAAGCTCTGCTTGGGCAAGGTCTGGTAATACGATGATAATTTTCTATCTTGTAATCCTTAGCCAGGCGGAGCCTGGCGTAACCATGGGTTCCCAAGCGGGAGCTTGGGAACCAGGAAAAAAGTCAAAAGTAAAAGGCTACTCAGCAGAAATTATGTAGGGTGGGCACGAGCCCATCAATTCCTCAGAAATGTAGGGTGGGCACTGCCCACCAATTCCTTATGGCTTTTAAAGGGGAAAATCGACTTTGATCTTGAAGATTTCCTGGGCCGGCAGGCTCAGGACCTCCACCCCGGAGGCCCCGGAGATCTCCGCGAGGATCTGCTCCAGCCGCGCCGGCGATTCGGCGATCAGGGTGAACCAGACGTTGAAGTGGTGGTCCCGCAGGTAGTTGTGGGTCACCCCGGGGTAGCGATTCACCGCCTCCACGAAGCGCTCCAGCGATTCCGGCGGCACCCGCGCGGCGCACAGGGTGCTGGTATATCCCAGCTTGCGGGAGGTGAAATTGGCCCCCAGGCGGCGGATGACGCCGCTCTCCATCAGGGCCCGCACCCGGCGCAGGACCTGCTCCTCGTCAGCCCCCACCCTGACGCCCACCTCGGCGTACGGCCTGGAAACGATGGGAAAACTTGACTGGATCTCGTTCAAGATGGCCCGGTCCAGGTCGTCCAGGAATTCGGGAGCCGCTTGGCGTTTTGGGGTTTTCGCTGAGTCCATATTTTGTCTGAGCGAACAAAAAAAGCTTGACTGTCAATAATACTGTCGCTATACTATGATGACAGTATTCAATAGGAGGACTTTTTATGATACCTACTCACATAGAACCCTATCGAGATGGTGAGCTTCGTATTGGCTGGGCCTCATGGGATAAAGGCAGATTTGAAGAACGCTCAATCAAGTATGCTTACCGTGATGATAGCGGCAAGATTTCGCGGGGCTGTCCAGAACTGCCTTTTGACATTCTTGTTGACATGGTGGCCGCCGCGTTGCGGCAGGGCGAGCTATCACTTGAAGAGATTACACAAATTCGAGAGGTTTTCTGCGCGAACCAAAGGTCATGAAAACAAAATTATGAGACAAGCTGATTAAAGATATCTTCTAAACGTGCGTCGATGGCTTGCCGCCGATGCTGCTTGATATCCTCCAGCATGGCGAGGATATCATTATCAACAAGCGGGATGATGAACCCGCGGCCGTCATTTGCTGTATCGCGGCAACGAGCGATGAAGAGATTCCGATTGCTGAACGAACGTGCAACCAGGATGCCGAGTCTGCCCCTATTAATTGAGAACCTCCCACCAAGCTGGTCAAGCTCTGGATTCGCTACGTCGTTTACATAGTTTTTGCATTCGACCATGACCATGTTCGACGCCACCTGACGCGCTGTGTGAAGGCGAAGGAAGAATCCCTCGCGGGCCGCATTCGTGTAAGTAATGTCGATGCGCTTCCGGCCTCCGTGGATTTGCTTCTCTTTGATTGGGTATATTAGGTGTGGATAGAAAATAAATTCCAACACGCCAATTATGAGGTTATGAAATTCGGAGGCTGCGCTGAGACCCGGCGGAATGGTTTTGAGCGCTGTCGATAACGCATCACAAAGGGCCGCCTCGTCAAAATCCTCATCAAGCTTACGATTAGACTCCTCCCGCTCATTGCTTTCGATTTTTTTGTAAGTATGCAGAACGTCTGGATGTATTTTCGTGAATTCGTAAAGCGCTGCCTTACTATAGGGATAAACTTCCTTAAGGCTTTTTTTTGTGACTCTGCGCTTCCCGTTCTTGAGTACCTTAACAAGTGATGTACCCGCCTGCAAATGCTCCGCCTGAAGGAAGTCTAGCATAAAGTGATTGTAATATTCCTGGCTGTCGAGACACAGGCGATAGCGTACGCTTGCCTTCGGCACCAAGAGAACCCGCCTACCCTTCCATACGAGCAGTGAGGCATAAACCGAGGTCCAGTCTTGAATCCCCATGTCCCAGATTTTGCCAGCGGACACGCCTTCCTGGAGCGGGATGCCATGGAGTTCGCATTGCTTCTGCGTGTATTCGATCAATGGCCCTCGGATGATATTGGTCGTGATGTCAGAAATTTTGTCGAAGCCTATTCCTGGAATGAAAAGATCGCATTCAGCGATTTCGCTTAAGAGCCCAGTTCTGGCGGCCTCGCTATCAGCAAGCGCCTCGTAAAGATCGAATGCTTGCTTCCCGCTTACGCCTCGGCCACTTGGTTCGTCCTTAGATAGCCCTAACCGTGTCTCGTTCGGCTCGGAGAGGTTGGTCAATACCTGCCGGGCGCGCTGGCGGTTGTCGGCACGAATGGCATCAATCGCGGTCTGGAAAAATGAAAGGATGTGCTGCGTGCAGCGGTAAGACCACGCATCCTTTCTGATGGAAAGGGCAAACGGGTCTACAAATAAGGCTAAGTCACCCTCCAAATTAATATCTACAAAATCTAGTTCGGCCTGTTCCTTGTTCAATTCAAAAAATTGAGAGAGCTTCATATCAGAATACCGTGTCCATTCTGGTTTAATTCCATAATAACCGGATAAACAAAACGATACAAAACGTCCTTAAGGATATCGTCGGCCGCTAGGTCGGTAAGTTACCAGATTTTCCTAATTTTCACCAGATTTTCCTATGTTTTTCTTAGGTGGGTTTCGGCAAATATGCTGCCCACTTCCTAAGCCACCTTTTTAGCAAGCCCGCTGCTTTAAAAATCCCCTAATCTTTCCACATTTCGGCGATGAGTCGGTTTGCTGGGTGGCGGGGCTTTTGGCGGGGGAGTGATGACCATGCATTTTACCCTATGGGTTCGTAGGGGCAGATGGGGTCCGCGGCCAGGACGTCGCCGCTGAGCGCGTAGGCCCGGGCCCGGCAGCCGCCGCAGACCTTGCGGTATTGGCAGCTATGACACTTGCCGCGGTAATCGTCCACCCGCCGCAGTTGCCGGAACAGCTCGGAGGAGGCCCAGATTTCCGGAAAGGGCGTCTCCCGGATATTGCCCGCGGGCAGCTCCAAATAGCCGCAGGGCTGCACTTCCCCGCGATAGGAGACAAAGGCGAATCCCTGTCCCCCCAGGCAGCCCTTGGTCATGGCCTCCAGGCCGTGGCTCTCCGCGGTGATCGCCTCGCCCCGGGCCGCGGCGTCCTGGCGCCACAGGCGGTAATACTGGGGCGCGCAGGTGGGCTTGATGAACAGCCGCCCTTCCTTCTGCCAGGCCAGCAGCCAGCTTAGGGTTTCCTCATATTCCTCCGGCTGCAGCAATTGCTCCCGCAACTGCTCCCCCCGGCCGGTGGGCACCAGGATGAAGACGTGGTGGGCCGTGGCCCCAAGTTCGATGGCCCGTTGGTGAATGGCGGCCAGCTCCATCCGGTTGGCCCGGGTGACGGTGGTATTGATCTGAAAGGGCAGACCCGCCTCCCGGCAGGCGGCGATGCCGGCCAGAGCGCCCTCATAGGCCCCGGGTACGGCCCGGAGGCGGTCGTGGCTGGCGGCCGCGGCCCCATCCAGGGAGATGCTCAGCCGTTGCACTCCCGCGGCCTTGAGGCGGCCGGCGATTTGCGGGGTCAGCAGGGTGCCGTTCACCGCCATCACCATGCGGTGGCCCTGCGCGGCGCCGTAGGCCGCCAGCTCCAAGATGTCCTCCCGCAACAGGGGTTCGCCACCGGTGAGGATCACCACTAACTGGCCCAGCGCGGCCAGGTCGTCCAGCAGGGCGAAACCTTCCGCAGTGCTCAGCTCCCCGGGATAAGGCCCGGAACCCGCCGCGGCCCGGCAGTGGAGACAGGCCAGGTTGCAGCGCCGGGTGGTCTCCCAGGCCAGCAGCCGCAAACGCGGGATGGAATTAGGGCTGGATTGCATATTTGCCATTGGCGGCGCCGGGTTTCACCCGGTGATTGTTATCCTTAACTACCTTAGATCAGGATAAGCGGCGGCCACAGGCCGCCCTAGAAAATCTATTTGGTGCGCAGTGCGCACCCTACACTGCTTAATTAGGGAATATATACTTGACTCCCGATTCCATCCCGGCCTTAGGGGCGGCGTCTTAGTGGCACAGGCCTCTGGCCTGTGGGTTTGCCCTGGGCGGGGAAACCCCGCCCCTACAAAAGATAATTGAGGGATGCAAATATATA
The DNA here is from genome assembly GCA_963812655.1 of uncultured delta proteobacterium. Lineage (GTDB taxonomy): Bacteria > Desulfobacterota > Desulfobaccia > Desulfobaccales > 0-14-0-80-60-11 > JAPLJC01. The sequence continues at coordinate 6,631 of CAWEWX010000052.1, read as the reverse complement.
ATTCCCCTTAATTAGCTTAGATCAGGATAAGCGGCGGCCACAGGCCACCCTAGAAAATCTATTCGGTGCGCAGTGCGCACCCTACACTGCTCTAGACCACCCTAATTTCAACGATATCAACATATTATACTAATGGAACCAAATCCCCTCTCCCCCGCGCCGTAGGGGCGTAGGTTTCGGTGGGGCAGGCGTCCCTGCCTGCCCTGGTTGGCGGGCACGGAGCCCGCCCCACCTACCGGTGAGGGGACGACACCGGTTAGGGGTGGCTTCGCATGGTTTTTCGTAGGACCGGCCCCATGCGCCCTGTAGGGGCGGGTTTAAACCCCGCCCCTACTGCCCACCATTGTTCTCGTTCCCAAGTTGCACTTGGGAACGCCAGTAGGGTTTAAGCTGCGCTTTGGAGTGCAAAGCAAAGCTTTGCAAATCAGTGGGTTCCCAAGCGCAGCTTGGGAACCAGATAAAATGTCCCAAAATCTTACCGCTTCCAGGGCAATGCTGCGCTCATTGGCCTTTAGAACCACACCTTCTTTGCTTCTCCAAGTGATAAAGTAGACCCTGCCAGGTTCTTGCCAGTGGGGCAGGTTTCTCCTGGTAATCTTAAAGTCTTGCACAGGCTGGAAGCCTCTGCCACCAGGGCATTTGTCCTTTATATCTCCCTTGGCCAAATCACCGCCCTATGCTCTACCCAAGGATAATCTCATTTTCCCAGTAATACTGCGGCCTGTTTGGCGAAATAGGTCAAAATCAGATCCGCGCCGGCCCGCTTGATGGCGGTGAGCGACTCCAGCATCACCGCCTCCTCGTTGAGCCAGCCCTTCTGGGCCGCGGCCTTGATCATGGCGTATTCGCCGCTTACCTGGTAGGCGGCAATGGGCAGATCGAACTCCCCGGCCAGTTGGGCCACGATGTCCAGATAGGGCAGGGCCGGCTTCACCATCAGGATGTCGGCCCCCTCCTCCACGTCCAGGGCCGCTTCCCTGAGGGCCTCCCGGGCGTTGGCCGGGTCCATCTGATAGGCGCGGCGGTCGCCGCAGGCCGGGGCGCACTCCGCGGCCTCCCGAAAGGGCCCGTAAAAGGCGGAGGCGTATTTCACCGCATAGCTCATGATGGGCAGCATTTCGAAACCGCGCTCGTCCAGGGCCTCCCGGATGGCGCCCACCCGGCCGTCCATCATGTCCGAAGGGGCCACCATATCGGCCCCGGCCTCGGCGTGGGACAAGGCCACCTGGGCCAGGGCCTCCAGGCTGGCGTCGTTGTCCACCTCTCCGCCATGGATGAGGCCGCAATGGCCGTGGGAGGTGTAGCCGCACAGGCAGACGTCGGTGATTACCAGCAAGGCCGGCACCTCTTTCTTCAAGCGGCGCACCGCCTGCTGCACCGCGCCCTTGGGCGAGGCGGCCTCGGAGCCGCTCTCGTCCTTCTTTTGGGGCAACCCGAAGAGCAGCACCGCGGGCAGGCCCAGATCAGCCACCTCCCGGGCCTCTTGTAGTAGCTGGTCCACCGACAGGCGGCAGACCCCCGGCATGGCGTCCACCGCCTGGCGGACCCCCTGGCCCGGGACTACGAACATCGGATAAATGAAGTCTTCCCGGCGCAAATGGGTCTCCTGCACCATCTTCCTCAAGGTCGCCTGGCGCCGCAGCCTCCGGGGACGAAATATCAGTTCCATAATGAGCACCCGCGCTTAATATTCATTTTTTACAACCATGTCATAATATTAACATATCACCCCGGGGTTGCCTTTACAAAAAATTCCCGCCGGGACCAGGCAAGCCGCGGCCCCAATAATTTTCCGCGGCCGCAGCCCTAGTGTGATGCTTCATAATTGCTATGACATTTAAAACTACGGTTTTCAACCCCCCTTTGGAAAAGGGGGGCAGGGGGGATTTAAAATAACCTCCTGAAATCCCCCTAAATCCCCCTTTTCCAAAGGGGGACTTTAATACCCTTGGAGCCTAAGGTTTCCTTGATTTAATGCCATGATATTTACGAAGCACACCACTGATAAAGATAGGGGTTGGCGGCGCCCGGCCTAAAAAGAGTTGACGCGGCTTCCGGGTATGGGATACTAAAAATTTGGAGATCTAGGGGATGGGGGGTGTAATGCGCAGCAACGCTTTATTAGTCCTCTGCCTGGCGGCGCTCCAGTTGGCGGGCGCCGTGGGTTGCGGGGGGGCGCCGGTTAACCAGGGGGGGCCGGTGTCCGCCTCCATGGCGCCGCTGCCCCGGGGAAATGAACAGGAGAGGCTCAAGGACGCCCTGACGGGAGGGCGGATGACCCCGTCGGAGGTGGCGGAGATGAGTGACCGTCTCCTGGCCGACAACTCGACCTTCAGCGACCAGAAGACCATGGCCCGGCTGGAACTGCTCCTCCTGGAGGCCATTAAGTCCCCGGACAAGTCGGCTCATGCCGCCCTCTGGCGTAATCTGGGCATCCTGCATTACCACCAGCAGAAGTACCGGGAGGCGCGCCAGGAGCTCCAGACCTCCAACGAAATTAACCCCAAGAGTGCCCGGACGCATTTTTATCTGGCCCGCCTCTTCACGCACCAGGGCGAGATCTACGAGCGCCAGGGCCAGAAAGGCAAATCCCGCCAACAATTCAAGCGGGCCGCCATTGAAATAGAGCAGGCCCGGAAGATTGAACCTAACAATCCATTATTTCGCCAGGACGTCAAGCAAATGATCGGCGGCGAATAGGTAGCGGCGCCATGAAGATCTCCTGCCCATACTGCGGCAACGATGCAGATTTTTTTGAAGTGGCGGAAGGCGTCACCATCACCACCTTTTATGAGCAAAACGAGGACGGCAGCTTTTCCACGGTGAGCGATGACTCCAAGATCCAGGGAGAGGTGCGGTTTTTTTGCGGTGAATGCCACAAGGAGCTCAAGGAGTTCCACGAACACTTCCTGGACATGCTTTTTTAGTTTCGAGTTCGTTCAGGGGCGACCCGCCGGGTCGCCCAGTTTTTAGTTTTTAGTTAAAAAAAGAGCGAAGAAGTCAACCTCATATAGGGATTTGGAGGTCTGGAAGAAGGTCGTAGGTTTGGCTAAAACGATTTATGAGGATTATTACAGGAAAATATTTAAATTATTGAGCCTCTCGCAAAAATCATCTTCCCTGGCAAAATCCACGTTATTGACTTGCTCCCTCTCCCTTGAGGGGGGAGGGTTGGGGTGGGGGTGGTGAAAGTAGTTACGCATTATCCACTAGTTAGCAACGCCTGATGCCCCCCTCCCCCTAACCCTCTCCCCCCGTGGGGAGGGGGAAAAGACGCCTTAACAGGCAAAAGTCAGGTTAAACCTTATATCTCAGAGCCTAACCTTGCGGAATTATTAGCACTAACTGATGAAATCACCCGCATGATTAAAGGTCTCATTGTTCTCGTTCCCAAGTTGTACTTGGGAACGCCATTAGGGTTTAAGCTGCGCTTTTGAGTGCAAAGCAAAGCTTTGCAAATCATTGGTTCCCAAGCGCAGCTTGGGAACCAGATAAAAACTTAAAACTCAAAACTCAAAACCGGGCGACCCAATCACAGGCTGCAAGCCTGTGCCACTGTCGCCCCTACAACTCGAAACTTAAATGCCTGAGCTTCCCGAAGTAGAGGTCATCCGGCGGGGGCTGGCCGCCTGTCTGGTGGGCCGCCGTTTCCTCCGGGTGGCCGTGGGGGAAAAGTCCCTGCGGCGGCAATCGCCGGCCGGGGAACTGGAACGCCGGCTGCTGGGCCGCAGACTGGTGGCTCTCCGCCGCCGGGGCAAATACCTGGTCTTTGACCTGGAGGACGGCGGCACCCTGCTGGTGCATCTGGGCATGACCGGTCACCTGCTCCTGCGTCCTGAGCGGCTGCCGAACCTGCCCCACGTCCATCTCAGCTTTCAACTGGAGGGCGGGCATAATCTCATCTACCAGGACGTCCGGCGCTTCGGCCAGGTGCTGGTCTTCCCGCCCGGGACCGCCCCGCCGCCCCTGGAGGAGGTGGGGCGGGAACCCTTCTCCCGGGGAGCGACCCCCCAGTGGCTGGAGGCCCAGGCCCGGGGCCGCTCCCGGCCCATCAAGAACTTCCTCCTGGACTCCCGGATACTGGCCGGCCTCGGGAACATCTACGCCTGCGAAATCCTGTTCGCCGCGGGTATCCATCCCGCCACCCCGGCAGGGGGCCTTTCCGCCGACGCCTGGGACCGCCTCCTCAAGGAAACCCGGCGCATCCTCAGGGCGGCCATCCGCCAGGGCGGCTCCTCGGTGGACAACTATGTCAACTGCCTGGGGGAAGCCGGGCGCTTCCAGTTCCAGCATCTGGTCTACGGTAAGAAGGGCGAGCCCTGCCGAAGCTGCGGCGCCCCTATCGCCCACCTGAAACAAGCGGGGCGCAGCACCTTTTTCTGCCCGCAGTGCCAAAAAATTCTGGCTTGAATACCCCAGATTACCTGTCTGCCGCGGTCTCCGGCCAGTGCCGGGCGGCTTGATAAAGCCCCAGGAGCAGCAAGGCCGCCAATACCGTCAGCCTTAACGGGAAGTTCAGGGCGGCCAGGGGCATCCACGGGGCTCGCAGGGTGGCCCAGCCTAATAAGCACCAGGCGAGCAATAAGAAAATCTCCTGGAACTTCGAGTCATGGCTATAGGCCTCCCAGCCCAGCCAGGCAAAAGGCAGGGCCAGGATGGCCAGATCATAGTCGAAGGCAAAGGGGGTGGCCAGGAAAATTGCCACGGCCAGCACTGACCCTCGTACCGGCAAGGGAGTCCGCCGGTGCCAGACCCAGCCGACCATGAGGAGAGCTGCGATTATGGCAACCCCTTGCATGGCCGCGGCCATCTCCTGGCTTACCCCTTCCAGCCGCGCCGCCGCCAGGACTGTCGGCATCTTTCCCCAGAAGTCAGGCCGTTTCATCAAACCGGCGGCCTGGGGAAGATTTTTGAAGAAGGCGATCCAGACGCCGGACCCCAATATCAATAGACTGGCCAGGGCCAGAGCGGCGGCTGAAACAACCGCCCCCAGCAGCGCCTTCCAGTATCGGCCCGCAGCCAGCGCCAGGGGGATCAGCCAGGCTAACTGAGGTTTATAACTGAGCAGCCCCAAAAGGCAGCCGCCGGCGAAGGGATAGCGCTCGGCCAAAAGCAGGCCGCCCCCCAAAAAAGCCGCGGAGAGAAAGCCATTCTGCCCATACAAAAAGTTATGCGACCGTGCCCGGAAAAACCAGGACCAGCCAGGATAACGGATTCTGGGGAATGATGCGGCGGATCACATAGATAAACCCTGATCCGGTAAGCGCCAGCCAGCAGATAAAGGAGGCGGCATACGGCAACAACGCCAGCGGCAGCACCATGAGCAAGAAAGTGGGGGGGTAGTTCCAGTGCTTGGGAGAGACCGCCGCGCCGATAACCTCATTTTCCACCGGATAGAGCTCATCGAGAGAAAAAATCGCCGCGGGCCCCCGGGTTAGGGCGACCTTGGAGGCCGCCCAAAAGGTAACAAAATCCGAGCCGACGGGTCTGCCGGAAAGATCGACGAGATCATTCGCATGGAAAGTTCCCGCGGCCGCATAGCCGCCCATGGCCAGATAAAAGGCTCCAAAAATCACCAGATGTAAAACCAGGAGCAGACGGCAGTACCAATAGAGGGATTTATGATTCATGGCGCCGGCTGCCTTGGTTAACGGCCTTCCCAGGACTTGCCCATCCACAGGGCTGGCCGGGGGCCGCTGCTGAGGCGCTCCCCAGGAATAAGACGGTCATCAGGAGAGGCCTCGAAGGCCGGAGAGACCTTCATGCGGCAGTCTCGGTTTATAGTGGCAGAGGGGGCATTGCGGAGCCGGAGTTGCCTGCCTCAAGCCTTAGCGGCACAGATGCGGCTAAAGAGACGATCCTGTGGCGCGCCGCGGGCCGGCTGCCAGGGCTTAGGCAATACCAGAAGCGGCAGGAGGGTGAGGGACAATCCCATTCCCCAGCCCAACCTGATGACCAAGGGCCTTCCCTCCTGCGCCAGTCTGAAGTCGTTGCAATTTCTATTCGGTCTTATCAAACCCTATCGATTTTTGGACCAAATCACCGCCTCCATACGTCATGGCGGTCACATTAACTGCTACGAATAAAAGCAGTATAGCCAACAGAATTATTTTTTTCATAATCGTCCTCCTCAGCCTCCAAAATAAATTTTTTTAAATTTTTGTCAAGTAAATTATAATAGAGGCTGAGAGTCTAAATTTTCCCAATTGGCTGCGCGCATATAAGTTTTTCCGCAAAGGAGACAGAATCCCGTGAAGTCCTACACCCGCTTTAAAAGAACTTATGGCATTAAGCCATTATGGTTCTCTGGGGTCTTAGGGTTATGGTGCTTGCTGTTTCTCCTCCTGTCCGCCCCAGCCTTGGGGAAATTGCTAAAAATGTCTCCGGCGAGTCTCAAAAATTTACCGAGCAGGAAAATTGGGTGCTGGGGCAAATAGATCAAGGAAAAGAAGCGGACCTGAAACAAAAGTTTGCAGGGGATCAGCAGTGTTTGTTAAGCGCTAATTTTCTGCAAAAACTGTTTATGATATGTTGTACAGCCAAGATTTGTAAACAAGGAGTCCAGATTACCAATGCCACGATAACCGGCGATCTCGACTTGGATAACGTTGAGATAAATTATCCGGTTTAT
>CAWEWX010000051.1:0-22345 GCA_963812655.1 uncultured delta proteobacterium | reverse complement strand
CGCGCTTAATATTCATTTTCGGAATTATCTGCTTGACATACCCAGGGAAATGTATTATATTTATACCAGAAAATGCGGTATAAGGGGATATCAAGATGAATCTGAATGACATTTCCAAACTGACAGAGGATGAAGCTCGCGAGTATATTGAGAGAATCCTCTGGCCCAATGGTCCGGTTTGCCCCCATTGCGGCAATCCGAGAGCGTGGGCGATCAATGGGGAATCTCACCGGGACGGACTCTATAAATGCACGGCCACGGCTTGCCGGAAACCCTTCACTGTGACTGTGGGAACCGTCATGGAATCTTCCCATATTTCCATCCGGCAATGGCTCATAGCCTTTTCCCTCATGTGTTCTTCCAAAAAGGGAATCTCCGCCTTGCAGCTTCAAAGAAGTCTCGGACTGGGTTCTTATCAAAGTGCCTGGCATCTGGCCCACAGAATCCGTCTGGCGATGAACGAAGACCCGATGCTAAAGCTCTTGAGCGGGACCGTGGAGGTTGATGAAACCTTTGTTGGAGGCAAGCCCAGGAAGGAGAATAAACCCAAAATCGGGGACTCCAAGCCAAACCCTAAACGGGGACGCGGCACCAGCAAGACTCCGGTTCTTGCTTTGGTGGAGAGAAACGGCAGGGCAGTTTCCAGGCCCATAGCACGGCCCCTAACCGCTAAAAACCTGAGAAATGCCATCAAGGAAGTGGTCAATAAAGATTCCCGTATTATGACCGATGAATGGCTGGGCTATCGTGGAATTGGCAGGGAATTTTCCGGCGGCCATCACACCGTCAGGCATAATTTGAAGGAATACGCGCGTGGCGATGTTACAACCAATACGGTGGAATCTTACTTTGCCCTCTTGAAACGGGGTATCCACGGGGCCTTCCACCATGTTTCTAAGATTCACCTTCACAGATATTGCGATGAGTTTTCCTTTAGGTGGAATTACAGAAAGACCGATGATGCAGAAAGGACCGAAGCGGCCATAAGGGGCAGTAATGGAAAGCGGCTTTTGTATCGGCAGGTTTTGGAAGGTGAACAATAATATCTATTGACGGCGACGCATGATCTCAGTTAAAAAAGGAGCTACGCATGGCTAATTTATCTGGACCCCAACCAGACATAAAGTACTGTCCAGTCTGCAAATGCAGTTTAAAAAATGTACCAAGAAATGAGATGATATCAAGGGGATATGAGAGAAAAGATGGCACGGTTGCAAATGACACACATACCTATGATTGTTCAAGCTGTCGTAATAGATTTGAAATTAATCAGCGTAGATAAGCCGCTTTAAGTCTAATTAAAGACGAAAAATGATGGCCCCAAAAAAGGAAAGGCTCAAGCCGATATCGTTTTACGGCCACAAGCTCGAAGATGTGATCCGGGCTATTATGCGGGTTGATCCGCGGAAATTAAAGGAGAAGGAAGGAGGAACTACTAAATATTGTGTGAAGGAGTCAAAGAAAGATGATAAAGAAGAATAATAGACTTATTTGGGGAGTGTTTGAAGCAAAGGTTTAGTCACAGCTTTGACATAATCAGCGAAAACTTGCATTTGAGATTGCATAGATGAGACATGATAATAAACAACTGTAAAAACCAAACCAATGAGGGCAACTCCGATAGTAAGCATCCAATATTTAAAGTGGTCTATTTTCTCACCTTGACGAATAAATTCACTTCTTACTTCTGCTGTCTTTAAATCAAGATTATTTCTCATCTCTCTTATATCAGTTTTTATATCCATAACGCTTTCATCTATATGAGCAAAACGGGCTTCTAAATATTTTTCAAAATAAGTATCCATTGGTGGTCCGCCGCCTGAACCGGAATCTTCTGATGGAAAATCTCCATCCCCTTTCAGGAAAATCACATTATTTTTCATTTGTCAAGTCCTTTTCTAATCTTTTGATCGCATGTTGGCGGATATAACCACAATTTTCACAGACTAACACGATGTAATCAAGAAAACGCCGAGGCGCTGGTGCTATTGCCGCAGGCAGGGGATGTGAATTCGAAATCGATGTATAAACTTGTCTAAAATATCCATCCAATACGGTAAAGGTCTCAAAACCACAAGCCGGGCAATGCTCCGTGGCATCTTTGCTTCGGAGTAACCTAATAATTTCATCAATTTTATCTGATTTGACCATCAGCAAGCTCCCTCCGTTTTCATGCCACGGGCAGGTACTTCTGTCAATTTAAAAAACTGGTAGGGTATCTAATCAGGATAATTCCCTTCATTTTTTACAACCATGTCATAATATTAACATATCACCGCGGCGCTGCATTTACAAAAATACAAAAAATCCGACCGCGAAGACGCGGGCCGCGGCCCCACATAATTTGCCGCGGCTCCGCTCCCCGGCAAAGATGGGGGTTGGCGGCGCCCGGCTTAAAAAGAGTTGACGCGGCTTCCGGGTAGGGGATAATAAAAGTTTGGAAATCTGGGGATGGGGGGTGGAATGCGCAGCAACGCTTTATTAGTCCTCTGCCTGGCGGCGCTCCAGTTGGCGGGTGGGTTGGGTTGCGGGTCGGCGCCGGTTAACCACGCGGGGCCGGTGGCCGCCTCCCTGGCGCCGCTGCCCAGGGGAAATGAGCAGGCCAGGCTAAAGGACGCCCTGACGGGAGGGCAGATGACCCCGTCGGAGGTGGCGGAGATGAGTGACCGTCTCCTGGCCGACAGCTCGACGTTCAACGACCAGCAGACCATGGCCCGGCTGGAACTGCTCCTCCTCGAGGCCATTAAGTCCCCGGACAAGTCGGCTCACGCCGCGCTCTGGCGTAATCTGGGCATCCTTCATTACCACCAGCAGAAGTACCGGGAGGCGCGCCAGGAACTCCAGACCTCCAACGAAATTAACCCCAAAAGCGCCCGGACCCATTTTTATCTGGCCCGCCTCTTCACGCACCAGGGCGAGATCTACGAGCGCCAGGGCCAGAAAGGCAAATCCCGCCAACAATTCAAGCGAGCCGCCATTGAAATAGAGCAAGCCCGGAAGATCGAACCTAACAATCCATTATTTCGCCAGGACGTCAAGCAAATGATCGGCGGGGAATAGGTAGCGGCGCCATGAAGATCTCCTGCCCATACTGCGGCAACGATACAGATTTTTTTGAAGTGGCGGAAGGCGTCACCATCACCACCTTTTACGAGCAAAACGAGGACGGCAGCTTTTCCACGGTGAGCGACGACTCCAAGATCCAGGGAGAGGTGCGGTTTTTTTGCGGTGAATGCCACAAGGACCTCAAGGAGTACCACGAACACTTCCTAGACATGCTTTTTTAGTTCAAAGTTCAAAGTTCAAGGTTCAAAAGAAAATCATAGATTAAGCGGCCAGATTCAGCGATCTGCGGTTTCCATATCAGCCAACACGAGCTGAAGGCCAGGCTCGTCATTCAAAAAATAATCTTCTTGCTATCTCACTTGCAATGGTTAACCAGGTCTCAAGTTCAGCCAGGGAATCAAGGATTGTTATGGGAAAATATCTAAATTTTTAAGTCTCTCGCAAAAGTCATATTCAATAGGGAGATCAACGTTATTGACTTGCCCCCTCCCCGCGTGGGGAGGGGGAAAAGACGCCTTAACGGCCAAAAGTCAGGTTAAACCTTATATCTCAGAGCCTAAGCTCGCGTAATTATTAGGACTAACCGATGAAATCACTCGCATGATTAAAGGTCTCATTGTTCTAGTTCCCAAGTTGTACTTGGGAACGCCATTAGGGTTTAAGTTGCGCTTTGGAGTGCAAAGCAAAGCTTTGCAAATCATTGGGTTCCCAAGCGCAGCTTGGGAACCAGATAAAAACTTAAAACTCAAAACTCGAAACCGGGCGACCCAATCACAGGCTGGAAGCCTGTGCCACTGTCGCCCCTACAACTCGAAACTTAAATGCCTGAACTTCCCGAAGTAGAGGTCATCCGGCGGGGTCTGGCCGCCTGTCTGGTGGGCCGCCGTTTCCTCCGGGTTGCCGTGGGGGAAAAGTCCCTGCGACGGCAATCGCCGGCCAGGGAACTGGAAGGCCGGCTGGTGGGCCGCAGACTGGTGGCTCTCCGCCGCCGGGGCAAATACCTGGTCTTTGCCCTGGAGGACGGCGGCACCCTGCTGGTGCATCTGGGCATGACCGGTCACCTGCTCCTGGGTTCGGAGCGGCTGCCGAACCTGCCCCACGTCCATCTCAGCTTTCAACTGGAGGGCGGGCATAATCTCATCTACCAGGACGTCCGGCGCTTCGGCCAGGTGCTGGTCTTCCCGCCGGGCGCCGCGCCGCCGCCCCTGGAGCAGGTGGGGCGGGAACCCTTCTCCCGGGGAGCCACCCCCCAGTGGCTGTGGGCCCAGGCCCGGGGCCGCTCCCGGCCCATTAAGACCTTCCTGCTGGACTCCCGGATACTGGCCGGGCTCGGGAACATCTACGCCTGCGAAATCCTGTTTGCCGCGGGTATCCATCCAGCCACCCCGGCCGGGGGCCTCTCCGCCGACGACTGGGGCCGCATCCTCAAGGAAACCCGGCGCATCCTCAGGGCGGCCATCCGCCAGGGCGGCTCCTCGGTGGACAACTATGTTAACTGCCTGGGAGAAGCCGGGCGCTTCCAGTTCCAGCATCTGGTCTACGCTAAGGAGGGCGAGCCCTGCCGAAGCTGCGGCGCGCCCATCGCTCGCCTTATCCAGGCGGGGCGCAGCACCTTTTTCTGCCCGGGATGCCAAAAGATTTTGGCATGAATTATTTAATGAGGCGCCGGGGCATAAATTAATCTGATGCTGCCGGCTGGGTGTCGGGTCCAGGTCAACCCCCGGACGAGGAGAAATCTCTAAGGATTGTCGGATTGCCTTCTGGCCGCGGCCCCCGGCCGGGGCCCGGCGGCTTGATAAAGCCCCAGGATTAGCAAGGCCGCCAATACCGTCAGCCTTAACGGGAAGTTCAGGGCGGCAAGGGGCATCCAGGGGGCTCGCAAGGTAGCCCAGCCCAATAAGCACCAGGCGAGCAATAAGAAAATCTCCCGGAACTTCGAGTCCTGGGTATAGGCCTCCCAGCCCAGCCAGGCAAAAGGCAGGGCGAGGATGGCCAGATCATAGTCGAAGGCAAAGGGTGTGGCCAGGAAAATTGCCACGGCCAGCACCGACCCTCGTATCGGCAAGGGAGTCCGCCGGGACCAGACCCAGCCGACAATGAGGATGGCTGCGATTATGGCGCCCCCTTGCAGGGCCGCGGCCGTCTCCTGGCTTACCCCCTCCAGCCGCGCCGCCCCCAAGACTGTCGGCATCTTTCCCCAAAAGTCAGGCCGTTTCATCAAACTGGTGGCCTGGGGTAGATTTTTGAAGAAGGCGATCCAGGCGCCGGACCCCAATACCACTAGACTGGCCAAGGCCAGAGCCGCGGCCGAAAAAACCGCCCCGAGCAGCGCCTTCCAGTATCGGCCCGCAGCCAGCGCCAGGGGGATCAGCCAGGCTAATTGAGGTTTATAACTGAGCAGCCCCAAAAGGCAGCCGCCAGCGAAGGGATAGCGCTCGGCCAAAAGCAAGCCACCCCCCAAAAAAGCCGCGGAGAGAAGGCCATTCTGCCCATACAAAAAGTTGTGGACCGTGCCTGGGAAAACCAGGACCAGCCAGGATAACGGATTCTGGGGAATGATGCGGCGGATCACATAGATAAACCCTGATCCGGTAACCGCTAGCCAGCAGATAAAGGAGGCGGCATACGGCAACCACGCCAGCGGCAGAACCAGGAGCAAGAAAGTGGGGGGGTAGTTCCAGTGCTTGGGGGAGATCTCCGCGCCGATCACCTCTTTTTCCACCGGATAGATCTCATCGAGAGAAAAAACCGCCGCGGGGGCCCGGGTGATGGCGACCTTGGAGGCCGCCCAAAAGGTAACAAAATCAGAGCCGACGGGTCTGCCGGAAAGATCCACGAGATCATTTCCGAATAAAGTTCCCGCGGCCGCATAGCCGCCCAGGGCCAGATAAAAGGCTCCAAAAATCACGAGATGTAAAACCAGCAGCAGGCGGCAGTACCAATAGATGGATTTATGATTCATGGCGCCGGCCCCCTTGGTTCACGGCCTTCCCAAGAAGTGCTCCTCAAAAAGGCTAGCCAGGGGCCGCTGCTGAGCCACTCCCCAAGAATGAGACGGTCATCCGGAGAGGCCTCGAAGGCAGGAGAGACCTGCATGCGGCAGTCTCGGATTACAGGGGCAGAGGGATCATTGCGGAGTCGGAGTTGCCTGCCTCAAGCATTAGCGCTACAGATACGCCTAACGAGGCGATCCTGTACCGCGCCGCGGGACGGGTACCAGGGTTTAGGCAAACCAGAAGCGGCAGGCGGGTCAAGGACAATCCAGTCCTTCAGGCCCAACCTGATGACCAAGGGCCTTCTCTCCTGCGCCAGTCTGAAGTCGTTTCAATTTCTATTCGGTTTTATCAAACCCTACCGATTTTTGGACCAAGTCACCGCCTCCCCACGTCATGGCGGTCACATTAACTGCGACGAATAAAACCACTATAACCAACAGAATTATTTTTTTCATAATCGTCCTCCTCCTGTTCCAAAAATAAAGTTTTTTAAATTTTTGTCAAGTAAATTATAATAGATAAAGAAAGAGGGGTGCATCCGGAATGAGCCCCCGTTCCGGGGGCTATCCTGGAAGGCCGGATTGCCAGAGCCGCAGTGGCGGATTTGCCAGGGCGCCCCAGATTTTTAGAGACCAGGCCGCGGCGGGCCAGCAGCTTCCGGGAATTTTCAAACTCAAAATCCCAGCGGCTTCCGAAACCAGGCACCCTGCAGTCGGCTGAGCTTAAATTTTCCCAATTGGCTGCGGCCATATCTAAAAAAAAGGTTTTTCCGCAAGGGAGGCAGAATCCTGTGAAGTCCTACACCCGCTTTAAGAGAACTTATGGCCTTAAGCCATTATTTTTCTCTGAGGTCTTAGGATTATTGTGCCTGCTGGTTCTCCTCCTGTCAGCCCCGGCCTCTGGCGAACTTGCTAAAAGTGTCTCCGGCGAGCCTCAAAAACTGACCGAGCAGGAAAATTGGGTGCTGGGGCAAATAGATCAGGGGATAGAAGCCGACCTGAAACAAAAGTTTGCCGGGGATCAGCAGTGTTTGTTAAGCGCTAATTTTCTGCAAAAATTGTTTAATGATGGTTGTAGAGCAAAGATTTGTAAACAAGGAGTTCAGATTACCCATGCTACGATAACTGGCGATCTTGACCTGGATAACGTTGAGATAAATTATCCGGTTTATCTGAAGAAATGTACTTTTGAAGGGCAAGTAACTTTCAAAAGGGGTTATGTTAAAAAAGATTTATCATTTGAAGGGTCTGAATTTTTAAAGAGTGTGAATTTTTCCGGAATAAAAATCGATGGCAATTTCATCTGCGATAAGGCTCATTTTGAGGATGAATGCTTCTGGTGGGATGCCAGAATTGGCTTAGAGTTTCAAGCTGTGGGGGTCGAGTTTCGCAGCAGCAAGGCCCAGGTCGATTTTAACTCCATGGCGGTAAGTGATAGCGCCCATTTTAGAAATGGCAGATTTTCTGGCCCGACGAGCTTTAGGCGGACTCGTTTTGGCAAACAATTTGATGCCAGGGCGGCGAAGTTCCTTGACCCCAAGGGACCCGCCATTTTCTTCGGCATGAAGGCCGGTCACGTCCTGCTTAACAATGCCGAATTCTATGGTGGGGTGACTTTTGAGATGATGGAAATTGGGGAGAGTTTCTGGGCCTCCGGAGCCAAGTTTCTCAATGAACACGAAACCAATAATTTTGCCAGCATTAAAATCGGCCATAAATGTTTTATGGATAATACCATCATCCGTGGTGTACTCGACTTCTCTTTTGCTAACTTTAATGATTTAGAAATCGACGCAGCCCCAACCACCGGGGAAAATGGCCTACCGGTAAATGTGACCATTCCTCTTTTAAAGCTGCAAGAGAGTCTGATTCAACGTGATCTAATTATTAGGAACGAAAGCATCGCTGCATTGAATGCCAGGCAAATGCAAGTAAAGGGTCATACGACTATCCAAAACACCCAGATTAAAAAAATCGCGGACTTTCGCGGCGGCAGCTTCCAGACGCTAACTTTTACAAATGTCCAGTGGCCGAAGGTTGATCCCCACCAGCCGGGGAAAGCAGGGAAAGAGCCTTTCCGCTATTATGTCTATTTAGGGGGCATCAGTTTCAGCAGCATGACCATCGATAAACCAGGATCCGGATCAGAAGTCAAGCTATACGATTCCGACTATAACGATGCGGATTTCAAGAAAGTTGCGAACTTTATGGATGCTTGCCCTTTTAATACCCAGGGCTATGTCCAACTTGAGGCTTTTTTTAAGGGCATCGGCCGCGAGACCTGGGCTAATAAAGTTTTTATGCGCATGAATGATAGAGAGCTCGCGGAAAAGATGAAATGGTATGATCCGGTCCGCTGGCTGGAATGGTTTTTCTGGGGGAAGATCGCCGGTTATGGCCGCGCCCCTTTCCGGGTTTTTTTTCTCGGCCTGGCATTTATCATTTTGGGCGCCTGTTTGTTTAGCCCGGTATATTTGAAAGAGAACAAGATAACGTATGAGGGAAAGAGATATAGATCTGTATTTATCCGGTTGTTTATCAGTCTGGACCGATTCCTGCCCATAGAACTGGGACTGGCGAAAAATTGGGATGTCCAGGACCGCGGTTTTTTCATCTGGCTCTATTTTTTTCTGCACCAGGTCCTGGGCTGGATTTTGATTCCCATTGGGCTGGCGAGTATTTACTCGCAACTTAAATGAAAGCCAGCCGCGCCAACTGGGTCTTTCTATGGCGTTCTCCTCATCGTGGCCGCGCCGAAAATCACCACGCCACTTAGGCCTAAGCGTGGGCTCTTACCCCCCCCCTTTCCTTCGCCGCTGGCGGCGTAATTCGGGTTTAGAGGTTTAGGAGTTGCCACCCACCGCTGGCCTTTTGAAGGTCCAGGAAGAATTAAGGAAATAATTGACCAGGGTGGCCGGGAGGATGGCCAGCAGTTGCGGGATGTAGGGCGGGGTCCAGGGGAAGAGCAGCACCAAAAGGATGAAGGTGGCGTAACTGACACCCAAGGCCAAACAGGAGACGCCTTTGAATTTGACGGCCCTGGTCCAGATAGTGCCTGGGGCGTTACGGTCTTTGAAGGTCCAAAAATTATTGAGGATAAAGTTGGAGATGATGGAACCTTCGATGGAGAGGGGCGAGGCGAGATATTTGCTGAGGCCGAGCCCGACCATCCCCATGAACAGCCCCAGGTTCACCCCCACCCCCAATAACCCCACCACGGCAAACTTGAGGAAGGTTTCGCTGGCCTGAAACCTGATCCACCAGACATCGATGATAAATTCGATCACCTCTGCCAGACCCAATTTGGTGGCGCCGCGCACCCGGTCCGCGAAAACCACCGGGATCTCGGTAATGACTGCCTGGTGCAGCCTGGCCTGATAAAGCAGGGCTATTTGAAAGGCATACCCCTGAACCGCTTCCAGGGTATGGAAATCGATTTTGCGCAAGACGGCCCCGCGGATGGCCCTGAAGCCGGCGGTGCAATCCTTCACCGGGTATAAGCCCACCAGGCAGCGGGTCAAGATGTTACCCCAGCGGGAAATGGCTTGGCGCCGCCAACCCCAGTTTTCCGGAATCTTGCCGCCTTGGACATAGCGGCTGCCGATGACGAAGTCAGCCCCGGCTTCCAGGGCGGCGAGCAACCGCGGCGCGTCAGCCGGCAGGTGGGAGAAATCCGCGTCCATTTCCATCACCGCATCGGCCTGCAACTCTTGCAAGGCGTAGCGCATGCCCCGGAGGTAAGCGGCTCCCAGCCCCTTTTTCTCCCCGGTCAATAAATGGAGGCGAGGATTGCCGGCCATCAGCGCCCTGACCTGGCCGGCGGTGCCGTCCGGGGAATTGTCGTCCACTACCAACAGGTGCATCTCGTGGCTGATCCGCGCGCCTTGTCGGGATAAGGCCGGGATCAATAAGCGGATATTGTCGCGTTCGTTATAAGTGGGGAGAATAATAACTATTTTCATAAAAATCAGATCATTCCATCCATCAATTCCAAAAGGCGGGAGCAACTCCCGGCCCCCGCTTTGATATTTACACCATATTTGTAATTTTCAAGGATGGCGGATAACTATCGATAATGGCAGGTAACATTGCAATTAAGTAATCTATGATCCTTTAATTCTAGGGCATGTTGATAGGATTTCCTTAGACTCCCCGATTCAGTTAGAGTTGTCCCATTCCTACATAATTTCTTTTTGCTGATGGGTTCTCGAATTGCAGCCACTATGAAATAACTATAAGTGAAAATGCGTTATTCGACCGGCCTTTTAGGTAAATTCATAGAGCCTATTTTTTTTCTCCAAATAAAGTTAGGGTTAGGCGCCTCAAAAGTTGAGTGAATTCATCGGCCCCATATCCGGAAAGGATGGCAACGCTAATCCACCAGAGCATTCCGCCTGGGGCTTTATCTCCATACGTAACAAAGCCTGCTTCGGTCAGTGAGACCGCTACAATTCCGACGAGAAATCCTATACCAGGTCGCAAGAGATACCATGGCCACCAGCGTTTTACATCGAGACTATTTTTGAAGCATGCATTTCCAACATAATCGACGAATGATCTTAATATGACTCCCATTACCCCAGAGATCCCACCCAGTAAAATAAGATAAAAAGTATAATCTTTCAGAGCTTGATTTGAGTCATAAGAAAGTTTATCAATAGCCTCCCAATAAGTCTTTCCTTGTTGTGCCGTAATTTCTTTGCCCTTACACTCTATCAGAGAAACTAATTCTTGCTTTCGCTTACTATCAATAACTCCGGAATAAATCAGCTCATTCTTATCTCTATCATATTTAAACGAAGGCGGGCCTGGTCTCAAAATTAAATTTTCGGGATTACTCCATGAGACATTAAATTCGGCATTTAATTTTCTATCAACATAGCCTAGATAATGAAACCATAGCACAGAAACGATAATAGCTGCAATAATAAGCCAAAAGGCCATTAATAGTTTATTAGAAAATGTCGCAGGAGTAAATTCCTTTCGTGCAACTTCAAACGGATCTTCCACTACATTACCATTTCCCATCTGCTCAGTTCCTCCATGTGTTAAAGGTTACTGCTCTCTTCTGTTCATTTTGTCAGTTTTTCAAAGGCCATGGGGTGTATAGGGAAAAAATTTTTGTTGAACAATTCAACAAATTCAGAAAACTTACGATTTATGATAAGCCATCTCATAGTTATCGGTTCGATTTTAAAATCTAAAGCAGCGGCATAATGGAGGATGCGGAACCAAAGAACCTGATTCCTAGTTAGCGTCTGTCCAGGAAATATTGGTTCTTCGGGGTAATCGAAACGTACAGCTCGCATCTCTTTATTGAGCAAATCTCGCAATCCGTTTTGAGGATTGTAAAATTTGCCATTTCTAAGGTCAACTGCCATAGCGTTTGCCGTAAAATCAAATTGATTAAGTGTATCAACTATATCTTTACAACGCCACAGACCATTAATAAATTTCTGGATGGGGATCAAATCACAATAAATATTGTTATACGTTAAAGAAAACCAACGTTCATTACCAAAAGGATTCCTTTTTAATACACCGTGCTCTTTGAAGCGTGTAATTGCATTCTCGACAGATTCCCCCCCAAAAAATAAATCTAAGTCTTTCTGATTTTTAATGCCCATAATAATATTTCGTAACGACCCACCAGCCAAGTAAATATCCAAATTGTCAAATTCTATCATAATTGATTTGACAATATCATATGCTGGAATTTGTTTGAATAATGCCCAGATCTTATTTGAAAGATCTAATTCCTCTATCATGGACTTTTTCTCCGTGAGCCAAATGATAAAATGTTCCGTAATTATTATAACATATTAGATTAGGGAATCGAAAGAGAGCAAGGTAATGGTTGAGGATCAATTGGCCCTCTCACTTATATACGTGGAACTATCGGAGATTATGCGCCAGCCCTTGGCCACCGTTTGAAAAAAGGTTTTTTTAACTTCTAACCGGGGACGATCCCTAAGAAATCCTTCTTTTTGTAGCCCAATAGTACTACCTGAATGCAAGATAGCACAAATTTCCATCAAGATATATCTCTTTTCGGATTTTATACATACCACCTCTTTGGTTCGGGTATTCTTGATAGGGGAACGATCTTTGAATTTCGGGCCAGAAAGGCCATCACCTGGCACATCATGGAGAAAGCTGAGGCTATCAGCATATACCGCGCCAAGCATGGTTATGGTCACTGATAGATCTCCGCACCTTGCCACCCGGCTTGTTGCGTGCTGTTAGGTTAATCATAGCTGACTCCCTCGCCCTTTTTTTCTCCGCCACCGCTTCTTTTAACACCCGCGTTAGCGACGCCTGATCCCAGCCGCCGCCCTGCGCCGGGTAGAGGGCAATAAGGTTGGTGCCTGCCGGGACCTTAACCAGAATTTTGTTGAAATCTGCCAATTCCAGAAATATACTTAGATTATATAACTATTAGAAAGGCTAACTATGGTCGGTTCGCCGGATGAGTGTGCTCGACAAATATTGGAAGCCATTCCCATGGTTATGCGCGCCATCCGCCACGAGATGCGGAGCTTTCGGGGATCTGACCTTTCGGTGCCCAAGTTTAGGGTCCTAATTTTCTTGAATCGCCATGAAGGCGCCTCCCTGTCGGAGATTGCGGAGCATCTGGGGCTCACCCTGCCTTCGACGTCCAAGATGATCGATGGCCTGGTAGCCCGCAATATGGTGATCCGCCAAATGGACCCCGGAGACCGCCGCCGGGTGACCCTGGCTCCCACTGCTCTTGGCCGGACCGCCATGCAATCGGCCCTGGAGGCCACCGCGGCCCGGCTGGCCGAGCGCCTGGCGGCGCTGCCCGCCTCCGGGCGCCGCACCATCATAAAGGCAATGCAGATTTTGGAATCGATCTTTGTGTCCGATCAAGACACCAAGACTTCACTAGGAAAATAATTACATGGCTATTTTGGAGACTAAGGAGCTGACCCGCTGCTTTAACGGCCATACCGCGGTGGACGCGCTGACCATTGCCGTAGAGGCCGGGGAGGTCTTCGGTTTGCTGGGTCCCAACGGCGCGGGCAAGACCACTACCCTGAAGATGCTCACCACCCTCTTGCCGCCGACCTCGGGGACTGCGTCCGTCGCCGGCTTCGACATCGTCCGGCAAGCCCGGGACGTGCGCCGGGTCATCGGCTACGTGCCGCAGTTGGTTTCGGCCGATGGCACCCTGACCGGCTATGAGAATCTCTTGATCTTTGCCAAGCTTTACGATATCCCCCGGGCCGAGCGCCAGGCGCGCATACAGGACGCCCTGGCCTTAATTGATTTAACCGAGGCGGGGGACCGCATGGTGCGGGAATATTCCGGCGGGATGATCCGGCGGCTGGAAATCGCCCAGTCCATGTTGCACCGGCCCCGGGTGCTATTCCTGGACGAACCTTCCGTGGGCCTCGATCCGGTGGCCCGCCGGGCCGTCTGGGAGCATATCGAGGAATTGCGCCGCGAATATGGCACCACCATCATGATGACCACCCACCTCATGGAGGAAGCCGATCACCTGTGCCACCGGGTGGCGATCATGCATCTGGGCCGGGTGGCCGCCATTGGCGCGCCCGCGGCTCTCAAGGCGTCGCTGGGCGGCAAGAAGACGACTTTGGATGATGTCTTCGTCCATTATGCGGGCGGCATAGTCGATTCCGGGGGAGGTTACCGTGAAGCGTCCAGAACCAGGCGCACGGCCCAACGGCTGGGTTAAGCGGCTTCTGCGGCCTATGGCCTCTCTCCTGAAACGGGGCGCCGGATTCGTAAGCAAGACGCTGGTCATTGCCGAATTGGAATTGCGCAAAATTCGCCACGACCCCACCGAACTGCTCACCCGCGCCATCCAGCCGGCGCTGTGGCTGCTGGTTTTCGGGCAGGTCTTTGGCAGGACGCGGGCCATCCCCACCGGCGGCCTGCCTTACCTGGACTTTATGGCCCCGGGCATCCTGGCCCAGAGTGTCCTGTTCATCGCCATCTTTCACGGCATCGCCATCATCTGGGAGCGGGACCTGGGGCTGGTCCACAAACTCCTGGCCAGCCCGACCCCCCGCACCGCGCTGGTGCTGGGCAAAGGTATTTCCGCCGGGGTCCGCGCCTTATCGCAGGTGGCTATTGTTTATGGACTGGCGCTGCTGCTGGGAGTCAAGATCAACTGGCATCCCCTGGCGCTGGTAGGCGTGCTGAGTATCGGCATCCTGGGCGCGGCCTGTTTTTCCATCCTCTCCCTGATCATTGCCTGTGTGGTCAAGACCCGGGAACGCTTCATGGGCATTGGCCAGGTCTTGACCATGCCCTTATTCTTCGCGAGCAACGCCATTTACCCGATCTCCATGATGCCGGATTGGCTAAAGGTGATCTCCCACCTCAATCCGTTGACCTACGAAGTGGACGCGCTGCGGGCTTTGATGCTGGCCGGGGGAACCAGCGTTATCGGCCTGGCGCCGGATTTGGCGGTTCTGCTGCTGGTAACCGCGGTCCTGGTCATTATCGGCGGGTGGATGTATCCGCGGATCGCCATCTGAAGGGTGCGGGTCACGACTCTGGAAGATGTGGCCAAAGCCGCGGCTCAGCCTCTCAGGTATTTTTCGCCGGGGCGCACCGCCGGTCCGTCCCTGCCGGGTGCGCTCCTGGCGCCCTTGCCTATGAACCATTTTCTTTCGTTGGCAACCTGATACTATTGGAGTGTTTCATCATTAGCTGGACATAATCTCAGGACTGGAACGCCGGATTGGGCATGGTTAAGTCCACCTTTTAAAAAATGGGATTTAGGGGGATTTCAAGAGGCTAGATTAAATCCCCCCTACCCCAGTAGGGTCCGGCAGGTTTTTTGCGTTGTGCAAGAAACCGCGGCGATAACCAATCTAGCCGCAGGCTTTTATATGAAAAAAACGTTACTCTGCACCGAGGTGAATAGATGCTTGTCCGCTGGATAAAGCTTGCATTATCCCGTAACCAGGTTCCCTAAAACTCCCTCTCCCCTGAGAGGGGAGAGGGAGAAGTTATAATCGCGTCCAATCATGTCCCGGGGAAAAGTCCGGGATCGGCTGACCACAGATGATCACGGTCTTGCGGTAAACCGGGAAATTGCTCCAGGACACTACTGCGCCTACCCCCCTTTTCCCAAAGAGGGGTTAATAATCAGTCAATCTCAATGGATAATAAGTTGCGGAATGAGCGGGAAGACAGCGTGAGCAGCATCGACCAGGAGGCCATGACGGTTCCGGCCGGCGGGGAGACCGCGGGCAAGTGGACCGTTATGGGGATTATGGCCATCGGCCTCTTTATGGTGTGCCTGGACTCCAGCATTGTGAATATCTCCTTGCCGAAGATCAGCCTCTCTTTTCATGTCCCTCTCAGTGGCCTGGTGGAATGGGTCATCATTGCCTATCTCATCGTTATTGCCAGCCTCCTGCTGACCCTGGGCCGGCTGTTGGATATGGTGGGGCAGAAACTCCTGTGGGTGCTGGGACTCTTCATCTTTACCATCAGCTCCGCCATTTGCGGGGCGGCTCCGTCGCTGTTGCTCCTGGTCATTTCTCGGGCCCTGCAGGCAGTGGGGGGCGCGATGATCATGGCCATCAGTCCGGCCATGATAGCCCGAGCCTTTCCGGCCACGGAGCGGGGGCGGGCCTTGGGTATTCTGGCTCTGGTGGTGGCCGCCGGTACCAGCGCCGGTCCCGCGGTGGGCGGTCTCATCACGGAAGCCTTCACCTGGCGCTGGATCTTTTACATCAATGTCCCCATAGGGATAATCGGCATGATCGCGGCCCTGCGCCTGCTCACGGAGCCGATGCGCCTGAGCGGGGGCCAACAGCGATTCGACCCCATCGGCGCCCTCCTGCTTTCGGTCAGCGTCGGCTGTCTGATGCTGGGTCTGAGCTTCGGCCAGGAAGCCGGGTGGCGTTCCTTCACCATCGTCGGGCTTTTCGTGGCGGCTTTGCTGCTGCTAACGGTCTTCATTATCCACGAAAAGCGCGAGACGCAGCCCATCGTCGATTTTTCCCTCTTTCACAACCGGCTGTTCACCGCGGCGATTGTCAGCAGCTTTCTCGCCTTCCTGTCTCTGTTTGCCGTGATGTTCCTGATGCCCTTCTACCTGGAGGAGCTGCGGGCGCTGCCGGTCCATGTGGCGGGCCTGCTGATGACCGCGGTGCCGCTCAGCATCGGGGTGGTGGCCCCGTTAAGCGGCAGGCTTTCCGACCGTTTCGGATCGCGGCTTCTCAGTTCCTCGGGCCTGGCCATCGTCTGTCTGGGACTCTATTTTCTCAGCCGCTTGCAGTCCGGGAGTTCGCTTTTTGACATTTTCTGGCCGCTGCTGGTTACCGGCTTAGGGCAAGCGCTTTTCCAGCCGCCCAACAACAACGCCATTTTGAGTTCAGTGCCACCGCAGCGCTTGGGAATTGCCTCCGGGTTTTTAAATACGGTGCGCGTGCTGGGCCAATCCTCCAGTGTGGCGGTCTCCGGGGCAATTTTCGCCTCACTGGGCGGCGCCGAGGCCGGAGCGGCGCTAGGCCAGAAATTGGGTCTTCCCGCCGCTCAACTGAAACCTGTTTTTATCCACGCCTTTCACACAGCTATGCTCACCTGCATGATCATTGCCAGTATCGGGGTGTTCACTTCACTCATGCGCGGCCCTAAGGGCAGCAGCTACCGCTGACCGCGGCCAGGCGAGGGAGAATTTTTATGGGAACCGGCAAAAAGATCTTGATTGCGGTGGACGGATCCGCCTACTCACTGCAGGCCATCAAATATGTGGCCGCCCTGTGCTCCGGCTCTCCGGTAGCAGTGGGTCTTCTCCATGTTCTCCCCATGGCCTCGGAGGAACTGCTCTGGCAGATCAAAGTGGATGAAAACTTCAAGTCGAAGATCAAAGAGCAATACCAGCGCTTCAACGACGAATGCCAGCGTGCGGCTCAGAAATTCTTAGACCAAGCCAAAGATATCCTGGTGGGCTCCGGCTGCTTTGTTCCGGACCTCATTATCCCCATGCTGCGGCAGTGGCAATCCGGGATTGCCAGGGATATCCTGACCGAAGCGAAAAAGGGTTATGATGCCGTGGTCATTGGCAGAAGGGGGATAGGCAAGGTCGAAGGCCTGATGCTGGGAAGCGTCTCGGCCCAGGTCGTGCAGGGAGTTGATTGGCTTCCGGTTTGGGTCATCGGCGGGGAAGTCATTTCCGGGAAAATGTTGCTGGCCGTGGATGCTTCCCCAAATTCCCGCCAGGCGGTGATCTACGCCGCCCCCTATGCGGCGCAAACCGGGGCGGAAGTCACCCTCTTCCACGTGGTGCGCAAATTTTTCCCGGGAGGGAGCGCGTATTTGACCGCGGCCGGGGAGGAAATCGAGACGGCGCTCCATGAGAACCTGAAAGCCAAGATTCAGGGAATGTTTGCTGATTATAAAGGGTGCTTGGAGAAAGCGGGCGTGGCGCCTGAGAAGATCAGCACGGCCTGCGCCATTGGCAGCTATAGCCGTGCGGCTGATATCCTCGCGGCGGCCAGAGAGGGGAACTTCGGCACCGTAATTATGGGCCGCAGGGGAATATCGGCGGTACGCGAATTCATTCTGGGCCGGGTAACCACCAGGGTGCTGAATGGGGCCGAAGGCCTGGTCGTCTGGATCGTCCCCTGAACGCCGCGCAGGGTGCCGGCCTCTGGCCACCCGGGAGATAAGCAATGACTTTTGACCAGAGATTCGAGAAGGTGGGGAAATTGATCCAGGCGCTGGGCCGGCGGCGGGATCAGATGATCGCCCAGGCTGCCCGTGATCTCCAGTTTGCCGCCAAAGACACCGCCCACGAGGTGGATCTGACTCTGGATCGGTTGGGGACCTTTATCGAGGTCCGGGAAGCTTTAGCCTCCAGGAGACCTTTGGGGGGGCCGGACTCCTGGGTGGCGGTGACGCTGTCTTATAACGGCAGCGCCTGGCTAAACCTGGTCATCACCGCGGCTTATATGGCTGGAAACCGGGTCCTGGTGAAGCTCTCCTCCAAGGGGTCCGGGCTGCTGAACCTGATGGAGGAAATTTATCAGCCGATCTTTGGAGACGCTATCAGGTTTTACCGGGGCCGGGGCCGGAGCTTCATGGAGGAGGCCCTAAAAAACCCCCAGGTCTCAGGGGTGGTGTTTTTCGGGTTTGACCAGCACGTGCTCCCCTACCAGGAAGCCTTCCGCCAAAGCGGCAAGAAGTTCATTTTTGAAGGGCCCGGAGCCGACCCGTTCATTGTTTTCCCCGACGCCGACCTGGAAGTGGCCCTGGCCGATCTGATGGCCGGCAAGTTTGCCTATTCCGGGCAGACCTGCACCGCGCCCAAGAGGATATTTATCCATCAGGCCATCTACGAGCCATTCCTAAAAATGCTCGCGTCTAAAGTTGAGGGCCTCTTGGTGGGCGATCCGAGAGATCGACGCGTGGAGGTGACCCCGCTGGCCAGCGACCTGGCCGTGGCCGGCATCCAGGCGGCCCTGGCCGAGGCGGCGGCCCAGGGCGCCCAAATCCTGGTGGGCGGTAAAATCGTGGGGAACCTGGTGTATCCTACGCTGGTCCGGGATGCCACGGATGAGATGCTGGGCATGAAAAACGAGGTCTTCGGCCCGGTATTATTCACCAGCAGTTTCTATGAGCGGGAAGAGGTGGTGGCCCGGGCTAAAAATCACCAATATGGCCTCCGGGCCTCAGTTTACGGCGGCGAAGAGGCCGCCCTGGCCGCCGCGGCTTTGAGAGGTGAGAAATACTGCCACCCGGTGCCTGATTATACCTTCGGCAAATTCGGCACGGTTTCTCTCAACGAACCTCGGGCCCAATCCTGGCGCGGGGCCCTGGTGACCAAGGCGGTGGGCGGCTACGGCTATTCCGGCTGGATCTGGGAGACGGTGGACGGGCGCTTCCGGATCAAGCAAGGCCCCAAACTTATCCACCTGGAGACCTCCACCCCGGCGTAGCCGGATTTCCCTGAACTCTTGGGGCTGCCTGGGGCTGCTGGCTCATGGAGGCTTGGTAGCCTTGGCGTCTGGCCTGTGATGCTCTGGATTTGGTAGCATAGGCCTCTGGCCTGTGTGAACTAAACTCTCATCACCCAGGCGGGACGCCTAGCCAGCCGGGACTTGGTAGCCTAGGCCTCTGGCCTGTGTAGTCAGTTATTAAAGCCGGTTATTCCGCAGGAAGCGAAAAAGAAATTACCTTATCACCCTCAGCCTCCCGGCGGGGATCGGGTTGCGGCCACGACCCCGGCGGCGATGGCGGCCGGAGGGTTTTTTTTCAGTGGCTTTTGGCGAATTCTAGGTTATATTTAAAAATTAAATTATCAATGCAAACCGGAACGGAGTTATGAAAACAGCCATCCATCCCAAACTTCTCAAAACCACGGTGCGCTGCGCCTGTGGCAGTGAGTTCCTCACCGCTTCCACCACGGACAAGATCCGGGTGGAGATCTGCTCCAAGTGCCATCCCTTCTTCACCGGCAAGCAAAAACTGGTGGACACCGCCGGCCGGGTGGAACGCTTCCGGCGCAAATACGCGCACTTGCAAAAAGCACCTGCCGAAAAGGCCGAATGAAGCCGGAGGAAACCCAACTGGCGGTGGGAGGCCAGGCGGTGCTGGAGGGCGTGATGATGCGCTCCCCTCATGCCCTGGCCATCGCGGTGCGGCGTCCCGACGGCTCCATTTGCCTCAAGGATGAGCCTTACCAGTCTCTGGCGGAGCGCCTCCCGGTCCTGAAGCGCCCCTTGCTGCGGGGCCCCGTGATCCTCCTGGAGGCCATGGCCACCGGGGTTCGGGCCCTCAGCTTTTCAGCCCAGGCCGCTCTCCAGGAAGAGGAAAACGACGAGCCGCCCCTGGGCTGGGTCAGTATCTCCCTTACCCTGGGGGGCGCCTTCCTGCTGGCCTTCCTCCTCTTCGGCTTTCTGCCCCACTGGCTCAGCGGTTTTGCCGGCCGTCTGCTGGGCCATTCCCTCACCCCGGCGGACCTCGCCTTCCACCTCATCGATGGCTTCATCAAGGCGTCCTTCATCCTGTTATATCTCTGGGGCATCTCCTTTTTCCCGGATATCCGCCGGGTCTTCCAATATCACGGGGCCGAACACAAGTCTATCTGTACCTTTGAGTCGGGCCAGCCCCTGGAAGTGGAGTACGCCCGGCGCCACCCCACCGCTCATGCCCGCTGCGGCACCTCCTTCATCCTGGTGGTGCTGCTGGTGAGCATCTTGATCTTCGCGGTCTTCTTCCCACTGTTTCCCGCTTTGACCCACAGCGGCCTGGCCAACAACCTTCTCCAAGTGCTGGTCAAGGTGGGCCTGATGCTCCCGATTGCCGCCATGTCCTATGAAATCATCCGCTGGGGAGGCGAACATCGGGGCCATTTCCTGGCCCGCTTCCTGCTCTGGCCGGGGCTGGCCACCCAGCGCCTCACCGCCCTGGAACCGGACGATTCCCAGTTGGAAGTGGCCCTGGAAGCCTTGAAGGCAGTGGTGGTCCGGGAACAGCATCCCCAGGCCGGCGAAATCTTGGAACTGGCGTCCCAGCCCTGCGCCCAATGTCAGCCCTGATCCCTGATCCGGACCAGATACCTGCATCCGCCAACGCCAACCCCAACCTGAAAACCGCAACCCGCCAGCTTTACATTGGCCCGGCCGGCTGGGATTATCCCGACTGGCAGGGGGTGGTTTATCCCGCCGCGGTAAAGGGCCCGGGCCGCCTGGCCTTCCTGGCCACCCTCTTCAACGTGGTGGAGATCAATGTCACCTTTTACCGGCCCATCGCCCCTAAGGACGCGGCCCGCTGGCTGGCGGCGGTGGCGGCTCATCCGGAGTTTCGCTTCACCGCCAAGCTCTGGCAGGTGTTTACCCACGAACGCCGCGGGACCGCCCCGGAATGGGACCAATTTAAGGAGGGGCTTGCGCCGCTGATGGACGCCGGGCGCCTGGGCGCGCTCCTGGCCCAGTTTCCCTATTCCTTCCATAACACCGAGGAAAACCGGAAATACCTGCTGAGTCTCAAATCCCACTTAAGGGAATGGCCCCTGGCGCTGGAGGTGCGGCATCGGTCCTGGCAACAACGGCCGGTGCGGGAGTTCTTGCAGGACGTGGAAATCGATTTTTGCAATATTGACCAGCCCCAGGTCTCCTATCCCCTGGGGGCCACCCGCTGGGTCACCGGCTCCCGGGGCTACCTGCGCTGCCATGGCCGCCGGCAGGAGGCCTGGTTCCAATTCGGGGAGGACCGCCAGGCCCGTTACGACTACCTGTACAGCCCGGAAGAACTGGCGGAGTTGGCCCACCGGGCCCGGGAGCTGATGGCCCAGGCCCCGGAAGTCTACGTCATCTTCAACAACCACCCTGCCGGCCAGGCGGTGGCCAACGCCCTGGAGCTGCTCCACCTCCTGAAACCGGCTCACCCCCCTACCCTGCCCCCCGGCCTGGCCGCGGCCTTCCCCCGCCTCGCCCGGAGCTGCCCGCCTGGGTAGCATGTTCCGGTAGCCTAGGCGTCCCGCCTGGGTAAGTTTTTGTAGCCGCAGGCTTTAGCCTGCGCTCATTTTAATGAGGATTGTCGCAATGTTAAGCTGAGCGGCAACATTTTAACGGGCTAAAAATATTAAGGATATTTTTGATTTAAGGAAAATCTGAGACAGGACACTGGCAAGACCCCTTGACAGCAGCCTGCGGCCGCGGTATCAAAAACTCGATGGGTAGGTGCTATTCCTTATTGAAGGCCCGACCAATAGTGTCCGGCAACAAAATTGGGTGGAGAAGATTCCACTATCTCGCAGTTAAACTCTAGGACATTGTAATTTCAGCCATATCAACATATTATACCGATGCAACTAAATCCCCTCTCCCCTGCGAGGGGACGACACCGAGTGAGGGGTGGCTTCATCGGCCGTTCCACCCCCGCTCACCCTGCCCTCTCCCCCCCAAAGGGGGAGAGGGAAATACCTTGTAATATCCATAAATTAATTAGATAGTGCGCATGCCTAAGTTCAAACAATTCTCTACCTGCCTGCCTCATAGCATAAACCTTGCCGGACAATACTGAGGCCCGACACCTTATGCCCCGGAAAATCTCCAACGTTTCTCCATCACCGGCATTCTCGGGGGTTTTGGCGCCCCCCGCTCCCGGCGCGCCCCGAAGTCTGAAGGCGGACCCCCTCATCAAGCTGCTGGTGCCCCTGCTGCTGGCCCTGACTCTCTGGATGGCTTACGAATGGGGCGCGCTGGCCGCCTACTGGCACGGGCTCAGCGGCCACGTTTACGGCTCCGTATTGCTGGGCCTGGCCCGCGCCTA